>NZ_JBGQOM010000002.1:0-647736 GCF_052119645.1 Flavobacterium sp. W21_SRS_FM6
CTAGAGATCGTCGCCTTGGTGAGCCTTTACCTCACCAACAAGCTAATCTCGCTTAGGCCACTCTTTGCGCGAGAGCCGAAGCCCCCTTTGGTCCGTAGACGTTATGCGGTATTAGCTATCGTTTCCAATAGTTATCCCCCACACAAAGGCATGTTCCTAAGCATTACTCACCCGTCCGCCACTCGTCACCCAAGAAGCAAGCTTCTTTGTGCTACCGTTCGACTTGCATGTGTTAGGCCTGCCGCCAGCGTTCAATCTGAGCCATGATCAAACTCTTCAATTGAAATATATAAAACATGAATTTTTTTTGGTAGACACTCATCAAGTGAGTGCCCACACAGATTGTCTTGTTATTAATTGTTAAAGAGCATTTAGTACAACATTATCGAAGAGAAATGCGTGAACGTAACGAACACTTATTTCTGAAATAACGCTTGTACTGGGTGACCATCCTATTTGATGACCGCCTAGTAAATCTTTTTCTGCTTTAAGATGCTGTCCGAAGACCCTCTCAAGCGGGAGGCGCATATTACGCTATCCGTTTTCGTTGTCAAGAAAGTTTTTAAATTAATTTTTAAAACCCTTCCTTACAACCCGCTAACTGCTTGACTCCGAAGAGTCTCGCTCACTGGCCAAAGCCTGTGTCGTTTCAGCCTTTTAAAGTCTGTCCCGAAGCGAGGAGGCGCATTATAGAGATCCCGTTTCGACTTGCAACACCTTTTTTGAAATACCTGTTTAAGTGGTTATTATTTCAGCAAGATGGTGAAATTTGGCTACCTTACAACGCTTAAAATAGAAAAAGGCAGAATTACCTGCCTTAATTAAATATTGCCCAGCGAACGTAGCGACTATTTCACTTCTTGATTGACCGCATCGCTAGCTTTATCTTTTGTCTCTTCACGCCCAAAGTCAGCATCCTCTTCCTCTGGATCGCCTAACACGTGCTCTAGACGCACTTTATCGACACTTCTAAAGGTATTCACTGGGCCTGCTAATGCATACAAAGCAAAAGCAATAAACAACACCAAAGCCGGTTCGGTCGCTACTACAACAAATATTAATAAGATGACCAATAAGGCAACAAAAGGGACTTTGCCATGTAAGTTAAGTTCTTTAAAAGAGTTGTATTTAAAGTTGCTGACCATCAATAAACCTGACAAGCCTGTTAGAATGGCAACAACGATGCCAATATCACTGCCTTGTACATTATATTCAACGCCCACCCACACTAAGCCTGCAACTAAAGCGGCGGCTGCGGGGCTGGCTAAGCCTTGGAAGTAACGTTTATCGGCAGTGCCTAGTTGGGTATTGAACCTTGCTAACCTTAGTGCTGCACCCGCAACATAGATAAAAGCAGCCAACCAACCTATTTTACCAAGGTCGCTTAAGCCCCAGTTGTAAGCTATTAATGCGGGGGCCATCCCAAAGGACACCATATCCGCCATTGAGTCGTATTCGGCACCAAAGGCACTTTGGGTATTTGTCATTCGCGCTACACGTCCATCAAGGCCGTCAAAAATCATCGCTATAAAGATGGCGACTGCGGCCGCTTCAAAACGACCGTTCATCGAAGATACAACGGCAAAAAAACCAGAAAACAATCCAGCAGTAGTTAATAAATTAGGTAGAAGGTAGATGCCCCTACGTTTTTGTTCAGACATTTAGTTACTCCAAAAAATAGTGCTAGCAAGATATCACAGCCAATTAAAATATAAAGCGACCTGGATAAAGAAAGTCTCCGGTGCTGTGCCTGCTCATTAAAAATCAAAAATTATACCTATCTATAAAAATACATCTTTAAACCATTTATTTAAAAAGGGAGAATGTAGTTAATAGCTTGCAACTCCCTAAACTGACTGTCAGTTAAATTTACACTAACTTTAGTCATCAACTAGTTTCACGGCGTATCCGCCTGATTTATAACACAATAAAATTTCAGGCACAGTTTATGCTTAACGAGCCTTAGTAATTTGCCGTAGGATAGAATAAAATGAAGTTATTCAGTAATAAAAAAATACTTGCTCTGACCATAATCGTTTCATGCGTTGCTAGCAATGCTTATGCGACAGGAAAAACTTACAGCAAGTGGTATAGTTCAGGGTGCCATTCTGGTGGAGGTTCAACTGGTGGAGGTTCAACTGGTGGCGGTTCAACTGGTGGCGGTTCAACTGGTGGCGGTTCAAGCACGTCAACCTTTTGCGATTCATTTGAAAACAATTTTAATTATGACATATACGAAAAATCAACTGGCCTTAAAGTAGATGAGGGAACCGATGGTTCATTAAGCTCTGTGCATGTCGACGGAGTTGGTATACAAGTAAGTGCTTGGTCTCAAATAGATCTAGATGCTCCAAAAGAAGATTTAGTTAAAACTGCAACTATAAAAGATTATTTGAACTCTGAAGGCACTGACAAAGGTCTAGGTGTTCTAAATTCATACGAAACAAATAGCGGTTCTGGCGATTATTCTCATGGAGTCGATAATTACTCCGGACATTATACGGATTACGATATGATATTGTTATCGTTTTCTGAAGCTGTCACTTTAGACGGTGCTACATTTTCATGGTTAGGTAAAGGCGGTGTGGATAAGACTCAGGTCTCAGTAGCCGGTCTAAACGACATTAGTGGATTAGTGAGCGGTCAGCAAAACTGGCAAGATATAGCCAATGGCAGTGTTGCTAGCAACTCATTCCAGGTTATAAATTGTGAAACTCCTTATGGAAGTACTTATGTGTCAGATTTCGCCGCTATAGGTCCAGCGCAATATTGGTTGATTGGAGCGTATAACACAGTGTTCGGAGACTTAGGTGACGACGGGAGCTTAGGCAACGATTCATTTAAACTTGCAAGTGTTGGATTTACTAAGGTTCCAGACACAGGTACCAAACCACCAACAGATGTAAATGCCCCTAGCTCTTTCGCCTTACTTATTTTAGGCGGCGGTTTAATGGCATGGCGTAGACGCAAAGCCTAATAAGCAAATTATTTTACAAACTAAAAAAGGTGGCTTATGCCACCTTTTTTGTTCAAACTCTTGTTATATTTACTCGTAAAACTGAAGTTATTTTTTATGCCACTAAAACTCATTGCTTTATTCTTTATTCTTATATTCAGCCAATCTAACGCGTTAGCTAGCTCGTTGGGAGACTACGAAAAAGCCTTAACCTCTTATAATGCAAAAAAATACGATGAAGCGTTTATTCATTTAAAAAATAGCCTGCAACAAGACCCCGACAATTTAGCCGCTAAAATACTAATGGGGCAAATATTGTTAATTAACGGCTATTTAACAGCGGCTGAAGTTGAATTTAACGAGGCCTTACAACAAGGGGCTGATATTAATATTATTGCTGAGCCTTTGGGCAATGCCCTGCTCTTTCAAAATAAATACCAAGAGATTTTGGATCTCAATTACACCGATAAGCTTATTCTAGAACAAAAAGTAAAGTGGTTACTTATTCGAGCCACTGCCTGTGTCAGGTTAAAGCAATATGATTGTGCAACAACAACTTACAACGACGCATTAGCTTTAGATGCTAACAGCACCATGTCATTAAATGGTTTAGCCGCGATTGCCTTGTTTCAAAAAAACTATAAGGCTGCCGAAGGTTTTATTAACCAGTCCATGGCTATTTCACGCACTGAAGCCACAACCTGGCGACAAAAAGGCCAATTATCGCGCGCGATGGGTAACATCGACCTAGCGATAGATGAATTACAACAAGCGCTCAAATTAAACAGCAATGATCCACTGACCTTGCGTAGTTTGGCCGATTTATATTTAGAAAGTAATGACTTTGATGGGGCTCGAACCTTCGTAAATGAAATTATCGAAAAAACCCCTGATGATCCATTGGCAATATTGTTAAGTAGCTGGTTAGACAGTAAAGACAAAAGCAAACCGGTAAATAATGAGCGTTTAGACCGGCTAAATAACATACTATCTAGCCTGGGACCTGATGTTATCGCCGCGCAACCAGAGCTGCTTTATATTAGCGGATTAACCGCCTTTTTTAATGGTAATACCGAACAAGCGTCTAAAGATTTTGCAAAATACCTAACTAAAAACCCGAATGACATGCAAGCCGTTATTTTGCTCAGTCGCACTTACATGGCAACGCAGCAAAACAAACAGGCCTTATTGTTGTTAGAAAAGTATCAAAGTAAGTTACTTGAAAACTTAGACTCAGCACTTTTACTTGGCGAGTTATTTATTAACTCTAACCGTGCCTTTAAAGCACAAAGTTTATTAGATGAGCTTGAACCGCTTTACCCTAATGACTCTCGCCTGCAATTATTTAAAATTAAACTGATGATGGTGCGGGGCAAACAAGAAGAAGCCTTGGCTATCTTAGATAAGGGTTTAGCACAGAACATCAAAAATCCAACGTATTTGTTCACCTACAGTATGCTGAACTTACAAGGGAATAAAAAAGAAAAAGCCCTCGACGGTGCCAATGCCTTAATCAAGTTGTACCCAAACGACGCTAACTTTCTTAATTTGAAAGCGGGTATTCTTATTCGCTTAAACAAGCTTGATGAGGCCATCGTCTTAATTGAAAAAACCTTGAGTCTTGAGCCTAATTTGTTTCCAGCAAAATTTAATTTAGCGTCAATTTATAGTCGCCAGGGCGAATTAACTAAATCAAATAACTTAATTGAAAGCTTACTAGCGGTATCACCTACTCACCTGCAAGTTCTAACGTTAAAAGCCCATAATTTAGTGGCTGATGGTCAGTTAGATAACGCCATTGCGCTGTATAGCGACATAATTGTATTAAACCCTCGCGATCAGTACGCAAAAAGTCAGTTGGCTACTATTTATATGCGTATGGGTAACTATGAAAGTGCGTTGTATCATGTTGATCGCTTGTTAGCAGAAAACTTTGATAACGCTGAATATCAACTGCAAAAAGCACAAATTTTACTGCCTTTAAAACGCTTTACTGAGCTTGATGAAATATTAAAACGGGTCAGTCTGTTTAGTGATTTACCCCTTGAGTCATTGATACTCACTAGCCAATTGCAAAGAGCCATTAAGGATTACACTGGCGCAATTCGCTCACTCACTAGCGCTGAAACATTAGCGCCCAACAATACCTACATCACTCTAGATAAAGTGAAGCTATTGATCGAGTCTTCTCAGCTTGATGAAGCCGCAGCCATTATTAGCCGTATTGAATCGACTAATCAGCAAAATCCTAACTTTTGGTTGATTAAAGCACTGTATGCTAATGCGCTTAAAAGCGAATCAAATGCTGTTAAATATTTAAAAACAGCGTTAGGTCTTGATCCTAATTTTCATCAAGCCTTAATTATCTTGTATGACATGAGTATACGTGGAAGCCAAGAGACAGACTTTGTGAAACAAGCGAGAAAATTGCTTGAGGTCAACCCGAATAACATCTTGGCAAAAAATTTACTGGCGCAGTTTTATTACATACAGCAAGACTTTGCCCAGGCCTCAGCTTTATATAAAGCACTTCTGGAAGCAGAAGTACAAATTAACAAGGCAGAAATATACAATAAGCTCGCCATCATGAGCCTAGAAGATGACCTGCAGCAAAGCGCGAGCTACATTGAACAGGCCTTTGCATTAAATGAAAACAACGCCAAAATCCTCGATACTTACGGATGGGTATTAAGCCTGCAAGGCTGGTACGAAGAAGGATTAGGCTTATTGCGTAAAGCCTACGCCCGTGATGCAAACAGTCCTGAAATTAGATACCACATCGGTTATACCCTAATTAAATTAGGGCGACTGGAAGAAGCTAAAAATGAACTGACTATGGCTGTTAATGTTCAACGCCCTTTTTACAATCGCCCTAAAGCACAGGCTTTACTCGATAGTATCAAATAGTGCAGTTAATAAACCCGCTTTAAATGTGTCCCGTTTAACCATGCTAAATGGGACACATTAACTCACTAAATAATCGTGAACTGCTGGTCTTTTACATCAATTTTAACCACTCCATCAACACCTAGGGTGCCGCCTAATAGCATTTGCGCTAAGGGGTTTTCAATTTCAGTTTGGATGGCACGTTTTAAGGGTCTGGCTCCAAATACTGGATCAAAACCGGCCTCTGCGAGTTTATCAAGAGCCGCGTGACTGAGTTCCAACTTAAATCCTTTAACCGCAAGTCGTTCACGTAGTGACAACAATTGAATTTTAGCAATGGATTTAATTTGTTCACGGCCGAGTGGATGGAACACCACGGCATCATCGATTCGATTTAAAAATTCGGGTCTAAAGTGCTGCCCTACTTCGCCCATCACTAAAGCTTTCATTTGCTCGTAGTTATTGGTGCGATTAGATTCTTGAATAATATCAGAGCCCAGATTCGAGGTCATGATGATCACGGTATTTTTAAAATCAACCGTACGGCCTTGTCCATCGGTTAAACGGCCATCATCAAGCACTTGCAACAGTATATTAAATACATCGGGATGGGCTTTTTCTACCTCATCAAGCAAAATCACTGAATAGGGTTTACGGCGTACCGCTTCGGTTAAATAGCCGCCTTCTTCGTAACCAACGTAGCCAGGAGGGGCACCTACCATACGAGCGACAGAGTGTTTTTCCATAAACTCTGACATATCGATGCGTATCATGGCATCTTCGGTATCAAACAAAAAGCCAGCTAAGGTTTTACATAATTCTGTTTTACCCACTCCTGTTGGCCCTAAAAACAAAAAAGAACCAATGGGACGATTAGGATCAGAGAGGCCAGCGCGAGAACGTCTGATGGCATTGGACACCGCGTTTACAGCCTCAGCTTGGCCTACTACTCGTTTGTGTAGCGCGCTCTCCATAGACAGCAGTTTTTCTTTTTCGCCTTCTAGCATTTTGGATACGGGAATGCCGGTCCATCGGGATAACACATCGGCAATCTCGTTTTCAGTCACTTTATTTTTTAATAAAGTGGTCTCAACGTTTTCGGTTTCGCTGGCGAGTTCTAATTTGCTTTCAAGTTCAGGAATTCGGCCATATTGTAGTTCAGACATGCGACTAAGGTCAGAGGCTCGACGGGCAATCTCTAAGTCCAGTTTTGCTTGCTCTAATTCGGAACGAATGTTTTGTGTGCCTTGCATGGCTTGTTTTTCAGATAACCAAACGGTTTCTAGATCTGAAAATTTATGCTCTGCTTGCTCACGTTCAATTTCAATTAACTCTAGTCGTTTATGACTGGCCTCGTCTTTTTCTTTAGACAGCGCTTGTTCTTCTAGTTTGAGCTGGATAATACGTCTTTCTAACTTATCCATTTCTTCCGGTTTAGAGTCCATCTGCAAGCGAATACTCGAAGCGGCTTCATCGATTAAATCGATGGCTTTATCCGGTAACTGACGATCACTGATGTAGCGGTGTGATAGGGACGCTGCGGCAACAATAGCAGGATCAGTAATTTCTACCGAATGGTGAAGCTCATAACGCTCTTTTAAACCTCGTAATATTGCGATGGTGTCTTCTACACTGGGCTGTTCGACCAATACTTTTTGGAATCGGCGCTCTAAGGCCGCATCTTTTTCGATATATTGGCGGTATTCATTTAGCGTTGTGGCACCTACACAATGCAGTTCGCCCCTTGCTAACGCGGGCTTGAGCATATTGCCTGCATCCATGGCACCTTCACCTTTGCCAGCACCCACCATGGTGTGCAATTCGTCGATAAACAGGATGACTCGACCCTCTTCTTTAGCCAATTCATTAAGCACTGCTTTGAGTCGTTCTTCAAATTCCCCGCGAAATTTCGCGCCCGCGATTAAGGAGCCCATATCTAAAGACAACACTCGTTTATTCTTAAGTCCTTCAGGTACTTCACCATTGATAATACGCTGGGCTAAGCCTTCGGCAATGGCTGTTTTACCCACACCAGGTTCGCCAATTAAGACCGGGTTGTTTTTTGTCCGGCGTTGCAATACCTGGATAGTGCGACGTATTTCATCATCGCGGCCGATGACTGGGTCGAGTTTGCCCTGCTCAGCTCGTTCGGTTAAGTCTGTGGTGAATTTATCCAGCGCTTGACGGACATCTTCGGCGTTTTGATCGGTCACTTTTTGACCACCACGCATTTTTTCAATGGCTTTTTCGATTTTGTCTTGGTCAGCGCCAAATTGTTTGAGTATGTCGCCTAAACGTCCTTTATCTTGCAAAGCGGCAAGCACAAAAATTTCTGAGGTGATGTACTGGTCTTTGCGCTTTTGCGCAATTTTGTCACTTAAATTAAGCAGTACCACGGTGTCTTTGCTTAATTGTACATCGCCGCCCACGCCATCAACACGGGGCACCTTGTCTAAAGCTTCAGCTAAGGCAGAACGTAAGCCATTTACATTTAGCTGAGCTTGGTCAAACAAAGAACGAACCGAACCGCCCTGCTGATTTAACAACGCGCTCAGTAGATGCACCGGTTCGATATACTGATGATCTCGGCCTAAAGCTAAAGATTGTGCCTCAGAAAGGGCCATTTGTAATTTACTGGTAAAACGGTCTAATTGCATATTAGGACTCCAAATGCGGGTAAACCCTGGTCGAATGACCATTAAAACTAAGTTGTTCTAGTTATGGGTATAAAATGACCACATTTCAAGTAAGGTTATACAAGATAGAAGGGTGAGAAACACAAAATAACAAGGGAGTTTGATCTTAATCAAACAAGGAGCGTTGTGCGAGCACACCGCTCGCTAGGCATTCATGTTTAGGATATGTAGATGGAAGTCACTATTCTGCCTGTAGTGCTTAAGCCTTGGTGAGTCGCACGGCGATGAGAGAAAAACAAATCAGCTTGCTCATACGTACAATACTCTCCACCACTGATATTGTGTAACCCCATCGCGACTAACTTTGCTCGGGCGATGGCATACAAATCTGCTAAGTACTTAGCTTGGTTAGCTGAATAATTTGACGAGGGCATGAATGCTTCTGGAAAATCAGCAAAGCTGTGTTTCACATCTGCGCCCACTTCAAAATATTGTTGACTAATAGCAGGGCCGAGCCAAGCAAACATAGACGAGGTATCACAGGCTAATTTGTCGATGGTTTTTTCAATGATATTATTAGCTAATCCCCGCCAGCCAGCATGCACAGCGGCAACTTTTGTACCTTGGGCATTGCATAGCAACAGCGGTAAACAATCAGCTGTCATAACGGCACAAACCTGATTTTTGTGTGACGTAAAACACGCGTCAGCGCCAGGTAACTTAGCATCTGCACTGGCGGAATGTTCATGGGGTAATTCAAGACAGATATCACTGTGTATTTGGTTGAGCCAATGATAGTGCTGAAAATTAGGTAGTTTGCTGCGATTTTGTTCAACTACTTGTGGGTCATCGCCAACGTGCTGCGCCACATTTAACGAGTCGAAAGGAGGGGATGATTCCCCTCCTCCACGGCAACTGGTGTAGGCCACAATATGAGGTGGTACCTTCCAATCAGGTTTAATAAAATTTGGCAAGGCCAAGCTTATACATCTCCACTGCCGTTAATGGTTTTGTCTTCACGAATGACTGATAGCAAATGCACAAAATCATCTGGTAAAGGCGCCTGCCAGCTCATCCAATCACCCGTCACAGGATGCACTAACTCTAATTGGACAGCATGTAGGGCTTGACGACGAAAAGCTCTCAGTGTTTCGATAAATTCTGGACTAGCTGATTTTGGCGGACGTGGTCTGCCACCATAGCTAATATCACCCACTAATGGATAACGAATATGCGACATGTGTACGCGAATTTGATGGGTACGACCCGATTCTAATTTTAATCTTACATAGGTGTGAGCACGGAACTTCTCTTTCACTCGATAGTGAGTCACCGCTGGTTTACCAGATTCAATCACGGCCATGTTCACTCGTTTTGTCGGGTGTCTGCCAATGGGGGCATCAACCGTTCCACCAGCAACCATAGTGCCATACACAATGGCTTCGTATTCGCGACTGACTTCTCTGGCTTGAAGCTGCTCAACTAAATGAGTTTGCGCTATGATATTTTTAGCTACCACCATTAACCCCGTGGTGTCTTTGTCTAATCGATGCACAATACCTGCTCGTGGCACATTAGCGATTTGAGGTGCATGGTTTAACAAGGCATTTAATATTGTGCCGCTAGAATTCCCCGCGCCCGGATGAACAACTAAATTAGCCGGTTTGTTAATCACCAGAATATCATCGTCTTCATAGACGATATCAAGTTTGATATTTTGTCCTTCATGACGAACTTGAACTTCTATTACTGCATTGATCTCAACGAGCTCTTCTCCCACTAATTTTTCACGTGGCGTATTGGCTATTTGCTCGTTTACTTTAACGCAATCACTTAAAATCCATTCTTTTAAGCGAGAACGTGAATAATCAGGGAACATTTCGGCTAAAGCTTGATCTAAGCGTTTGCCGAATAAATCTTGCGGTACACTTGCTTGCAAATGAATTTTTTCACTGTGGGTAGACATACAATAAGGATCCAATAAGGTTACATGACGATTTATATGTGCATAGCCCAAAGTGCTGGGGTAGAATGCGCAACAATGATCGATAAACGTCTATTCTAACGGATTTTTGATACTCAATGAATGGCATATCAAGTATCACCTATATAAATAAGAGTAATTAGAGACAATATGACCAATAGTTCACGAATAAATACATTAATACTGGGAGGCATGCTTGCTTTAATGGCAGGTTGTTCTTCATCTCCTGATGATCAAGATATTGTTATTGGCAATCGCGGCGAACAAGCTCTGTATCAAGATGCCAAAGAAAAAATGAAATTAGGCAATTTTAATGCTGCGACTGCAACACTGAGTGCACTTGATTCTAAATACCCTTTTGGCCCGTTCTCACACCAAGTACAACTTGATTTGATTTATAGCTATTACAAATCGGGCAAGACCCAAGAGGCCATTGCCACTATTGATCGTTTCACCCGCTTAAATCCCAATCATTCAGATGTTGATTACGCAATTTATATGCGCGGATTAACTAACATGGAGGCGGATAAAAACTTGTTTCAAGAGCTTGTTGGAATTGACCGCTCTGACAGAGATCCAAGTAAATCAAGAGAGGCCTTTGAAGATTTCAGACGCTTGATTGAAAAATACCCTGAAAGTAAATATGCGGCTGATGCGCAAAAAAGAATGTTGCACATTAAAAACCGCTTAGCGAAGTATGAAATTGCCATCGCGCGTTTTTATATGCGCCGTGAGGCTTTTGTGGCCGCCGCTAATAGAGGTCGTTACGTACTTGAGTATTATTCTGATACCTCGCACGTACAAGAAGCATTAGAAATCATGGTTGAATGTTACGACCAATTAAAATTAGAAGAGCTGAAAGTGAATGCGATGAAAACGTTGAAGCTAAACTACCCCAATAGCAGTTTTATCAGCTGATTTTATGAATTAATTGAAGCATAAAAAAACGCGCTAATCAGAAGCGCGTTTTTTTGTTTCATCATTTACTAAAAAAATAAATGACTGAATGGGTTCAACAGTCTGGCTATACCCGAAGTGAAATACAGCGGCTTATCGACGATGGTAAACACTAAACAACCTTCGTCTGCTTCAGAATGAGGCAAATGATTATGGGTACCATCAAGCAAAGTAAAATCGCCGCAATCGTAATTGGCAACGCCATCTCCATACTGCCCATCGATCACTAGCGTCATCTCTGAACCTTTATGAGTGTGCTCTGGAACCTTGCCTCCCTTCTCCATGTATATAAAGTTGGCCTTGCCCATACACCCTAAATCAACTGGAGCTTGCCATAACTTGCCTACTAAACGAGACCAATTACCTGTGTGCTTAGCATATCGTTTTAAGGTCCTGGGCAATACAAAACGCTTACCTTCAAGCTCGATGTCGAAATGACTCAAGCCAGATCCTTCGAAAGGTGAGTCTGCGGTTAGCGTTTTTTGTTGCTGAGGCAACTGGGTGATGCGAGAAAACATTTTGTCAAGCTCGGGTGTTCTGGCCACCGGCGAACTAAATGCATCAATGGTTTCTACATGTTGTAATTTCAAACACTTAGCTTGGCACTCTGCACATAGATCCGTATGAGCTGAGATCATTAGCGCTAGAGTTGGCTCACACACACCAGAGACAAAAGCATTTAACTGTTGCGAGGTTGGATGGTGCTTAATCATTAGTATCAATCATCTCTTTCAATCTTTGTAAGGCTAAACGGGTTCTTGATTTCACCGTTCCCAAGGGAATGTTCATCTCGTCAGCCACTTCTTGTTGCGACTTGCCTTCTATGTAAATCGCTTCAATGACCGCCTTCTGCTTATCTGGGAGCGATTCAAACAATATGCCTATCTCGTCCATCGTTACTTGGTGATCATGAGACACTTCATTAACGTCGGCGGTCTGTTCGCACAATATTGGCCACAAGTCGTCGGCACAAATATCTTCCTTACGGTTTCTTAACTTACGAAGTAAATCAAAGCGAATATTTCGGGCTATTGTAAAGATCCACGTAGACGCAGAACCCTTGGATGCGTCAAACAAATGCGCTTTTTGCCACACATTTGCCATTGTGTCCTGCACCAACTCCATTGCGAGGGCTTCGTTACCCATCTGCTTTAACGAATACGACAGCAGCCTAGGAGCAAAATAATTAAAGACGTTGGCAAACGAGCGTTCACAACGTTTTTCTGCAACAGCACTTAAAAATGCAGCCATTTCATCGGCGCATTCTATCGGTTTAACAGAATGAGAGGACCTAGATTCCAAAGGTATTCCGACTAACATAAGTTACCCAAAAAGTTGATGTTTAACTCTTATACTGGGGTTAACTAAAAAAGGATCACTCCACCAATTGTGTCAGAAAAGAGAGGGCTTTCATACAATCTTTATCTTTTAACAATTGTTGCTTTTGTTCAGCGTTGACAGGGATTAACTCTAACCAGCGGTAAATGACCCAAATAGGATCGTCGAAATGAGGGGTTTCATATAAATTTTTTAACTCATGATATTTTTCAAAAATCTCTACTAGGCGCTCGTTGATTGGGCTTAACAGTTGTTGGTCTTCCGGCAACGTCCATTCTGTTAACCATTCAATTTGCCCCACCCGAAGGCCGTCTGCTTCGGTTTCAACTGATAAAATCTGAAAACATTGCTTACCCTCGACGGTGATGCCTAACATGCCATCAGGTAATAAATCAAAGTCAACTACCTTTGCATATGTCCCAATTGGAAAAATGTGTTCGTTAGACTCCTTAGCACCTTTGGCATTAAACATACATATACCAATACCGGTGTCATTAGCACACGCTTCTTTCACCATCCGAACATATCGCGGTTCGAAAATACGCAACTGAAGACGCCCGCCTGGCAGTACATGCGCTGATAGTGGAAAAAAAGGGATTATGGGTTTCATATCTGTAAAAAGCTTACTCATTTATTAATGATATCTGTTACGCCACCTCAATGAGAATGGATCGCTATTAATAATTAAACTCTTTTGCAAATATGATCTCAATTAAAGTGTATAAGGTATTTATCAAAAACAGCTGCGACAAAGCAGTTTACTTAATTGAACTTTTAAAGCGGCTAGCAATATTTATGAAAACAATGTTAATAACGGGAGCAACATCGGGCATCGGGCAAACCTTGGCAAAACAGGCTGCCGACACCGGCTACCACGTTATTGCCTGTGGACGCAACAAAGCCAAATTAGATGAGCTGGCAGCCCATAAAAATATTGAGTCCCTTGCCTTTGACGTTAGTGACCTGCAAGAAAGCAAAGATGCATTAGCCAGTATCAAGGCTGATATTTATGTATTCAACGCCGGTGTGTGTGAGTATGTGGATGTAAAGAGGTTTGAATCAGCGTTATTTCATCGGGTTTTTGCTGCTAATTTCTTTGGTATCGTTCATTGCGTAGAAGCCATATTGCCTGAGCTTAAATCAGGCAATCAAATTGTAATCGTCGACAGTACAGCAAGATTATTACCTTTTACCCGAAGCCAAGCTTATGGCGCCAGTAAGGCAGCCCTGCATTATTTTATAAAAAGTCTCGAAGTCGATTTAGCTAACCGTCAGGTGCTTGTGCAAAGTGTGTCTCCTGGCTTTGTTGAAACACCTCTGACGGAAAAAAATGACTTCGACATGCCGATGAAAATTAGCGCTGAGCAAGCGGCAATAAGCATGTTAAAAGGCATAGTAAAACGTAAACGTAGTATTTATTTTCCATGGTTTTTTAGTTTGATACTACGCTTTTTGCATGTGCTGCCAAATAGTTGGCAAGTGGCTTTGTGTAAAAAGATGAAAGAACAAGAACAATAATTAAGGAAATCAATAGATGGACAAAAAAATTGCAATTATCGGCTCTGGTATTTCAGGTTTAACCTGTGCCCACCTATTGCATCACGAACACGAGATCAGCGTATTTGAATCCAATGACTACATTGGTGGCCATACTGCAACCAAAGACGTTGAGATCAATGGCC
Organism: Flavobacterium sp. W21_SRS_FM6; assembly: GCF_052119645.1. Taxonomy (NCBI): domain Bacteria; kingdom Pseudomonadati; phylum Bacteroidota; class Flavobacteriia; order Flavobacteriales; family Flavobacteriaceae; genus Flavobacterium; species Flavobacterium sp. W21_SRS_FM6. The sequence goes on from NZ_JBGQOM010000002.1 coordinate 14,440, forward strand.
AGCACTATGCGATTGATACAGGTTTTATTGTATTCAATGATTGGACCTATCCTAATTTCATCAAGCTAATGGATAAGTTAGGGGTAAAATCTCAACCGACAGAGATGAGTTTTAGTGTAAAAAACAGCGCCCAAAACTTGGAATATAACGGCAACACACTCAATAGTTTATTTGCTCAACGTCGAAATGTATTACGACCCAAGTTTTGGCGTATTGTCCGAGACATCCTAAAATTTAACAAATTATGTAAACGTAATGCGGCGCAAGCAACTGACTATGGTGATATGACCCTGTTTGAATTTATTCAGCAGCACAAACTCAGTGAAGACTTTGCCTACAACTATATCTTGCCCATGTGCGCCGCAATTTGGTCTACCAGTCTAGAAGACATCAAAGCCTTTCCTTTTCAGTTTTTCCTCAAATTTTTCAATAACCATGGTTTATTGAATATAACTGATCGGCCACAGTGGTACAGCATTGTAGGCGGTTCAAGAAGCTACATTGCGCCACTGACTCAAGGTTTTGAAGACAAAATTTTCCTCAATAGCGCCGTTACATCTGTCGCCACTAACGATAGCGGCTACACCGTTACTGTGAATCAAGTCGAGCACTATTTTGACGAGGTTATTTTTGCCTGCCACAGCGACCAAGCTCTGCGCTTACTAGCTAAGCCCAGTGAATTACAACAAGACATACTCGGCAGTATCCGATATGCCAAAAACGATGTGGTTTTGCACACCGATACTAGTGTGTTGCCCACACGAAAGTTAGCGTGGGCTAGCTGGAACTATTCACTCACCGGTGACAAAGACGAGCAAAGTGCGCCCGCCGTATTAAGTTACAACATGAACATTTTGCAAAGATTAGAATCAAGCACGACTTTTTGCGTCACCCTGAATAATGCAGCGGCAATCGATCCGAACAAAATATTGGGCCAGTATTCCTATGCTCATCCGCAATTTGATCAAAAAGCTATTTCTGCTCAAGCTAGGCATAAACATATTTCAGGCCAACACGGTTTACATTTTTGTGGGGCGTATTGGTACAATGGATTTCACGAAGATGGGGTTCGTAGTGCCTTAGATGTCTGTGCTGAATTTGGCGTGTCGCTGTAATGCATGATGCAATATACAGCGGTGAAGTCATGCATGCGCGGTTTATTCCTAAACAGCATCGGTTTAGTTATCGGATTAATTTGTTTTGGTTAGATCTCACTAAACTCGAAGAAACCGTGTCGGCACTCAGCTGGTTTTCAACAAAAAAGTTTGCTCCTATCCAATTCAGGCGCAGTGACTTTTTAGGTGACCCAGAACGCTTGCTACAAGACTGTGTGATCGAGAAAATGTCCGAGCTAGCAGGTAAACCGCTCGCAGGAAAGGTATATTTACTCAGCCCAATGCGAACGTTCGGTTTGTATTTCAGTCCAGTTAATTTCTACTACTTACAAGACCAAAGTGGTTATTACAGTCATCTTCTGGCAGAAGTTAGCAATACGCCATGGAACGAAAGACATTGTTATTTAGTTGATTTATCAGAGCAAAAAGACAGTCAAAAAGTTTTTCATGTATCGCCCTTCAACCCTATTGATATGCAATACAAATGGAAAATTGAGCAACCTGCTGAAAATCTAAAATTAAGCCTTGCTTGTCATCGAAAAACGAAACACTTTGTGGCCAATATTAATTTATCCCGTAAAGAATTGAACTCTCACAACCTTAAACGCGTAGTAATCAATATTCCCTTTATGACGTTAAAAACAGTAGTAGGAATTTACTGGCAAGCGCTCAAGCTTTTTATTAAGGGCATGCCTATTTATTCTCATCCAGCACAAGGTAAACAGTAGTTATGGTAAATGGAGAACAAACCCTCAACGCACCAAGAACCCAGACTTGGTCAGATAAGGTGTGCCGAAGCATTATGCTCAAAATCTTTGCAAGTTTGCCACAAGGGCAACTGGTGATTAAAGAAAAAGGCGTACTTATCGACAGCTTTGGTGAGCGTAACAGTGATTTGCACGCCGAAATTGATATTAACGACTTATCGACCTATAAAAGATTGCTTTTTGGCGGCAGTGTCGCTTCAGGAGAAACGTATACTGAAGGATTATGGACAACGCCAAATCTTACCAATGTTATTCGTATATTTGCCCGCAACCTTGACATGCTTGATGCGTGGGAAGCCAAAATGGAATGGTTGGCGTTACCGCTGCGAAAAATAAAACATATTGCAAATAAGAACAGCCACAGCGGCGCCAAGAAAAATATTGCGGCCCATTACGACTTAGGGAATAAACTCTACACTCGATTTTTAGACAATAGCATGATGTATTCATCTGCTATTTACCCTCAAGCAGATGCCTCGTTAGAACAAGCGCAGCATAATAAATTAAAGGTCATTTGCGATAAGTTACAGCTAACTGAAAATGACCATCTACTCGAGATTGGCACTGGGTGGGGTGGCCTTGCAGTATTTGCAGCTAAGCACTACGGCTGCAACGTGACAACAACAACGATTTCAGAAGAACAGCATGCTTATGCAAACGAATGGATTATAAAAGAAGGTCTGCAGGACAAAGTTACCTTATTAAAGCAAGATTATCGATTGTTAGAAGGTCAATACGACAAACTGGTTTCTATTGAAATGATTGAAGCGGTAGGCAAAGAGTTTTTACCCACCTTCTTCAAAAAGTGCTCAAGTTTATTAAAGAAACAAGGGGTCATGTTATTACAGGCAATCACCATTAATGACCAGCGCCTTGAAAGCTACAGCAAAAATGTCGACTTCATCCAAAAGCACATTTTTCCAGGTGGTTATCTACCCTCTCAATTATTAATTAACCAACATTTAAAGCGATATACAGATTTGATGATCCGCGATTTGCACGACATCGGTTTGGATTACGCCAAAACCTTGCAAGACTGGCATCATCGTTTATTGGAAAATAAAGACGTCTTAGCCAATGATGGGTACGACGAGCGCTTCATGAAGATGTGGCGCTACTATTTCAGTTATTGTGAAGGTGGTTTTTTAGAGCGGACCATCAGTACGGTACAATTGGTGGTCAGTAAACCAGCATTTAGTGCCCCATTAGCCAGATAATGAAGCCGATTATGCCCAGGACCAACATAGCGCGCTCCACCTTAACATCTGTGTTTATAGCGGTGTTCCTGCTGTGTAGTAGCATCAGTTTCGCCAACCCCATTGCTGATTTTAAAATGGTGGGCAAAGCAAAACTCGAAGTGCTTTTTTGGGATGTGTACCGCTCAGAGTTGTATACGCCCAGCGGCACCTTCGAGGCTAAAATTTTCCCTCAGGCTTTGAAAATCCATTACCTTCGGAACATCAAGTCTAAAGATTTAATCGAACGCACCGACGAAGAGTGGCAAAAGCTCGGCATCAGCGCAACGCAAACCGCCCCTTGGCTTGAGCAACTCACTGCTATTTGGCCAGATATCAAAAAGGGAGATGAGTTGTTGTTATTGGTCGACCAACAGCATCGCAGCCGCTTTTATTTTAATAACGACATCATAGGTGAAATTGAAGATACGGACTTTGGTTTCAATTTCCTACGTATTTGGCTGGACGAGAAATCCAGCTATCCCGACTTACAAAGGCAACTCATAGGAGAAAATAAATGAACATGAAGTTTGGTCTTGCTAGTGCCAGCTTATTGGTGTTAACGAGTTGCAGCAGCTCACTTGAAGACTACAACAATACTGGCCCCGCTTTTGAACTAAGCAGGTATTTTGATGGCAACGTTACTGCGTGGGGTATTGTTGAAGATTATTCAAAAAAATTGAGCCGCCGGTTTTGTGTCGATATCGTTGGCACATGGGAAGGCAACAAAGGCCAGTTACACGAGACCTTCTACTACAACGATGGCGAACAACAAATTCGAGTGTGGGAACTCAGCCAAGCTGAGGATGGCAAGGTTACAGGGACTGCGGGTGACGTGGTAGGTCAAGCCTCAGGCAGTGAGACTGGCACGGCGTTTAATTGGAAATACACCTTACGGGTGCCTGTAGATGGGACTGAGTACGATCTTGCAGTAGACGACTGGATGTACAAATTAGATGACAATCGAGTAATGAACCGCTCCTACATGAGTAAATTTGGGGTCACTGTGGCTGAAATATCCATATTTTTTGACAAGACGGCGCCGATAAGGGGCTGTAAATCAGTCAATTAAACAGGGACCATACGGTCCCTTTTTTATTGTTAGCGGTCTAAGGCAACACGGATATAGGCTCTGATATCTTTGGTTTCCCTTGATTGATCGAAATCTCCACCCTTCTATTTCGACTTCGTGCTTGCTGATCTTCTGCCTCAACTAAGGGCGCAGTATCTGCTTTACCCACAACAGACATGCGACTCTCGTCGAAGTTAGGAGCTCGGCGCAACTCTTCAGCAACTGCAACTGCGCGCTGGGAAGATAAATCCCAATTAGAGCGATAAAGTTCATTGGAGATTTGTTGACTATCACTGTGGCCAGAAATTTCAACGTCACCGGGCATGTCGGCTAAAATGGTGCCGACTTTGCGTAAAATTGGCCTAAATTGCGGCTGTAAAAACGCTGAGCCAGCCGAAAACGAGCCATTTTCTCGAATACGGATCGTGATTTGTTGACCGAGAGCTTCAACTTCGATCGCCCCGTCCATGATTTCCTTTTCCAACTGCATGCTTACTTTTTTCAAGCGCTCATTAATCTGATCTTGGCTGCTATCTTGGCTTTGGGCACTTTGCGGACTCGCAGCGGCGCTCTCTTCTGACGCCGTTTGCTGAGCTGCGCCGCCTCGTTGCTCGCCACGCTGCTTTTGCCTGCCCCCGGCGGAGTCTTCATTACCTGCTTGAAACTCTAGCATTTGCTGGGTCATTTCAATCGTTTGCTGCTGAATAGTATCAATTGGGGTGGGCTCTGGCCGCCCTGGACGAAATTCCATGGCGATAACGCTGGTTCCTTTAGGAATGTCTTTTACTTCAATTTTGTTTTGCACCCCAAAGGCGAATTTCATGGAGCCGGCAATTTGCTTAAATTTCAGTACGTCCATTTCAGAAAACGACAACAGCAGTACAAAGAAACACATTAACAGCGACATTAAGTCAGCAAAGGTCCCCATCCATGCAGGAAGCCCTTCAGGGGGGCATTTAGGGCATTCTTCTTCGTCTGACATAGCTTACTCTGCGTCCGCGGCTTTACCGCGTTTGCTAGCCGCCAAATAGCTTTTCAAAATACCTTCGATGACACGAGGGTTTTGCCCATCTGCAATACCAATAATACCGTCTAGCACTAAGCTTTGATTTAATTTTTCTTCATCAGCGCGGTTACCCAATTTAACGGAAATAGGCAAGCAAATTAAGTTTGCCAGCATTGCACCATATAGCGTGGTCAGCAATGCGACTGCCATCGCAGGACCAATTGATTTTGGGTCATCCATGTTAGACAACATGGCCACTAAACCTACTAAAGTGCCTATCATGCCCATTGCAGGGGCAACATCACCTAAACCTTTAAAGATAGTTTTACCAAATTCATGACGCTCAGAGGTCATGCTGATGTCTTTGGATAAGGTGGCTCTTACCACATCTACATCATGACCATCCACCAGCATATCAACGCCTTTTTGCATAAAAGGATTTGCAATTTCTGCTTCTTCTAAGGCCAAAAATCCCCCTTTACGAGCGGCATCGGCCATTTCAACAATTTTTTCTATTTGTGATTCAGGCGTATCAATTTTAAACATAAAGGCTTTACCCGCAATTTTGCCCGCACCAAAAAACTGGCCGAGCGTATACTGAGATAAAACCACAAACAGACTGCCACAAAATACAATAAGTATCGAAGGCACGTTAATAAACATGGCAATGTCACCACCTTGGACCATTGCCATGACAACAAAGCCTATCGAGCCTAGCATGCCGATTAGAGTTGCTAAATCCACTATCTACTCCCAATCTTTAACTGATATACCTAAATTCATAACGCCAACTACAGGCAGTGTGCCGCATTAAAAGCCTAATTTGCAATGACTTGTTGAAACATTAGTCACATTTTAATCTGATAAAATTACCGACATATTTCAATATTTTATCGACTCAAGTTGAATATTCTATAGCTGCAATTTCAGCAATCTGTCAAAGTTACTTTAAATCGCAGAATTTAATGATTTTTACCGAAGGTAAAAGTGTTTGACGGTTTTTTTACGCTCAGGTATGGTGCGCTCAACTTGGCATTAAGGCCAACTAAATTGAAGACATTATGAGCACCCGCAAAAAAACTGAAATTTTAAGCTTTGAACAATCTATGCAAGAACTTGAATCCATTGTGAGCAAAATGGAACAAGGTGATTTGCCTCTTGAAGATGCGCTACAAAACTTTGAGCGTGGCATTCAACTTGCCAGAATGAGTCAGCAAAAATTAAAAGATGCTGAACAAAAAGTGCAAATCTTAATGAGCCAAAATAATCAAGACACCTTAGTTGATTTTTCAAACCGCCAAACAGAAAACGAATGATCTTAACTGACTACCAGCACTATGTGCGTGAAACAGTTGATCAATATTTAGTCGATAAGATTGACGCCTTACCCGAGCACGCTAAACATTTAAAAGACGCCATGGCTTACACCCTACTGATAGGTGGTAAGCGTATGCGGCCCTTTTTGGTTTTTGCTACGGGTGAAATGTTAGGTATTGCCAAACAAGACTTAATTGGGCCTGCCGCAGCGATAGAAGCGATTCATGCCTACTCTTTAGTGCATGATGATCTGCCGGCGATGGACGACGATGAGCTGCGCCGTGGACACCCAACTTGTCATATTAAATTTGACGAAGCGACGGCGATTTTAGCCGGTGATGCATTGCAAACCCTCGCTTTTGAAATTTTATGTGAGTGTGAGTTGAGTTCTCACCTTGGAAATAAACGTATTGATTTAGTTAAGATATTAAGCCAATCGGCGGGTTATTTAGGAATGTGTGGTGGTCAGGCTATGGATTTAGCGGCAACTAACAAACAAATCAAACAAGCTGAACTTGAAGATCTGCACAGCAAAAAGACCGGCGCATTGATCAACGCTTGTGTAGCTATGGCGATAAGCTTAGCAGACAGTATAGCGCTCAAAGATAGCCAAACCTTGACCCAATACGCAGCAATTATCGGTTTAGCGTTCCAAGTGCAAGATGACATACTCGATGTAGTAAGTGATTCAGAAACCCTTGGTAAACCACAAGGTTCTGACCTAGCGTTAAATAAGAGTACTTATCCCGCACTGCTTGGATTGCAGCATGCTCAGGACTATCTGCATGAATTACATCAACAAGCACTTCAAGCTTTGCGCGCTTTGCCCTACAATACCCACATATTAGAATCGTTTACTGATTTCATCATTCAGCGTAAGTATTGATAAAAATCAAAACCTGCACCCAACTGCATGAAAAATAATAACCAGATAGTTGACTAGCCATACATGACTCTAGATCTTGCAAATTACCCTATTTTGGCACTAGCCAACACGCCCGATGAGCTGCGCGCTTTACCACAAGAAAAATTGCAACAACTTTCTGCAGAGCTTCGCCAATACTTACTAACCAGTGTGAGTCAAAGTAGCGGACATTTTGCATCCGGTTTAGGCACGGTAGAGCTGACAGTTGCTCTGCACTATGTCTATAACACTCCATTCGACCGTGTATTATGGGATGTGGGTCATCAAGCTTATCCACACAAAATTCTGACTGGACGTCGCGATCGCATGCCAACTATCAGGCAAAAGGGTGGATTACATCCCTTTCCTTGGCCACCAGAAAGTGAATACGATACCTTTGCGGTAGGACACTCTTCTACCTCAATCAGTGCCGCTCTTGGTATGGCTGTAGCCGCTGAAAAAGAAAACAAAGGCCGTAAGATCGTTGCCGTTATCGGCGATGGTGCGATGACAGCGGGCATGGCTTTTGAAGCACTAAACCATGGTGGAGATATCGATAAAGACCTAGTTGTGGTTTTAAATGACAACGAGATGTCTATATCTGAAAACGTTGGCGCATTGAATAGTCATTTAGCTCGGTTGTTGACCGGTAGCTTGTTTAACTCTATTCGTGATGGCAGTAAAAAGCTGCTCAGTAGCGTACCACCCATCAAAGAATTTGCAAGTCGAGCTGAAGAGCATATCAAAGGCATGGTAGTCCCTGGCACTATTTTTGAAGAACTCGGTTTTAACTACATCGGGCCCATTGATGGCCACGATGTAAAAGGCGTAGTTGATACCCTACGTAATATGCGTTCAATTAAAGGCCCGCAAATACTGCATGTGGTGACCAAAAAAGGTAAAGGCTTCGAATTAGCTGAACGCGACCCGATTAAATTTCATGCTGTTCCTAAGTTTAATCCTAATGCCTCAGGCCTACCCAAAGCCGCGCCAAGTGATCCAACTTTTTCGGCTATTTTTGGCGATTGGTTGTGTGACATGGCAGCGCAAGACCCTAAGTTAATGGCAGTAACTCCCGCTATGCGTGAAGGTTCTGGTATGGTGAAGTTTTCACAAAAATACCCAGAGCAATATTTTGACGTTGCTATTGCCGAGCAGCACGCAGTAACGTTCGCAGCAGGCTTGGCTAAAGAAGGTCTACATGCAGTGGTCGCTATTTACTCTACGTTTTTACAGCGCGCATACGACCAGTTGATCCACGATGTGGCTTTACAAAATTTACCGGTTTTGTTTGCGATCGACCGTGCTGGTTTAGTAGGTGCTGACGGCCCCACTCACCAAGGTGCGTTTGATATTCCCTTTTTACGCTGTATTCCTAATATGGTCATCATGGTGCCAGCGGATGAAAATGAATGCCGTCAAATGTTATATACCGGGCATAAACTCGACAAACCCGCATCGGTGCGTTATCCACGAGGTTCGGCAAGCGGCCAAGTTCCAGAGTCAAGTATGAGCGAGATGGCGATAGGTAAAAGCCGCACCATTAAAAAAGGGCACAACATTGCTATCTTAAACTTTGGTGTTTTATTGCCGTTTGCTGAAGAAGCGGCAGCCAGTATCAACGCAACCGTGATCGATATGCGATTTGTTAAACCTCTCGATACTGCCATTATTGAAGAATTAGCAGCAGATCATAATTTGTTTGTTACCCTCGAAGATGGTGCGATTATGGGCGGCGCAGGTGGCGCCGTAGCGGAATACTTAATATCTACAAAACATCAATGTAAGGTTTTGCAAGTCGGCTTGCCCGATGAATTTATTATGCAAGGGACTCAGCAAGAAATGTACGCAGAACTTGGCATGGATAGCGCAGGAATATTGGCCAAAATAGCAGCGTTTCAAACTAGTTGAGGCTTGAGCAACAAGACGCGCAATGAATAAGTCTTTTTATTTAGGATTGATGAGTTGTTACTTAAATTACGCTTGTTTATTGTTTGATGAACAAGCGTGACGCCAAGCAACCAGTGCAACTCTCGGTAACCGTTTCAACCATGTCATTACCTAGTGAATCCAATGCAGGTCTTACTTCACCGTTATCAATGTATCGCGCTCAACTTGGCCGCAATCTACTAGTTGATGTGGCGCAGCAAGAAGCCATAGCGGCACTAGATAAACTCTTTCATCAGCTTACCTCAACGTCACCAAGTAATAAGCCCGTAAAAGGATTGTATCTATGGGGTGATGTGGGCCGCGGTAAGACTTTTTTGATGGACTTATTTTATCAATGCTTACCTGAAGGCAGAAAAACGCGGCTACATTTTCACCGATTCATGGCGCGGATACATCAAGAACTTAGGTATTACCAAGGCCAACAAGCGCCCCTTACTATTATTGCGAATAAACTCGCCAGTGAAACCGCTATTTTCTGTTTTGATGAATTGTTTGTCGCCGATATTGCCGACGCCATGATTTTAGCAGGGCTTTTTGAGTGTTTGTTTAAAAACGGCGTGATTTTAGTGGCTACCTCAAACATTCCAATTGAGCGTTTATATGAAAATGGCTTAGCCAGACATAAGTTTGTGCCTTGTATTGCCTTACTGCAAGCCCACACTCAAATGTTGCATTTAAACGGCGAACAAGACCATCGCTTACATAACATTGATGCTGTGCTTAGCCCTAGTGCCTTAAAACAAAAATCACTTAACATAGGTTTGAACACAGAGCTTGATTTTAAGACGATTTTTAATACCCTAATTAGCCGTGAAAAGAAAAAACCTAAAATACACTATCAGACAATCACTATTTGTAACCGAGCTATTCCTCTGGTGCAGGCAGCTCAGTTGAACGCTAATCAGGCAATTGCCTGGTTTGATTTTTATGCGCTATGCGAAGGTCCGCGCTCTCAACTTGACTACATGGAAATTGCCAATCGATTTACTACTGTCATGATAAGTGACGTACCCTGCCTAGGAGGTAAGGTACGTGATTGGATAAAAACTCGTGGAACTGAAGATGGTATAGGCAAGGATCAAGCAAGTAGCACGGGTGAGCGCATCATCTCGTACGCAAAAACAGATGACGCAGCACGACGTTTTATCTGTTTGATCGATGAGTTGTATGATCAAAAAGTTAATTTGTACCTCAGCACGGCTGTTGAATTACACGAACTCTATCAGGGTGGAGCCCTTAGTTTTGAATTTCGCCGCACTTACAGCAGATTGATAGAGATAGCAAAAAATACTATCAACGAATAGAAGAACTCACCGCCCTACAGACCTATTCTGGCTCTGTAGTTAATAGTGATGAGACGAGCTTAGACTTTAAAAGTCGATAGCTCTAACTTAATGTCCGCACTAAGTGTTCCTAATTTATCACTCAATTCATTCACTTTTACCGCACTTTCGGCGACCTCTAAGGTGATTTTGTTGAAATCTTCAATGTTGTCACTTACCGATATGGCCATTGCTTTTTCTTCAGTAGTTTCAATCGCAATTCGACTGTTGATGCGCCCTACTTCCGCCACATTTTCCCTAATATGACCGAGAGCTTCCATAGTGCCGTTGGCATCGGATATTGATTTTTCTACGTTGGATTTTGTGGTTAACATCAGTGTATTGGCTTGTTCAGAGGAAGTTTGCAAGTCGCCAATGATATTTTCAATTTCAATTGTGGACTCTTGAGTACGTTGAGCAAGGGCTCTTACTTCGTCAGCAACCACTGCGAATCCTCTACCTTGTTCACCTGCTCTGGCAGCTTCAATGGCAGCGTTTAAGGCCAATAAGTTTGTTTGCTCTGCAATACTTTTGATCACGTCGAGAACGGTATTAATCAGTTCACTTTTATGTTTTAGTTCTACAAGTTTATCAGAGGTCTGTTCTATCGCATTACCTAATAAATTTATTTCACTGGCAGAGCGTTGGACCACCTCATTGCTAGATACGGCCAATTGATTACAGTCATCGGTTTTTCTGTTTGCTTCACTGACTATAGTGGATACTTGTTCTGAGACTGTTTTCATATGATTGATGGAGATGGAAATCGACTGTATTTTTGCTAACTGCTCTTGTGAAACATGATGATTAGTATTTGCATGACTTTTGATGAGCAAGGCACAATTTGCCAATTCTTCTGCTGACCCCACAATCTGATTAACCATTTTTTGCAGATTTTGCACAAATTCATTAAAACTCGAAGATAGCTGCCCCACTTCGTCGGCAGATTTTACATGTAAACGACGTGTTAAATCTCCTCCTCCTTTTGCGATATCAGCAATGGCGTTAGCAACTAGTTCAATGGGCTCTATCACATATTTTGACAGAACGAAGGCGTTCGCCACTAACATGGCAAATAAAATGGCGCTCGCGGTTAAAACAAACAACCAAGTTATCGAAGTTAGTACACCATCATTACTGTCTAACTTAAAAACCACGTCTATGTACCCCACCTTGTTACCGTCTTCCCAAACGAGTTCAATAGTCTCTGTTGACACATGTTTGGACATACTCCCGGTACTTTTAGCTTCAGAAATTACTTTGCCGCGATGATCAAAGACTTCAATGCTTTGAATGATGGGATAGTCGACAAAAGAAGAAATAATATTGTTTATCAATGTGCTGTCGTAAGAGTAAATTGGCTCTATTAGCACTACCTGCAGGGATGATTTAGCATCATTAATACTCTTTTCTAAGGTATCTTGAAGGTAGTTTTTAGCCAACAAATAGCTTGTAACAAAACTCAATGTCATGACCAAAAAAGAAATGAGAGCCAAAATTGTGATTGATTTTTGTTTTATCGATTTCATTATTTGCACCGTTTATCATTAGGGTCTGATTATACTTGGTAATAATGTGTTAGAGCTTAGAAACGTCCAACCAAAATTCGCTTCTGTTTGTTGGTGTATCTTTGTGCATATATGGATTGTCAATTCTAATAATGTTTCTTTTCGCTAAATCCGCTTTACTCAAAGCTTCTTTAATCATCGAATTTGCAAAAAACAAGGCATCGAAACTGCCATCGCTAATAGAAATTTCAAAACCTCGATATAGTTTGTCATGTAAGATCTGATTAGACGGATTAACAAAAAAGTACATAGCATAGGGATAAATGAGCAACACATGTTCATCAACTATCAAGTCCAGCTCGGGTCGACTTTCAACTTCTACCCAAGGTTCATGCACTGCCCTTGGAAAGTAGTCAAAACGTCCTCCTTCTAACATTGGAAATAAATTGGGGTACTTAATCGTCGTAGTGGTTGGAATATTGGCATTTTTTAACACCGCTGTATCCCCCCAAAACGTCCCTTGACCAGCTTTGAAATCGAATAAGTCCTTGAGCTCTGTAACGTTTTTAAAACGCTCTTTATCGGCTTTGCGGATAATAAAAATTCGATGGCCTAATAACCCTTTTAAGATTGGAATACGCACCGTCAGCAGCTGCTTTTCTAATGCTTGTGACGTCCCAGCCCATATAATATCGACTTGGCCGTCAATTACTGCATCAGTTAGTCTAGCTTCTGACATAGACTCAGTATCAGGTACTAAGCGAGCCGCTGGATCGACTTTGCTGAGTATGAGTTGAAGAATATCTGCGGCAAATGCTTCTTTAGCTCCCTCAATTTTTCGAATTTTATAATCACCAGCAAGGGTACTAAAAGTAAAAAAAGCCATCATTAAAAAGAGCGTTGTCTGCCATAGTCTTTTTCGATTCATTACGGTCTCTTTTGCGTAACGCATTCATATACAAGAGTATATGAGTTAAGGGCACGCCGTGATGTTTGTCAAAAATCATCAATAAAAAATCAAACTAAATGTGAAGACTTGCAAGTCATAAGCTTGTTTAATGCGATTCTTCTTTATTATCATAATTGTGGTGCATAACCGTTAATATTGGTGCAAAGGAATTCAACTAGTAAGTGAAACGGCGGCATAAGCCTACGAAAATAGGCCTTTTTAAATGTTAAACAGTGGTGTTCTTCTTGCTTAAGCTCCCCTCCTTTTCTAACTCTTTCTTGGTATCTCAATGTTTCCCATTCGCTTTATTTTTTGTAAAAGTATTATTGCGGGCTTTATTCTACTATTGGTTTTTCCTGCCTCTGCTGTGAAGGTTATTTACGATACTGATATGGGTATTGATGATTGGTCAGCTATGCTAGTGGTGGCAAATCACCCTGACATTGAATTACTCGGCATCACCTCTAACGGTGCAGGAGAGGGGCACTGTGAAGCCAATATGCGCAATATCCCTGACTTATTAGCCTTATCAATGTCGCCAGATGTGCCTTTTGCTTGCGGTTATCATTATCCTCTTGATGGCTACTTTGCATTTCCTGAACCGTGGCGTAAACAAGCTGATACCCTTTCAGGTGTTGCCGTTCCGCCTTCAGCACGACAACCATCGAAAGTAAACGCGGTTGAATTACTTCATCAACTGCTATCTCAACAAGATGAAAAAGTAGTGCTACTAACAGCAGGAAGCTTAACCAATATCGCCTTATGGCTCCAAAAATATCCGCAAGATAAACCTCTGGTATCGCGTTTAGTGATGATGGGTGGAGGCTTTGATGCCCCTGGTAATATTATCGTTCCTGGTTTTACGACAGATCATCCAAACAAAAAAGCAGAGTGGAATATTTATGTCGATGCCATTGCGGCAGACCGCGTATTTCAATCTGGCTTAGCTATTGAGGTAGTGGGACTGGATTTAACTAACCAAGTTAAAGTCACAGCGCAATACGCTCAACGATTTAAAGCACAAGTAAAAGCAGAGGCCGCTCGGTTTTGGGATCAAGTACTCGATGACAACGATTGGTTTATCGAGTCTGGTGAATACTATTTTTGGGATGTATTAGCCGCACTCGTGGTTGCTGACCCACACTTGTGTCAGGGTGATATGCAACCGGTATGGGTAGAGTACCAACACGTTGAAAAAGGTGACAAATGGACAGATAAAAACATGCCACCAATGACAGAATCAGGCCAACCTCGACGCCATTACGATCCAGCTACTTTTGGTATTACCCATATCGGAGGTGACAATCCGCCAGTTAAAATATGCCGGCATACCGAGCCCCAAGTGGCGTTTGATCGATTAATTGAGATATTAAACATAGAGGTTGAAGCGAGATAATTAACCTCTCGCTTTTCACCATTCAGAACGTGTCGATCTGTCGCCCTTAATGTAAAAACCGCATAAAAAAGCCTGACATATCTGCCAGGCTGTTTCTCATCAATCCTGCAAATTAGCGGGGTTTATTCAACAAAACCTTCATTCGCTTTTACCGTCAATGGGTGATAACCGTCTTTGGCTTCGGTAAATGCTTTTTGCGCCATCTTCTTACCTTCAGCAGTGTGAGATAAAGCTTTATATAAAGGCTTAACCAGCTTATTACGACCAATTGAGACCAAATATTCATGCAGACGCGTAAACGCTGGCTCATACCAATTATTTACGCTTATCAGTAACCAACTGTGGGCTATTTCGTTGTTATGGCTTTGAGTTAAATCAAAGGCATCATCGAGCTCAGCGAGTTGCTTTTGGCTCAGTTTTTCAGGCATATTATTTAAAAAATACAGCCATTGATGGGTTACCCACTCTTTGACTTTAATGTCTTTGGCTTCAATCGCGCCAGCTAACCAATCAGCACGTGCTTGATCAACCACCGTAAACGCATCTGATTGCGGTACTGGTGCGTTTTCTGGTACGCCAGGCGAATGTATCCACTCGTTAATACGCCCCATCGATAATACGTCGCTATGTTCTTTAACGAGTGTATCTTGCAAGTATGCGACAAATTCATCGGTAGTAATACTTTGAAAATTGAAATGTTTAAAGTACGCCAATAGGAACTTATCAAACTCGGCTCTACCCACTTTTTGTTCAAGCTCTCGTAAAAAAAGTGCGCCTTTTTCGTAGGGGATATTACTGAATACATCATCCGGATCCCGCCCGCGTAAATCGATAGCCAACACTTGATCATTTTTTGCTAAGTTATCGATATCTGTTTGTAACTCTTGACGTCCTAAAACTGCTTCCATCGCGTAGCGTTTTTCACCATACACCATTTCCATGATGCGATAAGTTAGGTAAGTGGTAAATCCTTCGTTTAGCCATAGATCGCGCCACGTAGCATTAGTGACGGTATTGCCTGACCATGAATGCGCAAGTTCGTGCGCAATTAACGAAACTAAACTTTTATCTCCAGCGATAACCGTAGGAGTAATAAATGACAATCGTGGATTTTCCATGCCGCCAAAGGGAAACGACGGCGGCAAAATCAGCAAGTCATATCGATCCCAGCTGTAGGGCCCGAATGTTTTTTCGGTGGCAATTAACATGGACTCCGTATCAGCAAATTCAGCCGCCGCGGCATCGAGTATCGACGCTTCTGAATATACCCCAGTGCGCTCCCCCATCGCTTTAAAGTGTAAGTCGCCTACCGCCAGTGCAATTAAATAAGACGGAATTGGCTGCGGCATAGAAAACTCGTATACGCCATCTCGCGGGGTATTAGGATCGTTGGCCGCACTCATCACAGCCAATAAAGCTTCAGGCGTGCGAATAGTGGCTTGATATGTCACCCTAACTTGCGGCGAGTCTTGTAAAGGGATAAAACTGCGCGCATGGATAGCCTGAGACTGAGTAAACAAAAACGGGTGCTGTTTACCCGCAGTTTGCGCAGGAGTGAGCCATTGCACCCCTGAGGCTTGTGGAGAGGTGTGATATTGAACAACAATTGAATCACCTACCTGTGGTAAGTCAATGGTCAAGGCAGCACCTAAAAATGAATCTTGAGAAGCCAGAACAAACGGAATAGTTTTGCCATTAGCACTGACATTGGTAATTGTTAGGTCACGAGTATCTAAGACTAATTTATCCGCGCTCGGTAACACCCTTTTGTAATCAAGCTGCACTGAGCCGCTTAACATCTTTTGTTCAAAATCTACAGTTAAATCCAGCACTAGATTGGTCACTTTCACTTCATCTGGGTTAGAAAAGGAATGGTAATCTTTCCCCACCTGAATCTCAGTGCTCACCGCCTCGCTAGCGGTTACGACTGCCGTTTGCTCTGTTTTACCGTTCGGTGAGCATCCCATAAGCAAAGAGCAGCAAACAACGGCGCTCATTATCAATTTAGTTGTCATTATTATTCCTGATAAAAATACTGAGCCATAAATTCTGTCACATTCGTACAAACATCTAAACAAGCAAATGAATACCAATTGTAAATATCAGTCAAGGCTTGATTTTTTAGTGATAAACCTCATAAAAAACGCGAGGCTAGTACACGAGTGCGAAGCCCCGAAAAACTAGAGAGATAAACTGTATGTCACATCACGAAGAGAGCGATGATATCGACTTTTTTGCACAGTTCAGTGACGTTGTGCCACTAAAGCAGAATACGATTGAATTTGTGCCACCCACAAAAGACAGTATCGCCAAACAAGCCAGGCGGCAAAATATTGAACTCAGTATGCAACTGGCCAATAACCACTTGAGCCTAGAATGTTTCCGGCCACTTGATCCTTATGATCATTTGACATTTAAAAAATCTGGCGTGCAAGACGGGGTATTCAAAAACCTCAGAATGGGCAAGTATAAAATTGAGGGTGTGGTTAATTTACAAAATCAAAAATTTGAACAAGCTAGAAATGTTGTGTTTACACGGATCAACGAGGCTTATAAAAACGGCAGTAGAACCTTGCTGATAAAACATGGTATTGGGCTGCACAGCAAACCTGTACCCGCGATGTTAAAAAGTTATGTTAATCAGTGGCTGCAAGAAATGCCACAGGTAATTGCTTTTCATACAGCAATGGCCCATCACGGCGGCAGCGGTGCAAGTTATGTTTTATTAAAGAAAAATGATGAACAAAAAGCAGAAAATCGAGAGTTTCATCGAAAACGTTAATCATCTTTGTAAAGCGTGACTGAACCAATAAAGCAAGTAATCTTACTTCGCTCTCGTCTTACCCTACAGGCAATAACTTACTTACTTTGTTGTTGCGCTTGTGTAGCAGTAGCCGTCGTCGTTTGGTCAGATTTTGCTGAGGCACTAAAAATAGCGGCGATAATAAGTATGACAACGGTGGCAAACACACCGGTTAACCCAAAGCCTTTGTTCGAACGATTCATTTCCGTCTCTTATTTTTATTAAATTGTGTATAGGTAGTAGGTCAGACACCCACTTAGGCAAAAAATTCCATTTACTTTTTCTTAACAAACAGAGAAGCGACACCTTGTCAATAGAGTAATAGATGTTAATGAGTATTTTACTGATTTACAAGGGGTTTAATTTAATCAAGTAAAAAATAATTAACGTTATATGACCGTAATTTTAGTTGAGAAATATATCTACCCATTTAAATAAATTCCAATCATTTAAATGGGTAGGGAGTGATGTTGAATACTTAACTACGCTACGTAAACCCGTGCATTTCTGAACATACGCATCCACGCGCCGTCTTCTTGCCATTCTTGTGGATGCCAAGAGTTAGCCACGGTCCTGAACACTCTCTCTGGGTGAGGCATCATAATGGTCGCTCGACCATCACTGCTGGTTAAACCGGCAATCCCAAGAGGTGAACCATTAGGATTGGCTGGATAGTGTTGTGTCACTTTTCCGTAGTTATTTACATACTGTAAAGCAATCGCTTGATTATTTTGTGCCGCGAATAAATCAGCATCTGACTTAAACTCAGCGCGGCCTTCACCATGCGACACCGCAATTGGCATTCGAGAACCTTGCATTCCATCAAAGAAAATAGAATTGTTTTGCTGTATTTCTACCATCGCAACTCTAGCTTCGAAACGCTCTGATTGATTAGTGACAAAATGTGGCCACAGCTCAGCACCTGGGATCAACGATTTCAAATTAGACATCATCTGACAGCCGTTACACACGCCAAGAGAGAAAGAATCAGGGCGAGCAAAGAAATCTGCAAACTGTTCACGTACTTGCTGATTAAACAAAATCGATTTTGCCCAGCCCTCTCCTGCGCCTAATACGTCGCCGTAAGAAAACCCGCCACAAGCCACTAAGCCTTGGAAGTTTGCAAGGGATTGTTTATTGGCTAATAAATCACTCATGTGCACGTCAATGGCATTAAATCCTGCGCGGTCAAAAGCAGCAGCCATTTCTACATGTGAGTTGACTCCCTGTTCACGTAATATCGCGATTTTAGGTGCAACACCTTTGGCAATATACGGGGCTGCAACATCCTGATTCACATCAAAACTTAACTTGGCGTGCAAACCTGGATCCTGAGCATCTGCCTTAGCTTGATGCTCTTGTTGAGCACACTCAGGGTTGTCACGTAATTGCTGCATGTGCAGCGTAGTTTGCGCCCAAATTTGGCGATAATGGATACGGCTATTTTGTAAAATAATTTGCGCGTGATGGCGCACAACTATTTGATCAGTCGAGTTTAAACGAGCCACCGGATGAACGACAGATTCAAGACCATGTTCAGCTAATACACTCATTACACGGGCTTTATCAGCAGCACTGACTTGAATAACCGCGCCTAACTCTTCATTGAACAAACTGGCGATTGGCTCGCCTGTTAGCTGACTAATGTCGATATCAAGACCCGTTTTCCCAGCAAAGGCCATTTCAAGTAAGGTTGTAAATAAACCTCCGTCTGAACGATCGTGATAAGCCAGTAATTTTTTCTCGTGTACCAGTTGCTGAATGGCTAAAAAGAACCCTTTGAGCAATGGCGCTGAATCAACATCAGGCGCAACATCACCAAGCTGTTGATAAACCTGAGCTAAACAAGAAGCCCCTAAACGGTTTTGCCCCTGGCCTAAGTCTATGACCAGTAGCTCAGAATCACTGAGGTCGGTATTCAATTGTGGGGTTAGGGTTTTACGCACGTCCTGCACTGCACCAAAGGCAGTAATCACCAAAGATAGAGGAGAGGTGACGGATTTACCTTCACCATTTTCTTGCCAGGTAGTTTTCATCGACATGGAATCTTTACCTACTGGGATAGTCAAATCCAGCGCAGGACATAACTCTTCACCTATCGCTTTCACCGCAGCATACAAACCAGCGTCTTCGCCGGGGTGTCCAGCTGCAGCCATCCAGTTGGCTGACAAATTAATACGTTTAAAATCGCCAATATCCGCCGCTGCTATATTGGTCAAGGCTTCACCTACTGCCATACGAGCAGAGGCCGCGGGGTTTAACAGTGCAATAGGCGTGCGTTCTCCCATCGACATCGCTTCGCCTTGATAGGTATCAAAGGCACTCGCAGTAACGCCAACATCCGCCACAGGTACTTGCCAAGGCCCTACCATTTGATCACGGCAAACCATGCCTGTTACCGAGCGATCGCCGATAGTTATTAAGAAGGTCTTTTCAGCTACCGTAGGCAAACGTAAAATACGTTCAGCCGCCTCGGCGAGGACAATCGATTGAGTATCTAAGGCTTTATTATCGACTTGAGCGCTTTGGGCTTCACGGTGCATTTTGGGCGTTTTACCCAATAGTACGTCAAGGGGTAGATCGATGGGTTTATTGCCAAAGTGCGGATCAGCAACGGTTAAATGGGCTTGTTCGGTGGCTTCACCCACAACCGCAAATGGGGCTCGTTCACGTAAACAAATTTGTTCAAATACTTCAAGATTTTCAGGAGCAACTGACAACACATAACGCTCTTGTGACTCATTACACCATAACTCCATGGGTGTCATACCCGCTTCATCATTGGGTACTTTTCGTAGGTCAAATACGCCGCCACGTCCGCCATCGTTGATGAGTTCAGGAAAGGCATTCGATAGACCGCCCGCTCCTACATCGTGGATAAACTGAATGGGGTTGTTTTCTCCAAGCTGCCAACATTTATCAATCACTTCCTGACAACGACGTTCCATCTCTGGGTTACCTCGTTGGACAGACGCAAAATCAAGATCTTCAGTCGACTGCCCTGAGGCCATTGAAGAAGCAGCACCACCACCTAAACCGATATTCATGGCAGGCCCGCCTAGAGCGATTAATTTAGCCCCTACAGTGATTTCACCTTTTTGTGTATGTTGTTTGCGAATATTCCCCAACCCACCAGCAAGCATGATCGGTTTGTGATAGCCACGGACCTCTTCACCATTGAAACTCATGACTTTTTGTTCATAAGTTCTGAAATACCCTAAAATACTGGGGCGTCCAAATTCATTGTTAAATGCAGCGCCACCAAGAGGGCCATCCATCATAATGTCAAAGGCACTAACAATACGTTCTGGCTTACCGTAATGCTGCTCCCAAGGCTGAGCAAATCCGGGGATATTAAGATTTGATACGGAAAATCCAACTAAACCAGCTTTAGGTTTAGAACCGCGACCGGTAGCACCTTCATCTCGAATTTCGCCACCAGAGCCCGTAGCAGCACCTGAAAAAGGAGAAATTGCAGTGGGGTGGTTGTGAGTCTCCACCTTCATGAGAATATCAATATCTTCATGATGGTAACGATATTCATTCGAGCTCGCTTCAGGAAAAAATCGCCCTGCAAAACTCCCTTCCATAACCGCAGCATTGTCTTTATAAGCAGAATGAACATTGGCACCACATTGCTCATAGGTATTTTTAATCATCTTAAACAAAGATTTAGGCTGTACTTCACCATCAATGGTCCAATCAGCATTAAATATTTTATGGCGGCAATGTTCAGAGTTGGCTTGGGCAAACATGTATAATTCGATGTCGTTTGGATTACGACCTAATGCAACAAAATTCTCAACCAAATAGTCAATCTCATCCTCGGCTAGCGCTAAACCTAAACTCATATTGGCATCAATCAAAGCCTGTTTACCGCCAGCAAGAATATCCACCGAAGACAAGGTTTGTGGCGCTTCTTGCTTAAACAAAATCGCTGCATCGGAGATGTCACTAAAAACAGATTCGGTCATACGATCATGTACTAATGCCTTTAGTTCTGACGCCTGTTGCGCTGTCAATTCATGTGTTTGAACATAGTAAGCAATACCGCGTTCAATTCGATTAACGGAATGCAAACCACAGTTATGGGCAATATCAGTGGCCTTTGAGGCCCAGGGTGAAATAGTTCCAGGACGTGGTGTCACTAAAAATAATTGCCCTGAGGGCTCATGTGCTTGCTGCTTAGGCCCGTAAGTAAGAAGCTGCTCAAGAATGCTTTGCTGCTGACTTGTTAACGCCAATGCGCCTGATTCTAGGTGCACAAAATGAACAAACTCAGCGTAAAGCTCCTTAATAGGTAGGCTGCAAGAGGCAAATTGGCCTAAGAGTTTATCAATACGAAAATCAGACAGGGCAGGTGTTCCACGAAGCACTAACATAAGGTCATTACCATTTAGCGAGATTGAAAACCGCAAGGTTTACTCAATCAGGTGAGAAGGAATTTTTAAGGCGCGGATTATAGGGTAATTCGATGCAATTGATAAGCGCTTGATGACTATAAAATAGTCTTTTCTGAATTCGACTAGGAGAAAAACTAAAGCTGGCTGAAAAGTGATATTTTGGTCACAATAAACCCATCGAGATGTTTAATCGGAGAAATTGTCATTCTAGTCAGGTTTTATAAGCTTGTCGTTCTGCTTGTGTTAATAAGCGGATGCAATGACCAAAGGCAATCAAGCAGTCTCAATGAAGTATTAGATTCTGGCGTGTTAAAAGTCGGTACTTCATATGGCTTAACCACTTATTATAATGGTGCGACGGGGCCAGTTGGATTTGAGTACGAACTTGCCGAAGGCTTTGCCGAATACTTAGGGGTAAAACTAGAAGTATTTCCCTATTACACCCTCAATGAATTATTCCCTCAGCTACAAAATCAGCACCTCGATCTAATTGCCGCCGGTATTAGCGTTAGCCCTTTGAGAAGCAAAAAATTTAAATTTGGACCTGCATACCAGCGCGTTAGCGAAAAACTTGTTTTCAAACAAGGAAAGGTTTGGCCTCGTGATATCAGCAGCTTAAATGGCAATCTTGTAGTGACTACAGGCAGCAGTCATAGCGAATCGTTAAACAATTATCAAGCCCAAAATGAGCAACTCTCGTGGCAAGAAACCGATGAGAAAGACGTTGAAGAATTATTGGAATTGGTTCTCAGTGAAGAGCTTGATTACACCATTGTCGACTCCAATATATTAGCGTTAATGCGACGCCGATACCCAGAATTAGCAATCGGCTTTTCTGTTAGCCCAGAGCAAGATATCGCATGGGCAGTGAACAAAGAACAAGACGATTCTTTACTGGCAGCCGTTATTGAATATTTCGGCCTAATACAGAGTAATGGTGTACTGGCCGCCTTAGAAGACAAGTATTTTGGGCATTTACGCCAATTTAATTACGTCGATACCGTTGAATTCATAAAAGCCGCAAATCATGTTTTGCCCGAGTACAAAGCATGGTTTCAAACCTATGCAGGCGATCTCGACTGGCGCCTCCTAGCGGCCATGAGTTATCAAGAAAGTCACTGGGATCCTGACGCCGTATCAGTCACCGGTGTGCGCGGCATGATGATGCTAACCTTAGATACGGCGAAATATCTGGGTATCGAATCTAGATTAGATCCTGAGCAAAGTATAAAAGGTGGTGGCGCCTATTTGTCAGATCTATTGAGACGCATTCCTGATCGGATTGAATTCCCCGATAGGCTATGGTTTGCAATTGCGGCTTACAATGTTGGTTTAGGTCACTTAGAAGATGCCAGAGTATTGGCTGAACGCCAAGGAGCAAATCCTGATATGTGGGTGGATGTTAAAATTCGTCTTTTACAGTTGAGACAAAAAAAATATTATAAAACAACAAAGTACGGATACGCACGTGGCAATGAAGCAGTCATTTATGTCGATAACATTCGCCGCTATTACGACACACTTGTGTGGTTGGATGAACAACAACCTGAAACTCCCCCTCGAGCTATTCAGCTTGAAGAAGCATCCCAAGCCCCCTTATCTGAATCGATTGAATAAACAAGGAGCTAATCAATCTTGACTCTGGATAAGCTGAGAAAATCACTGTTCAGCCGGCGATAATTTTTACTCTTAGTACTTGAAATATCTTGAATTATTTTTAAGTTGTGGATAGTGTCATATTTCAGCAATATTGAACTTGTACTGTAACAAGTGAACTTTTTATTCAATATTTGTCTATATAACAACACAACAAAGGAGAGTATATGAAAAAACGCCACAATATGGTGAACAGAACTCGATTTACTAATACCAGCCGTAGACGCCAACTTATCAAACGTTTACATCAAAAGGTAAATATCCGTCGCCAACAATTTCAAATTTGTGAATCTACCAACGATTTGGCTGAAGCCTGCTAATCAGCACTCAGCCTAATCGCTTTCTTTTGCGCTCTGCGTAGCTTAAAAAAACTCGATATTTTCTCTGCACAATGTGCTTCTAGCACCCCCCCTTGCACTGCAATTTGATGATTTAGTTGAGCATGGCTTACCAAGTTCATCACGCTACCCGCAGCACCGGTTTTATAGTCAGAGGCTCCAAACACTAATCGTGAGATTCGACTGTGCACTAATAGGCCTGCACACATCGGGCATGGCTCAAGTGTCACATAAAGTGTTGCGTCTAACATGCGATAATTTTGTATTACTTTGCCCGCCTCGCGAATGGCAATCATCTCGGCATGAGCAGAAGGGTCATGCTGACTAATAGATTGATTCCATCCCTGCCCTATTATCTCATCATTGACCACCACGACGGCACCTACTGGGATTTCACCTTGAGCTTGGGCCTTGTCAGCCAACGTCAGTGCATGCTGCATCCAAAAAGCGTGTTGTTCACATTGTTGCTTGGTCGATATCATAATAAATTCTAAAAAGTGGCGTAATTGATTAACTAATTGGTGATATTGACGAATTAAATTCACCAGAAGAACCCTAAAAACTATCTAAAGCATTGAATTATATAAATAATAATTTGTTGGTCGATTATTTGCTTTGATAAAGACATAAGCATAAACTTTTTAATCATTGAGACAAGCAAAAGAGGGAAAGGAAATGAACATGACTGCAATCGCAATAGTAGCAATCGTATGTTGGGCAATTGTGGAGCTCGTAAATGGCACTCGCGGAAAAAAGCAAGGAAAGAAAGACGAGCAAAAAAACAGCGACTTACAACAACAAATCGTCACCTTGAAAGAGCGCATTGAAACCTTAGAGAAAATAGTGACTGACGAAAAATATGACTTAAACCGTCAATTTGATGATTTGAAAAAAGAGCGCGTTGCTTAATTAAATTGCCCTTTATTGATAACTGCATATGTAAAAAAACGCCACTGAGGCGTTTTTTAGTGTCGAAGGTAAACTTATCACCTACTGAAGGTTTCTATTGCTTTGCTGCTTTTGCCATGCATTGGAATACATCTGCAGTAGTTTTTGCTGTTCTTGCTCGTTTAGCCTCGCCAGTCTCTCTCGCAAATATGTGATCGCCTGCTGTAGTTCATCGTCCTCATTAGCCGCTTCACTCAAACGATTATGTAACATGAGCGCTGCGGCTTTGCCCGTAGAAAAACATTGATAACCGAGAAGAATTTCACGATCAAGATGCTCTGCAACTTGTTTGGCGTTCTCAAATCCAGCGGGCAATACCTGACCAAAATGCACATGTACTCGACCTTTTTGACCCGTAATCCCATTGACAATACTGCGCATATCTTCATTGTCAGGTTTATCGTAGGTGCCTAATAGATCAATCTGTTGAAGTTCTTTGGCTTTGCTGATGTCACAGGGGTCGAATTCGTAAGAAATAGAAACAGGCACAATACGAAGTTGTTGAAGGTAGTCAGAAAATTCAAGTTCTTTAGGTTTGTTGATGGTCAACATCGATATAATAGCCGGATTAGTCACATCATTACCGTCTTTCGCACGACCTTCTCGTTGCGCAATCCAAATATGTTGTTGCTCAACGTTTAAAGTGTAGTGGATATACTCACTGAGTAATTTTGCTGCCGCTAATTTTTCTCGCCTATCTGGGGCAGAACGTTTAACGATAAAACATTTGTTTAAGCGTATTAGATCGGCAACCCATTCTTTTTTAAGTAGATTATCACCCACTGCAATGCGCACAGTATCTTGCTTATTAATATGTAATACCCAATTTACAAACGCAGGATCCAAGGCGATATCACGATGGTTACTCACAAATAAACAGGTTTTTGACAGGTCTAGTTGATCCAAACCACTGACGGTGAAGGCTTTGGTCGTGGTATCGATCATCTGCTGCATGTAGGGTTCAACAAGCCGCTGAAAGCCTCGCAAGCTGCGTATTTGGCCAATTTTTGATTTAATATACAGGCGAGTTAAATAAGCCAATAGAGGTCGAGAAAAACGTGGCCAAGACGCGAACTTAAAAGCGACAAGCGTACTAATGAACTCGTCATTATTAAATAATTGAGTGAGGACTCGAGGCAGATCAGCATCATCAAAAGGTCTGATTGCATCAAACTTAGCGTTCATATAACTCAATGTATCCCATATAAAAAATAGCTGCGCATTTTGCCGACTAATCAAGCGAACAGCAAATTCTTTGCCCCTATTTTTAACTAATCAGATCAGTATAAAAACTCAATATCGTGCGGTTTATTGTAAGATTTGCCAGTTAATTTCAAGCTGTTCGTTGGTGCTAGCCACATAAATAGATTGACCACTTAGAGTTATTGTCCATTCACTGGTTCGTGCTATCGTGGCACTGAGTGTCTGTATTTCAGTCCAATAAAAACGTCTCACTTCGGCGCTGAGGCTTTCAAACTGTGGCAAGCTTTGTTTCCACCATACATCGCATTTGCTATTAAAACTGTAGATCAAAGTACGCTTAGACAAACGACATGCTTTTTTAATTCGGTCAAACGCGGGTTCACCCACATCAATCCAGCAATGTAATTGGTCATCCAGACCTTTTAACCAAATATCAGGCTCATCAATAGCACTTAAACCTTTGGTAAAAGCCATCAGTTGCTCTTGATCGTCATGAGCGTGTAAACAAAAGGCAAGTAATCTTACCGCCATACGCTCCGTTGTTTCAGAGGGATGCTGTGCAAGCGTCAGATTAAAATTAGCAAAATGATCATGATTAAGATCGGCCAAAGCAATTTTAAATTTGTAAATGGTAGGCTTTAAGGCCATCTATATTCTCTTGATTAAGGCATTGAAACTGGGGTGCTATTCATTCGTGGTGTTACTTGATTGTCGGGCATCGCATGTCGGGCATCGCATGTCGCACATCGCATGTCGTAATACCAGTTTATGCAACCCGGCTCACAAACAATGCGGTGCTATCAACTGAAACAGTAACGCAAACCAGTTTTGGTTAGAATTTACAGTACAGTAGCACAAAATGTCAGGCAAATTTAGATTAAGGGCTTGATGATTAGAATAGGCGCACGAAAGCGAAATTTCCGGCTAAAAGCGGATAATCCTCATAAAAACAAGTGCAGCGAACTTTATATAGACAAGTGACAAAGCCTTATCCTCCATCAAAAAATAAACATTTTTTATTTGAGAAAAAATCATTGTTTTCAACAATTTAGCATTGTATATATTGAAGTTGCTAAAATAATTTTTAGTAACAGGTAGCATAATAAATCGACTAATCACGGTGTATCTTTCAGGTTAATCTCTGGCGATTCAGCAGTGGATAGATTGAATAAAAAACACAAAAAATTCGGAAGCATACATGAAAACTAAACTGTCCTCTTTAACGAAAAACATTCGTTTCATCATAGCGACATCTGCGGCACTGGGTGCAACAGCGGTTGGCTCGGTAAACGCGCAAGAAACACCACAAGCAGAAGCCAACGTTGAAAAAATTGCAGTCGTGGGCTCAAGAGGTGCACCTCGTTCAGTTCAAGACTCACCCGTACCGGTCGACATTATTGGCGGCGATGAACTTAATAAAGCAGGTTCAGCAGATATGCTGGATTTATTGGTTGGCGCCATTCCATCCTTTAGCGCTCGCTTACAACCTATCTCAGACGCGGCAACCTTAATTCGCCCAGTCAATTTGCGTGGTCTACCATCAGACAGCACTTTAGTGCTTGTTAACGGTAAACGACGTCACCGTGCATCGGTCATCGCCTTTCAAGGTGGTGGTGTAAATGACGGTGCTCAAGGTCCTGATATTTCTGTTATTCCTAGCATCGCAATTAAACAAGTAGAAGTGTTACGTGACGGTGCGGCTGCACAATACGGCTCTGACGCGATTGCCGGTGTGATGAATTTTGTTTTAAAAGATGCCGCTGAAGGTGGCTCATTTGAAGTTAAACACGGCGAATATTACGAGGGTGATGGGGGTACAACAACCTATGCGGGTAACCTTGGTTTACCCTTTACCAAAGACGGTTTCGCCAATTTAAGTTTTCAGCTAAAAAATGCTGACGCAACAAGCCGTAGCGTGCAACGCCCTGATGCAGCTGGACTTATTGCAGGTGGCAATACTTCAGTTCAAGATCCTGCTCAAATTTGGGGTAACCCTGAAATAAAAGACGACATCACTGTGTTCGGTAATGTGGGCTTAGATTTGGGCGATGACAAAGAATTTTACATGTTTGGTAACTATTCGGAGCGCGATGTAACAGGTGGTTTTTATTACCGTAACCCCCATAATCGTGGTCAGGTTTATTCAGCAGATGGCGGTGCCACTTTGCTAGTCGGCGATGTCGGCCAATCACAGGGGCTTGCACGTACGTGTGCAGAAGTACCTGCAAATGTACCCAACGTATTAGTGACCGATGAATACCAAGCGATGGTAGCAGATCCAAACTGTTTCTCCATGAACCAAATTTTCCCTGGCGGTTACACACCGGCTTTTGGCGGTAATATTGTTGATACATCACTTGCCATTGGTACAAAGGGAGAAATAAAAAGCGGTATGTTGGCTGAGGTCATGTATGACATCAGCGGTTCGGTTGGTCGCAGTGAATCTGCATTTAACCTAAAAAACACCCTAAATCCGTCGTTAGGATTAGCAACGCCTACCGAATTCGATACGGGCAAATACATCCAATTAGAAAAGATGTTTAACCTAGACTTAGTTAAATCAGTCGATGCGGGTTTATATGAGCCTTTGAGCGTCGCGGGTGGTTTAGAATGGCGTGAAGAGTCTTTCGAAATCATCGCGGGTGAACAGTCTTCTTGGGAAGCTGGCCCTTATGCTGACCAAGGCTTCAACATTGGCTCTCATGGTTTCAAAGGTTTTGGTCCTGAAAGTGCTGGCGTGAATACTCGACGCAGCGTGGCTGCATATGTCGATGTAGAAGCTCCACTAACGGAAGATTTGCTTTTAGGCGCAGCTATTCGCTATGAAGATTTTACCACCTTTGGTGATACCACTAACTACAAACTGACGTTCCAATACAGCGTTTCTGAAGACTTTTCATTACGCGGTTCAACAAGCACAGGTTTCCGAGCGCCTACCGTTGGACAAGCCAATGTTGTGAACACGCAAACATCAATTGTTGGTGGTGATCTTATCCAAAGTTTCTTAGCACCCCCTACGGATCCCTTGTCCTCGTTTTATGGCGGTAAAGAGTTAACACCAGAAGACTCAACCAGCTATGCGCTTGGTGCGGTTTATCAACAAGGTGATTTATTCCTCAGCGTTGACTATTACAACATTGAAGTAGAAGACCGTATTGCTCAATCAAGCCAAATTGACGTGCAAGCTGATGACTATGACCAACTTCGTGCCCTTGGTGTAGAAAATCCTGAGCTTATTTCAGCAGTGACTTACTTTGCTAACGACTTTGATACCACAACTCAAGGCGTTGATGTGGTAGTGAGCTACAAGGCTGAAATATTTGATAGCAGTGATACTAACTTCAATCTTGCTTACAACTGGAATAAAACCGAAGTAGACAAGTTCAACCCTGCTACTACATCAGTGGGCAAAATTCGTCGTTTAGAAGAAGGCCAGCCTGAGCATAGAGCCACCTTCACCATCTCACAAAACTGGGATAATGTGAGTGCCTTTATCCGTGCTAACTACTTTGGTGAATACTTTGCAGTGCATGCTGATGATGCTGAACCAGGCGGCTGGAACGAAATGGCTGATTCTGCGTTCACTATCGATGCAGAAGTGAGTTATTTTGTAACTGACCAAATAACCCTTTCTGCCGGAGCC
Organism: Flavobacterium sp. W21_SRS_FM6; assembly: GCF_052119645.1. Lineage (NCBI taxonomy): Bacteria > Pseudomonadati > Bacteroidota > Flavobacteriia > Flavobacteriales > Flavobacteriaceae > Flavobacterium > Flavobacterium sp. W21_SRS_FM6. Next base: position 43,975 of record NZ_JBGQOM010000002.1, read on the forward strand.
ACTAACTTGTTCGATCAAAAAGCACAAAAACTTAACGCAGATTCTTATGCTGCAGTGGGTGGCGTGTATTACGAAAGTGGTCCATTTGATTACAATGGTGGATTTTACTACGTTAAAGCAAGTTACAGCTTCTAAGCTACAGTAGACAATATGCCTAGCTTTGAATTGTTTTCAAGGCTAGGCCATTTTGTTTTTTTGCAAACAAGCTGCTTAACTAGCAATTTATCGCATACAAAGGGATAATGTCGCGGAAATAGAACCCAACGCACTCATAGGCCAACCTGCAGTACTAACATGTCAAACCTTGAAGCAACCTACCTGCGATGTCGCACTCAATTAGAAAGAATGATCGGACGCATCGTTAAACGCGACGACATCGAAGATATCGTGCAAGAAACCTTCATCAAAAGTTACGAAGCAGAATTGCAAAACGAAATTACCTTTGAACGCACTTATATGTTCAGAACAGCGAGAAACCTAGCGCTCAACCACGTATCAAGAGCCAGTGAAAAACACAATCAATCCTTAGACGATGTTGAAACCTTACCCTCAAGTTTAACCAGTCAAAGCTTAGAAAAACAAATCGAAAGTAAACAACGTTTTCTTGATTTTTACCGTGCAACCGACAACTTATCGCCAGAAGTAAAGCGGGTCTTTTTGATGAAAAAAGTGTACGGCATGAGCCAAAAGGACATTGCCCAACATTGTTCACTCAGCGAAAGCACCGTTGAGAAACATGTGGCAAAAGGGCTATTGCAATGTTCCTTGTATCTACAAAGCCTAAATGAACCTACAAAACAACAGACAGGCACAGAAACAACAAAAAAGATGCCTCAATATCTGCGAAGAAGTAAATGACCAACATTAAAACATTTAACAGTAAAGAAACCATTCAGCAGCAAACAAGTGAATGGATCAGCCGAATCGACCGTGGCCTTCGCGCTGATGAACACAAAGCCTTTAAAAACTGGGTAAATAGCAGTGAGTCTCATCGACAAATTTTATTCGACATGGCCCAAACCTGGGACGACATGAGTGCCTTAAATGAACTTAAAGATTTGATGCCACTGAATAAATTAGCGGTGGGGCCACAAAAGCCATATCGCTCACCCCGCTTAGCCTTAGCTGCTAGCGTGGCTTTTGTGATGTTTTCTGTGTTGAGCTTTTTGATGTTTAAGCCATCTCAAGTGAACGGCAACGACGCCCTAGCACACCAATTGATGACCCATGTGGGAGAACAAAAACCCGTTACCTTAGAGGATGGCTCGGTCGTGTATTTAAATACCAATTCTGAACTTAGTGTTCATTTTACTGAGCAAACACGCCACATAACTTTAATAAGAGGCGAAGCCTTATTTGAAGTTGCTCATGATACCGCGCGCCCCTTTATTGTATCTGCAGCAGGTAATACTGTAACCGCAGTAGGTACCGCATTTAATATGCAACTGCTCGACGAACAACGTTTTGAATTATTGGTCACCGAAGGCAAAGTCTTACTCAAAAATGAAATGACCAGCCATGCAGATGCTTCCGATGAAGTACTTGACCCACTTGCAACACAACATGGCGGTTTACTGCTAGTGGCTGGGCAAAAAGCCTTAGTGGCTGAAAACTCAGCCCAAGAGCATGACTTGAGTATCGAACAAATCCAAAATGAGCTTGCTTGGCGACAAGGTATTGTGGTTTTTCATGGTGAACCACTGGTCAAAGCCTTAAATGAAATTAGTCGCTACATGCCAGTAAACTTTAATTTTGATAATGAAAAATTGAAAGAGAAACGCGTTGCCGGTTACTTCAAAGCGGGCGATCTTGATGGTTTACTTGCTGCATTAAACAATAATTTCAACATTCAATATAAAAAAGTAAACGACAACACTATCTTATTGTTCTCCGATATTTAATATTTCTATCCGCAAAAACTAGGCATCAAGAGTCATGTTATCACTCTTGATGCATCTTCTAAATTTAACGAAGCGTGCTAAACTGCCAAAATCGCTGCAATTAAATTTCATTATTATTCGATATGCGCCATGTTTTCTACATACTGTTGTTGTTTTCATCTTATGTATCTGCAGAAGGCGTTTATCAATTTAACATCCCTGCACAGCAAGCAGACAAAGCGCTAACCTTATTTGCAAAACAAGCAAACACCACATTATTGTTTCCCATCGACATCGCCGAACTAGAAACAGCCAATAGCGTAGTGGGTGAATACAGTTTAACCATCGGTATCGTTAAATTACTCGAAGGTACGGGCTTATACCCCGTCAAAGAGCAAGACGGTAGTTTCAGCGTTAAGCCTATTCGTTTCGTAGAAGTGCAAACTAAAGAGTCAGCGCAAAGCGTTCAACAAACTGAATTTGTTGATACACAAAGTATTGAAACGATTGCCATTTTAGGCAGTCGCTCGTCGGCCCGATCCATCATTGACTCAGCCGTTCCTTTGGATATATTAAATGTTGAAAAATTGACTCGGCAAGGCTCTACTGATATCAATTCAATGCTCGCCGCCCTTGTGCCGTCATTCAATGTCAACGACCAACCGATAAACGACGCATCAACATTAGTCCGCCCCTCTAATTTAAGAGGCATGGCTTCTGATCACACGCTTGTGCTGATTAACGGTAAACGAAGGCATCGCTCAGCAGCAATTACTTTTTTAGGAGGCGCCTTATCTGACGGTGCACAAGGCGTAGATTTATCAACAATTCCGGTCTCATCAATCAAACAAGTCGAAATTTTGCGCGATGGAGCGGCCGCACAATATGGCTCAGATGCAATCGCAGGGGTCATTAACTTTGAATTAAACGACAGTGATGCAGGTGGTCGGTTTGAGGCGCGTATTGGGTCTTACGGCCAAGGCGATGGTGAATTACTGCAATTGTTAGGAGACGTAGGCTTTTCATTAAACGACAAAGGATTTGCACATATCAGTGCTGAATATAAACAGCAAGAAGCCACCTCTAATAGTGTACAACGCTCTGATGCCGCTGCGCTTATTAATGCAGGTAATACAGCAGTTAACACACCCGCCCAACAATGGGGCATTCCTACCTTGCATTACGATGCCAAATTTGCGGCAAACGTAGGCTATCAGCTTGATGAAAAAGAACTGTATCTTTTTACCAATACCTCTGAGCGGCGCATAGAGGGTGGCTTTTATTTTCGTAATCCACAAACTCGTCAGGGCGTGTTTGAAAGTGAGCCAGACAGCAGTGGCATGCATCAATTGCTCGTTGCTGATTTAGATGGACTGGGACAGGGTATTAGCTGCCCTATTATTTATTTAGCGGATGATAACGTACTTGATGATGCAAATTATGGCTTAATTGCCGATAACACGACAGCCGTCGGCGCGAATTGCTTTGCTTTTAATGAGATATATCCTGGTGGGTTTACGCCTCAGTTTGGCGGTACGGTGCGAGATGGCGCGATGGTAGCCGGCCTAAAAGGGCAAACAACAGATAATTGGAACTATGATCTCAGTGCTGGTTTAGGCTATTCAGAAATTTCCTATCATATTAGCCAAACGGTTAACCCCTCATTGGGTATTTACTCGCCTAGCGAATTTTCCCCCGGCACGGCAACACAATACGAACGCACTCTTAATTTTGATGTATTTAAGCCTTATGAGCTCAATGACGATGCCATGTTAACGATTGCCGCTGGCTTGGAGTGGCGCCGTGAAAGATATAGACAAAAAGTCGGAGATTTAGCCTCTTATCAAATTGGGCAATTTGCTTACGACCCCGCTACTGGCTTGTCGCAAGGATTCAGTGCTGGCTCCAATGGCTTTCCTGGCTATAGCCCTAAATCTGCAGGAAGCTGGCAGCGCAGCAACTGGGCCATTTATAGCGACGCAGAACTGAAGTATCAGCAAACTTTGCTCGGTTTGGCCATGCGCTTCGAAGACTTCACTGATTTTGGCACAACCTTAGATGGCAAATTCTCGTTGCTTACACCAATTAACGATAGGGTTAAGGTTAGAGGCTCTATTAGTAGTGGCTTTAAAGCCCCAACGGTCGGTCAAAGTAATGTTGTGAATGTAACAACTGCATTTTCTCCCAAAGGCTTGGAAGATCAGTCAACGCTGCCCCCAACTCACCCTATTTCTGCTCAGTTAGGTGCGCAACCTTTAAAAGCTGAAAAATCGATAAATACCAGCTTGGGTTTAGTGAGTCAGCCCACTGAAAATTTATTTATTACCTTGGACTATTTTAGGATCCGCTTAAACGACCGAATCAGTACCACATCGCCTTTATATTTAAGTAGTGACGACATAGCCTCGCTTCTGGCTAATGGCATTACAGAAGCGAGCAATTACGGCAGTGCCAAATTTTTTACTAATGATTTTGATAGCACGACTCAAGGCATAGACCTAGTGATGCATTACGACACCACCTTGTTAGGTGCGCGCAGTCGTGTGGGGCTCATCTATAATTGGACAGATACCCAAATAGATCGCGTGAACACCTACCCCTTGACTGCAGAAAACGGCGAAATCATTCTTTCTAGTAATTTAACGCCTCAGCGCATTAAAATGCTGGAAGACAACCTACCCAGCCAACGTGCTAGTGTCACCCTTGAGCAAAGCTTCAAGCAATTCAGTAGTAATTTACAATTGAATTATTACGGTGGATATTATGAAGATCATCTCAACGCTGCTGCGGGTTATGATATTGAGGCTGGTTCAGAAATCACCTTAGATGTGGACTTGAGCTACTATTTACATCGACATTTTCGTCTATCGGTGGGAGCCAAAAATTTGTTTGATGATAGAGCAGATAGCAATCCCTATGCGGATGTTGCAGGCGCTAAATACCCAGCAACAGCGCCTCAAGGATTGAGCGGCGGCTTCTATTATTTACGTGCAATTTATGAATATTAACCGTGTAACAGACTTAGTGCTTAGGTACACTTTACTTCTTTGTGCTATCAACTAGGCCACTGACACTTTGTTTAAACCACTTCCAGCTACCACTATTGCACTAATTGTTGTGTGCCTTGGTTCCTTTATCGGTCCACTGGGTATGGCTTCGGTCAATATTGCCATTCCTGATCTGGCAGCAGACTTACATGCAAATGCGAGATTAGTCGGCTGGTTACCCACCATTTTTCTTCTTAGCAATGTGGCGTTCATGTTGCCTTTTGGAAAATTGGCAGACAATTATGGCCGGAAACGTATTTATACCTATGGTTTGCTTCTAAACGCACTGTCGTCGTTAATGTGTGCTTGGGCTGACGTGATCGAGTGGGTCTTGTTTTGGCGATTTGTACAAGGTGCCGCATCGGCGATGATTTTTGGTACCGGTGTGGCAATTCTAAGTTCAGTGACCCCTGCCGATAAACGAGGGTTTGCGCTTGGATTAGCGGCCACCTGCGTTTATGTAGGTTTAACGGTGGCACCTGCTATTGGCGGATGGCTGACCGAATTATGGGGCTGGCGAGCGGTGTTTTTGTTTCAAGTCCCCTTAGTGTGTTTGTTAATACTCGTGATCAAATTAGGCCTTAAAGGTGAGTGGAAATCAGCACGCCATTCAAAATTTGATTGGCGTGGCACCAGCATTTTCGCCATTTCCACCAGTGCTCTCGTGTTTGGTCTGAGTTTGCTGCCTAGCGTGTTAGGATTTGGTTTATTGGCTGTGGCCATTGCAACCATGGTGCTATTCGTGTTTCATCAAAGCCGCCATTCAGAACCTCTAATCAGGGTGCAAATGTTTCGTGAGAGTCGGGTGTTTTCGATGTCTTTGAGCACATCGTTTTTAATGTACGCCAGTGTTTACCCCCTGTCTTTTTTGCTGAGCTTGTATTTGCAGTATGTAAAAGGGTTTAGTCCCGCCCATGCCGGTCAAATTATTCTTTTACAGGCTTTTTCAATGGCTATCGTTGCGCCTTTTGCGGGTAAATTCTCTGACCGTGTGCAACCGCGAAAAATCGCTTCAGCGGGCTGTGCGATTGTGGCATTCGGCTTTATTATTCTCAGTCAAATCGGGATCAATACCTCAGCCACCTATATTGGCGCCTCATTATTGTTAATTGGCCTAGGCTTCGGTTTATTTTCTACGCCCAACAATAATGCCATCATGGGCGCGGTCAATAGTCGAGAACTAGGTGTGGCATCTGCCAGTATGAATTTATCGCGTACCATCGGAAATCTAGTGGGAATGAGTGTAGTTAATTTGCTCGTTCATTTGTATCTTGGGGATGCGAGACTCACTGAACAACAATATCCTGCATTGTTGAATACCATCTCATTGTCTTTATACATATCAGTGGGTTGCGTTGTACTGGCTAGTTTTTTCTCTGCTTTTAGGGGACGAGAAACTAAAAGTAATCAGCCACAACAATGAGTCAACTCGTCACTATGTTCCAGCAACTCAGTGAGCAGCTGTTACATCACCAGCATTTTTGGCGACCCGTTGCGTTTTATCATAACACCCTAGCATGGATGACTGAAGACCCTGATTTAGTTAAGCGCTTATACGCCTTATCCCACGACCAAATAGACCAGTTAGGTGGCTGCTCTGAGACACTAACAGCGTTTTTATCCGACAATATTCCCGCAGCCCCAGCACTTTTTGCCTTATCTCAACTTGAGCTGGCCCCTGTAAAAACGTTATCCGATGTTTCTCCTCATTTTTATGCTGGCATACCGGGGCGGAAGTGGCAGCAAATTAAAGCGTTTACGCAGAGCATGGACCACACCTCACCCACTATTACTGAATGGTGTGCAGGTAAATCCCATTTGGGATTTTATTTACAACATGTGCATAAATCGAAGATAGAGGCACTAGAATGGGACTCAAACCTAGTTGAACAAGCCAATCAAAGGGCTCAGCAGCACAATGTACCGCTGCATTCCCACTGCATTGACGTACTGAATCCTGAGGCTGAGCAATATTTACGGCAATCGCAACATGTAGTGGCCTTACATGCCTGTGGTGAACTGCACGAGCACTTATTGCAACTGAGTATTGCGCACAACGTAAATGCGTTACACCTTGCCCCCTGCTGTTACCATAAACGCCGCGGGACAGTCTATCAGCCCTTATCCACTCTCGGCCGCTCCTTGGATTTAGGACTTAACAAGACTGAACTGCATACCGCTGTTATGGAAACCGTTACCGCAGGGGCCACAGTGCAAAGGCAACGCAAGCAATTGCAAATCATGCGACTGGGTTTTGACTGTTTGCAACGGGTTTTACTGGCTAAGAATGAATTTTTGTCTGTCCCTTCCCTACCGATGAGTTGGGCCAAGGCTGAATTCAGTGACTTTTGCCGCCACTGTGCCCACTTAGTCAATATTGAGTTACCACTAAACATTGATTGGAGTGACTACTTACAACAAGGTGAAACCCGCTTTAAACAAGTTTCAGCCTTAGATTTAGTGCGGTTTTTATTTAGACGGCCCATCGAAGTGTGGCTGGCCCTCGATCGCGCTCTGATGCTTGAAGAACAGGGCTATAAGGTGAGTGTTACTCGTTTCTGCTCACCTGCAGTGACCCCTCGTAACATTCTTATTCAAGCCACTTTAAAGGCTAATCTTCAGCCTTATTCAATCTAATCGGTGATACCTAAAACCTCTGCTCGTTCAATCTTACATTCATAGGAGCCCATTTCAAATTCTCTGCAAACTAAGGGCCTGTAAGCATATATAGTACACATTAGGGTATTGCGATCCAGCGCTGCACACCAGCCGTCAGCATGACGCTTCATGACCTCTACATGATGGGCATTTTCAGTAATAAAATACTGAGGTACCCCAGTATCAGTCAACAATCTAACTTCAAGTCGACAACAACAGGCTTGGCAGTTTTGGCAGGTGATGGTGGGGTCTGGAAGGACACTATATTCTATTGTCATAATTAATTCGTAACCTGAGTGAAGCGCTATGTTAACGCAAATACCTTGTAAGGAGTGAATTTCGTGGTTGTATCAAGGTCTTATGCTCAGTAATATGTGATATCATGACAATTAAGCGACGATAGTAGCAGCGCACGTGTTTCACCCTTACCTAATAAAAACAATACTGCTCTTTAGTTTATATGCAAGCTGCGTGTCTGATGTTTATTCAGCAACAAACAAACACCTCGTAATATCAGTTAACTCTCCAGGTTCAATGCCTTATTTGTACTTCGATGCAAAAAATCAAAAATATGCAGGTTTGGTCGTCGACTTTTTTGTTCAATTGCACGAGCAAGGACTATTTGATACCGAATACATTGATTCTAACCAAATGCGCAGTGAACAATTTTTATTAAGTGGTAAAGCAGATATCTACTTGGCTAATAAAGCATGGTTGGCCCAAGCGGATAAATTCATTTTTAGTGAGCCAATAATTCAACACGCGACGTACTTGTATAGCCTCAGTCCGTTCGATGAATCGTTTTCTACGACTAACTTGAACAATAAACTTATTTGCACCCACCAAAACTTTATCTATAGCGGCTTAACTGACTCTTTTGCAGAGAAAAAAATAAAGCGCGTTGATGCCAGTGGTCAGCAAACCATGGCCACAATGTTTAAAAATGGTCGCTGTGATTATATGGCTATGAACAACTACAATGCGGCTGAGATATTTTCAAAGCAGACATATTGCGATATTAAAGTGTATCAAAGTCCGCAACCTACCAGCATGGTTAATCTGTACTTTGTGATGCGCCCCGAATTTACTGAGGTTAAATCTGTTATCGACCAGTACTTGCACGTTTTTAAAAATAGTGGAAAAGCCGAAAAGTCTTTAGCAAGCCACGCAACAAGCCCTAATTTTCCACTTGAGACCCCCTGTCTCACACTTGTAAATCCCCTCCCCTAAGCACTCAATCAGGGTTAGCCTGTATTTACCCCCTTAAAAGTGTCCTACACTGTGGCCCATTGCAAAAATACCTAAGGGTTTCAACTTGTGTATATTGCACAGTGCTTTGTAAATATTTCATTTTTCAAGCAAAGTTAAAAGTGATTTATTGGCTCAAGCCCTTTTAAAATGAGGAATAAAGGGCTGGTACATGATTTGAATGCCTTGTCGTCAGAGATAAAAACCAAGTGTCAATTTATGCAAGCCTTTCAAATTGGCTTGTAAGCATCATTTGACCCGAGCACAAGAGACGACGATAGGAAAAACAATGAAATTTGAAGCACTAGATAAATTTTGGCACCTCATCAATGAAAAATTGCAGCTGTGGTTAGAAGTTAGTATAAAAAATCTACCCAATTTCGTAGTAGCCTTATTTATTGCCATTAGTTTTGCCTTCATATCTCGTGTCGCGAGTAATGCATTACGAAAACTGCTCCACTCGACTCTAGAATCCCGCCAAATTGCCGACTTGCTAGCCTCCATATTCAGAATTGTCGTATTAGTAATAGGCCTATTTATCGCGCTAGATTTTTTAGGTTTGTCTGGCACCGTAACATCACTATTGGCGGGAGCAGGAATTGTAGGCTTGGCCATTGGATTTGCCTTTCAAGACATGACGGAGAATCTGATTGCAGGCATTGCCATGGGGATCCGAAAACCCTTTAAAATAGGTGATGTGGTTAAAGCTGATGATGTTTTTGGTAACGTAAGAACCATTAATTTACGCAATACCTTAGTGGAAACATTTTTTGGCCAACTCAAAATTGTTCCCAACAAAATTCTGTTTAGGGAAACCTTAACCAATTATTCCGTATTAGGGATCCGCCGAATTGAGGTTCCAGTAGGTATATCCTATGGAGACGAACCTCAAAAGGCCGCGGAGTTGATTGTGGAAAAAGTGAATGAGCTGGATTTCGTCATTAAAAAGGAAGAAACCGCAGTGTACGCTGAAGGGTTCGGCGACAGCAGTATCAATTTATTAGTGTGGTTTTGGATAGACTATCCGGGCGAAACGGGTTACATGCAAGCAAGACATACAGCCATAGTAACAATCAAAAAAGCGTTAGAAGACGCTGACATTCTTATCCCCTTCCCCATCAGAACCCTTGATTTTGGGGCTAAGGGCGGTGAAAAGCTTGATACTATGTTGTCGAGCAAAGTGGCTCAAGCCAAAATAAAACCAGATGATTCTGCCAAGTAAGTGTGCACCATCTGACTTTGATTATTCGCGTTTAGTTTCCCAAGGGAGGTAAGTGCTTGATGGTTTTGTAAGTGAATGCCATTTTCACACATTGGCGTAATGTTAATACTGGAATAGGAGAGTCGAGATTGAGCACAATAGCTCGATTGCCTTGCAAAATTAGCAGCTCGGCATAACGTTCTCGAAAGGTCTCAACCAGGGAAGTGTTGCAATTAAAAAACAGGAAACATTGTTGTGGATTAGTGACTTTCCAGCCCATGCGAACTGGCGTACCGCCTTTGACGCTATAACTTGGCTCACCCCACTTGATGCTCTCGTGCACTTCACCTAGTTGGTGAGTTGCCGCGACATCGAAAATAATAGTTCTAAGTTGCAGTAGGGTTGTTTGAACCGAGTCAGGGTAACAACTCAATGTACTTAGCACCTGTTCATTCATCATCCATCTTGTTTTTCTATTGCGCTAACTAACATCACTTCAACCTTATTTCTGCCATCCCCTTTGGCCTTGTAAAGCGCGATATCAGCCTTCTTGAGCTGAGTATCAACCGAGAGTGAGGGCGTTGCCTCACTTACACATACCCCAATGCTCGCAGTGATAGTAAAGTTTTCATGGGTTTCTGAGGTAAAACAAAGTGCTGAAATACTCACTCTTAATCGCTCACAAATACCAACTGCCTGAGAGTCGTCTTCCAGTAATATACAAAAGCCAAACTCTTCTCCACCGTAACGACCGAAGACATCTTCTTGTCTAAAGAACAAAGAAAAACACTCAGCTACCTTTATCAACACTTTGTCGCCCATATCATGGCCAAACGTATCGTTAATGTTTTTAAAATAATCGACATCCACGATACCGACCAAAAAAAACATGCTCCCTCGTTTGGCTCTACTAAGTAGTTTTTCGGCTTGGTCTAAAAAGCATCTTCGATTCGGAATTTGCGTTAATACGTCGTAGTAGGCATATTGAAAGAGTTTTTTATTGGCATCATGTAGCTCAATTGTTCTTTCTCTTATTAACCTCTCAAGATCAACTTTTAGCTCTTTAAGCTTTTTGTTATTGCTTTCTAATTGCTCGGCACTATAAATTTCTTGGGTGACATCTCTTTGAATTGCCGCAAAATGCGTCACTTCATTATAGCGATTCGTTAAAGGGAAAATATTAATGTCCAACCAGTAAGGGTGACCGGTTTTTGTGTAGTTACGTACTTTAGCTGACACACTTGAACGATTTTTTAGCGCTGTACTGATGCGCTTAAGCTCTGCCGGATCAGTTTCTTTACCTTGCAGTATCCGAGGCGTCTCACCTATTGCTTCCTCGCGGCTATAGCCTGTTAGTTTCACAAAAGCCTCGTTTACGTAGACAATGCGAGGCCCTAATGGCGCAGCCAGATCGTCCGCTTCAGTAACAATCACTATTTCGGCAGAATTATCTGCAATAGCTTTAAACGAGAACAAGCCTTTCTGCTCGGTAATATCGCTAAAGGTAATAACAATAAAACTGTCTTTTTCTTTACTCGCTATTTCCGGATAGGCATTGACCATAAACCAAGACGGTTTTACTTGAGCACTGTCTATCACCCCCATAATCATATTATTCACAGGTCCTTTGAATCGCTTTACCTGTGTGACAGGAAATTGGTCACTGGACAAAGGATGTTTGTCTTCATCAATAAAGCGCCATACAGGATCAAGAGCATCTTTCCCTAACATTTGCTCATGAGTAAGTCGCAGCAAACGCAAAGCGGTTGGATTAGCATAGACCACCGAGGTGTCCCACCGATGTATTACAACGGCAATATTAGCATTTTCGAGCAGATTTTTTAGAATTGGACTTTCAAAATTCCCCATCAGACATCCTTCTGCTAGTTAAAAGTCAATGTAAACCGCTAAAACGAAGAGTAGACCAAAAATCGACAAAACCGAGGTATTTTTAAAAATAAATTTTGATGTAAATCAATGCCATTAGTATGTAGTTAACAGAAATAGAAAACAGGAGAGAACTATTTTACACCAGCGTCAATCTGGCTGAATCACGCAAAGGTTAATAGTAGGCTGGCGCTAGAGAGTGGTAATGAGTGGATGAGAAGTGAGCCAAGGATCACTGGCATTCAACAAAAAAGGTGCTGTGGCCACTATACCCACTCAATGAAGCGGTATAACCAAACCAGCACCCTTTGTATTCAATCAAATTAGCTTTGTAAATCGTCTTTACGCAGCCGTTTTATCATTCAAGCGCCCAAAAGCCCTTGTATCGTCAAATTAGATTGCAACAACTTTGTTTGCACATGGGCCTTTTTGACCCTGGCCAACTTCAAATTCAACCGCTTGACCGTCGTTCAAAGAGGCGAACTGGCCACCAGCTTGAATTTCAGAGTGGTGAACGAAAAGGTCCTTACCGCCATCTTCAGGAGTAATAAAGCCGAAACCTTTATCTGCGTTGAACCACTTAACTGTACCTTTACTCATTTAATTTACTCTTTTAATTTGGTGAAATGTTGTTTAATAGTATCCGAACTCACCAATCCGCATACCCAGAAACTGATGGGGCGTAGCTTACACGCATTAGGGCTTTAGCAATACAACTAACTTCACTATCTGGCAATTAGTTGCCAAAACAACAATAAATCCTCCTTTCCTATAAAAATCCCAGTATATTTGCCAGATATGTGAAGCAAAGGGCTCGTTTAATTCTGTTTGCTTTTTCTTGTTAAGGTCCGCCAAACGAAATCCAAGTCTTGCGACTTAAACTGATAAGGTAGCAAGACACTGTCGATTTCAGAGAACTGCGATACTTCAAGCTCTGCTACCGCATGGTTAAACACATAATTATCAGAAAACCCCATTCTAATATCAGACACTACTAATTGGCCCTCTATAATCTCACTTTGCATAAATCCATGAGTAAACCACGCCAAACGCTTCACTGCATTGAAGTCTTTGGCCTGGTTCAATAAGTCATTATTCAGTTTAAAACGGTTAAATTCGATGGCTTGGTCAGGATCTAATAAGGAATAAAAGCCCTCTAAATAATGGGTATCTTGCAATACAACCACACGCCATAGTAGCGAATTAAAAGGCGTGGGGGTGCTGAATATCTGTGTTTGATTTTGCTTGGTTGAAACCAATACCTGCTGATCGACAAAAAATTTAGCGGCCCATGTCCACATTAAATAGACAGAACTAAGGACAACTCCTGCTGCTAAAACCTTAGGCGAAATAGAAGCCCTAGGTTTAATTAACATAAATAAGGTTCCTACTAACAAGGGCAAAGTATAAAGCGGGTCAATAATAAATATGGTGCTCCAAGACACGGGGGGGAAACTTAAGGGCCAAAACAGCTGGGTACCATAAGCGGTATGGGCATCTAATAAAGGGTGAGTGATTAAGGCCAAAAAAATCGCAGCACACCAGGCGTAAGGCGCGACTTGCACAGGGCGATACCAGCGTTTAAGCAGAGTCCAAAGCACTAACGAGACAGGTATTAAAATAAATAAGGAATGACTGAATCCACGATGATAAGTAAAGTTCGTTACCGCATCACCGTAATCAATAAAAACATCAAGGTCTGGTAACGTACCTAGCGCAGCACCCATTATCGCCGCCTTACGTTTAGCACCTTGCGGTACGCACACTGCAGCAACGGATGCTCCCAAAACGATTTGTGTCAAAGAATCCAAAGCTCACTCCATCTTCACTATGATTAGTTACTAGCTAACAACGACGGTTGGTTTGTATAAGTTCATTATTCCAACGCTAATGCTGTTTGCGTGTGCATAAAGTCATTAATTTTAGGATGTTCAGCACTCCAACCTAACAAAAAGCGATGAAAATCAGCCCATACAAAAGGAATAAGCGCACGCCATTCTTGCTCTAGATGCTCAAACTCAGTTTGACTGTATTGGCTCATCACCTGCTTAAGTACTGAAAAATAGTAATCGATAAATTGATCATGTGATGCCCATAACTGTTTGTCTTGCAAGCAGCTTCCTAAAAAGTACATCACGTCTTTAACCCCTACCCCTGTACCGACGTATTGAAAATCCACTGCCGCGACAGCATCGCTTTGACTGAAACAAAAATTGGCCAACTTAGCGTCACCATGCACTAAGGTACGAAAGCGTGCAGCTTCTATGGTATCGGCAATATATTTTGCTTTGTCTTTTAACACTCCTTTTGGCATTGCTTGGTATTCATCTTGACGCGTGGCAAAGTGCCAATAGCTACCTATTGGCCATAAGCCGGGCGTTTCGGTATTAATAAAACGCCCATGAAAATGAGCTAACCAACTCAGCACCGCTTTTATTTGGATCTCATTTATTTTGTGGTGTACTCGGTTAAAACCTGAGGTGTCGAGGTCTTCCATAATAAGTGTCTGTTGCTCACCTTGCTCAGAGCACTGTATTAAACCGACAAATTGCGGCACGTAACACGCTTCGTCACAAAAAGAGGCAAAAGATTGATAAAAATTAGCTTCTACAGCATAGGAAGTCACTTTGCGCTGATGACTGACATCACTATGCCACCCCCGAGGATGAAGCACTTCAGAGGGCGGTTTAACATGCTTCACTATTATGCTCCTATTAAGTTTGGGGCTAAAATAACGAGCAATTTCACCGTAGTTGCTCCATAAGCGCTGCAGAATCTTGCGCTTAAACAAATGATTATCGTCAAAATACTCACGAAGCAGTTGGTCTAAGGATGAATACATATTTGCCTAATAAGGTAACTGACTGATTAATAAAACTATAAGTAAAATGACCTTAATTAGGTTAATTTACGTTAACAAAATACCATAAATTACAAAAAACAGGGGTTCTATGAAAAAAACGATACTTGCTGCAAGCGTCGCTAGCCTATTGTTACTCAGTGCATGCAGTCAACCCACGAAACAAAGCCAAACCGTTTCACTGCCAGCTGCAACCGAGACTACCAGCGCCCAACTCGGACGTTTTGGTATCGAGTTAGATGCACGTGATGAGACAACTAAACCTGGTGATGATTTTTTCCAATATGCAGGAGGGACGTGGTACAAAAACTTTGACATGCCCAGCGATAAAACGCGGTATGGCGCATTTGATAAATTAGCAGAACAAAGCGAAACCCAAATTAAAGCCATCATCGAAGAAATCAGTATGGCGTCAGAATTAAGTGATGAACAGCAGATGATTGCTGATTTCTACGCGTCTTTTATGAATGCAGAACAAATCAATCAAGCAGGTATTTCCCCCATTCAGCCGGTACTGGATAAACTCAATAACATCAGCACAATGCCACAACTCACTGAGGCTTTCGGCCGAGCTTGGTTAGATGGTTCAGTGAGCCCGATTTCTGGCGGTATGGGCTTTAACCGGCTTGATCCAAACCAGTATCAAATGTCTATTGCGGTTAGTGGCTTAGGCATGCCAGACCGCTCATATTATTTAGAAGATAACGAACGCTTTATTAGCATTAGGGCCGCCTATGTGCAGCACATCGAGCAAATGCTGAATTTTGCCAATGTAGAAAATGCCGCAGATAGAGCAAAACACATCTTGGCGCTTGAAACCAAAATTGCCGAAGCACAATGGCCACGAGAAAAACGTAGAAACCGCGATTTAAGCTTAAACCAAATAGAGCGAGCAAATCTTTCTAGCCAATACCCCAACTTTGCTTGGGATAACTATTTTGCGCAAACTGAATATCAAGTTCCTCACCTAAATGTATCTCAGCCTGAGCCCATCAAAAATGTTATCAACATCATTAACAATGAACCGTTAAGCGTTTGGAAAGACTATCTTACCTATCACACTATTTCTAATCATGCCGATTTGCTGTCCGACGATATTTTTAATGCCAATTTCGATTTCTACGGAAAAACCTTAAACGGTCAACAAGAGCCGCGTCCTAGATGGAAACGAGCAATATCCGAAATGTCCGGTACCCAATCTTTAGGATTCGCCATTGGCAAAACCTATGTGGAAAAACACTTTCCCGCTAGTTCAAAAGCGCAAATGGCTGAACTGGTAGAAAACCTGCGCAAAGCCTTGGGCGAACGTATCGAAAACCTAGACTGGATGAGCGAAGCGACCAAAGTCAATGCTCAAGCAAAATTAGCTGCCTTTAATCCTAAAATCGCTTACCCCGATGTCTGGCAAAGTTTTACGGGTCTCGACATCAAAGCTGACGACTTAGTGGGAAATGTAGTGCGTATGCGCCAATTCTTTAGAAGTGACAGTGCCGCTAAAGAACTAGCAAAAACCGATCGGGAGCGCTGGGGTATGGCACCGCAACGTGTAAACGCGTATTACAATAGTTCTTTCAATGAAATCGTATTCCCTGCCGCAATTTTACAGCCGCCTTTCTTTGATCCCAATGCCGATCCTGCCGTTAACTACGGTGCGATAGGCGCCGTTATTGGTCATGAAATGGGCCACGGCTTTGATGACCAAGGTTCTAAGTCTGATGCCAACGGTATTCAACAAAACTGGTGGACAGACCAAGATAGGGCCGCATTTGAACTTAAAGCAGATGCCCTCGCCGCGCAATACAGCGCTTACGAACCCATAGAAGGAAATTTTGTTAATGGCCGCAATAGTTTAGGAGAAAACATTGGTGATGTGGGTGGCTTAGCGATGGCCTATCATGCCTACAAACTAAGCTTGAATTCACAGGAAGCCCCGATAATTGATGGCACTACTGGAGATCAACGTTTTTTCTTAGCTTGGGCGCAAGTCTGGCGTGAAAAACGGACCGAGCAAAGTATGCTATCGCAGCTTAAAGCAGGCACCCATGCACCAGGCAAATTTAGGGCCTTAGCACCTCGTAACCACGATGCATGGTATAGCGCATTTGACGTAAAAGAAGGGGATGCCCTTTACCTCGCACCTGAACAACGAGTTAGAATTTGGTAAGGCAAGCTTGACGTAAAAAGCGCTTCGGCGCTTTTTAACATGCTAGTTTGGCGCCCAATATGACTAAAGTGAAGTGTTGAGACTGAGTTGTTGATAAAAGGATGTGGCGAGTAGAAAAAACGACCAACAATACGTTCGCGACCAAAACCGCTCCTAAAAAAACAGCTTGCCTTAACGCAAAACGTGCAGCCGAAGCTGCACGTTTCATGACATCTAATCAGGTAAATAGCATTTAGAGCTTAGATGCTTATTCCCATTCAATGGTGGCAGGTGGTTTACCTGAAATATCGTAAACGACCCGTGAAATCCCGTCAATTTCATTAATAATACGATTCGATACTTTACCCAAAAAGTCATAAGGTAAGTGGGCCCAATGTGCCGTCATAAAGTCGATGGTTTCTACCGCACGAAGCGATACAACCCAATCGTATTTGCGCGCATCGCCCATGACGCCAACCGACTTAACCGGCAAAAATACCGTAAAGGCTTGGCTGACTTTATTGTATAAGTCCGCGTTGTGCAGCTCTTCAATAAAAATAGCATCCGCGCGGCGTAACAAATCGCAATATTCTTTTTTCACTTCACCTAATACCCGCACCCCTAAACCCGGTCCAGGGAAAGGATGACGGTATAACATGTCGTAAGGTAAACCCAGCTCTAAGCCCACTTTACGGACTTCGTCTTTAAACAATTCGCGCAGTGGTTCAACAAGGCCCATTTTCATGTCAGCGGGTAAGCCGCCTACATTATGGTGAGATTTAATCACATGGGCTTTACCGGTAGCAGAGCCAGCAGATTCAATGACATCAGGGTAAATAGTTCCTTGGGCAAGCCATTTAGCGTCCACTAGCTTTTTCGATTCTTCGTCAAATACTTCAACAAATACCCGACCAATAATTTTACGTTTAGCTTCTGGTTCATCAACGCCAGCCAAGGCAGACAAGAAACGCTCTTCGGCTTCAATTTTACGAATATTTAAACCAAAGTGGTCGCCAAACATGTCCATGACTTGTTTGCCTTCATTAAGACGCAACAAGCCATTGTCGACAAAAACACAGGTAAGTTGCTTACCAATGGCGCGGTGCAACAGCATGGCTACGACAGAGGAGTCAACGCCGCCTGATAAACCTAAAATCACTTCATCGTCGCCAATTTGCGCTTTCATACGAGCAACGGCATCTTCAATAATCGCGCCCGGAGTCCATAGTTTTTCACAGCCACAAATGTCTAGTACAAAATGCGATAAGATGCGCTGACCTTGACGGGTATGGGTCACTTCAGGGTGAAATTGTACACCGTAAAATTGTTTGTCAGGGTTTACAAAGGCCGCAAACGGACAGCTATCCGTTTTTGCCGCAGTAATAAATCCAGGAGGCGCCGCACTCACTTTATCGCCATGGCTCATCCACACATCCAGTAAGGCATTGCCATTACCGCCAATGTGATCTTCGATGTTATTCAATAATGCCATATCAGGTGCGATAACTTCGACTTGAGCATAACCAAACTCACGTTTGTCAGAACCTTGTACCGCGCCGCCGAGTTGCTCTGCCATGGTTTGCATACCATAACAAATCCCAAATACGGGTACGCCTGCTTCAAATACGTATTGTGGGGCCCGAGGCGAATCGGCTGCATGCACTGATTCAGGACCACCAGACAAAATAATACCATTTGGATTAAATTCGCGAATTTGTGCTTCGCTCACATCCCAAGCCCAAAGTTCACAGTAAACACCGATTTCACGCACACGACGCGCAATCAACTGGGTATATTGCGAGCCAAAATCAAGGATCAAAATTCGTTGGTCATGGATATTCGTGGTCATGTAGTTACTCTTTTGCAAAAAAAAAAGGACTGAGAACGCTCAATTCCTAATTACAATGTAAATGCTGTCAATCATAGGAGTTGCAGCACGGATGGAAAACAAAGCCGTCAAATTATATAGCCCCATGAACGCAAAAATAATACATGATGGGGATTCATAATGACGACAATGCTGCTGCCACTTCTAGGATGCTCAGCATCAACCTAATCGGTAGTTTGGCGCTTCTTTGGTAATGCTTACATCATGCACATGGGACTCGCCCATGCCCGCAGCGGTGACTTTTACAAACATCGGCTTGGTGCGCAGTTCGTCAATAGTCGCAGAGCCCGTTAAGCCCATGGCTGAACGTAAACCGCCCATTTGCTGATGAATAATAGTCGCAATCGGGCCTTTATAAGCCACACGACCTTCAATGCCTTCAGGGACTAATTTTTCAGCATTTTTACTGTCTTGGAAGTAACGGTCTGAAGAACCATTGTTTTGATTCATGGCCCCTAACGACCCCATACCACGATAAGACTTATAGTAACGGCCTTGGTAAAGTTCTACTTCACCGGGCGCTTCTTCCGTACCGGCTAACATACTGCCTACCATCACAGAACTCGCTCCAGCGACGATAGCTTTAGCGATATCGCCTGAGAATCGAATGCCGCCATCAGCGATAACCGGAATACCCGTTCCTTTTAATGCTTCGACGGCATCAGATACTGCGGTGATTTGTGGTACACCACAACCTGTTACTATGCGAGTAGTACAAATCGAGCCGGGGCCGATCCCCACTTTTACCGCATCCACACCTGCATCTGCTAACGCTTTAGCGCCTTCGCCTGTTGCGACGTTACCGGCGATAAGCTGAACATCTGGATAAGCATCCCGTACCTTCCTAACGCGGTCGATTACACCTTGTGAATGACCGTGTGAAGTATCAATCAAAAGCACATCAACCCCCGCCTCAACTAACAGGGCGATACGTTCATCTGTGCCCGGGCCAACACTCACCGCAGCGCCCACACGTAGGCGTCCACGCTCATCTTTACAAGCATTGGGTTTACTTTCGGCTTTTTGGAAATCTTTTACGGTAATCATGCCCGTTAATTTAAAGGCATCATCCACGACCAGAATTTTTTCAATGCGGTGTTCGTGCATTAGCTCAAGCACTAATTCTGACTTAGCGCCTTCTTTGACGGTAACTAAGTCTTTTTTCTGAGTCATGACGCTACTGATAGGCTGGTCGAAACGTTTTTCGAAACGTAAATCTCGACCAGTCACAATACCAATGAGGTTATTGTCTTCATCCACTACCGGAAAGCCAGAAAATCCATGCTGTAGTCCTAAGGCGTTCACTTCACCTATTGTGGCAGTATGTAGCACGGTAACCGGATCAGAGATCACGCCGCTTTCGTATTTTTTAACAATACGAACGTGCTCAGCTTGTTGTTCTGGGGTCATATTTTTATGAATAAAACCCATACCACCTTCTTGCGCCAAAGCAATAGCTAAACGCGCTTCGGATACAGTATCCATAGCAGCAGAAACAAGGGGAATATTTAAGCTTACACCACGTGTTAATTGAGTCTTCAATTCTGCGGTATGAGGGAGGACAGTAGAGTGCCCGGGTACGATCAAAACGTCGTCAAACGTTAGGGCTTCTTTGGCGATCCGTAACATGCAATTTTCACCTTTAAAGGGGGTTTTAATTGCGGCGCGATTCTAGCGGAATTAAGCCATAAGGTAAACTAGCAAACTGCTTTTTCTGCTGATTAAACCCAATATTTGCGGTTAAACCCACCTTGTAAAAATTACACGACAGCGAAATCGTTACATTTGGCCCCTTTATTCGATGCATAAATTTCGTTCTATTTGTTTATTTTTTATCTAAAACAGCGCTTTTTTGCCTGAAATACGTGCAATGTAAACTTGGCATACGCTCTGCAATAGGCTCTGCAACTGTTTTGAATAAACCAGTTCTTTTTAATAAATACAGGAGTTTTACCATGAAAAAGATCTTATCACTTTCGGCACTTTCTTTAGCGTTTTTAGGCCTATCTGGCGCAGCTCAAGCTGAAATGGATGCACCAGGCATTTATGTAGGTGCAGGTTACGGCCAATACTCTATTCAATTTGAAGACCGCGAAAATGACATTGATTTTGATGATGACTCAGCGGTACTAAAAGGCTACATCGGCGCGCAATTTAATCGCTACATTAGCCTTGAGTTAGCCTACCAAAATTTTGATGAAGCTAACGACATAGACAACAACGCCGAAATTGATGGTTTGTCACTTGCCGCGATTGCGTCTTTACCACTAACTGAAAACCTTTCAATCTTTGCTAAAGGCGGGTGGTTTGAATGGGACGCTGATGTGAGTGCAGATATTCCGGCAGTAGGCACGGTGACGTCTTCACAGGATGGAGGAGACATTTTTTACGGGGCAGGCTTGCAATATTCGTTTACTAAAAACATCCAAGCCCGTATCGAATATGAGCGTTTTGAACTAGAAGATGACATTGATCCTGATTTAGACGTGGCATCGGTGTCAATTCAGTACATGTTCTAACTATTACGATGACAACACCAAGGGGCACCAAGCGGTGCTCCTTTTTTTTGCATCGTAAAACAATCATAAAGCGTAATTTTGAGGTGGTATGCCTCTTTATTAGCAGGTAGACTTTTAGCATGATTTTTCAAGCCAGTGATGCGTGATGCCCCACCCTCAATCTGCCACTCGCGCAGTGCTTACTGTTAGTAAACTAAACCGCTTAGCCAAAAATGTGCTAGAAACCGAAATTGGACAAATTTGGTTGTCGGCAGAAATTTCTAATTTTGTCGCAGCAAGCTCAGGGCATTGGTATTTCACCTTAAAAGATGAACGAGCGCAGATAAAAGCCGCCATGTTTAAAGGCGCCAATCAACGTGTTAGTCAACGCCCTAAAGAAGGCGACAAAATTTTAGTACGTGCCAATATCAGTTTATATGAGCCACGTGGAGACTATCAGCTAATCGTTGATTTCATGGAGCCTGAGGGTGAAGGTCAGCTCAAACAACAATTTGACCAATTAAAAATCAAATTGGCCGCCGAGGGATTATTTGCGCACCAACAAAAACAAGCCTTACCAGAAGCCATTTCAAAAGTGGGGGTGATAACGTCTGCCACTGGCGCAGCTTTGCACGACATTCTTACGGTACTTAAGCGACGTAACCCCGCCATCGAGGTGGTAATTTACCCTACCCAAGTGCAAGGTGAGGCGGCGGTAACTCAAATCTGCCATGCCATTCAAATAGCGAATAGGCGCAAAGAAGTGCAAGTGTTGATTGTAGGCCGCGGCGGTGGCTCACTCGAAGACTTATGGTGCTTTAACCATGAAAATGTTGCCCGTGCGATTTTCAACTCGACGGTTCCCATTGTCAGTGCGGTCGGGCATGAAGTGGATGTGAGCATAGCCGATTTTGTCGCTGACTTGCGTGCTCCGACCCCCTCTGCAGCCGCTGAATTAGTCAGCCGCGATCAAAGCGCTTTAGTACTCGCGATTAATACCCTGCAGCAACAATTAAGCAAACGTTTTCGTGCTAGGTTAAACGAGCTAGGCTACGAGCAAACCTTGATGTTGCAACGATTGCAGCGTAATCATCCACAAAAACAACTTGAGCAAAAATTTCAAGCGGTGGATCAATTGAGTCAGCGCTTAGAAAAAAATATGGTCGCGCGTGTTGCCACAGAAAAGGTCAAACAACAAAATCTAAGCGAGCGTTTAAGCCTGAATAATCCGCAAAAAGGGGGAGCTCAGCGGCTCAAATCAGTCAATGAGTTTGAGCAACGCTTGCTGAATCAATGGCGTAAGCTGCTTGAAAATAAACATCAACGATTAGCCAATGCGGGGCAACTGTTAGATACCGTTAGTCCACTTGCTACGCTCGCGAGGGGTTACAGTATTAACTTTAAACAGCAAAAGATTGTGAAAAGTGTCAGCCAGTTAAATCAAGGCGATAAACTCACTACTCGTTTTGTTGATGGTGAGGTGAACAGCGAAATTTTAAGCATAAAGCCAGATAAGTAAACGCAACGAAGGGCATGACTCTACGGCGATACTCGGTTAAAGTAAGCCAGTAAGGTTACCATTAAACTACAAAAGGCAAGTCCGTTTAAACATGAAACGCAAGTGGTTTACCCATTATGTATTGATAACAGTGCTTCTGCTAAGCCAGTGGTTGACTGTGTCTGCGATGGCGTGCCCACTCGATGTCAACACCAGTTCATCAACGAGTATGACGGCGGAGTCCCCCGACATGCCCTGTCATGAAATGCCTCAAAGCACTGCAAACAATCAAAATCACTCTGAGGCAGACGATGAATGCTGTGCATCAGATTGCCACTGCCCAAGTAGTGCCTGCTTCACTGTATTGTTACTCAATTGTGCTCATCACAAGGCCCGCAAAATGAGTAACACCCTACTTGCGCATTATCAATTTTCTAGCCTAACTACCTTTATTCAGCAACAGCAAAAACCCCCTCAATCGATTTAACTCACCCTAGATCTATCTAATTTTTAAGGGCCTTTTCGTCCTCATAAATAAACCAAACTTCCAGGGGCACCATTATTTTTGGGTGCGCTGGTGAGAAAGAGAATCGACCATGTTTTACTCTACCAATTTACCTATCGCAGCTAGTTTTTTTTGCAAGGTTTGTTATTTAAGTTTTTTAGTACTGCCCTATACCGCTAATGCAGCTGAGCTGAGCTTGTCGCAAGTCCAGCAACTTGCTATAGAAAATGATCCGTGGCTGGCTGGAAATCGTTTGCAAGAACAAGCACTCATCGCAAGCAGTGATGCTGCTGCAACCTTGCCCGACCCGCTTATCTCTGTTGGCCTGGCTAATTTACCCACTGACACCTTTCGATTTAATCAAGAGCCCATGACCCAATTCAAAGTTGGGCTGAGCCAACAGTTGTCCCGTGGTGACAGCCTTAGCCTTAAAAGACAGCAAATGCGTCAACAGGCTGCGCAACACCCCTATTTACGCCAAGACAGACAGGCCAAAATTAAGGTGATGGTAGCAGAGTTGTGGTTAACGATGGTCAGTACCCAGCAACGCATCAAGATCATTGAACAAAGTCGACCTTTGTTTTTGCAACTCGTTGAAATCGTCGAAGCCCATTATTCGTCAGCTCAAGGCAGCACGCGTCAACAAGATATTGTCAACGCACAACTTGAACTGGCACGTTTAGAGGACAGACTGAGTGCTTCAATAGCCGATAGAGCAACCAACCTAGCCAAACTTAGCCAATGGCTGTATACAGGGGTGCAATTAAACAGCCAGTGGATTGATATGGATATGCCCGACTACAACCGGGCATGGCCAAGCCTACCAACCCTTGAACCAGCTATTGAACACCTGTTGAGGCAACAAGATCGCAGTGCATTGGCTCAACGTTTAGCCCAACATCCTGCAATATTGGCAATCGAGCAACAAATTAAGGTATCACGCAGTGCCATTCAAATTGCCCAGCAACAATATCAACCTCAATGGGCCGTTAACGCCAGTTATGCCTTGCGGGATAATGACCCCATAGGAAATGACCGCGCTGACTTTTTTTCGATTGGTGTGAGTGTGGATATCCCTTTTTTTACTGCCCAAAAACAAGATAAGGCGCTGCTCGCTTCGCGCCTGCAAGCTGAGTCAGTAAAAACCGATAAATTACTCGCGCTGCGTTCTTTGCTAGCGCAATTGCAGAGTACTTGGCAAACTTTCGACAGTATCAATCAACGTATCGAACACTATGAAACCAAGATCTTACCGCAAATGGCAGAACAGTCTGAAGCCGCTTTAACGGCCTATACCACTGATGATGGTAATTTTAGTGATGTTATGCGCGCCAACATTGCCCAGCTCAATACCGAACTTGAATTAATTCAACTACACACTGCCCATGCATTAAGCCTAGTGCAACTCGATTACTATTTTAATGATGCAGCAGCCTCGACTGACCGCATAAACAACACTCAAAACAGAGGTGAGCAACCATGAAGATCATCAATACTGGCATCGGTGGCATCGTGGTGGGTAGTGCACTGACTTTCACTATGTTGCAATGGTCATCAGAGCCAAGTCCAGCAGACACCCATGAGCAACAGCCCTTATATTGGGTAGCGCCGATGGATGCGAATTATCGGCGGGATAAACCTGGCAAGTCGCCTATGGGCATGGAGCTAGTGCCGGTGTTTGCTGAGCAGCAGAAAAACGCCGATGAAGGTATCGTCAAAATCAAACCCCATGTCGTCAATAATTTAGGGCTTCGAAGCGCCAAAGTTAGCCGTGAACGTTTATATCTCAGTATCGAAACTGTCGGATATGTGCAATACAACGAAGATTCGTTGGTGCATATTCATCCGCGGATTGAAGGATGGGTAGATAAACTGTATGTCACCACAACGGGCCAGCAGGTAAGCAAAGACGAGGCGCTGTATGCGCTTTACTCGCCACAATTAGTGAATGCGCAAGAAGAGTTTTTACTGGCACAAAAACGCCAAAACACCAGTCTAATAGAAGCCTCAACCGCCCGACTGTTAGCCTTGCAAATGCCGTTAAAAAGTATTGAAAAACTGGCTAAAACTAACCAAGTGCAGCAAACGGTAATTTTTACTGCTCCGCAATCTGGAGTAGTAGATAACCTAAATATTCGTGAGGGATTTTACGTTAAACCAGGCACCACCTTATTGTCGATTGGTGCCTTAGACGAAGTATGGGTAGAAGCTGAAATTTTTGAGCGCCAAGCGGCAATGGTAAAAGCAGATTTAAGTGCCACCATGACCCTTGGCTTTTTGCCCGGGGAATCATGGCATGGAAAACTGGATTATATCTATCCCACTCTCGATCCCCTAACCCGCACCGTAAGAGTAAGATTGAGGTTCGACAACCCGCAGCGCAAGCTTAAACCCAACATGTTTGCACAGATTAGTATTCAAGCTCTATCTCAAACGCCTACTTTAGTTGTGCCCCGTGAAGCTGTGATACGCACAGGTAAACAAGACCGCGTAGTATTAGCCTTAGGTGATGGCCAATTTAAGTCTGTTGCCGTGCAACTTGGTATGCTCAGTCACGACAAAGCACAAATACTAGCAGGACTTGCAGAGGGCGATACCATCGTCACCTCAGCGCAATTTCTACTTGATTCAGAAAGCAGCATTAGCTCTGACTTTAAACGTATGGAGCATAAAGAGCATGTATTCCATCAACCAGTCATGGCTGACATGGCGATGGCTGACAACATGAACCCCGATGTACCCAGTGCGATGGTGAATGGCACTATTGTGAATATTGATAGTGAAGGCCGTATTTTAACGATCGCCAGAGACGCTATTGAAAAATGGCAGCGCCCCGCTACCACCATGGATTTTACCTTAGCCGACCACCTCAGCATTAATGACTTAGCACCTCAACAACGTATCCATTTTACCTTTGAAATACACCAAAATGCTGAGCAAGAAAGTGAATTTATTATCGTAAAGCTGATGATCATTGATGAGGGTGACAGCTTATGATTGAGCGTATTATTCATTGGTCGGTGACCAACCGTATTTTTGTTTTACTGTGCACCGTGATAATGATTGGTGCCGGACTCTTCGCCATTAAAAATACGCCAATAGACGCCATTCCAGATTTATCTGATGTGCAGGTCATCATTAAAACCTCCTACCCCGGGCAATCCCCACAAGTAGTAGAAGACCAAGTCACTTACCCCCTAACCAGCGCTATGTTATCCGTACCTGGTGCCAGTACAGTGAGGGGGTTTTCGTTTTTTGGCGACTCGTATGTTTATGTGATTTTTGATGACAAAACCGATGCGTATTGGGCTAGAAGCCGTGTATTGGAGTATTTATCACAAGTATCTGGCACCTTACCCGATGCCGCCAAACCGCAAATAGGCCCTGATGCGACTGGCGTAGGCTGGGTGTATTTATACGCTTTGGTTGATCGCACCGGCCAGCACGATTTAAGTCAGCTTCGGGCCATTCAAGATTGGTTTTTAAAATTTGAATTGCAAACCGTACCGGGGGTTTCTGAAGTGGCAAGCCTAGGCGGTATGGTCAAGCAATATCAAGTCACGGTTGACCCAAATAAATTGCGAGCCTACAACATACCGCTTAGCCATATTCAACGGGCGATCACTCAAGGTAATCATATCGTCGGCGCCTCAGTAATTGAAATGGCTGAAGCTGAGTACATGGTTGTTACCAATGGCTACATTGAAAACCTAGAAGACTTAGCCGCGATTCCTTTGGGTCTCAATGCACAAGGCACCCCCTTACAGTTACGTGACGTAGCCGATATTCACTTAGGCCCACAAATGCGCCGCGGGATCGCTGAACTCAATGGTGAAGGAGAAGTGGCCAGTGGCATTATTGTCATGCGTTCTGGCGGCAATGCTCAGCAAACAATTGAAGGGGTAAAGGCAAAATTAAAGCGTTTACAAGCCAGCTTGCCCAAAGGTGTTGAGGTGGTTACTGTTTATGATCGCTCCGAACTGATTAGCAGTGCGGTTAATAATTTATGGTCAAAACTGGCGGAAGAATTATTGATAGTGGCCTTAGTATGTGCGGCTTTTTTATTTCATTTACGCTCATCCTTAGTTGCTGTCATCAGTTTACCCCTTGGCATACTCATGGCCTTTGTGATCATGTATTGGCAAGGTATCAACGCCAATATTATGTCTTTGGGCGGTATTGCGATTGCCATTGGCGCCATGACCGATGGTGCCATTGTATTGATTGAAAATATGCATAAACACATTGAGCGTACGCCGCTGACACCTGAAAATCGCTGGCATATTGTGGCTAAATCTGCCAGTGAAGTCGGCCCTGCGCTATTTTTTAGCTTACTGATCATTACCGTAAGCTTTTTACCTGTGTTTATTCTTGAAGCCCAAGAGGGCAAGATGTTTGCCCCGCTGGCCTATACCAAAACCTTTGCGATGGCCGCCTCAGCAGGTTTAGCTGTTACCCTTATTCCAGTGTTAATGGGTTACTTTATTCGCGGCAAAATACTAAGCGAAAAACGCAACCCACTTAACCGCGTATTGGTCGCTTTATACCTGCCTCTGCTGCATAAGGTATTAGCTTATCCAAAAACGACACTCATGGTTTTTGTACTTGTGGCGATGGTTGGCTTTTACCCCTTGACTAAATTAGGCACCGAATTTATTCCACCTTTGGATGAAGGTGACTTGATGTACATGCCTACTACTTACGCAGGACTGTCGGTGGGTGAGGCGCGGCAAATATTACAACAAACCGACAAGTTAATTTATACCGTCCCAGAGGTTTTAACGGTATTTGGCAAAATTGGCAGAGCTGACACAGCGACCGATCCGGCGCCGCTGACCATGATTGAAACCTTTATTCAATTTAAACCTAAAAATCAATGGCGAACCGGTTTAACCACCGAGCAATTGAGGGACGAACTCAACCAAGTTGTGCAATTTCCAGGTTTAAGCAATGCTTGGGTCATGCCCATTAAAACCCGCATTGATATGCTCGCGACTGGGATTAAAACCCCTGTTGGCATTAAGGTAGCTGGTGGCGATCTAAATGTCATTCAAGGTATCGGACAAAAAATAGAAAAGATATTGGGCGCCTTGCCTGGCACGGCCTCTGTTTATGCAGAAAGAGTAGCAGGAGGACGCTATATCAAAGTCGATATTAACCGTGATTTAGCCGCTCGTTACGCGTTAAATATTGCCGATGTGCAACAAGTTGTCGCCACCGCTATTGGTGGTTTGAACGTCAGTCAGTCGGTTGAGGGCTTAGAGCGTTATCCTATTAATCTGCGCTACCCGCAAGATTATCGAGATAGTCCCGAACAGTTGGCACTCCTGCCTATTGTCACCCCATCGGGCCAGCATATCGCACTGGCTGACGTGGCTAAGGTGTACATAGAAGATGGCGCGCCTGGCATAAAAAGTGAAAATGCTCGGATCAATGGCTGGATCTATATCGACCTCGATGCCAACACAGACATTGGTGGCTATGTCGACCGTGCAACTCAAGCCTTAGCCAACTCGTTAACGTTACCTGTTGGTTATAGCTTAAGCTGGGCAGGTCAATACGAATATATGCAAAGAGCTAAACAAAAGCTGGCTTATGTAGTGCCTCTTACCTTAGCCATTATTATAATTTTATTGTATTTGAGCTTTCGTCGTTTGGCTGAAGTGGTGATGATCATGCTCACTCTGCCCTTTGCCCTAATTGGCGGTTTGTGGCTAGTTTATCTGCTGAATTTTAATTTATCAGTGGCAGTTGGCGTCGGTTTTATTGCGCTGGCGGGTGTGGCTATTGAGATTGGGGTTCTGATGGTGGTGTACCTCAATCAGTCTTATCAGCAAATACAGTCGGCTTCGCCTGATAGCGCCTCACCATTAAATAACAAACAACTGATCCAAGCTATTGAGCAAGGTGCAGGGATGCGCATCAGACCGATAGTGATGACTGTGGCCACTGTTATATTAGGTTTACTGCCTGTGATGGTGGGCTCTGGTACGGGCTCAGAAATTATGAGCCGCATCGCTGCGCCCATGGTAGGCGGTATGTTCAGCGCTTTACTGTTGTCACTCATTTTGGTCCCCGTCGTTTATATGCTTTGGCAGCAATTTTTAACAAAAAGTACTAAAAATAAGCAACCCAATACTTAGATATCTAGATGGCTAAATGTTAGAGTTTTTCCTTCAATGGGCGCACTGATGTTAACGGGAGTAAATGTCAGTGCCAACTTTCACACAAGGGAACGAACATGAAACTTGAGTCACTCGCATTACATCACGGCTACGAATCAGAGGCGACAACCAAAGCGGCCGCGGTGCCTATTTATCAAACCACCTCTTATACCTTTGACAATACCCAGCACGGCGCTGATTTATTTGACTTGAAAGTCGCTGGAAATATTTACACTCGTATTATGAACCCAACCACCAATGTGCTAGAGCAGCGCCTAGCGGCAATTGAAGGTGGTATTGGCGCTTTAGCAGTAGCCTCAGGCATGGCTGCAATTACTTATGCCATTCAGGCGCTCACTCAAGTAGGCGATAACATCGTCAGTACCAGCCAATTATATGGCGGAACGTACAATTTATTTGCGCATACTCTGCCACGTCAAGGCGTTGAAGTACGCATGGCTGCCTTTGACGATTTTGCCGGTTTAGAGGCTCTGATTGATGACAACACCAAAGCGCTTTTTTGTGAATCTATCGGTAATCCAGCAGGGAACATTGTCGATTTACAAACCTTAGCGGACATTGCCCATAAACATGGCGTGCCATTAATCGTAGATAGCACCGTAGCGACGCCAGTTTTATGTCGGGCTTTTGACCACGGCGCTGATATTGTGATCCACTCGTTAACTAAATATATCGGCGGCCATGGCACCACCATTGGTGGAGTGATCATTGACTCGGGTAAATTTGATTGGGTAGCCAATAAAAAACGTTTTGCGCTGCTGAACGAACCTGACCCATCGTATCACGGTGTTGTGTACACCGAGGCGTTTGGCCCTGCCGCCTTTATTGGCCGTTGCCGCGTAGTGCCCCTGCGAAACACCGGTGCTGCCCTTGCGCCGCAAAGTGCATTTTTGCTACTACAAGGTTTAGAAACCCTAAGCTTAAGAATGGAGCGCCATTGCAGTAATGCTCTAGCCTTAGCCAAATACCTAACACAACACCCTGAGGTAAGTTGGGTTAACTATGCCGCCCTGCCCTCTAGCCCTTACCAAGCAAATTGCCAAAAAATCACTGGTGGCAAGGCCTCTGGTATCATTAGCTTTGGCATTAAGGCGGACTCACCAGAGCAGAGCAAAATAGCAGGTGGCCGTTTTATCGATGCTCTGCAAATGATTTTACGCTTAGTGAATATTGGTGATGCTAAATCGCTGGCCTGTCATCCAGCAAGTACCACTCACCGTCAGCTCAGCCCTGTAGAGTTGGCGAAGGCGGGGGTATCAGAAGATCTTGTGCGCATATCGGTCGGTATAGAACATATCGATGACATCATTGCCGACGTCAGCCAAGCCTTAGACAAAGCCACGGCTTAATCGCGCATCACACTAAACGCCATCATTAGGTGGGGTTTAGTGGTCATCGTGTGATGTAGAATACGAATCCAAATTCTTACAGCTTTAAATTTCCCTGAGCCATTTTCTAAACGCCGTTCGTGAAACAGTCAAATACCCAAGGACTTGCGGTTCAAATAACCAGCAAAATGTGTTTACTATAGTGCGTAACTCATCAACAAGTTGTTTGCCTATCTAACCCTAAAGGACACGAGCATGTTTGATCACAAAAAAGCCACCGAACTCGTCTTAACTTCCCTGGTCGCTGATACCTATTCATTGGGGCCGCATTGGATTTATGATGCCAAAGAATTAGATGCACTTGATATTGATTGGCAACAACTTAATGACGCAAAAGCGAAGTGGCATGAAGGAAAACATGCAGGTGATTTTACCCATTATGGTGATCAAACATTATGGCTATATGAGTTTTTACAAGACAAAAACCATTTTGATGTAGGTGAGTACATCGCATTTTGGCAAATAAAAATGGCCACTTACAAGGGCTATATTGACGGGGCAATGAAAGGCACTTTGGAAAATATACAGGCCGGCATTACGCCAACAGGTTCATCTTCAACCGACACCTCTATTGTCGGCAGAATCGCCCCCTTATTGTTAGTATCAGACTCAAGACAAGGTTTTTTAGAAAACGTCGTGCTCTTTGTGAGCAGTACCCATAATGCAGATGAAATCATTGCGCCAGCGACCTTTTTTGCTGATTTATTAGTCGAGGTGCTCTCAGGCAAAGACGTCGTTCAGGCTATTTCACAACTAAAACCGCAGTATAATACGAACATTCAGCGCTACGTTGAGCAAGGTATAAGATCATCCTCAGATGACACCATTGACGCTATACGAGAATTTGGCCCCGCCTGTGGAATTGAAGGCGGATTTCCGAGCATCATTCACCTGTTAACAAAGTACGATAAACTCGAAGACATGCTCATTGCTAATGCCAAAGCAGGGGGAGATACCAGTGGCCGAGCGATGATCGCTGCCATTATTTTTATGGCCCCAAGTACCAGAACAATAAATGATATCCCTTCGGCATGGTTAAGGTTAAATACTACCTTACTATGAGCACTTTTCTTAAAACATATAGTGTTAGAGTCGATTAATACTGCCCTTACGCTGTCGAGTCCTTTATAATCGCGCCATATTGTAAAGAGAAAGATGACACATGTTCGAAGAACTCGATTTAGACGAAGATTTATGCCGTGCGGTAGCCGAATTAGGTTATAAAGAGCCTACCAGTATTCAGCAATTAGTGATCCCTGCGGCAATGGAAGGCAAGGATATTCTTGCATCAGCACCAACTGGCACCGGTAAAACCGCCGCATTTTTACTGCCTATTTGCCAATTTTTATTAGATTACCCTAGACGCGAACCGGGTTCAGCTCGTGTGTTGATTTTAAGCCCTACGCGAGAATTAGCCTTACAGATTTTTGAACAAGCCAAGGCCATTAGTAAATATTGTCCTCATATTAACTGTGGGGTTATTACTGGCGGCATCAACTACGGAACTGATTTAGATTTGTTAGAAGGCAACCTCGACATATTAGTCGCCACGCCTGGCCGTTTGTTCGAACATATCGAAACTGAAAAGTTTGATTGTCGCGATATTGAGTGTTTGGTGTTAGACGAAGCCGATCGCATGCTCGACATGGGTTTTTCTGCGGTAGTCAACCAAATTGCGGCTGAAGCTCGTTGGCGTAAACAAAGCATGTTGTTTTCTGCCACACTAGAAGGCAATGGTATCGCTCGTTTTGCCAATGAATTATTAAATGAAGCAGTAGAGCTAACTGCCGATCCAAGCCGAAAAGAAAATGCAAAAATTCATCAGTGGCTGCATTTAGCCGATGATGCAAAACACAAATATGCCCTGTTGTGCCATATTCTTACCCACCAAATTGAATCTGCCGTGGTGTTTGTCAAAACCCGCGATCGTTTAAACGAGCTTAAACAATTGCTTGAGCGTGATGGCTTTGCGGTGGCGTGGTTACAAGGTGAAATGCCACAAGATAAACGTAATGACGCAATGCGCCGATTCCGCGAAAAAGAAGTGAAAATTTTGGTGGCTACCGATGTTGCCGCCCGGGGTATCGACGTTGACGATATTAGCCATGTGATTAATTACGATATGCCTCGCACTGCTGATGTGTACGTGCACCGTATTGGTCGCACCGGCCGTGCTGGTAAAAAAGGCACCGCGATTTCTTTAATTGAGGCTCATGATATTGCCATAGTGCCTAAGATAGAACGTTACACTAAACAAGCCCTTAAACGCCGCGTGATTGATGAGCTTAGACCTAAACACAAAGAAGCCAAAATATCTAAAAAGCCAAAGTTAAGCGCTAAAGTGAAAAAAAGCTTGGGTAAAAAAGTCAAAACAAAAGCGAAAAAGAAAAAGGGCCGTGGGAAAAAATCCCCCGAGGCTTAAGGTTTCTTTCTAATACCCCCTTCATTAAAGGATAGTCGTGAGTCAAAAAGTCGTATTAGCCACCGGTAATAAAGGCAAAGTGAAAGAACTGAGTAATATGCTCAATGCTTTTGCTTTAGATGTTGTGGCGCAAAGTGAATTTGACATTGGTGACGTGGCCGAAACGGGCACCACCTTTGTAGAAAATGCCATCATCAAAGCGCGTCATGCTGCCCGTATAAGCGGATTACCCGCGATTGCTGATGATTCTGGCTTAGCAGTTGACGCGCTGGGTGGCGCACCTGGGGTGTACTCAGCTCGCTACGCAGGTGAGAAAGCTAACGATGATAGCAATATCATTAAATTACTGGCTGAGATGAAAGACGTACCCACAGCAAAACGCCAAGCCCGTTTTTTGTGTGTCTTGGTTTATTTGCGCCATGCAGATGATCCCACGCCCCTTATTTGCCAAGGTGAATGGCATGGCACAATAACAACCAAAGTGATGGGCGTAAACGGGTTTGGCTATGATCCAATCTTTTGGCTAGCTGAGCAAAATTGCAGCTCTGCTCAGTTGAGCCCTGAGCAAAAAAATGCCTTAAGTCATCGTGGTAAGGCACTAAAATTACTCGTTCAGGCAATGGAAAGTCAGCTTGCTTAATACGACTATTCAGACACCGAGCCTACAGTTACCGCCGCTTTCTTTGTACATTCACATTCCGTGGTGTGTACAAAAATGCCCCTATTGTGACTTCAATTCTCACGGTCAAAAACAGCACGTTTTACCTGAAGCTGAATATGTGAGTCATTTACTAGCAGACTTAAGCACCGATGCTTTGCTAATTGGTGATAGAGCCATCCACAGTATTTTTATTGGGGGTGGTACACCGAGTTTGTTTAGCGCCCAAGCCATCGATAAACTCTTAGCTGGCGTACGACAACGCGTAAATGTACGTCCTGATGCTGAAATCACCCTAGAGGCCAATCCAGGCACGGTCGAAAGTCAACGTTTTGCTGACTATGTGCAAGCCGGTATAAATCGTATTTCTATCGGAGTGCAAAGCTTTCAAGCCGACAAATTACTTGATTTAGGCCGTATTCACGATGATGAACAAGCCCGTAAAGCAGCGAAAATTGCTCGAAGCGTGGGTTTAAATAGTTTCAACATTGACTTGATGCACGGCTTACCCAAGCAGCACTTAGTGGATGCACTATTTGATATTCAACAAGCGATTGAACAACAACCTCCGCATTTGTCTTGGTATCAACTGACCATCGAACCGAATACTCAATTTCATTCAAAGCCGCCCAAGCTGCCGCAAGATGAATTACTGTGGGATATTCAAGAACAAGGGCATGCCTTACTTGAGGCTGCAGGCTACGAACAATACGAAATTTCTGCTTACAGCAAAAAAGGGCAGCAGTGCCAACATAACCTCAACTACTGGCGTTTTGGTGATTATTTAGGGATTGGGTGCGGTGCCCATGGCAAAATCACTCACGCCGATAACAATCAAATATTGCGAACGGTTAAAGTAAAACATCCAAAAGGCTATATGGATTTGACTAAATCTTACACCGTCAGTTCTCATGCTGTTGAGCCCAGTGACTTACCCTTTGAGTTTTTTATGAATCGCTTACGCTTGGTAGAAGCCTGTCCTAAAGCGGATTATACGCGCTATACCGGCCTCGCCATTACCCCAGATGTGCAAGATAATCTCGACAAGGCGATACAAAAAGGCTTGTTGTCAGAAACGCCTTCTCATTGGCAAGTGACGCCCTTAGGTCGGCGGTATTTGAATACTCTGTTAGAAGTATTAGTGTGAGGTAAAGCCACTAGGGCTTATGAAATTGCCCCTAATGTAGATTTCTAGCCCTGTTTTCTCAGTTATCTGGAGGTAGTAATGCGATTTAAATCACTAACATTATTCTGTATCGCAGGCTTACTTTTCAATGCCAGCCTTTGTGCCCAATCCGTTGAGAGTATCAAGAGCAGTGTTGATGCGATCAATGACAGCCTATCAACAAGCAAACTCTCTGACGCACAGCAGGTCGCCGTCAAAGAACAGGTAGAGCACGCCCAAGCCTCGCTAAATGAAGCGGCAGCGGCGGAAAATCAGTTACTTCAATATGAAAATACCGCTGAAAACATCGATGAAAAACTCACAAAATTAGCCACTGAAACACAAAACATCAAGGCCGAGTCAGCCAGTTCACTGAAAAATCAGCCACTTGAGCAACTCGATAATAAACTCATGTTGTTGCAGGCAAAACAAACCAATATGCTCACGCAATTTGATGAACTGCAGCAACAAAAAACCCTCTTGAGCCGCCGCCCTAATGCCATAAGCGACGAGTTAAATTCTACAAAAAATGAAATCGACCTAACGGTTGAGGCCTTAGACAAAAAGCCAGTTGGTAATGATGAACTGGACGTACAAAGTCATATTGTAGCGCTGCAGGCCAAACTGCTAAATTTGCGCAGCAAAGTGGCTCTGCTAGAGCGTGAAGTCGCCACCATTCCCGCTAGACAAGCTTTGGTAGACGCGCAAGTTGCCCAACTTAAAAAGCAATTAGAAGTGGG
The DNA here is from genome assembly GCF_052119645.1 of Flavobacterium sp. W21_SRS_FM6. NCBI lineage: Bacteria > Pseudomonadati > Bacteroidota > Flavobacteriia > Flavobacteriales > Flavobacteriaceae > Flavobacterium > Flavobacterium sp. W21_SRS_FM6. The sequence goes on from NZ_JBGQOM010000002.1 coordinate 79,846, forward strand.
TGAAATAGACATCCAACAAGTTCAAACTCAACTTGAAAAACAGCGTACCACTGGGGCTAATCTCGCTATCGCAAATGCCAAACGGGATGTGCAACAAACTGAAGGTTCAAGCGTATTAAATACCATCGCGAAAGAGAATCTTAGCCTGGCCAACAATTTACAAACGATTGTACTGAACACTCCGCAAATTGATGACAACAGCTTACGATTAAGGCAACAACAGCAAAACATTAAACAATCATCACAGATTGTCAGCCAAATTTTAGCTACCGGGCAAATTACCGACGAGCTTGGCATATTATTACACCGCCTACGGTCTGGCTTACCGCAAGAAAGCCCACTTAGTAATCGTTTAGAAAACATCAATGAAGAAATTGTTAAACATCAACTTAACCTGATCGTTTGGCAAGATAACCTGCGCACGATCAACGAAACAAAGCCCTACATAGCGCTTGTATCAGCCAAAAAAAGTAACGCCCTCAGCACAGATATTAACAAGCTATCTCAACAGGAAATCAGTACTTTAGGGAGCTTAAAGACGTCTCAAGCGGTTTTACTCCAGCAGTTGATAGACGCCGCTAATAATCAACTTGAAAATTTGGTCGACGAAAAATTAATGATTGTTGACGTTAAAAACAGTACCGCTGAACTAAAAGCCCTTCTTGATAGACGTTTGGTATGGCTCCCCTCTTATACACAGCTTGCCGATAACGTACTGCCTTATTTGATGACGAGCTTGCAATGGTATGCCGACAGCGCATCATGGGCGCAAGTGGGTCATGACCTTTGGCAAGGCATCAATAAAAATACCCTTTTAAGCCTAGTGGCGGTATTTTTATTTGCCCTATTACTATTACTTCGCCCTGTATTAAAAAAATCCTTGGGCCGCTTAAGTATGCATATTGGCAATGTAGGTAAAGATACCCATTGGGCAACGCCTTTAGCCCTATTCGAAACTATTATACTGGCGCTACCGTTACCTTTGGCGATTGGCGCGATTGCCGGATTAATCAGAGCCGGCGCCGACGACAATGTATTTTCAAATGCGATAGTGACCGCCTTAGCTGCGGTTTCAAGCTTAAGCTTAACCTTGTTATTTTTTCGCTCGATGTGCCGTAAAAACGGGATTTTTGTTGCACATTTTGCATGGAGTGATAAAGCTCGTGCCAAACTAGGTGAACTTTTAACGTGGTTTGCCTGGTACCAAGGACTAGCCACCTTTATCTTTGCTTCTGCCATGGCCAGCAATCAAATAGAATTGCGCTACGGCATAGCCATCTTCGCGTTTATTACGATGTCATTGGGTATTGCTATATTTAGTTTTAGCTTTTTCAAACCCAAAACTGGCGTAGCCGTTAATATCGTTGGCCATAGCCCTAAATCGCTGCTGTCGCAACTGGCCTTTCCCGTCATGGTTATCGCGCCAGTTTTAATCGGATTAATGCCCCTTATTGGCTTTTTTGATACCGCTGTTGAGCTGCTCACAAAGCTGTTTCAATCAGGTGTGGCACTCATTTTTGTCTCCATATTTTATGGTATTGCCATGCGGGTTTTGATGGTGGCTTACCGCCGTTATTTATTGCGTAAAGCCAAAATTCGCCGTGCTAAACAAGAAGCCCAGCGCGCTCAACAAGAAGAAAAAGCGGCCAGTGGAGAAGCGGTTCCCGAACTTATTCCTGACAGCCCCAGTGATAATCAAGAAGCCGACCGCAAAATGCGAAAGAGTGCGATGGGCTTATCAAGTTTACTTTTTATCGCCGGTTTATGGTTTATCTGGTTACCCCTGCTACCCGCCCTTGGTATCGTCAACGAAATTGTTTTGTGGCAAAAAGACATGACGGTGGATGGTATTCCGAGCAGCGAAGATGTGACGCTATGGAACATTATCGTTTCGTTACTCTTTTTACTGGGGGGCTTCATCGCGGCTCGAAACGCCAGAGGCATGCTGGAGATCAGCTTTTTCGACAAAGTCAGTCTTGACCCAGGAGCCCGTTATGCCGCAGTGACTATTTTAGGTTATGTCATTATGGGTACCACACTGGTATTGGGTTTAAGTCAACTCGGTATCGATTGGTCTAAATTACAGTGGATAGTGGCAGCGCTCGGTGTAGGGCTCGGCTTTGGTTTACAAGAAATTGTGGCCAACTTTGTCTCTGGTTTAATTATTTTGTTTGAACGCCCGGTCAGGGTCGGCGATACCGTTACCATTGGTGATTTAAGTGGTACGGTAAGTAATATCAAAATTCGAGCGACGACCATTACCGATTTTGATAATCGAGAAGTCCTTTTGCCAAATAAATCGATCATAACCGAGAACGTCACGAACTGGACACTACATAATCCAGTAACACGACTCGTAGTTAAAATAGGCATTGCTTATGGCTCAGATACTCGGGCGGCAAAAGACCTGTTACTTGGTGTACTTGAGGCGCATCCTGACGTGCTAACCAACCCAGCCCCAAGCGTATTTTTCACCAACCATGGTGAAAGCTCATTGGATTTTGAATTACGTATTTTTGTCGACAGCCCGGCAAAACGGCTGCCGGTGACCCATGAGATCAATACCTTAATTAACGAAGCTCTTAGCCAAAATGGCTTTGAAATTCCCTTCCCACAACGCGATATTCATATTATTGGCGCAAGTCCTAATCCATTGCCAGAGGACAAAGCTGTAAATACAGAGCCATTAGATAATAAGAAGTAAAGTTTGTGCTGTGCTTATCATTGGTATAACACTGACAAGCACTTTGACGGCAGATTGATAACCCATCTCAAACTAGTGATTTAAGCGTTGCTTACTCTAATTACCTATCATTGTTGGGCACCATTAAAGGCCTCACCTTCTACACAAGCTTGTGCACAGGGCATGAGTAACTTGTCTACTTCTGACAGTGGCGGAGCAAATACTTTATTTAAGAAGTTGAGTAAAATATCTCGTGTTGTATCAGCCCAAGGATGGAAAAGCCAAAACGGATGCGGGGTATCGGGTATGGTGTGAATTTCTGAGTAAATACCATATTGGGATAGGGTTTCCACATAAGCGGGGCGGCCAATATGGAATCTGTCATAAGATGAATTAATAAATAATGTAGGCGGGGTATATCTCCCTACATATTCAATAGGCGATGCTTGATGCCAAAGCCTAGGCTCTTGGGCATAATGGCCCCCCAACCAAAGAGCGGCGTATGAAATTTTATTGGGTTTATCTTCAAATTCACGTGCTTGTGGTGAGGCCAAATCTGCCACACCATCAATATTTATAATGGCGTTAACGGCCTCGTAAGGTGAATCACTATTGGGATCAGTACCCATCGTACCTAACAATGTCGCCATATGTGCGCCAGAGGATGCGCCTAAAATTGCAATCCTATTAGGATCGACAGAGTAGCGTTGATGATGCTGTTTTAACCAGAGTATTGCATCATTAATATCTTCTAGTCCTGCTGGATATAACGCCTGTTTTGACAGCCTGTATCCCACTGCAACACCCACGTAACCATGCTCTGCTAACCACTTAGCAGTTGGCACTTGATGTGACTTATCTCCCGAGCGCCAAGCACCACCATGAACCATAACAACCGCAGGAACAGGTTTAGCTATTGTTTTGGGTGAGAATACATCAAGGTATAATTCAATCCCTTGCACTGTTTTATAGACTACATTGAGATGAGATATCACTGAGTCATCAAGGTTATCTGTGCTTGTCTGATTTATGGGGGTGATAAAGGGGTAATTGCTGACATTCTTTACAAACTCAGTTTCAATGGTGAAATCTGCCATTTCACCAGACAGTTGGTCTATGACTTTTCTGGTATCCACATGACCGCTATACAACTGGTTATCGATTGGAGGCTGCCAACCTGCCAGAATATTACTCACTGAAAAACCTGCAGCTGAAGCAAGTTGTCTCCTAGTTTTAGACGGATTTGCACCCGGGCCATATGAAGCATATTCAAAAAATCGTGCTTCTAAGGGACTAAACATTATCATTTCCCCCGTTTTAGATTTTCCATGCATGGGGTGCCAAGGATCTTGCTGTATGTGGTCGTCCATAAAGGTATTGATGAATACCGTTTGTCCTATTGCTCGTGGATCAGCATAACGGCCATCTTCAAAAGACGTTGTGGGATGCCAAGGTCTTCCCAGTGCCATGCTGTTTTTCTCTACACCGGCTTCCTTTTTAAGACTCGAGTCTATAAATACCAAGCCAAATTTTTGTTCAATCGGCGTGCTTGGTGCCGTGAGATAGCCTATGGGATAAGGTTGATTTGGACGAAATCGCGTCACAATATTTGAACGATAAAAAACCGCTGTTCCGCCTCCAAAAATAAAATCTATGTGACCACTGATGGTTGTATTCAAGAAAAATGAACGGCCTGACTTAAGGTATATGGTATCTTGATATCCACTAATATTGACATTTTTAAAAAATGCCTTATCACTGCCTTGATTGGTCAACACCGCCACCGCCTGCAAACCGTTCAAACGACTAGGATTATCTTGAGCAAGCCCATCGTAGTAAGGGTAATCAAAGGTGTTTTCAATGTGTAAATTTTCTGCGCTAAAGTTCGGTGCGTTGATAGTAAGTGTCGCACTTTTTGATGTACCAAGTGTTTGGCCGCTAGACGTTTTTAATCCCGCATACGCGTCAAAATAGAGTCGAGTCGTAGTGGCACTCTCTCCTACAAGCCTGATAAAAGGTTTGGATATTTCCACTTTTTCATAATAATCCCCCGCCATAATTTTAATCGTATAGGGTAAGGTCAAATTATTAGGCGCAGCGCTAAGGGCCTCAGTGATTGTTTTGAAAGCCTCAGGGTTGCTCGGATCAACAATGGCTTTGATTTCGGGGTCACTTTCGTCAAGCGTTGTGGCCCCAATATGAAAATGGCAAATAGAAAGCCCAAATAGTAAAATAAAGCTAAAAATCTTTATTCTACTTCGATTGTGATATGTGCTCATTTTTCACCCTTTTGTAAGCCGACTTACTTTTTCTGTTGTCAAAAATACGAGGAGATGTCACCGGTAATAAAACAGCTAAGGTATTTGTTAACAAATATGTTGAACGCGCCCTAAAAAACGTCATCGCTATCTACTCCAGTGCGCATTGGCATAAAGGATTGAAGAATATCCTTTTATCGTTGTAAAAAAGGGATGTGTAAGCATCCCTTTCGTGTTTTAGCCTATCGTTTAGAAGTTATATCTAGCTCCGAGGAAATATTCGGTGCCGGTATGACTGTATTCACGGGTTAAATCCATGTCACCGTCACCTGTTCCGTAGATACGTTCAATTTCGCCAGTCAAGTTTATGATTTCAAGTGAAAAGGTAATATTTTCATTAAAGTGATAAAAAGCTGACACGTCCACATGAGTCGGGCCGTATTTGCGTTCTTGCAGATTGCCGTTACCGCCATCTTTATTTACTAGGTAGTCATCACGTTTATTCATTGATATACGCGCACCATAATCCTCTTCTTCATAGTACAGAGTAAAGTTATAAGAATTAGGTGATACCCCTTCTACTTCCTTTGCACTGACATGGGTGTAGTTAGCCACTACACCAAAGTTTGATAACCAACCATCAAAAAAAGTAAATGGCTGTTGGTAGCTTAATTCATAACCTGTTACGGTGAATCCATCATTATTATTAATGGGAATATTATGCGAATAAACTTGAGTTGCAGGATCGCCTATCGGGGCGGTTGCGATGTATTGGGGATCAGAATATATAACCGGCCAAAATTCTTGGTCAATTAACTTTTCAACTTCTTCGTTTTCAAGGGAAACAACAACCTCTTTGTTAAAGACATTAAATGCCAATACCGATTCTTCCGCAAAATACCACTCTATCCCTAAGTCGATATCATTTGATTCATAAGGATTTAAACCAGGATTGCCTAAATTACTGACAGTGAACGTTGTATAGCCAAAGGTCGGTGCAGCGATATTTAAACTTGCCAGACTTGGGCGCGTCATACTTCGACCATAAGACAAGCGCGCAATAACGTCATCACTAACATCCAAGGCTAAATTCATCGATGGTAAGAAGTTATTGTAATTGCGTTTTACTGAAACCATTTTATCACCCACTAAGGCTTCTGACGTGACTTCTGTATTCACATAGCGCAGACCAAAGTTAGTGCGTAAAAACATATCGCCAACATCAACGCCACCATTATATTCAATATATAAGGCCTTGGTTTGTTCGCCCACTACCCAACCTGCGGCGGTATTAGGGGTATAATCATGAGTGAGGATGCCATCTTGTTCTAGTTTATCAAAATCAGCCACTAAGAAAGGTACTAAAGTTGCGCCATCTAGGCCATGACCAAAATCTGAGTAAGGGAAAGCAGTAGCGTATTGTGAGGGGTCAAAGGTAACAAAGTTGCCGTTACCGGTTTGGCTGTCTACTTCGCGATCATTAAACGCAATACCTGTTTTAATATCAAAACTGTCACCTAAATATTGCAAATCAATTTTACTGGTAAGGTTAGTTTTTTTAACATTATGACTACGGTTTGCTGCATTAACCGCATCCACAAAATTGTTAGGATCGGTGGCATCGTAATCACCGTAGCTAACATTAGCTGCATCTGCGCTGCTGTAGTCATAAGAGTAAAAATGTGGCACAGAACGATAGTAGTAGCGAATTTCTTCTCTATCTGAATCATTTTTAGCATAGCCTACCATTACATCGAGTTTCAGGCTGTCGTTGAGTTGCATATCACCTGAAAAAACATACTGATCGAAGGTCGAATCAGATACTTGATAACGGCTTTCATACCAAGAGGTCACATTATCAAAACTACCGGCAACTAATATTTTACCTGATTCATCTACGGTAAATTCAAGTGGTGTTTGTCCTTGGAAATTTCCTGGTGCCCCGCGATTAATAAACCATTCCATTGAATTGTAGCTACGTCTGTCGTTTTCCAGCTCAGAATGCAGAACATCAAGGGTAAACAACATGTCGTCAGAGGGTTTGTATTGCAGTGAGGTCGTTACCCCGATACGACTTTGGTCATTACCAAAAAAATCAGCTCGAGGCAGGCGTGGAACCCACAAACAAGATATGGCTTCTTCCGCACCACAATAGTTGCTTGGTGTACCATTAATAGTAGATAGCTGCGAGGTATCGCCCCATGTTCCATCACCAATTTGATTGGTTGGTTGCCAGCGCACACTGCCAAAGCCTTCTTGACGCACGGTACGATCAGAAACAGCAACAGACAATAAAGCACCAAAGGTATCATCGTTAAAAGTATTGCTGACCAGAAAGGCAAATCTAGGGTCGTTTTCTTTGGTTACCGTATTATAACCTCCCTTTAATGATACTGAAGAATGAAAACCAGTACTGTCGAAAGGTCGAGCAGAATACATATCTACCGTACCCGCAATACCACCCTCTTCAATTGAGGCCGTTTGGGTTTTTTGAATATCAATTCGATTAAATAGCTCTGAAGCAAATACATTAAAATCAAAAGCTCGGCTATTGTTTAGAGTTACACCGCCCGAATCGAGACCGTCTGTACCTGCTGGTACTTCCATGCCATTTAATGTGGTGCGAGTAAACCCGGGACTAAAACCTCGCAAGGTTATATTTCGACCTTCACCACCTTCACGAGAAATGGCCACTCCGGGAATACGCTGAATGGCTTCAGCGACGTTTAAATCAGGAAACTTGCCCATGTCTTCAGCCATTATCGATTCGCGCACATTTGATGCATCGCGTTTTGCATCAAGGGCTTTAACCAAAGCATTTCGGAATCCTGTTACGTTGATAACTTCTATTTCATCTTGTTCGAGTGTTTTGTCTTGCGGGATCTCTTGTGCTTCGCTGGTAAAACCAATCATGCTAGCTAAGGCAGCAAAGATGCCGAGTGAAACTTTCGATTTTTTCATGGTAGTGGGTCGACTCTTATTTTCTTTGTTATCAATAGAGAGCAAACCTTGGGCGTTAATACTTACCTGTAATGGCGTTCCATCAATCAATAATTCGATGGCCTTGAGGATTGTGTATTGCCCATTAATTGAGTTGGCTGTCACAAACTTCACTGAGTCATAGGGAAAGACCAAGGTAAAGTCTGCTTGTGATGCTAGTTCAATTAATGATTGGTCCGCACTCTTTTGAGAAATATTGAATTGATGTACTTTTTCATAATAAGCAGTATCGGCCCTAACTAAAGACGACATAGCTGTTGCAGCGACAATAAATGTTATTTTTATCAGTACTTTCAACTCAACCTCTGAAGTAAGATATTTTCTTACTCTGTTCATAGAGACGGACAAGGCGGTGGATTCCACCAAAATTATTTACAAAATAATAACACTAGTTATCGAAATGAAACGAATTTGTCGTAACTAATTAGGCATTAGTTATACATAAGGATTTCAACAAAAGTGGGGGTTACTCATTTTTAAAAATGTATGCAAACTTACCAGATGAACTGGCTACTAAGAGACTAAATAAAGTGCCATAGGTTTTGGTGGAAAGCCTATGATGTTTCGTCTAATAGTTAATAGAGTACTTATAAGGCTTAAGGATATTATGTCTGGCAATATGACAGATGTTTTTTTGGGAATACGAAAGTTGGTAATTAAAACTATTTCTAGCATAGTACCTCCCGATGATATTGAAGATATAGTACAAGAAACCTATGTTAAGCTCTGTTTAGTAAAGTCTGAGGTGAATATAGAATACCCTCGTTCTTTTATGTTGAAAATGGCCAAAAATTTAGCTTTAGATCATAGAAATAAAGCATCAAACAGGCTTAACGAAAGTATTGAAGAATTAAAACTTGAAGATATTGCGTCCTTAAAACAAGAAGGTGACCCCACCTTTGAAGGATTTGCCACCGACCAAGAATTTTCACGTTTTTGTGAAGTTGTTCGACAATTACCGGTTAAATGTCGAAAAGTATTTGTGTTGAAAAAAGTGTATGGCTATACCCAGAAAGAAATCGCCAAAAGCTTAAATTTAAGTGAAAACACGGTGGAAAACCACATCGCAAATGGCCTGATAAAGTGTAATGAAATGCGCAGAATGCAAACGTTTAAGGCACAATCTTATTCTAAATCAGGAAATGCCAAATGAGTAATGTATATGACATCAGCGATCAGGCTCAAATCAACAAACAAGCCGCTATATGGGTTACTAGGCTAGACCGAGGCTTGACTAAAGCTGAATTAAAAGAGTTACAGCATTGGTTGAAAAATGAGCGCAATGAACGAGAGCTATTTATGATGGCAAGTACATGGGATAAATTAGATAGCTTTTCACAGTTGTCTACCCTATTCCAACCCGCTATTCATAACAATTCCGGAAAATTTGAACGCAGAACTTACCTCATTGCCGCTTCGGTCATCTTTTGTTCTTTATTTGTTTGGTTATTTACTACCTTTTCTCTCACAGAAGATGAATCATTTCTTACTGCCGATAAAGTTATGTCCTCACATTCCACTTATCAAACTGCAGTGGGCCAACATTCTACCATTAATTTATCCGACGGTAGTATATTAACCATCAACACCAATAGTTTCGTCACTGTAGACTTTAACGCCAATGAGCGACTCATTAAGTTGGTCAAGGGTGAAATTTTTATTGATGTTGCCCACGATACCAGTCGACCATTGAGCGTCATTGCCGATGACACCGTATTTCAAGCTGTTGGTACTGCGTTTAATGTAAAAAAAGTGTTGAATGAAAGTATCGAATTGTTAGTTACCGATGGCAAAGTACTTATTGCTGAATTAAAAAATATTAAACGGTCAGTTGATGCTGCAAGTGGTATTAAGATGGCAATGGATCTACCTTCGGGTGTGACACATGCGGCGACCCCTGGTGACATGGTCATCATAAAGTCATCTCAAACGAGTAAACAAAAAAGAGCAAACCTTGGTGGTGAGGATATCAAAGTGTCCTTAGGCTGGTTAGATAGAAAACTCATTTTTAAAGGCGAGACACTGCAGGATGCGATGAATGAAGTTTCTCGTTACACTGACTCAAAATTTATTATTCCAGAGGAAAATCTCAGAAACCAAAAGATTGCAGGCGTATTTAAAACAGATGATATCGAGGTGTTGTTAAATACCTTATCGCAAAATTTCAATATTCATCATGAAAGAACTCAAAATGGCAACATCTTACTGGTTTCCAAGTAAGGTAATGAAGTATCAGTAATAAAAAAACATAGGTACTTCAGCGCTAAGGATAGTAATGGCTTTTTCTATGATTCTTAGCAAAGATGAACGGTTTTTTTAAATGTGAATTGTAAAACAAGAAGCGGTGGCCTATCGCCTTGTGTAAATCATTGTTCTCACTTAGAATCATTAACAGAAACGTTTAAGTTAAGGGCTTTTTTTGAAACTGAGTAGAATCCTATTTTTATTAGCCTTAAGTGGTTTTAGCGGCTTAAGTGCAACTTATTCGTATGCTGATACACCGGAGTTTCGTTTTTCCGGTTTTTCTCGTGTTGTGCTAGGTACCTTAGACGACAAAAATGCCAGCTACGAAGGTTATGATAATAATATCAGTGCAGGTGAAGGTTCCTTACTTGGTTTGCAGCTCGATGTGGATTTAAGTGAGACCTTTTCCTTAACCAGCCAATTATTAGCCCATAGTTCGGAAAACCGAAACTCCGGTGTTGAATGGCTGTATTTAAGTTACCACCCTATTCCAGAATTAAATGTTAAATTAGGCAGGCAGCGTGCGCCCTTTCACTTGTACAGTGATACTTTAGATGTTGGCTATGCTTATCCTTGGATTAATCCTCCTCAGCAAGTGTATAGCGGTTATTTATTTGATCAATTTGATGGTATCGATTTAACCTATGAAATTTCTGCCGAGGATTTTAATGCGGAGTTCGAGGCCTATTGGGGTGAATTTAAAGACGAGTTATCTGTTAGTAGCGTGCAAAAAATAGACACCGAAGTCACTAACATGTTGGGGTTAGTGTTAACGGTTAAAAGTCAAAATTTTACGTTTAGAGCGTCTACAGTTAACACCGACTTTTCAGTCGAAATTCCTGAAATGAAAGCCCTGGCTGATATTTTATACCAACTTAATTACACCCTATCAGCAGACTCGCTAAAGACTCAAGGTAAGGTACAAATTAATCAATTAGGCATGACCTACGATAACATTGATTATTTTGTTAAATCGGAAATCACTCAAGTGACTTCGCCCGTCATTTTTGTTCCCGACATTATTAGTTATTATGTATCTGCTGGTAAAACTGTGGATTCATTCACTTACCATTTTACCTATGGGCGCAATAATGCAGACTTTGCTGAGCCTGTTGTCGAAATACGCGCTGGCCTAGATCCGCAAATAGACGCCTTGTCTGCAGGTTATAAAACGATTTTTGATACCTTCCCAAATGATGTTCTAACCAGTTATGCTTTAGGCGTTCGTTGGGACGTTAAAGTTGGAATGGCACTAAAGGCTGAAGTGACTCACTTACGTGGTGTGAAAGGTGAGCGTTCTTACTTCAATATTCAAGACTTAGAAAAATTCGATTATAAAGCCAATTTAATTCAGGTTGCATGGGAGTGGGTATTTTGAAAATGCACATTCCTTCAATTAAAACCTCCTTGTTAGTGTTGCTATTTTCAGCATTTTCAACCAATGCTATTACTCAGGTTAATGATGAAGAACTGAGAATTGTGGTGGTTGCGAATCTTCAGCAACAAGAATTAGAATTGTCAAAGCAACAGGTTAAGAGTTTATTTATGGGCTCATTTGTCGGCCATGAACTTAAAGTGGTGACATTACCTCCCAGTAGCTTAGTAAGAGTGAATTTTAATACTAAGGTGATTGGCATGACGGAGGATCGTATTCAGTCTTTCTGGGCGCAAATGCGCTTCTCTGGTCGTAAAACGCAACCTAAAGAATTGAACGATATAGATGCTTTGCTTGAGTATGTTGAAAATACTCCTGGGGCGGTAACCTATTTACCTTCAACGGTACAGTTACCGGATAGCTTGCAAGTTATTTATATGCTCCCTAACTCTAATTAACTGACTAGTGGGATAAGCAAAGGTTTGCTTTATCCCACGTTGAGTTGACATCCCTAGTTGTTCAATTCGGTAGGTATCGGCGAGTTGCCCCAAGCAATAGCGCAGCCGACATTTTTGCGCTTAAAATCGCAGTGGCTGGGGTAGTAACGCACTATCACTAAAATCACACCGCAGCTAAGTGCACCTATACCGGTAGTGAGAGGCTCAGCCAACCCAAAGGCAAGGTCAATTTAAGAGGGCAGCTTTTTTGACGTCTTCTAAGCTGACAGGTCGACCAAACAAATAGCCTTGTAATAAGTGGCAACCATGGTCAATGAGATAATCCGCCTGCTCTCTGGTTTCTACCCCTTCTGCACAAACTTGCAGATTTAACTTGCTTGCCATATCAATAACTGTGGTGGTGATAAGGCTGCTGCGCTCAGACACGCCGAGATTATCAACAAATTGTTTATCGATCTTTAAGGTATCCAAGTTAATTTGGGTCAGATAAGCGAGAGAGGAATAACCGGTGCCAAAATCATCCAGTGCGATCGTTGCTCCCAATTCATGCAATTTAGCAAAGAAGCCATTGGCTATATCTAAGTTTTCTAAGTAGGCCGATTCAGTCACTTCAAATTCAATCCACTTAGGGTTAATGTCGTAGTCTTCAAGTAATTGGCTAATTTCGGTAAACAACGTTTCATTTTTTATGTCTATTGCTGATAAATTGACCGCCAAACGGACATGCTCAATTTGCGTACTTTGCAACTCTGTGAACTCGATGCACATTTGCCGTAATACCCACGAGGTAATTGAATTAATCTTACCGCAGTTCTCTGCGATGGGAATAAATTCTGCTGGTGATATAAAACCCAGTTCCTTATCATGCCAACGCAACAGAACTTCAAAACCTTTCACTATGGCCTTTTCATCAACTTTAGGTTGATAAAATAACGTAAACTTGTCGTGAGCTAAGGCTTCATCAATATTTTTGGCAATTAACAATTTACGTTTATTGTCTTCCATCATTGATTCTACAAAAATGGTGTAGCGGTTTTTGCCCTCCAATTTTGAACGATACATTGCTAAGTCAGCATTACTGATAAATTCACTCAGATTAAAATTAGACTGACTTGCCTTTGCTATACCAATACTGGCTCCCACATTAATTTGCCATTCTTCAATTTTAATGGTCTCACTCAAGCCATTGACAATCCGCTGGGCAATGTCAGTCATAACGTATTCATTAGGGTTGTTATGCAACATAATTAAAAATTCGTCACCGCCTAAGCGAGAAATAACATCCCCATCACGTAGATAACTTTTTACCCGCTCGGCAATTTTAATCAGTAATTTGTCACCGACTTCATGGCCAAAGGCATCATTAACGTCTTTAAAACCGTCTAAATCGAAAAACAGTAAAGCGACATCAGAGTCGACACGTTTAGCTCTTGCAATTTCAACTCGCAGCAACTCTACAAAAAATTGCCTATTTGGTAAGCCGGTTAAACTATCAAAATTAGCTAATTTTTCCATCGCCTTTTGCTGAGATAAAAGGCGCATGGTGTATTCTTTATTACGCTCCACCTCGGCATTGATAGCATCCATCATATGGCCAATATCGTCACTGAGCTCAGCAACTTCGTATTTGCCATTAATATTAGGCTTTAAGGAATAGTCGTGCGTTCGCTTAACTTCATTGGCAAATTGGGATAGTTCGCTAAGAGGAGATAACAGTCGATTTAAAAATAGATACAATCCGAGCAGTGCTACTGTCACAATCAGAATTAACAAGGGAGAGATTTTCTCCAGCATTTGCCTTTTACTTTTTTCTAAGGGTTTATTTAGGTCATTCACAATGACCAAATAACCTTGGGCTAAACGCGTATCCCCAATCACCTTGAAGGCAATAAGCTGTGAGCGTTCGATTGTCATACCTATTGGATAAATATCTAAAAAATTAGCCAGAGATGGCTTATTTTCTGTTTGATTTGGCCGCCCAGACTTTCCAAAATAACTGCTTAAACGTTCACCATCGACGGTAAAAATATGCGCAAATTTTACATTTTCGTATCTGTCTAAACGCAACAAAATCGTGTCTAGTTCAATTTCATTATCGGAGGAGACTAAAACGCTAACCAAGTCGTTAGATAAATTTTCAGATAGGCCGTCCAAATCGGACTTAACCGATTCACGATAGAGAATTTCGTGTTGATTAATGGAAATAGTCAGCGAGAATAACGCTACGCTCAATGTTGTTATTACGATAATCAATATCAAAGGAACTTTGACGGAACTTATCATTGACAGCCTAGACTCCAAAATACGTTTTTCAGTTATAAATACAGAGCCCGCAAACGAAATAAACGTCGACAAACTAGCTGCCGGATAAAATGGAATATGTCGGTGCGATGCCCAAAGTAACCAATTACTTCAACGTTTCTCAGTCAATTCTGAAACGATAAAAGCGTTTAATAGTCTTAGTGTAGTACCAAGACCTAACTTTCCTTTGAATAATCTTGTCGTAAATATATATCGGGAGGTCTGCTACTTATGTTCCCCCTCATGCCGCAGACACTACAACCGTTACATATTATGAAATAAAGCGGCGCAGATTACGACACACAATGAAACATTTTAATTTGTTTTATCCGGGCGTGTTGACTTTACATCCTTGACAGAAGCAAATCCAAGGCAAAAAACAATGATAAATATTGACGTTGTTGTCAGCCTGGGCTAGCAGTTAGGCAGGTAGATATTGACTGACGAGAGCGTATCACGGCCAAAGTCGATGTAGATACGCTTATTGAGGGATGCTAATTGTATTAGAGCTGGTATTGAGAATATTATATGCTTTGAGCTCAGGCACATTCTGCCGCAAGTTTTCTTCGACACGATCTAACTCTTTAAATTTATTACAAAACCACTCAGCTTTTTGTTTCAAGGACTGTGCCTTAGGAACCACATTCCGTTCAATAACGTTACCGACGTCTTCGAGTTTTTGCGCCAGTTCATCCACTTTTTGCTCAGTGTTTTGCTCACTTGCCACCAAACCGCCAATCGCCGATAAAATACCACCTACAGACGTGCTCATCACGTGTTCGATTTGCTCTTCAAGTTCGCGATCAACAAAATCATCGACATTTTCTAGACGACCTGGCCCCATATAATAGGTATCGTTAGCATGAATAAATTTCTCTCGGACACTTTTTTGTACACGCTCTAGGGAGGCTTGGAGTTTTTGCTGACTTTTATGGTCTTTGCCCATGAGTCCCGAATAGACCTGCTCAACGGTATCAACAGCCAGTTCAACGCCTTCGTTTGCCAATAAAATCATTTTGGGTACCACTAGGTGCAAGCCCTTGGCAAGTTCAGCTAAATTTTGCTGTTGGTGTTCGTCGTGCAGTTCAATCCAATGACCACCCACCATAAGCTGGGAGTCACCATTGATTTGATACACTGTTCGGCTATTATCAATAACCCGAATTTGCTGCTGGTTAATAACTAAACCAAAATTAAGGGCCACTTCACAGTCGAGATCTGCGTAAGCAGAGCCACAGAAACAACACAGAAGCAGAAATCTAAACGCCATAGTTTTCTCTAATAAATCTTTGTGCTTAGTTTGCCTTGTCAGCTAAAAATAGCAACGGAGGATCCGATAAGCTTTCGAAATACTAGGTTAATTTGCGGTTCGTACTAAACGGGTATACACAAATAGACTTTTTTCTTTAATTGAATTACTGCTATTAAAAAAGGCAATAACCCACGCTCGTTGGGGATCTGACACCGCCGGACTGGAAGTCCAAAAGTCATCGGCTGGGGTATTTGGAAAAATTTCAGTATTGATGGCAGGTCGCACACATTGACCTTCGGTAATGCTGGCCAATTCTTTGACGTTAGGAACTCGCCATCCAGTCTGATTCGCGTAGATATAACCATGGGCTGTTTGTAAGGCCTCTTGCCAATTTAACTCAAGCGCGTCCCCGGTGCAGCTCGCCGAAGCACTATTCCACGTTTGGCCCAAGCTGCAACGCATCCACATTAAGCCCAATCGACTGTCGGTTACCGTGCCATTTAGGTTTATCGTAAAGTTACTGCTAGGCGTGGTTTCATTAATACTTTCGAGGCAGGTTTGGGCCAATCCCGAGCATGACACGCATACCGTAAAGAGTAAAAGACTGAGCTTCATCGACCTGCCCTCACCAAGCGTATAAACGCCACATTTGTTTTCATTAAGAAGTTGTCATTACCAGAGTTAAAATCTACTGCCCATGCCGTACGTGAGCTATCAGAATCCGCACCATCAGCACTGGATTGATTGGTCCAGTACCATGCTGGTGCTAAAGTCGAATCTGCGGTATTAGGAAAGTAGTCTGGGTCAATCATCGGCGGTGTTGTCCGACCAAAATGCACGATCGACAGTAACTCTTGATGGCTAGGCATTCGCCAATCATTAAAGTTACACAAGCCAGCACTATTAACAGCAGCAACATAAGCGGCAGTATTGCATTCAGTTAAACTACAACTTGCTAGTGTAGGACTTTGCGCACCGCTAAATTCGTCACCTTGCTCACTTAAATACCACGAATACGTATGAGCACTGCTATGTAAATCAGTAGAGGTGGCCGCTGATTTCACTTCCCAAATCAAGCCGGTGACATTATCTCTTACACACGACCATGTTTGTTGACTATCATCCACTTCATCACCAATGTTATCTAGGCGAGTAAAATCAAAGCCAGCATCTCCTCTGCCCGCTTTCTCAAGTAAACCATTTGTAGCGATAATGTCTTGACCACGCTGAGCATCTTGGCCAGGAAAGTCGTGTTGTTGTTCAGTGGTATTGGCGGAGTTGTTTGCTTGTAATAAGATGCCAGTATCATTTAAAGGTCTGATCAATAGCGGATTAATCACAACATTAACGGCATCCTCTACTACATTTCCCGAGGCATCGCTTACCGCTAAGGTAAATGTCATCGTTTGAGTAGAGCTAACTTTTGGTGCGACTCCATGCGTCCGTAGTTGTTTAGGATCGCTGATCAATGGGTTTAATTCAGAATCATTTAACCATTGGTAAAGCAAAGGACGCGCAGCCGCAACACTGGTACTCGCCTCACCCGCTAAAATAATAGACTCACCAGAAAACACTTGATGATCAACGCCAGCATTAACTACCGGCACAGTATTACTGGCACTAAGAACACTTAGAGTAACGGAAGCACTGCCTTGTGCCCCTTCTTCATCTGTCACTGTTAATGTAAAACTAAGGCTATTGTTATTATCTAAAACAGGACTGATAAACGCTAAGCTATCGCCATCGGTACTAATGCCACCTAAGACTTCCTCTCCGGCAGTTTGTTGCCACTTAAATTGCGTCACTGTTTGACTGCCATCTGAGGCATCGGTATCAAAGCTGGTACTGCCATCAAGGACAACTTCAATACCAGCAGGAAACTGATTTAGCGCGAACCCCTGAATTTGATTGACCACGATTTGTGCGCTTGGTGCGATGTTGACAGGCAAAACCTGATATTCAACCGTATCTGAACCCTTGTTGCCATCCGCGTCGGTGACTTCCAAGGTCAATATGTAGCTTAAAATACTTGTCGTAGTAGGCGTCACAAAACTGGCGGTAGCGACACTGGTATCTTCATGAGTAATAACTAAACTCGGGCTAGCGCGCCACGCATAGCGCAAAGGTTCAGTTACCCCAATAGCCTCTGCACTGAGGGTTATCGTGGTGTTTTCATCCACACTTCTATTACTGCCGGCATTAACAATGACCTTAGCAGCTGGAGAATTTGTATCACTATCTAATGATCCTCCCCCACAAGCCACTAACAACATTACAAAGCTCAAGAAGGCTAAACGGACCCCAGTTTTTTTGCTTAAAATTAAATTCATAAAATAAAACACAGTACGATTATCAGCAACCTTGGTTATGGCTATGCAGATTATGTACCAGATAAAGGTAAAAATGCGGATATTATCCACGGCAATAAAATAGCCGTAGCAACACCGTTGATGCATAAGGCGACGGTAGCAAACGCTGTTGTTTTTTCTCCGAAGCTAATGGCATGGGCAGTGCCAATGGCATGACTTGCAGTGCCCAACGCAAGGCCTCGAGCACTACTATCATGGATATTGAATAGACGAAATATTGGTCCGCTGACCAGCACACCTAACAATCCGGTTAATATGACGATCCCCGCGGCTAATGAGGGATTAGCGCCAATCAAACGGCTGGTATCAATTGCCAAAGGCGTAGTAATGGACTTTGTCAGCACGCTTAATTGCAGCCAGTCTGGCGCGGTGACAGCATATAAAATTAGCCATGTCACTAAGGGGCCGGTCAGTCCCCCCACACAAATGATTAGGATCATTTTTATACCTGCTTGATGAATTAAGCGCAAATGACGAAAAATTGGGATGGCCAGTGCACAGGTCGCTGGCCCTAAAAGCCATGTTAACAAACCAACCTCTTGGGCATAAGCTTCGATGCTATGCTCAAATAAGGTTAAGATAGCAAGCATAGCGATACTGCTTAGCACAATAGGATGCAACCACAGTAATGTGCCCCTTAGGCGATTGATTTTCACAGCAAGAATATACGTAGTAATGGTAATCAGCAGCAATACACTTTGAGTCAGCCAAGGTAATTCGCTAGCCAGCCAGTTAACCATCAGCTGAATCTCCGGAGCTATTAAGCAGCAGCTTTTGCGCGAGCCATGCGGTCAATAACAAACTCACAACGGTGCTGAGCAACACCGCAAAAAGCAACAAGCCGAGCCAAGGACCAAGTTCACCAATAAATGCAGCGGCGCCTACTGTAACTGGAATAAATAACAGAGCAATCCAGCGCAACACCCAAGCACTGACAATAAACAATGATGATGGAACTCGCTTGAGGATTAGCAAAGCAGCGAGCATCACAAATAAGCCCATTAAAGAAGGAGGAAGGTTTACATAAGGGCTCAAAAAATTGCCAATTAGCCAACTACAGATAAGAGCCACAAACGCGAGTGAAAGGTAAAACGTATGTGCCATAAAGACCTAAATTAAGCAGCTGAGTGAACCAGCCGCCCATCATCATACCTTAGAAAAATATCTCACCTAAGCGGTTTTGATATCATCTAAGTGATATTTATCAATCAAAGAATAAAGTGTAGGACGGGTTACCCCAAGTAACTCTGCCGTTCTTGACATATTGTGCTCAGCTACCTGATACGCATTTCGAATAGCCCTGCTTTCAGCTTGTTCACGAACTTCTCGCAAGTTTAAGGTATCGATGGAGGGGACTTCATCATTGACCCTTAAATTCAAGTCATCAGCTTGAATATGCGAGCCCTCAGCCATTATCACTGCAGCTTTTAATTTATTTTGTAACTCTCGAATATTGCCCGGCCATTTGTGCTGCGTCATTGCTTTGATCGCACTATCGCTAAAGCCTTTTATTTTAGTTTTAAATTCGTCGTTGTATTGGGCTAGAAAGGTTCTCGCTAATAAAATAACGTCGTTATTGCGCTCACGCAAAGGGGGAATATTAATGCTGATTTCACCGATTCGATAATATAGATCTTCGCGAAAGGTTTGCTCAGCCACCATGCTGGGTACGTCCCTGTGCGTTGCACAAATTACCCGAATATCCACCGGTATTTCACTGCGCCCCCCCACTCTTTCAATCACTCTTTCTTGCAAAAAACGCAACATTTTAGCTTGTAAACCAATGGGCATATCGCCTATTTCATCTAAAAATAAAGTGCCGTTTTGCGCCGTTTCTATCTTACCAGGCGTGGTTTTGTTCGCCCCAGTAAAGGCGCCCTTTTCATAACCAAACAACTCACTCTCTAATAAATTCTCTGGAATCGATGCACAGTTAATGGCGATAAAAGGTTTATCTTTTCGTAAGCTGTGTTCATGAATACTGCGAGCAAAGACTTCTTTACCTGTACCGCTTTCACCTAGTAATAAGGTGCTGATATCGGTTTGCGCAATCCGTTCCGCTTTGCGGCTGGCGGCTAATATGCCTTCGCTTTGCCCAATAATTTTATCCATAGATGGGGCCACTGCGGCTAAGTGGCGGTTTTCCATTTCTAAATTAAATAAATTAATCGCGCGACTCACCAAAATTTGAATAGTGTCTGAGTCTATCGGTTTTTGATAAAAGTCGTATGCCCCAAGATTGATGGCTTTTAAGGCATTTTTTTTATCATTGTTGCCCGTTACTACAATAACTTTTGTTTGTGGTGCTAAAGATAAAATCTCTTCCAAGGTTTGCATGCCTTCAGTAGCATTAGCCGGATCCGGTGGTAATCCTAAATCCAAGGTCACCACTTTAGGTTCAAAACGACGTAATTGCGCTATCGCGCTGCTTCTATCTTCAGCAAAAATGACTTCGTAACCGGCAAAGCTCCATTTCAGTTGCTTTTGTATTCCTAAGTCGTCTTCAACGACCAATATTTTTTCCATGTCTATGCCCTTCGAATCATTTCGTCATCATTAAATTGGAATGCGTAAAGTAAAGGTTGAACCCTGACCTTCTTCACTTTCTACACTAAGTTGTCCACCAATCTTATCTAAGAACATTTTGGCATCAAAAGCGCCAATCCCCATTCCTGCGTTACCTTTTGTCGTATCAAAAGGCTTGAACAACCTTGTTTGAATAAACGCTTCACTCATACCACAGCCGTTGTCGACTATTCTTACCAGCATATATTTTTCATTGTCAGACTTATCCAAGATCACGTCAATTTGACCATCATCTCGAGTAGCTTGTTGTGCATTACTGATAAGGTGATACATCACATTGGCGAATTTTTCTTTGTCGAGTACCACTTCAGTCTCGCTGTTCACCGACACATTGGGTGTCGGGTATAACGTAGCGCAACGTTGCTGCACAACTTGTTCAATACACTGAGACAATAACACGAGAGATTCAGAACTGGCCACAGTGCTATGCTTTTCAGTCAATTGACTCAGCATTTTTTCCATTCTCGCTTTAGTATGATGCAATGTCTCAAAGGTATCTTCAATAAATTCAGGATTATTTTTATGCTGTTCAGCATTACATAAAATAAGGTCGATTTGCGCCAACACGTTTTTTAAATCGTGCAATACAAATGCTGACATGCGGGTAAAGGCAGCAAATTGTGCATTTTCAGCCAACTCTTTAGCAGCCTGCTGATGAAACAAAAAGTTAGAGACTTGCGCCGTAACGGCATTGATGTAATCACGTAGTTCCCAATTCAGCTTTTTAGTCGCATGCTGCGCCCCTAACATTACGGCCATCCCCCAAAATTCATTGTCTTTATACAAAGGCACAATGATTTGGAACCGAGCTTGATTGAGTAAAGCGTGATTAATTTTGAGCCCTTCATAATTGTGTGGATGGGTCCGCAATTCAGTTAAATCAATGATCCAAGCCTTCTGTTTAAAAAACTCAGATAACGTCAATAAGACGGTTATTTCATCGTCATTTAAATCAGAGTGATCAACATCCGCTAGCTTGATCAATTCACCGTGCTGGTAACGCAGTAAACAGCCACTTTGATACTCTATTGCTTGTAAAAAGCCCCTCAACGCAGTGAGATTTATCTCATTAATTTCAGTTTGCGGACTTTCTAAACACTCAGTTAATTTGACCCACTCATGGCGATAATCGAATTGATTGGCAAAAAAGTGTTTCGTAATAAAGACCTTAATACGAGTACGAAAACTGGTAGACATAAACAGTGCAAGCAATAAGGTTAACGATAAAAATATCAAGACTACTTGGATGCTGGTGTCCCATTCGCCACCAATATATTTAACGACATAGCCCACCAACGCCATAAACAACAAATACCCACCAGCCACCAGCAGCAAGGTACTATGCAACACAATATCTCTGGAGATATAAATTTCTACCCCCCAGTTTTTGACCCGCCTGATAGCTAACACTAAAAGAGGAATGAGTGCCGCGTAAATAAAACCGCGAGAAGATAAATAGTAAACATGGACTTGATCGATCATTAACGCATTGGCAAAGGTCAAAAAATCAAAAATACTGATTACCGCTAAATATAAGATGAGAGGTTTGAGCGCCCAGCGATTGTCGCCCGATTGCCGGTAAATAACCTCCAACAAAACAAGAAACTCAAGGGCGATGGTGGTTTGGATTAAATACTGCCACGACTCTAACGAATGCCCCAGATAAGGGATCAGCATACCAAAGAGCGGCAAAGATACGATCAACCACGTTTCTTTGCGCGCCAACACTTGTTGAATGTTTTTAAAGTTATCTTTAAGACAAGAGGCTAAAAACAATAACCAAAATAGGTTTTTGACATTATCAAAAAAAATGATTTTTTCGATAGACAACTCAGCGAAAAAAAATGGTACACCCGACCAGACACTGGTCGCTGCGGTCGCCAAAACCAATAAGTATTTTGCTAAACCAGACTTGCGTACCGTTAAGATCAACAGCAATAAAAATGCATATCCAATGGCACTAACGGCATAACCCACTACAGCTAACATATTATCGATCCTTGGCAGACTTCATGTTTTGGTTATTTACCTGATTGTTGCTTAGCGTTTCTTCAACAATAAACTGCCTATGGAATAACCAGCACCAAAGGAACACAACAAACCAATGTCACCACTGACCAAATCTTGATGATGCAAACTAAACGCGATAATCGAGCCCGCTGAAGCGGTATTTGCATAGCTATCTAATACAATCGGCGCTTCTTCAATGCTCGGCTCACGGCCCAGTAGTTTACGACTGATTAAAGTATTCATATTGATGTTGGCTTGGTGTAACCACCAACGTTTTATATGAGTAGAGTCTAATGAGTGACGTTGAAGATGCTCGCTAATATGCTCCACCGCCATCGGGCATACTTCTTTAAAAACTTTGCGCCCTTCTTGATGAAACAACATATCCCCAGCAAAGGGATTAGTGTCATTTGCTCGGCTAACATAGCCAAAGTTTGAACGAATATTGTTTGAATATGAAGTAACAGCCTTGGTACTCATGATTTCATAGACATGTTCGGCATTAGCGGTTTCTGCCGCTTCCACCACCATCGCCGTTGCTACATCACCAAAGATAAAATGACTATCCCGATCACAATAATTAACCTGCGGTGAGGTTAATTCTGGGTTGATGACCAATACGCCCTTAGCCGTTCCTGCTGCAATCATTTCATATGCTCGGTGCAAAGCAAATGTGGCAGCCGAGCAGGCTACTAACATATCAAAACCAAAGCCTTTTATACCTAGCGCGTCTTGTACTTCAATAGCTAAGGCCGGATAAGAGCGCTGCGTATAGGCACAAGATACAATCACAACATCAATATCAGCGGCAGTTTTATTGGCCGCTTCAAGGGCTTTTTTAGCAGCATAAATCGCCATTTCGGCTTGGTCGCTTAATTCTGTATCTAAGCGTGGGGCAATACTGGGCCGCATTCGGTTGATATCCAAGATGCCTTCTTTGACGTAGGCAAAACGACTGCGAATGCCAGAGGCTTTTTCGATAAATTCAGCGCTGGAAAAAGGCTTTGCACTGACTTCGCCACGTTCAATGGCGGCACTATTGTCTGTGTTGAATTGTTCAGCATAGGCATTATAAGCCTGAACCAATTCTTCGTTTGATATGCTATGTGACGGGGTCCACAGACCAGAACCGCTCATTACCACTGACGTTGCCATACTCAATCCCAAAATAAAAAATCATGCTAGGTTAACGTTTTAAATTGAAAATGTCATGAGCAAAAATGCCTCTTGTATCAAGTGAAATTGAGTCATTGAACCCCATAAGGCCAGCATAGGCTGGCCATATGGGCAAATAAGCACTCAATCTTTCCTCGACAAACGATCGTAGCCCCCTTAAAACAAGTAAGTGGTGACCGCACTCAACAATTGCTCTTTGTTATTTTTACCCGTTACGCAGGCTTTAACGTCTTTATTTTTAAACACGTAGACTTTGTCATGAGTACCGATTGCACTGTTATCTTGGGCTTGGATGAAATCATTGAGAACAAAACTAATATTTTCATCATCGGGTAAGGCTTTCAAACCCGCGCCATAACGGCATAACATGGTCCCCACGGTATCTTCAAAAGCAGCTAAAGATTGGCTATACAACTTTTGTCTCGCGGTTTCTCGCTCGGCAGCGACTTTACTTTGTTCTTGTGCGAGCTCTTCTGTGTATTTCTCTAGTTCTACCCGTTTGCTCTCGAGTTTTTTTACTTCACTAGCAAGTTTATTTAACTCTTTTTCAAGCTCTTTGCGACGTTCACCATCTGCGCTGCGTTTTTCAAACTCAAGATCACGACGGTTACGTTCATATTCTCGTTGCTCCCAGGCAAGATCACGTTGGCGCTCACTTA
Organism: Flavobacterium sp. W21_SRS_FM6; assembly: GCF_052119645.1. Lineage (NCBI taxonomy): Bacteria > Pseudomonadati > Bacteroidota > Flavobacteriia > Flavobacteriales > Flavobacteriaceae > Flavobacterium > Flavobacterium sp. W21_SRS_FM6. Next base: position 104,217 of record NZ_JBGQOM010000002.1, read on the forward strand.
GCTCACGCATTTTATCGCGAGTGTCTTGTGCAAATTCACTGTCACGTTCAAAGGCATCACGAATGGCTTCTTCAAACTCCACCTCGTCAAAATCAAAACCAAAACCGGTGCCCGAATTATTAACCGGTGGCGCCACCGGCATGGCGGCTGAAATATCACTTAGCATATTGCCTAAATCAAAACCGAAGACCTTGCCATGGTTATTACTACTAATGCCAAAAACCACCCCTTGATTTGCTAAGTAAGTGACGCTATTGGCTCTGAATCTGAGTTCTTTATTATTATTTTGACGTAACGAGGCTTGCAAAATATTCAGCATTATACCCAATTCGTTACGCACATCCTTTATGTTAGTAGGCGCTTGGGCATTCGCCTGAGTCATGGTCAAGCCCGCTAAGGTCATGGCTAAAACGGTATTTTTAAGGTTAAATTTCATGGGTATATCCTCACTCTTTATTGCTATTCAAACCCGATTGAGCGGGATTGGTATAGATATCTTGCTGTAATTGATTCAATTGACGAGCATAAAAAAGTTGATCGTCTGAGCGCTGTTCGTTAACAAACTTAATCAGCTCGGCAAAGTCTTCGCGTCTTTCCTTGCGGCTTGACGTCAATAAATATTGGGTCAACTGACTGCTCGCATCTAATTGTTGTTGTTGCAAAGATTGGGTAAACCGATTCATCGCCAGCTGTTGCTCGGTTTTGTACTCTTGCAACTTATCTTCTACTAACCGTTCAATTTGCAGCTGGCTCTGATTATCAGCAAAACTGATTGTCAGCGCGCCGTCATCAACCTTAATTTGTAAACCTGTCACCACCATCAACATGGCAGCCACAGACATGGCAATAGATAGACCAGACAGCCCTTGCCAATGCCACCATGGCGTATTTTTGACCTCGGTAAAACTTGCTGCACGATCCCAATGTGGCACATCTTGTTCAATAAAATGTTGAGCATGTACCGTTATGTTGTTCGCCGCCTCAACTTGTTGCGCAAAGACCTCATCATCTACACAGCGTTGCTCAAACATTAATCGTTGTTGTGCATTTAAACGACCGTCTAGCCACAGAGCAAGTAATTGCTCGTTGGTAACATCAGGCATAATCAACCTCCATTAAGGTTTTCAACTTTTCTAAAGCCCCATACATGCGGGACTTTGCGGTATTTGCCGACATGCCCGTTAGTTCGGCAATTTCATCAAAGGTAAATTGACCAAAAAATTTCAATTCAATCACCGTTTTTTGGGCTAAGGGCAATCGCTGCATCGCTTGGATCAGCTGCTTGTTTTCTTTGACACTATCAATATATTGTTCATTGGGGATTTGTTCAGACTCAATTTCTGGCACATCATCTAAGCCCTCCATAGGACGTTTACGACGATAGAATTCGATGCACCGAAAATGGGCTATACGAAATAACCAACTTTTAAAACTGCCTTCATGACGATACGTGGCAAGGTTTCGATAAACCGAAATAAATACTTCTTGCATTAGATCCAGGGCGTCTTCATTTTTGCCCGTCATCCTAATGCCATAGTTATAAATAGATTTTTCGTAGCGCTTAAGTAAATTGACCCAAGCCTGTTTATTGCCTTGCAGTGCTTTCGCTATAAGCTGTTCATCGCTTTTCTCAAACACTGGTTAGTTTCCCTGTTTTTTAGGTTCACAGCTTAAGTCGAAGAGGATCAAAAAATAGTTTGAAAATATTAACTAAATAAACACTATTTTTTGACCACAGAGGACATTATCTTTCTAAGGTGGGAATTGGGATCAGAGGAGCCAGTAGATTGGCTAAATGGCGAAACAACCTCACCCGCGTTGTACCTGTACGCCACACCAAACCAATCTCTCGATAGGCTTTATCTTCCGCTGGCATCGAAACTAAAGGTGTGGTTTTCAAAATATGATGTTTAATGGCTAATTCTGGCATGAAGGTGTAGCCCAGTTTACTGTTCGCTAATTGCACTAAGGTGTACAAGCTACTGGCTGACAATGAGCTAACTTGGTCTTTATACGACAAGCCACAAGCACTGACCGCATGGCCGGTCATGCAATGTTCTTGTTGTAATAAAAATATACTTTCTTTGGGCAAGGCAGACACATCAAGCGGAACAGGTAAATTAGGCACTAAGTCACTGTGGGCAATTAAATGAAAAGGATCATGACCGAGTACTAATTGCTTACACCCCGGTGTTTCCATGGGTAAGGCTAAAATCAATAGATCTAAGGCGCCTTCGTTTAACTGGCTTAATAAATTAGTGGTGGTGTCTTCTTGAAGTTGTAAAGTGATATCAGGCAAATTTTGTTTTATTTGACTGATCAAACCTTCAAATAAAAATGGCGCAATCGTGGGGATCACCCCTAACTTCAATTTACCAGCCTGCCAGTTTCCAGCACTTTGGGCAAAATCCACTAGCTCATGGGCATCAGTCAGTAGCGCCCTACTGCGTTCGACCAACTCTAAACCAAATGGCGTGAAGACAAAGTTTTTATGGTCACGCTCTAATAATTGGGTACCAAACTGCTCTTCTAAATTTTGAATCGCGGTACTTAAGGTTGATTGGCTAATATGGCAATGTTGGGCAGCACGGTGGAAATGTTGTTCTTGGTGAAGAATAACTAAGTAGTGTAAATGTTTAAGATTGGGCCATTTCATGAAAAACTCATCTATAAAAACGATTAGTTCGACAAGTTTAGATTAGTTTGGTAGATAAAAAAACACTTGAGTGAGAAATTTAAACTCAGAGGCGTGAGAGCTAATTGGCCCACTCAGTGAGCCACTCGGTGAGCCAATTAGCCCATTACATGATCGTTAAAAACTGACCTGAGTGCGCGCCCCCACCACATTGACCGAAAAATCTTGCGGCGCGCCCTCAACAATACCCAAGGCATCGCTGTACTTAATATGTCCGTAATTCACTAAAAATCTAACGTTATTAACCGGTGTCCAAATAAGTGAGGTCATATACGCATTTTGAGTACCGCCAACAATATCGGCGTCGACCAAGTCTAGACGGTCAAACCTGACATTAATTTGCCACGCGCCCATACCACCGGCACCCAAGGGTTCACTGACTTTCACCCCCTTGAATATGCCACCTTGATATTGGCGAGCATCATTTGTTAAAAAATAACCCGCCTCAATCGCACCACCAAAGAAAGATGCATCTTCAAAACCGTTTCTATCGAGCATTAATGAATACATTTCAGCCATGGCATGAAAACGATCAGCAATCAGGCCAAACTCTAGGCCCAAACCTGTTTCAGTGTCGGCACCGGCAATATTGTTGGTATTAATAAATCGAGTATCAACCGTGTGCACCATAGGGCGCGCACGATATCTGACTGTGTCAGTGCTGTCTGCGAGATTTCGCCAGTGCACTGATGCACCAACATGCCATTGCTTACCCTCTATTTTCGGGGCCAGATAGGCTCTTACATCAACACTGTGTGAGTTATTGCCGTCGTTCAAATTATCGATGTTATCGGTAAATACCCCACCTTCTAGATTAATATCAGCGACTTTATATGATGCTGAAATACCAACCTTACGTTCAAAACCAAAGGCATCAGTAAAGGCTGCTCGTTCAATAAAGCTTGTATCATTACTGCTGGATAATTCTTCTAAACCTTGAAAATTATTATGCTGGCCAATAATGATTTTTAATCCATCGCTTTTGTAATCAAGGTAAGCATCAGTTAACGTCGTGCCATCCAGAAAATCAGCTTCCAATTTATAAGCGAAACCGCCTGGCATAGAGCCCTGAATACCAAGTCGTACCCGTCGAGCCTCATTAGAAAATCCTTCTCCGGGGATATCAATGCTCGATGGCACAGAAGAGAGGTTAGAAAAGTCATACAACATTCTGCCTCGTGGCTTAATACTCCACCCGCCCTGACTTTTTACTTCAGGTGCGCCCTTCCATTTCACCGACGTATCATTTTTAGTGCTTAGTTTTTTGTCTATTTCTACCTTGTCTGTTGCAACCGCATTTAGCTTGTCTTTTATGGCACTAATTTCTTGTTCTAATTGGTTAAGGCGTTCCAATAAAGCCGTGTCATTTTGTCCTTCTTTTTCTTGTGCAAGCGCCGTCAATGGCAAAGATAAGGTTAAAAAAGCGGAGAAAAATGAAGTTAACACTATGTTTTTTTTAGACACGTCTCATTCCAGTTTTTGGCAGGATTTAAATTGCGCGCAATATAGACCAAAATGACTTAAATGACAATTTTATGAAGCTTTAATGAACTTTTTGTGACTTACATTATAAGGATAAATGACAGCGAAAGGATGCCGTTTTTTGTCACTAAAAAAGGCCAGAAACGTTGTAACGTTCTGGCCTAGTTTTATAGCAATTCAGCCTAACTTTGACTGATTAAAAAGTGCGTTTTAGGCGGCAAAGATACCTTTAATCATGTAGAAGAACATAATTGATAAACCAGCACCTGCAGGAAGTGTTACCACCCATGAAATAACGATATTTCTTACTACACCTAAATTAAGTGCCGCAATACCTCTTGCCATACCTACACCCAGTACTGCGCCAACTAAGGTTTGCGTGGTAGAGATAGGCAAACCAGTACCTGATGCGATAACCACCGTACTTGCAGCAGCAAGTTCTGCAGCAAAACCGCGGCTTGGGGTTAAATGGGTAATCCCATTACCAATCGTTTTGATAACTCGATGACCAAAAAGTGCTAAACCTGCAACAATACCAATACCACCTAGGGGTAATATCCACCATACTAAGGCTGATTTAGAACCGATTTCACCACCACTGTTGACAATACTGACTACAGCAGCCAATGGCCCAATTGCATTCGCCACATCGTTTGAACCATGGGCAAACGCCATACAACAAGCAGTAACAATCATCAGTACCGCAAAGACTTTTTCTACGTTGGCAAAGTGAGCAGCGCGACCTGCTTGCGGGTCAAACTTGAGTCGATTAATAATAACCTTACCAATAATGGCAACCACAAGACCAATCGCAATTGAAATTAGGTAGCCAGTGCTGCTTTCAATGTGCAAACCAACATGGCTTAAACCTTTTTTGATGGTCACTAAAGACATAATAAAACCAGCCGCTGCCATGTAAAAAGGCACATAACGTTTGGCATTATCAAAAGGTTTTTCAGTATCAAATATCAGCTTTTGCGCACTTTGGAAAATTAAGTAAGCAATAAAGCCAGAAATAGCAGGAGTGACGATCCAACTTCCTACAATACCCGTTACTTTTGCCCACTCAACGGCATCAGAACTCACACCAATCGCAGCAAAACCAACGATTGCACCAACAATAGAGTGGGTAGTTGACACTGGCCAGCCTAAATAAGAAGCGAAGGCTAACCAAATACCCGCCGCCAATAGCGAGGCGATCATACCGTATACAAGCAATTCAGGAGTATTGACAAAGAAAGCAGAGTCAATAATCCCTTTACGGATAGTTGAAGTCACTTCGCCACCCGCCAAATAGGCGCCGGCAAACTCAAAAATCATGGCAATGAAGATTGCTTGTTTGATTGTTAAGGCTTTTGAACCTACCGAGGTTCCCATAGCATTAGCAACATCGTTAGCACCAATACCCCAAGCCATTAAGAATCCAACCGCAGCCGCAGCTACGATCAACATAAAACCGTATGTATTTAAAATATCCATGAAATCCGTCTCTTAATTGGCTAACATTAATTCGAGCCTAGAACCAACTCGTTCAGAAATATCGGCCAATTCGCCGACCCATTCAATAATACTGTACAAGAACATGACATCCACAGGATTAAGATTTTTCTCAATGGATAACAAGCTTCTGCGCAGCCCTATTTGTAATCTGTCTGTGTCATCTTCGATGCTGTCAAGACGCTCAATCATGTCTTCAACTAGTTTTACTTCACGGCCTCTAAAACCTGTTTCAAGTAATTCATCAAGTTCGTTTATAACTTGTTTCGCTTGGTCAGTGGCGTCTAAGCAACGTTGCAAATATTCAAGAAACTGGCTCTGTAACTGTTTAGGCACTGTTAACTGGCGGCCTAAAATTCGTCCAGAAATATCTTTCGCTTTGTTGGCTATTTTGTCTTGCTGAGTAAGCAAATCCAATACGTCTTGGCGTTGAATAGGCATAAAAATACCGCTTGGCAAATTTATCCGTAATTCACGCTTTATGGTGTCAGCTTGCTTTTCTAATTTTGAAATGGCAGCTTGTTGCTCTTGCGCTGCTTTCCAATCTTCTGCGTAAACCGCTTCAAAAAAAGGCAATAAGCCCTGGCTGCACTGATGCACAAGGTTAATATGATCTTCTAATGGCTTTAATGGTGATTTTGCAAACACCCCTAAGAAAGAATTCATTGGCATAATTTACTTTTCTCTTTAGTTAAGTTGATGCTTTAAACGAATAAACACGCATCACACCCTTGGACGCGCATTCTATTACAGAAATAAGACACTTTTGTTACAGTGAACAAATTTTTCTAAATTTAAAACTCTCGTCATAATAATTCACTGCGTTTCCGTGGCTTGCTAAGATAGAAACTCATCAGTATAGAAGGTTGGTAGACCTTCTTAATAAACCACAAATTAAATTACATCCCATAGTAGCAAGATTAAGTTATGCTTTTATGTCATTGATAAACTGATCAAATTAATAGGATATAAGATGAAACCATTGATTTTTACCTTAGTTGGCCCCGATAAACCGGGTTTAATCAGCAACCTATCTAAAGCCGTTTACCAAAGAAATGGAAATTGGCTAGGCAGTAATTTTTCACATATGGCCGGGCATTTTGCCGGTTTTGTGCACATTGATTTGCCAGAAGACAAACACGCCGAACTGATTGAATTATTTAGCCAACACCCTGATCTGCGTATCCATTTAGTCTCGGCTCAAACAAGCCAATTAAAGAACCAACAAACCGTTGAAATTACTATCATGGGAAATGACAAAGCAGGTATAGTGCAAGAGCTAACGCGAGTCCTAAATCAGTTTAATTTGAATATTGTTAAATTTGATTCGAGTTGCACCAGCGCCCCCAACTCAGGTAGCCCGCTTTTCAATGCAAAAGCCATTGTCGAGATTGCACCAGAGGTTGACTTGTCTAATTTACGTGACGCACTTGAAAATATAGCCAACGACTTAATGATAGACGTGGACTTAGTTTAATTATTAGCTGTGCTGTCATCAAAACGTCACATTCTCACCTGAGGATCGACGTTTTGTCTTATGACGGATAAATTGAATAGAACCATGCCATTACAAACCACTACCTACTATCCAAGAGAACTAAGCTGGTTAGCATTTAATCAACGCGTATTACAAGAAGCGGCTGATAAAAAAAATCCCATCATTGAGCGAATACGCTTCTTAGGTATTTACTCAAGTAACATGGATGAGTTTTATCGGGTCCGCGTTGCTGATGTGAAACGTAAGATTTACATTCATTTAAACGAAGGCGATACACAAAAAGCCGACGACACCAAATTGTTGATGGAAAAAATTCAACAACGGGTACTCGTGATGACCAAAGATTTTGATCGAGTATACGAAGACGTTGTTGCCCGTTTAGCTCGCTATCGTATTTATTTACTCGATGAGAAAGATTTAAACCCCTTTCATACTCAGTGGTTGCGAGACTATTTCAAAAACAAAATTCTACGGCATATCGCGCCTATTCTGCTGGATAACAAAGTAAAATTAGTGTCTCGATTAAATGATTCGGTCACCTATTTATATATTGGTATTTATAACGAAGGCAAGCCCACTAGTTATGCCACTATAGAAGTTCCCACTCAGGTTATGTCCCGCTTTGTGGTAATACCCCCAGAAAAAAGCCGTAAGAAAAAATACATTATTTTGCTCGACAATATTATTCGGCAAAACCTTGAGAGCATTTTTAGGGGCTTTATCAAATTTGATAAATTAAGCGCTTATTCATTTAAGATGACCCGAGATTCAGAATATTCGATCAATGATGAAATTGACGAAAGTTACGTAGATAAGATGTCTGACAGTATGAAGCAACGTTTAATCGCTGAGCCTGTGCGCGTGGTTTACGATGGTCGAATGCCTGAAGACATGCTGAAAGATTTGCAAAAACGTTTAAAGATATCGTCGTTTGACAGCTTGATCGCCAGCGGTGCCTATCGTAACTTTAAAGACTTTATCGGTTTTCCTAATATCGGCCGTGAATATCTCGAAAACCCTATACTACCGGCGATGACAGCGACTGACTTTGCAAAATACGACACGGTATTTGAAGCCATCACCGCCAAAGATATTTTGTTGTATTACCCCTATCATCGGTTTCTACACTTCACAGAATTTGTGCGCCAAGCGGCCTTTGACCCGCAAGTCAAACATATTCGGCTGAACATTTACCGTGTTGCCAGTAAGTCACGGGTCATGGGTTCGTTAATTGACGCGGTGGATAACGGTAAAAAAGTCACCGTCGTGGTTGAGCTACGAGCAAGATTTGATGAACAAGCCAATATAGAATGGTCAAAAACCATGACCGATGCGGGTGTTAAAGTCGTATTTGGTATGCCAGCATTAAAAATTCACAGTAAGGTTTGTGTGGTAAGCCGCGAAGAAAATGGCAAATTAGTCAATTACGCGCATTTAGGCACTGGCAACTTTAACGAAAAAACCGCCAAAATATACACAGACTTTAGCCTATTTACGCGTAATCCTGAAATAACAGAGGAAGCTGAAAACCTCTTCACCTTTATTCAACAGCCCTACAGGCGCGTGAAGTTTCAGCATTTACAAGTATCACCTATTAATGCGCGGACTAAAATTCAGTTGCTGGTTCGCCAAGAAATACAAAATTGTAAAGAAGGCCAAAAAGCCGAAATTTTTCTCAAATTAAATAACTTAGACGATGAATTGCTGATTGACGATTTGTATAAGGCAAGTCAAGCAGGTGTGAAAGTAAAGGCTATCATTCGCGGGATCTGCTCATTGATCCCAGGGGTAAAAGGCTTAAGCGAAAATATCAGTATCATTAGTATCGTTGACCGCTTTTTAGAGCACCCTCGGGTCCTCGTATTTGAAAATGGAGGCGACAGAAAAGTTTTTATTTCGTCAGCTGACTGGATGACCCGCAATATGGACAATCGAATTGAAGTAGGTTGCCCGATTTTTGACCCTGATATTAAAAATCGCATACTAAATATTTTAAATATCCAATGGCATGATACGGTTAAGGCCAGAGTCATTGATGCCGAGCAAACAAATAAATATGTTAAACGCGGCAATCGCAAACAAACTCGTTCGCAAGTTGCAATTTATGACTACCTAAAAGGGTTGGAAACAAAACAAAATGCTAAATCTGAATAACGCCTTTGACACCGTTGAAGTAAGAGAGTCCCTAAAAGTGGCTGCGCTGGATCTTGGTTCCAATAGTTTTCACTTAGTGGTAGCGCGCATTGTCGCAGGCTCAGTGCAAATATTGCATCGGGTCAAACAAAAAGTGCGCCTTGCTGATGGGCTGGGTGTTGACGGCGCATTGTCAGAAGAAGCCCAACAACGTGGCCTTGATACGCTTGCCACTATTGCAGAAAGTCTGCAAGATTTTGCACCTGAGTCGGTAAGAGTCGTCGCCACTCATACCCTTAGAAGAGCGAGTAACGCAAAAGAATTTCTGCAGGCAGCCAAAAAAGTCTTTCCCTTCCCCATTGAAGTGATTTCAGGGGCCGAAGAAGCACGTTTGATCTACCAAGGTGTGGCACACACCAATCATCAAACAGGCCAACGCCTTATCGTGGATATTGGTGGTGGGTCTACCGAATTTATTATTGGTGAAGGATTTGAGACCAAAATTTTACGTAGTTTGCAAATGGGCTGCGTGAGTTACACCAATAAATTTTTCAAACAGGGCGAAATCAAAGCTAAGTTTTTTACCAAAGCCATTACTAGCGCCCAGCAAGAATTAGAACTCATCGACAAGAAGTTTAATCAGATCGGTTGGAAAGCCTGTATAGGCACCTCTGGCACCATTAAAAGCATCATTGAGCTGGCCTCTCAACTAGACTCCACCAATCGTGAAAACTGCGTGTCGTTGAGTGACTTAAACGTACTGATGGACCTATGCTGTGCGGCGGGTAACAGTAAAGATTTAAAATTAGAAGGTTTGAGTGATGACCGTCGCCCGGTTTTTGCAGCGGGATTGTCCATTCTAATTGCCGTATTTAAGAGCTTACACATTACTGAAATGGAGTTTTCATCTGCGGCGCTGCGTGAAGGTGTTTTATATGAAATGGGCGACCAGTTAGCGCAAAAGGATATTCGCCAGCGCAGTGCTGAAAGTTTAGCGGTGCGATATGACGTAGATATCGAACAAGCAAAGCGGGTTTTAAATACAACCATGGATCTATTTCAACAGGTTCGCAAAGGTTGGGATATTAATCACCCTGAGTTAAAAAGTCTGTTGGGTTGGTCTGCCCTACTGCACGAAGTTGGTTTACACATTAATACTCGTGGTATTCAACGCCATTCGAGTTACATTCTGCAAAATATTGATTTACCCGGTTTTGGCCAAGAGCAGCAAAGTATTCTGGCCACCTTGGTGCGTTTTCATCGCAAGAAAATCCGTAAAGCAGACATCGTAGAATTTACGTTGTTACAACAGAGCCAAGTATTGAAGTTAATTACCTTGCTCAGAATTGGGGTGTTATTGAACATAAAACGTCAAGATGACATCTTGCCTGAAATTAAAATAACGGCACTAGACAAGAAAATTACCCTACACCTGCCTGATGATTGGCTGAGCCAAAAACCAGTCTTTAGCGCTGATTTAGAAAGAGAACTTGAATATTTAAAGGATATTGACTTCAAGCTTCACTATTAGGCATTCAAAGCAAAGTGGAGTTAACGACCCAGAAATTCGTCAATTAGCTCCGCTAGCCTGTCTTGTAAATGCTCTTCAAAGTCATCCAGTTCCTTGCCAAATACCCGTAAATACTTCTGCGCTTTATCGTGATCCAAGCGTTTATTGTTAGTTTTGTATTCGGTTTCAAGTAATGACTTATCAAAGCGCGGTGTGATAACCCAACGAACAAAGTCAGAATCCAGCGTGGCAACGTCTTGCTTGGCAAACTTACAAAATTTTTCGATGTGATCGATGCCATCAGGCCCCAAACAACCAGGCTCAACCCGAAACGTTACTGTCAGCTTTTTATAAAGTGGTAAGGGCAAATCAACATTCATAAGGGATAATTACTTTCACTTTGGGTTAAATTACTATCATCTCAATAATAGCGTAATTATTTCATCTTAAAAGCTTAAAATAACTGAAACTACTGAAAAAACAAGTAAGTAGAAGTAGACTGAACAGCCTGCGGACATAAAAAAAGCCGAATGAGATCCGGCTTTGTTCATGCTTCTAACAAACTAATTAGCTGCGTGATGCCTGATAAATACTTTCAATGGTCGCGTCTAGTACGCTATCAAATTCTGCATCAGACTGCTGGGCACTCACACCTTCAGTTAAGGCACGAGAAAAACTGGCAATCATGCCTTTATTTTCTGTCAGGCGCTGATTGGCTTCTTCACGGTCGTAACCACCAGATAAAGCCACCAGCTTCAACACTTTAGGATGACTTACAAGCTCTGCGTAAAAGTTCGCCGTTTCTGGCAAAGTCACTTTAAACATCACTGGAGTATCTGCACTTAATGAATCTAGGTGCTTCAATATGGCCGCCTTTAACATTGCCTCAGCGGCTGCTTTTTCAGGGCTGTGAATATCAATTTCAGGCTCTAAAATTGGCACGAGGCCCGCAGCCAAAATTTGCTTTCCAACCTCAAATTGCTGAGCAACGACTGCTTCAATACCGGCTTCGTTGGCTAACTTAATCACTGAACGCATTTTTGTACCAAAGACGTTTTGCTTATTTGCTTTGGCTAACAGCTCGTCTAAGTTACTGATGGGCTTAAGTAGCTGAGTACCATTTACTTCATCTTGTAAGCCTTTATCTACCTTCAAAAAAGGCACAACGTGTTTATCTTGCCACAAGTATTCTGCTGATGGTTTACCAGCGATTTCTCGGTCTAAGGTATTTTCAAACAAAATGGCCCCTAACACGCGGCTCCCATCAAACGCTTTTGACGTTACGATACGGGTCCTCATGTCATGCACCTTGCGGAACATTTCTTCATCACCATTGTAGTCAGATTCCATGACACCGTATAAGCGCAACGCCTTTGGTGTACTCCCTCCGCTCTGATCCAATGCCGCAATAAATCCAACTTGCGACTTAATTTTTTCAAGCATGTCCAATTGTGCTGGTGATGCCATGTAGTGCACTCCTTCTTTTTATTTAAAGCCGATAGTAGAACGGCTCGTAGGTTACATAGGTTAGTAGTTGAGGACTCAAGCCCTTCTTTTTATAAATTTCTTACTGACTTAAGCCAGTTTTTATTATTTTTTTGCCGCTCGAGCTTCGAGCATAGCCACTGCGGGTAAAGTCTTACCTTCAACAAATTCTAAGAAAGCACCGCCACCAGTAGAGATATAAGAGATCTGATCTTCTAAGCCCCATTTATCTATGGCCGCTAAGGTATCACCGCCACCGGCAATTGAAAACGCGTCACTTTGGGCAATAGCCCGAGCGACCACTTCTGTGCCTTTAGCAAAATTATCAAATTCGAATACACCACATGGGCCGTTCCACAATATGGTTTTAGCACTTTTAAGTACTTCAGCAACATGAGCTGCAGTTTGTGGACCGTAGTCCATGATTTCTTCGTCATCTAACACTTCATTTACCAGCTTCACTTCAGCCGGTGCGGTATCAGAAAACTCTTTACCAACTCGCACATCAACCGCTTCGGGAATATCAAGATTCGCCATTAATTTTTGTGCTTCTGGGATCAAGTCTTTTTCATACAAAGACTTACCCACATTGTGGCCACGAGCCGCAATAAAGGTGTTTGAAATCCCACCACCGACAATTAACTGATCAGCAATTTTAGATAAAGCGTCTAACACCGTTAATTTGGTTGATACTTTAGAACCACCCACTACCGCCACCATAGGACGTGCAGGGTTACCAAGCGCCTTCCCTAAAGCTTCTAACTCGCCAGCCAATAATGGACCAGCACAGGCTACAGGTGCATAAACGCCAACACCGTGAGTAGACGCTTGCGCACGGTGGGCCGTACCAAATGCATCCATTACGTAAATATCACATAAGGCAGCATATTGTTTTGCTAAGACTTCGTCATCATTTTTCTCGCCTTTGTTAAAGCGGACGTTTTCCAAAATAACCACTTCACCGGCTTGCACTTCAAGGCCTTGCAAATAGTCTTTTTCTAAACGCACGGGGCACGAAAGCGCGTCTTGTAAATAATTGACAACGGGAAGCAATGAATACTCTTCTTCAAACACACCTTCGCTTGGTCTGCCCAAATGCGACATCACCATGACTTTGGCACCTGCATCCACGGCAAGTTTTATAGTGGGGATAGCTGCGCGTAGACGTGCATCAGAGCTCACTTTTCCGTCTTTAATCGGCACGTTAAGGTCTTCTCTTATTAAGACTCTTTTACCCGCTAGTTCAAGTTCGCTCATTTTTAAAATAGACATACAGTACCTTCTTGATATTTAAATTAAATCGAAAACGTGTCAGCTTATTCGCTGGCAAACATGGCCAATGCTGTATCTAGCATTCTATTGGCAAAACCCCATTCATTGTCACACCACACCAAGGTTTTCACCAATTGCTTGTGGCTAACCCGTGTTTGATTGCCATCCACAATACACGAATGAGGGTCGTGGTTAAAATCTACTGATACTAAGGGCTCTTCGGTATAATCCAGTATTCCCGCTAAGCGCCCTTTTCTTGCTGCTTTGAGGGCAGCGTTAACCTGCGCTATACACACTTCGGTGTCCAAGGTTACGCTTAAATCCATCGCGGTAACATTGATGGTGGGCACGCGCACAGCTATCGCTTCAAATCGACCCGCGAACTTGGGCAAAATACGTTCTATTCCAATTGCTAACTTGGTATCAACCGGAATAATAGACTGGCTTGCTGCTCTTGTTCGGCGTAAATCTGGATGATATGCATCAATAACTTGTTGATCATGCATGGAAGAATGAATTGTAGTGATCGTACCACTGAGCACGCCGAAGGCGTCATCCAATACTTGTATTACTGGCACAATACAATTTGTGGTGCATGAACCATTAGAAACAATGCGATCGGTGGGTTTGAGTTGATCTTCGTTGATGCCAAAGATCACCGTAGCGTCCATGTCTGCGCTACAAGGCTGAGAAAACAATACTTTTTTGGCACCTTGGTTTAGATGAGCAAGCCCTGCTTCACGATCGCCATACACTCCAGTGCATTCAAGCACAAGGTCGATGTCTAACTTTGCCCAAGGGAGTTGCTCAATTTTATGCTGTTGAAATAATTGAATAGTATCACTGCCCACACGCAAAGCTTCATCGTGCAGATCCACAGGGATCCTAAAACGTCCATGAGACGTGTCATACTTCAATAGGTGAGCAATCCCTTGGGGTGAGGCAATTTCATTAATAGCCACTATTTTTATGTGCTGATTTAGCCCTGTCTCATACATGGCCCTCAGTACATTGCGTCCTATTCGGCCAAAACCATTTATTGCAATTCTCAGCATAATACTCGTAAATAATTCATTGGTTTATTCAACCAAAATGATATCCCTTGAACTTGATTTTACTGCGTCGACTACTGAGCCTAAAAACAGAAAAAACAAAGGCGCTTGAAAGCGCCTTAGGATATAGATTTATTGACTTTACTGAAAGCCATTTAACGACTAATTCAATAAGCCTTTGGCTGCCGTAACGACCGCGTCACTGGTAATACCGAAATGTTTCATCAAAGCACCACCTGGGGCTGATTCACCAAAAGTCGACATACCGACTATTGCACCATCAAATCCAACGTATTTATGCCAAAAGTCTACATGTAAAGCTTCAACGGCAACCCGTTTAGTTACCGCTTTGGGTAATACCGACTCACGATAAGCCGCATCTTGTTGATCAAACAAGTTCGTGCTTGGCATGGATACCACACGCACTGCAATACCTGACTCCGTTAAGGCGGCTGCAGCTTCAACCGCAATACCCACTTCAGAACCTGTCGCAATCAAAATAACGTCAGGTTGTGTAGTACAATCAACCAGTACATAACCACCTTTTGCCACATCAGCAAGCTGAGCAGCAGTGCGAGACTGCGCCGTCAAACCTTGGCGACTGAACACCAATGCAGAAGGTCCAGAAGTACGCTCTAAAGCAGATTTCCAAGCAACCGCAGTTTCAGCACCGTCACAAGGACGCCAAGTATTCAAATTGGGCGTTAAACGTAAGTTTGCAACTTGCTCAATAGGTTGATGCGTAGGACCATCCTCGCCTTGGCCAATTGAGTCATGGGTGTAGACAAATATGTTGGGAATGCCCATTAAAGCTGACATTCGCACAGCGTTACGTGCATATTCCATAAACATAAGGAAAGTCGCACCAAAGGCTCTGAAACCGCCATGTAAGCCAATCCCGTTCATGATTCCGCTCATACCAAATTCGCGAACACCATAGAACAAATAATTACCACTGGCATCGTCAGCAGAAATACCTTTCGCTTCTTTCCACAGAGTCAAGTTAGAGCCGGCTAAATCAGCAGAACCACCAATCACTTCTGGTAACAAGGTAGCAAAGGCTTGGATACAGTTTTGTGAGGCCTTACGGCTGGCAATATTTTCGGCTTTGGCTTGAGATTCAGCAATAAAGGCATCGGCTTTTTCGCTAAAGTCAGCAGGCAATTCCCCGCTTAAACGACGAGACAATTGCGCGGCTAATTCAGGGTAAGCTTGCTCATAGGCTGCAAATTGTTTGTTCCAAGCCGCTTCTTTTTCGGCGCCTTGGCTTTTTGCGTCCCAGCCAGCATACACATCAGCAGGAATTTCAAAGGGGGCGTGTGGCCACTTTAAAAACTCACGAGCAGCGGCTATCTCTGCATCACCAAGAGGGGCACCGTGGCAATCATGGCTACCTGATTTATTAGGTGAGCCAAAACCGATAATGGTTTTACAGCAAATCAAGGTAGGTTTATCGCTTACCGCTTTTGCCGCTTCAATTGCACTAGCAATAGCAGCAGGATCGTGCCCATCAACATCAGCAATCACGTGCCAGCCATAAGCTTCAAAACGCGCTGGTGTGTTATCAGTAAACCAACCTTCTACATGACCATCGATAGAAATACCGTTGTCATCCCAAAAAGCAACTAACTTGCCAAGGCCTAAAGTACCGGCCAATGAACAGGCTTCGTGAGAAATACCTTCCATTAGACAGCCATCGCCTAAGAAGCAATAAGTGAAATGATCAATGACGTCATGGCCTTCGCGGTTAAACTGAGCTGCTAAGGTTTTTTCAGCAATCGCCATACCGACCGCATTACTGATGCCTTGTCCTAGTGGACCCGTTGTCGTTTCAACGCCAGGTGCGTAACCGTATTCCGGGTGACCAGGTGTTTTAGAGTGAAGTTGACGAAAGTTTTTTAACTCTTCCATCGGTAAATCATAACCAGATAAATGCAGCAGTGAATACACCAACATTGAACCATGGCCGTTAGACATGACAAAGCGATCACGATTGTCCCACTTAGGGTTAGTCGGATTATGGTTTAGAAAATCACACCATAACACTTGTGCAATATCAGCCATCCCCATTGGGGCTCCCGGGTGACCAGAATTAGCTTTTTGCACAGCATCCATGCTTAGCGCTCTAATGGCGTTGGCAAGTTCTTGACGTTGGGGCATGTTGTCTCCTGACGGTAAATTTGAAATCAAATTAATAAAGTAAATAAAAAGGAATAGATCCGATTGGCTTGGCATTTTGTATTAGCCTACCAACAACTTCAATGCTTTTCATATAACAAAAGGTTGTTTTGACGTGACTTTATTTCTCTAAATTTCCTCGCATTAAAAAAGACGTTTGGACGTCTAGATGGAAAGACTGGTAATTTATTGAACATTAGGTAAAATACCGAGCTATCAAGTCGATAAAACAAAATCGAACAAAGTAAGGCCCATTATGACAACACATTTATTTACCTCAGAGTCTGTTTCTGAAGGACATCCGGATAAAATCGCTGACCAAATTTCTGACGCGGTGTTAGACGCTATATTAACGCAAGACCCACGTGCCCGCGTAGCCTGTGAGACTTTTGTCAAAACCGGTATGGTATTAGTCGGTGGCGAAGTCACTACTTCTGCTTGGGTTGATATCGAAGAAATCACCCGTAAAACAGTAAAAGAAATTGGCTACACGCATTCTGATATGGGTTTTGATGCTGATTCGTGTGCCGTTTTAAACGCTATCGGTAAACAATCGCCTGACATTAATCAGGGCGTTGATCGTACGTCTCCAGAAGAACAAGGCGCTGGTGACCAAGGATTGATGTTCGGATACGCCAGTAACGAAACTGACGTGCTCATGCCCGCACCCATCACGTATTCTCATCGTTTAGTAAAGCGCCAAGCAGAGGTCAGAAAAAACGGAACTTTAAACTGGTTACGTCCCGATGCAAAAAGCCAAGTGACGTTCGTTTACGAGAATAATCAGCCTGTGGGTATTGATGCGGTTGTCCTTTCAACCCAACATTGCGATTCAATCAGTACAGCTGACTTACGTGAAGCGGTCATGGAAGAAATCATCAAGCCGGTGCTACCAGCAAAATGGTTAACAGCAAAAACCAAATACTTTATTAACCCAACGGGTCGTTTTGTTATTGGTGGGCCAATGGGTGATTGTGGTCTTACGGGTCGAAAAATTATTGTTGATACCTACGGTGGTATGGCAAGACACGGTGGCGGTGCATTTTCAGGTAAAGACCCTTCAAAAGTGGATCGTTCTGCCGCTTATGCCGGACGTTATGTGGCTAAAAATATCGTAGCTGCTGGCCTTGCTGACCGTTGTGAAATTCAGGTTTCTTATGCGATTGGTGTTGCCGAACCCACCTCCATTAATATTGAAACCTTCGGTACAGGTAAAATATCTGAGGCCAAATTGATTGAGTTGGTGCGCGCTAATTTTGACTTGCGTCCCTATGGTTTAATTAAAATGCTGGACCTTGAACGCCCCATCTACCAAGCGACGGCTGCCTATGGACACTTTGGCCGTGACGAGTTCCCTTGGGAAAAAACCGACAAAGCGGAATTACTAAAAGCCGGTCTATAAACTTTATGCTAGGCCCAATTAAGTCAACGCTTATGACAACAACGCCTCATTGATGAGGCGTTTTTTATAGTGACGGGTATTCTTTAGCCGCTTCAATGCAGCTCTCCATTGGGCGCTGGGTTATTCTTACATCACCCGCTACTCTGACACTAACGCACTCCCCTACTGCACCGGATTTTTTACCGACAATCACCGTGACCACATCACCATCTACTGCTTTTAACTGATATTCATAACCTTTAGAGCTACCTTCAAAAATCGCGGCAAACAAACCGCCTACTAAAGCCCCAGCTATGCCGCCCGCAATCATATCTTCTTTGTCGCCATCAGAGCCTTCAATTACACCACCGATTGCACCAACGGCCATGCCTTCGCCGATATAGGATTTAAATCTAACTTTTTTTACCTCTTGCACATAAGCATAAAATTCAGTTACAAACTGGTTCTGGGCTCTTCGATCCACATCAGTGGAATTAGCACAACCAACCAATAGCGACCCTAAGAGAAAAACACCTACGTAAGCCAATTTGTTTTGCATATATCGTCCTAGTTTTTTTAACACTCACCTATCCTAAGCAGCAAAATAATGAAACTTGCCTGAACATAAGCTTAACGACTTATCCGAATCAATGTAATATCAAGACACTTAGTTATTCAATTGGAGTCGATATTTTGATGAAGTTTTCTCGGTTTGTTACTTACGCTGGCTGTTTAGTTTTATTAACCGCATGTGCCAAATCTCCTATGGGCAGAAACCAGCTCAAACTCTATTCAAATCAACAACTAGCCGGAATGGGACAACAAACCTTTGACGGAATGAAAGCCGAACAAAAAGTATCCAGCAAAGCAGTGACTAACGAATTTGTCAATTGTGTCGCCAACGCGATTACTAAACATGTGCCCAACTCAGTATTTAATGGCCAATGGGAAGTGGTGGTATTTGACGATCCACAAGTAAACGCATTTGCCTTACCAGGAGGAAAAATTGGTGTTTACACGGGCTTATTGGCGGTTGCAGAAAACCAAGAACAGCTGGCAGCGGTTATAGGTCATGAAGTAGGCCATGTTATTGCCGAGCACGGTAACGAAAGGATGTCGAGTAGTACGTTAATAGGTATTGGTATGGAAGCCACCAATGCCTTGTTGCAAGCCAATGAGATTGCCAATAACAACTTAATCATGGCGGCAATCGGCGCAGGAGTGCAAGTAGGTGTGCAATTACCCTTTAGCCGCACCCATGAAAGCGAGGCTGACTTAATCGGTTTAGAACTCATGGCCCAATCTGGTTTTGCGCCTGGTGAAGCCGTGAAGCTGTGGCAAAACATGGCAAAAGCCAGTGGTGATCAACGTCAACCAGAGTTGTTATCTACTCACCCCTTACCCGCTACTCGGATTAGCAATATCGAGCAACACTTGCCTGCCGCGGTGGCTATGTTCAATAGCGCTTCTGATAAACCTAAGTGCAAGAGGTAATTGGATTAATTTGTAACAAAATGCAAAAAAATTGTACACATCGTGATCATCAGATAGACTCGCGACAGAATGTTTAACGTTTAAACATTCATTAAAACGAATAAGAAGGATGTTTAAATGAGTTTTATGTCAGAGTTTAAGAAATTTGCAATGAAAGGCAACGTGGTCGATATGGCGGTCGGTATTATTATCGGTGCCGCTTTTGGTAAGATCGTTGCTTCTTTCGTTGGTGATATTTTAATGCCGCCTCTTGGCCTAGCCTTAGGTGGAGTGAACTTTACTGATTTGGCTTATGTACTAAAAGACGCCACTGCAGAAAGTCCAGCGGTCGCAATCGCTTGGGGTAAATTTGTTCAAACTGTAATAGACTTTGTTATTATTGCATTTGCTGTTTTTGTGGGTGTTAAAGCGATGAACTCGATGAAAAAGAAAGAAGAAGCTGCTCCGGCTGCTCCAGCTGCACCACCTAAGCAAGAAGTATTACTTGAAGAAATTCGTGATTTGTTGAAAAAATAAAACGCTACTTGATTTAGTAAGCCAGATTCGTCGCCGAATCTGGCTTTTTTTGATCTTACGATTCGGTTTTATGTAAATGTACATCCATTTGAGGATAAGGAATGCTAATGCCTTCTTCGTCAAATCTTAATTTTACCGCTTCGGTGAAATCAAATTTAACTGCCCAGTAATCTGATGAATTAACCCAAGGGCGCACAACAAAATTAACACTGCTATCAGCTAATTCAGATACTGCAACCGTTGGCGCTGGATCTTTCAGAATACGCTCATCAGCAGCAACCATTTCCTTCAATATTTCTTTGGCTTTTCTTAAGTCACTGTCGTAACCAATGCCAACAACCATATCAACTCGACGAGTCGGTTTAGCTGAATAGTTAACAATGTTGCCACCGTAAATAGACCCATTTGGTACGATGATTTCTTTATTATCGCCCGTTGTCATCACGGTAGTAAAAATACTGATGCTTTTTACGACACCCGCTGTACCACCAGCCTCAACAAAATCACCGGCTTTAAAAGGACGGAACACCAACAACATCACACCCGCCGCAAAATTTTGTAGTGAGCCTTGTAACGACAAACCAATAGCTAAACCAGCTGCACCTAAAATAGCCACCAAAGACGTGGTATCAACGCCTAAACGATCGAGTGAAGCAACAATGACAAACAGCATTAAAATCGCATTCAATATGGCTTTAACAAAGTCGACAAGCATATTGTCGTACTTAGAACGCGCTAATACCTTGCCAAATAAGTTAACCAAAATCTTAACGATAATACGGCCAACGATATAAATGATAAGTGCCATCACGATATTGATGGACCAAGGGATAACGTAGGTGTCGACTAAACGGGATATATCTTCTGAATTAAAATCAAACATTGTGTGCTCCGATTGTGGATGTTATTTCCGATGTGTTATGTGTAGCGTGGGCATTCTAAAACATAACAAAGAGCATGTAAAAACTAGCGCGCTGTGTTTTAAGCAGCCCTTATTTTCATCATTTCGTCATCATCTGCGTTTATCATCCTTTCGCTGTTACATTACGGCGCGCCAATCAGTTTTACCTTGATTAAAATCATTTTTGAGATCTCAAGAATGTTGGTGCTATACTGCGGCTTCCGTAAAATCGGAGGCTTAATATTTTTAAAGGAATTGAAAATGTTGCTACTATATTTTTTAGTTTTTTCTATCGTAATACTGTTGGCTTTTTCATTATCGAAAGAAACGGGCAAAAACACCAAGCATGCGCGAAAAGGAGCTAACGCCATAGCTAATAAGTCGCAAGCTAATGTTCAATTACGCACCACCACTGTGATAGAAATCAACTAGTCTTATCTGTAATCCCGTTAAGTTGGAACCCTTAACGGGATTATTTTCTTTAACCCCTCCCCCTTTTATTGTTACCATTTACGCTCTTTTCAGCTTAGATTCCTCTTAATGCGAATTTCACGAATTTTTCATCCCGACCTGTTAAGTGTCGACGAACACGTTACCCTTGGCGATGACGCCACCAACCACTTAGCCAATGTACTCAGGGCTAAAGTCGGTCAGCCTCTCATTCTATTTAATGGTGACGGGGCAGAATACAGTGCTCACGTTGTCGATATCACCAAACGAAAAGTCATAGTGTGTATCGATACCAAATTGTCCTTGTCTGTTGAGTCTCCCCTTAAACTTCATTTAGGACAGGGGATTTCTCGTGGCGATCGGATGGACTGGGTCATCCAAAAAGCCGTTGAATTAGGCGTAAGTGAAATCAGCCCTCTCATCACTGAACGATGTGGGGTAAAACTAAGCGCCGAGAGATGGCTAAAGAAACATGAACAATGGCAAAAGTTAATTATTTCGGCCTGCGAACAATGTGGCAGAAATACCTTACCTACATTACATACGCCTATCGATTTTCATCAGTGGATTAGTCAATCTACAGAGCAACTACGCTTAACCCTACATCCCCGTGCTGAAAGTACTTTTCGCCATATTCGACTGCCCGTTTCTGGGGTAAGACTACTCATTGGTCCAGAAGGTGGTTTTTCTGATCAAGAAATTTACCAAACCGAACAGTCTGGCTTTCATACTATTCAAATGGGTCCAAGAGTATTACGCACTGAAACGGCAGCAATTGCCGCCATTGCTGCACTACAAGCGATCCATGGCGACTTATAGATATTGCAAACTTTACATATGAAACAAATCTGTTAACGTAATTAAACATGTATAACAATAACAAGAAAACATGCACTCGTTACAATTAGTTAGCAGTAATTTAAACACTAAAATTAGCACCGCCAGCCAACGTTTTTTAGACCATGCACGTGTGTCAGCGATGGAAGAAATTCTCAATGGTGGCTTACTTGATCAGGGCATCACGAAGATTGCCCTGTGTCTTGAAAAAATTACTGAAGCCAGTCTTTGCCAAGTTATTCTACACGCCGGCCAACACCAACGTTTTCGAGCGATTGGCGCGACATCGGGACTTTATACAGATTTTATTAAAAGCTGTATCAAAGACTATTACGCACAAAACCACCTTGAAGATGATGAGCTTACTCTTAAAAAGTCCTTACTAATTGATGGTGACTTGTCGCAATCTGCCGCCTGGTTCGGTCTGTTAGAAAGCGCTGAAAAACACGACATTCATGCAAGTTGTACACTTCCTGTGGTTAATTCTGTAGGGATGACGATTGCCTTAATCAGTGTGTTCTTTAATAAAAAAACGGTGCCAAGCAGTGAAAAACTCGCCGTATTACAACAAGGTGCACGTACGGTTGCTGCCCTCCTTACCCATGCTAAAAGTAAAGCGCTGGAGCTTCGTAAACACGTTAATTTGCATGAACAATTAGAAACCCGACAAATTGCGCTAGACGAATCAAATACCTTGGTAAAAAAAGCCCTAGCTCAGCGTACTGAAGTGCAAAGCCAATTAATCGAATTAGAGAGTATGGCGGCGCTCGGCACCATGATGTCGAGTTTAACCCATGAGGTAAATACCCCACTTGGTGTTGCATTAACCGCCTCAACATACCTAAGTGATATGCAAAAAGTCGTGCAGCATAAACTGAGCAACGACAATTTAAAAAAATCTGAACTGACTGACTATTTTCATGATGCCGCTGAAGCGTCTGAAATTATTGCACGAAATTTAAGCCGTGCTGATATCTTAATAAAAACCTTTAAACAGTTATCTTTAGATCAACACAGTCAAGATATTCGCTCATTCAATATTTGTGATTATGTCAGTGAGGTATTGCTGTCGCTTAAACCGCGCCTCAAGTCAACGCCTCATAAATTTTGTTTAGATATTCCCACAGACTTAAAAATAACCAGTAATGCGGGCGCGATTAGTCAGTTGCTGATTAATTTAATTCTCAATTCAGTCCAACATGCCTTTCCGTTAGGAATGACAGGACACATCAACATAAAAGTACGCCTATTCATAGCCGATTCACAAGGGCCAAAAATTCAGCTCGACTACACCGACAACGGTATTGGAATGAGTGAAGCCACTATTGAGAACATTTACAAACCCTTTTTTACCTTGGCTCGAGATTCCGGCGGTACGGGCTTAGGCATGCACATCTGCAACAATATTGTAATGAAAGTGCTCAGAGGAAATATCGACTGCAAATCCTCGTTGGGAAAAGGGGTGCACTTCTGTATCCAGTTCCCCTTACAAAACGAATAAAAGCTAAAAATTAAAAAGCCCCAAGTAGGGCTTACTCTACTTGGGGCTTTTTTGTCACTGATGACCTAGTGAAGAATTCGGGTCTTTAAGGTACCTTCAATCAAGGTCAATTGCTCAAAGGCTTCTGCAGCATCATCTGTTTCAACGTCAATAACCACATAACCAATATTGCCTTTGGTTTGTAAATATTGGGCAGCAATGTTAATACCCTTTTCTGCAAACGCTTGGTTGATTTTAGTCAACACACCAGGGGTATTGTGGTGAATATGCAGTAATCGAGAACGGTTGGTGTGCGATGGTAAAGATACCTCTGGAAAGTTGACGGCTGATAAGGTCGAGCCATTATCGCTGTATTTCGCTAACTTACCCGCAACTTCAATACCGATATTTTGCTGTGCTTCTTGAGTACTCCCGCCCACGTGCGGAGTCAATATTACATTATCAAAAGCGGTTAAAGGCGACTCAAAAAGGTCGTCATTTGACTTAGGCTCAACAGGAAATACATCAATCGCCGCACCAGACAGTTTGTTTGAATTTAAGGCATCAACTAAGGCGTCAATATCGATGACCGTGCCACGAGCAGCGTTCATAATGATCGCGCCGTCTTTCATCATGGCAAATTCTTTTGCGCCAATCATATTTTGCGTTTGTTCGGTTTCGGGTACATGCAAACTGATGACATCAGATGTTTTAAGTAATTGCTTTAAGGTTTTTACCTGAGTTGAATTACCTAATACTAATTTATCTTCGATATCATAAAACTGCACGCGCATACCAAGATGCTCAGCCAAAATACTTAATTGGGTGCCGATATGACCATAACCAATAATACCTAAGGTTTTGCCCCGCGCTTCAAAAGAGCCATTCGCAGATTTATCCCAAATTCCTTTATGTGCTTTTGCGTTTTTCGCTGGTACACCACGCAACAACAGGATCATTTGGCCTAAAGCTAACTCCGCCACCGAGCGAGTATTTGAGAACGGTGCATTAAATACCGGAATACCCCGTTTTTGCGCAGCCTCAAGATCTACTTGATTAGTACCAATACAGAAACACCCCACCGCCACTAGTTTGTTAGCCGCCTCAAACACCTTTTCAGACAAATGTGTACGAGAACGAATACCAATAAAGTGCACATCCTTAATCTTTTCGATTAACTCATCTTCAGGTAGCGAGGTTTTCAAATACTCAATGTTTTCATAACCGTTGGACTTTAGCGTATCCAAGGTACTTTGATGTAAACCTTCAAGTAATAAGATCTTAATTTTATCTTTTGGCAGTGACACTTTGCTCATTAGGGTTTCCGCATTACGATTGAGTGAAAATAAATTCAGACATCTGGACGTCTATTTGAGGAGAAAATAGCAGAATTCTGACGAATTAGAAAGAGAGTTACCTAGAAAAGGCACAAATAATCTCAGATTTTTAGTTATGGTTTATAAGGTATTGCCGTTCACAAAGCGGCCTCATACTATAAACGGGCAAAGCAATCCATTTGCAACAACAATACCCAAGACTCAAACGCTAAAACTGCGCCTCAAACCAGCTTTCAAAAATCAAACAAGCTGACACGCTGTCGACTTTTTGTTTGTCTAATTTTTTATAGCCCCCTAGTTCAAAAAGTCGCGCTTTGGCATCCACAGTGGTTAAACGCTCATCACTGGTTTCGACCGGCACGCGAAATTTAGCATTCAGCCGGTTAGCAAATTTCTTGGCTGCAAACGTCACGTGTTGGTTTGTGCCATCCATATTTAAGGGTAAGCCCACTACCACCAAGTGTGGCATCCACTCGGCAAATACATGCGCTAATGTGTCCCAATTGGGAATACCATCGACGGCTTTTAAGGCGTTTAAAGGTGAAGCCGTGCCGGTCACCTCTTGGCCTACTGCCACTCCAATACTTTTAGTGCCAAAATCAAAAATCAATACGGTTCTTTGCCCCAACCTAGCCACTACGCATGCCCAACATCAGGACCAAGCTGCCAAATATCAATGCCCAGCTTCTGCACCGCCGCTTCCCATTTTTTGTGAATAGGCACATCAAATAATAGGGCTAAGTCAGCTTCAATAGTCAGCCAAGAATTGGTTTGCAATTCTTCCTCAAGTTGTCCGGCAGACCATCCCGCATAACCCAATGTTACTATCGACTTATCTGGTCCACTGTGGTTTCCTAACGAGCCAAGTATGTCTTTGGATGTGGTCACCATCAGTTCATCGGTAAGTGCTAAACTTGAGCTCCAGCCCGCTTGGGTTGTATGTAAAATAAATCCCCTTTCTTGGCTAACCGGACCACCAGAGAGCACAATGACATTGGCTTTTTCTTCAAGCACAATGGCATCTTCATCGGTTTGGGCAATTAATTCTTTGAGCGTCATACCAATGGGCTGATTGAGCACTAGGCCCATTGTGCCTTTATCATTGTGTTCACATATATACGTTACCGTACGTGAAAAATACGGATCGCCCATAGTCGGCATCGCAATTAATAGGTGGTTTTGCAAACTCTGCATAGAGCTTAATGGCTCCCTTTAAAACGGCCGTTGGCTAAGCGCACTTCGATCGCATCAAATAACATACCAGTGATACTGATATCGTAAGCGGCTTCGATTTCTCGCACACAGGTTGGGCTAGTGACATTTATTTCAGTAATGCGATCACCAATCACATCGAGTCCAACAAAGATAAGGCCTTTTTCAACGAGAAGAGGCGCAATGGTTTCAGCGATTCTTTTATCTGACTCAGACAGAGGTTGTGGCCTGCCTGTGCCACCTGCGGCAAGGTTACCGCGGTTTTCACCTTTTGTAGGTAAACGGGCTAAGGCATAAGGTACAACCTGACCGTCAACAATCAAAATACGTTTATCGCCGTCTTTTATTTCCGGTAAATAACGTTGAAACATGGCGTAACGCGTGCCAAGTTCAGTCAGGGTTTCGATGATAACACCTAGGTTATTACCGTCTTCTTTCACTCTAAAAATAGAGGTGCCGCCCATACCATCCAGTGGTTTACAGATAATATCTTGATGGGTTTGATGAAATTCTCGAATCAGTTTGGCACTGCGGGTCACTAAGGTGTCTGGAATAAGCTCAGGAAACCAAGAGGTAAAGAGTTTCTCATTAAAATCCCGTAAACTTTGCGCTTTGTTCACCACTAACGTGCCGCATTGTTCTGCTAATTCGAACATCTGTGTTGCGTATAAAAACTCACCGTCAAACGGCGGATCTTTACGCATCAAAATCACGTCTAGCTCACCTAAAGATTGGGTTTTACTACCAGTAAACTCGTACCAGTTTTGCGCATCGTATTGCACTGACAAGCTGCGCATCGTCGCCATTGGTTTGCCATTGAGCAAATACAGATCACCCATTTCCATATAAAAGATCTCATAACCTCTCGCTTGAGCCGCCAGTAACATAGCAAAGCTAGTATCTTTTTTGATATTGATGCTTGCAATGGGATCCATCACAATACCGAGTTTAATAGTCAATTTGAATCCTTACTATTTGGTAAAACAGGTGAGTACAGTTGCCAAGGTTTGATGCATTATAACCCTTAGGCTCATAATCTAGCGACGAAAGTTATAAATTCAAGGTGCTGGGCCAAATATCTCACTTTAAAATGGGTTTAAAAATAAAGGTTTATGCCAGTTTTTGTGTTCGTGAGTCGTGCGACTCAAGCCACTTTAACGCAAATATAAGCGAGTTGGGTGACGTAAGAAAAGCTGGTCAGGTATGGTTTATCCGACATAATTTGGCATAATATGCGAACGTCACAAGGAGGCGATGCTTTGCCCATACAAACCGATTTAGTCGCTGACTTTGACTTCAAACCTTACCAGCAACTCGAGCAGCTAATACAACCAGGCGACGTGATTGCGTTTGGTGGCAACAGTTTGTTTTCTCGCTGGGCAAAGTTAACCACTCGCTCTGTTGTCACCCATCTAGCCCTTGTTTTAGACACTAAAACGCCTTACGGCAATCCGCAAAGCCCCATTCATCAGATCATCGAATCAACGTGTTATGGCGGCAACTCTGGGGTAATGATCAATCGCCTATGCGAACGCATAGCCACTTACGATGGCAGCGTATGGTGGTTACCTCTTAGTGAAGCAAGCCGTAACACCTTTGAGCTCAACAAAACAGAATGCATAAACTTTTTGCGTTCGCAATTATACAAACCTTACGACATCAGCCAACTATTTGGCTCCACTGTTGATGCCACCGACACGCTGCCTTTTTTCAGATATTTAAGTTATAACGTCGAAGATTTTTCACAGTGGTTTTGTTCAGAACTGGTTGCAGCAGCCTTGGGAATAGGTAAGTTAATTCATAATATAAATGCGTCTGAGTGCACGCCTATCGATATTTGTCAGTTAGCGATTTTTCACCAACGATATACGCAAATTCGCGGCCCCAAAACTGCAATTTCAGGGTTTAACACTATCTTACCCGCCAATTTTATGGTCTGAATATTGTCTACAACCACAAAAAAGCCCTGATAAACAGGGCCAGTAAAACCGTGTGCGTTACTCGATTTAAAATGCGTTTTCTTGGTGAATTTTGATAAATAAGGAAGTGCCGTATTTGCTGTAATCAACCTTGTACTCTTTGCCGTTAATAGTCTGAATAAACAATAACGTTTTTTCTTCACCAAAAATTTCTTGGCTGGTTACATCAACCAATTCCATTTCTTTCATTTTTGCATCGCGTTTGTTATCAGGAATTTCTCCTGTGTAT
Organism: Flavobacterium sp. W21_SRS_FM6; assembly: GCF_052119645.1. NCBI lineage: Bacteria > Pseudomonadati > Bacteroidota > Flavobacteriia > Flavobacteriales > Flavobacteriaceae > Flavobacterium > Flavobacterium sp. W21_SRS_FM6. The sequence goes on from NZ_JBGQOM010000002.1 coordinate 132,835, forward strand.
TCTTTAATCGCTTTATGGGTAACGATAACAGCAGGTTGATCTTCACCGTTAGTTACCAATAAATCTAGTTTTCTGATCTTATGTATTAGGGTGTTGCGGCCACTCACCAAAAAAGGCTTTTCGTTCATCTTATTCTCCATACTGCGCAAGGACGCTAAATATAGTTAGTCTGCATTTGTTAAGAAGATATCAAAGTTTTTTCTGCCTTGCACTTTATTGTTGCGAAGGTACGCGGCTTATTCTAACTTGCGATCCTTACCTTGATTTTCAGTGCTCAAAAATGCGTCATCACTTAGACTAGCCAAAAATGCCAACAAATCCTGTTTTTCTTCAGCTTGCAAAGTAAACCCCTGAATAAAAGGGCTTTTTAATGGGTTATTGATACCTGCTGCACGTCCACCTGCGGCATAAAAATCGATAACGTCAGCCAAAGTAGCCAAACTGCCATCATGCATATACGGCGCGCTATACTGTACGTTTCTTAAGGTGGGCGCTCGAAAACGCCCCATATCTTGCGCCTTATGTGTCACTTCATATAAACCTTGGTCATGCAACGGAAACGCGCCAACGCCATCTTCATTATATAAACCGGTATTGTGAAACGGCCGCAAATCTAAGCGCTGGTTTTCATGCTGACTTGATTGGGTAAAGTTAAAACCACCGTGGCAATGAAAACATTCTAAACGCTCTGAAAAAAACAGTTCCATACCCCGTAGCGCCGATTCACTCATGGCATCATCTTGAGCGAGATAAGCATAGCGATCGAAAGGCGAATTCAAACTCACCAAACTGCGTACGTAACTGGCTAAGGCAAAAACAATACGCTCAAAATTGGCGTCAGCCCCATCAAAGGCTTGCTCAAATAAAGGTCGATACCTCGCAGTATTAAAACGGTTAAGCACCTCTTTTTCATGGCCAGTAATCCCAAGTTCCACAGGATCTTCAGCAAACATGGGTATCAAAATCTGTTGCTCAATAGTATTTATACCAGAATGCGCCCACGTTAAATTACTGTTATAAGCAATATTAACCAGCGCTTGCGAATTGCGTCTCAGCACCTGTTGCGTTGCCCCCATTGCAAACTGACTATTTTGTGCAAACGCAAATTCAGGTTGATGGCAAGAAGCACACGACACCGATTGGTTAAACGACAAATTAACATCAAAAAATAGTGCACGGCCTAGCGCAACTTTGGCTTCACTCATCGGATTGTCTGCAGGCACGATGGGTTCGGGAAACCCTATCGGTATTGGCCACTTATAAGGATCAGGCGCAGGTTTACACGCCACTATAGCGGCAATGGCCAATAAAAAAGCGATGTATTTCACGCTTCTACAAAGCATATTATTGCCATTCAAAAACCTGATTATCAGACATGTTTTTCATGATTTGTACGCAGCTTTCTTGATCAGGTTGCATCAAGCATGCTGTTTTGTTGTTAAGTGCAACACCGCTCAACAAGCGGTCTAAATGTAAGACCAATGTCTCACCTTGCTGCTGTTTAGGCAAATCAAAGGTCACGCGGTTAGGTTGCCCACATTGCATGGTAGGTGCTCGCATTGCAGAATCGGCATAACATTCAGTGCTGCCAAGATGAAAAACCCAGCTTTGCTCGTCACCCAACATATCAAGGCGCATAAATTTGTGCCCAGCCCGCCACGACCAAAACATTGAAGGAATATTCAGCGGCGATGCTTGGCTAAGTGGGTTTAGGTGATTTAGTTCAAAGGGGATTCCGAGGGTAAATTGCAATTGCATGACCTCGGAAAAATCAATAGGCTGAGCAAGTTGTAAGCTTGCATGATAAGCAGAGATAAGCGGGCCGCTTTGTTCTGTTTGACTTGCTTGTTCCGCACAATCGGTATATTGCAGTAAAGCCACATCATTGCTTTGCCAGTCGTTAGTGGTGAGAGGCAAGGCCTGTTGCACCCCATTTTGGCTAACATTCAGCTCACTGATAAAAAACGCGAGTTGATTAATGCTCCAGTTTTGCTCATCCAAGCTTACTATTTGCTCGCACCTTATGGGAGCTTGTTGAAAAAACACCTCAACTTTAATCTCGCTCAGCGTGGGGTTGTCTTGCAACTTGCTACAGGCGCTAGACAGTAAAATAAAAACTAACACCAAAGTATTTTGCATAGCTTGGTGTAAAAATCGACATCTTGTTGTTAATCTATCGTTAATCATCTTTTGGGTAATAACTGTGATAATACGTTTATGCAAAAGCGGCATGATGCTGCTTACCTTGGTGCTCAGTCAAGGGATTCACGCACATGCAGAGCACGATAAAGCCAGATTTGTTGCCAACAATGGGCTTGACGAAGGTTTATGCAATAACCGATTTAGACCTTGTAAAACAGTTACTTACGCAGCGCAGCATGCCGCCAAAGGTGACAAAATATTAGTAGCACAGGGCCAATACCACATCACCTCTGCCGAAGATTTACTGTATCTAAGCGGTCAAGTTACTCCCGTTTTAGCCGGTTTCGACCAGGTTGATCAGTATCAAAATCAAAATCCAGACACTTTTGTTACCAGTATTAGTGGCGTGCCTGCTGAATATGCAGAGCAACTCAGCCAGCAAGGCTTTCATGTCATTCGCGACAGCAAATCCTTACCGCAAATCAGTTTAATGGCCAAAAACAGTGCTTTTAGCCCGCTTAGCGTCATGCAAAAAAGCCAAGGAGCACAAAGCTGCACGGCCGGGCAAGCGAGTGGTTTTGCGTGTGAAAACATTTCGTTGTTGTCTCATGTAGCATTAGCCGATTTTCCTTCATCGCCACAGTCTGCCAATGATATTTGGGGTCATGTTGATTTAAATAACGGTAAAGAATACGCGTTAATTGGCCTAAGCAACGCCATTAGCGTAGTGGATGTAAGCCAACCTGAAAGCCCAGTAATTGTAGGAAGTATTAGCGGGCAAGCCACTACGTGGCGAGATATCAAAGTATGGCAATATTTTGATGTCACGGAAAATCGCTGGAAAGCCTACGCCTATGCCAGTGCTGACAATGTCAGTGAAGGTCTCACCATTATTAATTTATCGAACCTGCCCCAGAGTATCAGTGTAGCCAGCCGCCAAACCCTCGATGCCTCAGCGCACAACGTGTATATCAGCAACGTGGATTACGGTTTAAACATTGCCCACAACACCAGCCAGCCTTTACTACACGTGACGGGTTCTAATCGCTCAAACGGGGCATTTCGCTCATATAGCCTCCTTAATCCAGAGTCACCTAGTTTGCAGTATCAGTTGCCTAATGCGAGCCGCAGTGACTACACCCATGACGCCTCATCACTATTGATTACCGATAGCCGGGCGCAAAGCGATTGTGTTAATGCCACTGCACCGGGGTGCCAGGTGCTGCTTGATTTTAACGAAACCAGCTTACGAATTTGGGATCACAGCAATGCCAATCAAGCGACAGAGCTTAGCAACACCACCTATCCTTTAGCCGAGTACACCCACTCTGGTTGGTGGACCGAAGACAAACAATACGTCATTGTGCACGACGAGCTTGACGAACAGCGCCATGGCATCAACACCACCTTAAACATATTTGAAATTAGTGATCTAACTGCCCCTACTCTTGTCGGCACATGGACAGGCCCCACTCGCGCCATTGATCATAATGGCTTTGTGCGTGGAAACCGCTATTTTATGTCAAATTACGAGCGTGGTTTAACGGTGCTCGACATCACTCAAGCCGCAAGTCCACAGCAAATTGGCTATTTTGATACTTATCCGGTGTCTGACAATGGAGCATTTAATGGAGCATGGGGTGTTTACCCGTTTTTACCCAGCGGCAACATTCTTGTCAGTGATATCAACAGTGGTTTATTTGTTTTACAAGACAATACCTTGGCAGAAAATGGCGCCAGTGTGGCCTTTAGCCAAGGCGTTCTAGAGATTAATGAAGGTGATACCGCACAAATTTCGGTCACTAAAAGTGGGCCTAATAGCGGTACAGTCGCTTATGAAGTACTCAGTGGGTCTGCCAATAGCAGTGATTACCACATCACTCAAGGCGAGCTAAGCTGGCCAGCCAATGACAACACGCCACAGAACATGTCGATTAGCGTCAATATCGACTCGCTCGCAGAGCCCAACGAAGTCTTTTTTGTACGCTTAATCAACCCAACCAATGGCATTGCCCTTGGCAATCCCAATATATTGCAGCTTAAAATTACCGGCCTGAGTCAAACTGGCACCATCAGCTTTGCCCAAAGTACCTTGCAAGTAAAAGAAACCGACGGCGAATTTGAGGTAATCGTTGAACGCATTGGCGGCAGTGAAGAACAAATAGTCATTGAATACCGTGTGCAATCAGGCTCGGCGATTGTTGGGCAAGATATCGCCGACACTCAAGGGACTTTAACTTGGCAAGCCGGTGATAGCAGCAGTCGCACCTTACCAATTAGCGTGCTAAACGATACGCAATCTGAGCCTGACGAGTCATTTACGATTATACTGCAAGCCCCTGAAGCACGCTTTTTAGGCCAACAAACAAGCTTAGCCGTTACCATATTTGATGACGAATCCAATCAAGCACCACAAGCTGAGGCCGGTGAAAATTTTCAGGTTAATACTCGCCAATCAAGCCAGTTAAACGGCACTGGCAATGATCCTGAAGCACGTACCTTACGTTTTGCATGGCAACAAACTGCGGGCACGAGCGTTACTTTAAATAATGCCAATACCGCACAAGCCTCGTTTACCGCGCCAGCGGTGGCCGGCACATTAACGTTTAGCCTCACCGTAAGCGACGATTTTGGCTTAAACGCCACCGACAGTGTGCAGGTCAACGTAGTGAGCACCAACAGCACTACACCAACAGGGGGAAGTGGCGGAACCCTAGTTGCTTTACTCTGCCTAGCTATGCTAATTTTGCCCGCCCGTTTACGCCGTAAACTGTATATTAATCAACCCACTTAATACGACTCACCCAGTTTTATTATTCTAACTAAAAAATATAGGGAAATACTCTCATGCAAAACTTCCTAAAAGGCGCCATTGCGGTGGCCGTTATCGCTGGTGTGGCTGCCGCACCTAAATTGATCGGCTTATCAGTAGTCGAAAACTTGAATGCACACATCGCACAAATCAATGAAATTCCCAGTTATCAAGCCAGTATCAGAGAAGTTCATTCCTCTTGGTTTAATACCACAGCTGTTATTGATGTAGCGCTGAGCGTGCCGGAATTAGACGCCGAGATGCAAGAGGCCCTCACCTTTCACCTTGACTTCAGTGCCCAACATGGCCCGATTTTAATGGGTGAACAAATTGGTATTGGCCGCGAGGCGTGGAGCATCAGTTATCAAGGTGACAGTTTACGAGAAAAACTCGACTTTGCCGCTGAACAAGCACTTTATCGTTTTAATGCCAAAACCAGCCTATTAGGCGCAACGTCTATCAGCGACCGTGTTTTGCCATTCAACGTGACCATCAAAGAGTTTCAAGAAATCTCGATGCGTTTTAGCGGCTATCAAGGTAGCGGCGAAATACAGGGTAAACATATAAATTATCTGGCTAACATCGAAAAAATGAGCATCGATGGCGACGGTAAACATGCCTCCATTGACCATATTCAATTTGATACCAGCCTTGACGCAACACTAGACCAAATTTTCTCGGGTGAGGTGTACGACTCAATCGTCAAAGTTAGCATTGCCGCGATGCACTTTAAAGATGAACAAGATCCCGCCATGACCAGCAATGTCACCAATACCGTCATAACGGCAGAAAGTGATGCAGACCAAGCCAATAAGCTCTTCCATATTTTATCGTCATACTCAGTCGAAAGTTATCAGGTCATGGGCTCAGAAGGTCAAAACCTGCATCTTAATATCGATATGAATAACATCAGCACAGACTTTTTAAAAGCCTACCAAAATCAAATGCAAGAAGTCATGCAAAACCCACAAAACGATCCCGCCGCCACTCAAGAACAACTATTGGCGTTTATGGATGAGAACCTATTGGACTTACTTATTGCATCACCCGAACTCAATATCGCACAACTGAGTGGCACCATTGACCAAGGTAATTTTAGCGCTCAACTGTTTACCAAATTAGTCAATATCACCGCCCTACCCGACAACATGCTCGACACCGCATATTGGTTAAGCCACATTCAAGCCAGTACCAACATTGAGCTTGAGCAAAACATTGCTGAGATGGTGGCCAAGTTAGTGCTGAAGTCGCAGTTACAAGGCAACCCACAAATGGCCCAAGCAACGCCAGAAGAATTAGACGAAATAGCCATGCAACAAGCCCCGATGATGTTGCAAAATTTAGAACAACAAGGGCTACTGCAAACAACGGCAAACGGCTATAAACTCGTGGCAGAATTAAAAGACAGCCAAGCCACTTTAAACGGTAACCCAATTCCATTACCTATCCCATAGGCAGGTGTTGGACACAAAAAAGGTCGCAAATAAAACCTGCGACCTTTTTTACCTTGCAACAAGCGCACAAAAATCAACCAAACAGTCAGTCATTCACATGCAAACTAATGACAAGCCCCATAAAACTGCTTATACTGCGCACCGTTTTGTTGCCACCGCTACGTTTTGCATAGTCACGGTATCAAACAATCTGCACAAATAATGGCCCCATAGCTCAGTTGGTTAGAGCATCCGACTCATAATCGGCAGGTCCCCTGTTCAAGTCAGGGTGGGGCCACCATTTTTAAAGATAAAAACATTTAAAATCAATATCTTACCTGAAAATAAATCAATTCTGTTCCACTTTTGTTCCACTTTTGTTCCACTTTTCCATTGTATTTTTATCTGTCAAAAGGTCAAACTATTAATTTTGGCCCTAAAATAGATAAATTGGCTATCCTTCTACAAATCAGCAATCAAGATTCATAATTACTATAGAAATAGTTTTTCCAAGCGAAAAAGGTATCCATTTAGTTAGCAGAGATTAGGGAAATTCTGACCGTACACAATTTTATAATTAAAATTTCAAGAGTTAGATCATGTTTGAATAGACACTATGTGCCAGAAGCCGCCCTTCGCCCTCGTCTTGGTATAGAGCAAATATTCAGACCATAGCGGACTTTAGATTAACTGATTGGTTAAATATTTCTCACCTCAATATGCTGTATAAAAAATCAGGTATAATAAGGTTTGGTGAATAATGCCAATATCGCTTCCTATTAAATAGATTTTCTAGGACTCACTTTGTTTTTCAGAAAACAGCTAAGTTATTAATTTAATTATGGAAAATATTTTGCACATGGTTTTTAATAGGAAGCGAAAAAAGTCTCGTTAAATTACCGGGTAACCCGTCAGGCTCCTTTTGCTTTTTAGAACTGCCGTAGTTTTAGCTTAATTGAAGTAAAAAATACGTAATAAAATCAGAAGGTAAGCACTGAAAATGACGAAAAAAACAATCAAGCCGAGCAGTTGCAAATGCGAAATGCTCGTTAATAAGCGTTATGTGTAAAGGGAGCTTTTAGTTTTGTATATTGTATTTAGTATTCTGCCGATGTTATTGGCTGTTTCAGCCATTTTCGTTTGGATTGCGTCATTCATAGCCTTGTTTAAGTACGCTGGCTATTACAAATCGGATGTTGAAAAGGATTTGGTCTTGTTTCCTCTTTTTATCTGGTTTCTGATGGTGCTCCTTAGCGGTCCTGTTGCCGTCATAGTTTTTTGGCTGCTGCATCATTCTTCGTTAAATCCCAACATTTATAGGCCCAGGCTTTAATCTTGAGAATGCCTACACATAACAAGTTAAATCATCGGAAAATCCCTCGCAGGCCAAACAACGGCCAAAGCGCTCGGTCTTTCCGCTGTTTAAAGCGTTATGCACTCACCGAATAAGGAAGTTCTATGGAAGTAAAAGAAAAAGTTGCTAATGCTCTCATTTCAAAGACAGCTGAAGGCGTGGCAGTAGCAGTAGCCCTAATATTGATTTGGTGTGGAGGTAAGTTAGCCCCAATAATTACACCAATAATAGAAGAAAAAGCGCCTAAAGAGTTACTAATCTCCCTACTATTTGGATCTCTAGCTCTCAACCTTCTTTTATTAATTCTTTTTTGGGCGCTAAATAGGAAAAAATCGGAGTTTAGGCTCAAGTATGGAATATATTGGGATAAGGAAAAAAATCCTCACTGTCCAAATTGCAAAATTCCGATTGGGGGTTATAACAGTTATTCTACAGGCGGGGTTGGCTATTATTGCAAGCCTTGTGGAAAAATTTTTCCACTAACAGACTCTAGTGGTAATGATATAAAACCAGAACAGGCTGTATCGGAACTTTAAGTGCATAACAAACGCATTAACACTCGCTGCGCTCGCTAGGGACAAAAACACGTAGGCTCCCTTCGCTTCGCTTATGTGGACTCCCCCTTGTCAACAACATTAACAATCAATTAAAGAATAAATGCGTGCTTATGTACGAGTGATCTTCCCCCGATTTTGTAGGCACTAAGATACTATTGCTTGTTAACGCTAGCGCTGCGAATGTTTGCCTTTCGCTATAAAGGCTTTAGCGCTGTTTTTAAGCCATTGAAAATTATTTGTAAAACACATACTAAGAATGAAATATAAAATGGCTACAACTTTTCGCATCAAGCCGCACCCCGCTTGTTTCTGTACAAAAAATAAACTAGCATCAGATCGATTTTATAAAACTTGATAGGGATTTGTTATGCCTCTAAGTCACGTATTGCACGGTGAACTTAGAGTTATTGGTTTGTTGTTATTGCTAGTGACTCTTGTTGGTTGTGAAAAACCTGAACCTGAAACTGCTCATGTCACACAGTCTGCGCCTGATAATACTGCTCCCCCACCTAAATCAGAAGTTACCGAGCCTTTAGCAAATCAACAAACGTCAGAACCAGTGACAACAGCGCCATGGCCTAAACCGACTGCTAGTGTAAACAACGCCAAAGATTTTCAATACTATTCGGATAAATTATCCACAATACATCCCGACTATAGTCAATATAATCAAGAATTAGCTTACCCACCAAGACCGATGCGCTCCCCTCATACAAAGGCTAACCACCCCGCCACAATCCCTGAAATTTATCATGTCATTATGTCTGGTTCTAAACATTTAAAATTGCCAGGTAGCACTGGATTACTCAACGTCTGGATAGGTGATATTAACTTTAAACCGCCGCGGGATAATTCAATGAATAGCGCTGAATCAGATATTAACGCCGCGGGTGAATATGCCTTGATAGAGGCCAACGCACCCGATTTCAATGTGACTGGCCCTGATCAAAAATGTATTTTTTTGCATCCTTCTGGCGTTGATACCAAGTTTTATTTAAGCGCAAAAAGCGCCGGTGATTTTGAGGTGAGTGCTACTGTTAATCTATTTAATACAGACGATTGCTCAGGCCCTGCGATACCTAAAACTGCCAACAAGTTAAGCGTGAATGTGGTGGTTGACGAAGAGGTTATCAATGAGCAACGCAAACAAGGCTTTGTTGATATTTTTTGGGAAAAAGCGACTGAGTTTTGGGTTGCACTGCTGGCCTTAATATTTGGCGTTATTCTGTTTTTAGTACGTAAAGCATTGAAAACTTGGTTGGGTTACGCACCTAAAGACCCTGACTAAAAACGAGTACTAATGAGCTTATAAGGCCAAAAAAATCGTTGCCATGATGGCTAAATTTCATGCGGTTTTAGATTGTTTATGGCGCCAGTGGGTCGTTTTATGTGTCCCTTGAATGAATAAGCCACGCCTATAACTTACAACATCGTGAATGCCGCAAAAAAACAGGCTATAAACTGCGTTAATTAGGCCAAATATACTAACCACTATTTATACGCTCGTGCTAGACTCGCGCCAATTTCTCAGCCTTTTTACTGATAAACAACAGGGCGGCAGTTTTTTGGTTTTTCTGTTGTTTTTACGAGTTATACATGACCAACGTACACTCACTAGAATATGAGCAAGCACGAATTCGCGCCCTCAAAAATATGAATATTCTCGATACCGAGCAAGACCAAGAGCTTGATGCAATTACCCTTGAAGCCCAGCACTATTTTAATAGTAAAGCCTGTTTAATCAGCCTCATTGCTGAAGATCGCCAGTGGTTTAAATCGCGTCAAGGCATTGAAGGTCCCGAGCCTCCTAAGAGTGTGTCTTTTTGCACTTATGCCATTGCCGAGGAAGAGTATCTTGTTGTACCAGACGCGACCTTAGATGAGCGCTTTTGCAATAACCCTTTAGTAACGGGCCCGCCTTTTATTCGTGCCTATGCTGGCAGTATTTTGCACACTGGGCAAGGTTATGAAGTAGGCACTTTTTGTATCATATTTGATCAACCGCGGGAATTTACCAAAGAAGACATAGCTGTGTTGCAACGTTTTGGCGCTGCGGCAGAAAAGTTATTGTTTAACGGCTATCATACTGCGCTATAACATATTCATACCCCTGCTGCGCTAACTGCACTGCGCAACTGCTAGCGCAGCAGGGGGTGGTAGCGCTTAATAGTTAAACTACTCGCCCTTTTGTCCTGAACAACCGTTATCGGTTTGTTTTTCTTGGCATCGCATCGCTTTCAAAACACCTCGTGTTGAGTCATAGTCGCTTTTTAGACACAGGATAAATTCAAATGACGGACCACATTGGTTTCCATTACTATTGAGAAAGTAACATGCGTGATTTTTTGTTTAATGGCCGTGTCGCGAATATTTATTTTATCGTTATTTTAGGTTTAGGCAGTTGTTCATCTTGGCTGATTTATGAACAAATTGTGTCTAGCGAAAAAGAAAAACTTAAAGCAGCATCTTTTAACCAAGCTGACTCCATTGCCAACGAGCTACAACAAACCTTTCAAAATCGCTTTGTACAAGTTGCCTCGGTGGCCAACCTGTTTGCCACTTCAGATTGGGTAAGCTACGAGGAGTTCAATACCCTCATTCAATTGGTTTACCTCAATGAACATGACTATCGCCGCGTTGCTTGGGTTGTGCGGGTTGACCAACAAGACATTCCGCCACTACTCGACAAACTGCGTCAAAATCCAGAGCCAGGATTTGCGGATATGGGCTTCTTTTCGATAAAAGATACGCACGTTGAAGAGCCGGTTTATATTAATAATCAGCTGTGGGCGGTAGCCTACCCTTTCCCTTTAACGCCAGAAAATAACATGTTAGGACGGGCCCTAGGCCCTCACTCGCCTGTTTATCCCTTATTAGAAAAAACACGTCTGTCGGGAAAGAGCTTGTTTTCATCTATGATACTTGACCCACTTGCTGATAAAACAAGTGCTCAGCCCATGTACATTATTGGTTTTCCTATCGAATTAGGAGCTAAACGTTTTGGACGAGGCTTTATTACCTCAGGCAATTTTTTAGTAAACCACTTTGATTCGATAATGAAAAAAGTCGGTAACAAGCATTTTTCTTATTTGCTTGAGGATCACCAACAGCATTTTTACGCCTATCCTGAAAATCAATTAGTGGGTGCATTGCCACCAAGCAAAACAATTTCTTATACCTTTTCTATCAACGTTAACCAGCAAGTCTGGACACTTTACCTCTACCACAACGACCACCAGCTGTTCGAAATTGGTATGGTTTACAAAGTCTTATTAATGTTAGGCCTACTGCTGTCTTTGGGTATTGCTTTTATCACTCGTATGCTGCTTTTACAAAAAAGCCAATTAAAACGGCAAGTAAGCAAACAAACCAAAGAATTAAATGACATGGTGGCACAGCTCACCTTTAACAATGAACAGTTAGGTATTGCCATTAAAGGGGCTCAGGCAAGTGCGGTGGCAAAACAGCAATTTATGGCGAATATGAGCCACGAAATTCGCACGCCCATTAACGGTATAATTGGGTTAACCGAGCTGTGTCGAAAAACAGACTTGGCGCCTAAACAAGCAGAATATCTCGCTAAAATAAAACTATCGGCGAATCATTTGGCTACCATCATCAACGATATTTTAGATTATTCAAAAGTTAACTCAGGCTCCCTTGAACTTGAACAAAGGCCGTTTTCGTTGCTGAGCGTAATCGACAATTTACACGCCATGCTGAGTCAAGAAGCCAATAATAAAGGCATAACATTCACCATTAACCTACCCCCAAATCTACCCGTCGATGTGTCAGGTGATAAAGTCAGACTCAGCCAAATACTGCTTAACCTGTGCTCTAATGCCATTAAATTTACTGAAAAAGGCAACGTTACCCTTATCGTCAATGGCCAGCCAAAAGCACATCAAGTGGCTGATTCCTTCCTGTATCGCTTTCGTTTTACCGTGACGGATAGCGGCATTGGTATTGCGCCAGAGTATATTGATTTATTGTTTGAAAACTTTAGCCAAGGCGACGCTTCAACCACACGGCGGTATGGCGGAACAGGGCTTGGATTAACCATAAGTCAGCAATTGTGCCGCTTAATGAATGGCGAAATAACAGTAAGTAGTGAACTGGGTAAAGGCAGTACTTTTGTCGCAGAAGTAGACTTACACATTAACAAAGCCATGATCGACAACGACGATGAAATATACCTACTGAGCACCAAACCTCGCGTGTTACTGCTAGACGATAATCCAGAAACACTGAGTTTAATGGCCGATCGGCTAAGCGAAATGGGTGCCCAAGTAAGCTGTTTTCAGCAAGCCGACAGCGCATTAACCCGCTTGCTTACCGAGCCGCAGGCCTTTGATTTTATTTTACTAGACTGGATGTTACCGGGTTGTGATGGCCATGAGTTTTTACAGCGCCTTAAACAAGCTCAGCTGTCTTATACACCACGGATTATAGTGATTACCGCCTACGAGCTGGATAGCGTTAACCAAGAAAAAAACAAACTGGCTATTGAACACATCATCGCCAAACCCTGCCAACGTATTGATTTATATCGCGCCTTGAGTGTTAAACAAGACACAATAAACCCCGCCGAACCACCACGAGCGCTTGCAGGCATAACGTTATTAGTTGCCGAAGATAACGAAATCAACAGTGAAATTATTTTTGAGACGCTTAGCCAACATGGCGCCAACGTGATAATGAGTCAAGACGGTCAAGACTGCATCAAGCAATTGTATGCAAACCCTGATGTTGACCTGATTTTAATGGACATTCAAATGCCTGTTATGGATGGCATCAGCGCGTTTAAAATCATTCGTGAAAACCCAGCTTACCGCCATCTGCCCATTGTGGCGCTAACCGCAAACGTATTGAGTGAAGACAAACAAATATACAGCGACTTGGGCATGAATGGCCATTTAGCCAAACCCTTTGAAACGCACAAAATTATCAGCTGTATTTTAAGTTTGGTATCAAAACCTAAAAAAGCGAAGAGGAACGAGCCTTGAGTGCAAGTCGTTGGATTTATTGAGTTGGTGTGGCAAGGCCTCTGGCTTTATTCAGGGTGTGTAGCGTTGATATCAAACCATAAACGCGCATCGGCCAAGGGTGTTTCTTTGGGTAAAAATGGGTTGTCTAACTCAAATATTTGACGTTTTGCCAAGTTAGCGCGCTTTAATAAACCACCAAAATGCTGTGTAAACAAGGCCTCAAAACTGCCATCATCAATAGCGATTTGTAAGCCTTTTTCAATGACGCCATGCAAGTGCATGTCGTTTTTTCTAACAAAAAAATACACGGCTGTTGGGTAATAAATAGCGATATGCGGGTCAACCATGACTTTGGCATGTTGCATTAATGCATGCTCTGCCCAAATCTCGATCACCGAGCGAGGAAAGTAGTCGATTCGCTCGATGGTTAGCAAATCAAATAGTGCGTTAGTGTTGGTGGTGGTAATAAGATTAAATTGGCTGTTTAGCAAAATTTGAGTATCGGGCCAGTCACGCCCCTGACCTACTACGAGGTTTTGCAGATGCGCTTGACTGGTTACATCGGCAAGTAAGTCAGGGTTATTTTTATTAACAAAAGCTAAACGCAAACCAATCAGCCCTTTGTACAAGGGTATTCGTATTGGCGCTAATCTGGTTTCTCGCTCAGTATTAGACACCATCCAATGTATGTCATAAAAGGCCTCTTCAATTAAGGCAGCACTGCGCCCTTGAGGTACAGAAGGCATCGACACATATTTTATTTCCATCACTGCATTGGGCACTTTTGCCAAGGCCAGTTTAAACAAGGCTAAAAAATATTCATTTTGATGGTTATACAGGGTGTCTGTTTCATTGGTGGGATAATAAACCACTCGTGTGCTTTCATGATGCGGTTTACGTTTATCACTTTGCTGGCATGCTCCCTGAACCGCATAAGTTAAACTCACCAATAAGAGGATTATTTTCATAGGCAACACCTTTCATACCTAAACCTAAGGGAAACACTACAGCAGCAAACGCAAGCTGTATAGAAGAGTGTAGCTATGAATAGCGTAGACGCACAAAATCTCATGAATGATGTTGTATGAAAGTTAAATTTGACAATTAATCAACACTCCCTTAACTTATGTCTTATATAAGACATATCTTTAAACGATAGGACAAATTCTATGTCGACCCAAAATAAAACCATGCCGAAAGTTGGCTTTGGCCTGTGGAAAATATCCAAAGAAACTTGTGCAGATGCAGTATATAACGCCATTAAAGCGGGATATCGCCATCTTGATAGCGCCAGCGATTATGGTAACGAAGTTGAAGTAGGTAATGGCATTAAACGTGCGATTGACGATGGCCTATGTCGGCGTGATGAGCTGTGGATCACCTCAAAATTGTGGAATACCTTTCATCACAAAGAACATGTAGAGCCTGCTATTCGTCGCAGCTTGCAAGACTTGCAGCTTGAATACCTTGATCTCTACCTCATTCATTTCCCTATCGCCCAGCCCTATGTCGATTTTGACGATAGATATCCCCCTGAATGGATATTTGACCCAAGCGCCGCCGAGCCGCGCATGGAAACCGCCCCAGTGCCATTGCATGAAACATGGCAGGCAATGGAGGCCTTAGTAGAAGCAGGTTTAACCACACAAATTGGTGTATGTAATTACAACACCGGCTTGTTACACGATTTAATGAGCTACGCCACAATCAAACCTGCTGTATTACAGGTAGAGTCTCACCCTTATTTAACCCAGCAACGTTTGATGAAGCTAGCTAACAATTACGGCATTCAAGTCACCGCGTTTTCTCCTCTTGGGGCCTTATCGTATCTTGAACTGGATATGGCTGGAGCCAAAGAATCAGTACTTGAACAAGACGTAGTAAAAGCAGCCGCCAAACGCTTAGATAAAACTCCTGCACAAATCGTATTGCGCTGGGGCGTACAACGTGGCAACGCCATTATTCCTAAAACGTCACGCCCAGAACGTTTAGCAGAAAACTTAGCCATTTTTGATTTCGAGTTATCAGAAACTGAAATGACGGCAATCGACGCCCTAAATTGCAACCGCAGGTTTAACGATCCCGGTCAGTTTTGTGAAGCGGCATTTAATACTTTTTATCCTATTTACGATTGAGGTAAATCATGGCTACACCAGCAATAAACTATGTCGAAGTCGCTCACCAATTACGTTGCGGTGACGCTATATTTCCTAGCGTTGTAGTCAATGATGGCAGCGTGACCAACCTTGAACAAGCGGCAGTTTGGATAAAAGCCCATTTACCTGAGCTTGAGAGCAAACTAAGAGAGTCTGGTGCCATTTTATTTCGTGGTTTTCCACTTGATTCAGCAGAAACCTTTGACGAATTCTCTCAAGCATTTGCTTATCCCAATTTCACTTATAAAGAGTCGTTGTCTAACGCGGTTAGGATTAATTTCACCGAGCGTGTTTTTACCGCTAATGAAGCGCCTAAAGACGTAGAAATTTTCTTGCATCACGAAATGGCCCAAACGCCCATTTCACCGAGTAAGTTGTTTTTCTTTTGTAAAGCAGCCGCTGAACAAGGCGGCGCAACGCCCTTGTGCCGTTCGGATATGTTGTTTGCTGAATTTGCTCGTCAACAGCCCCAGTGGGCCGAGGCCTTTATCACAAAAGGTTTGAAATACACAACGCAAATGCCAGCAGAAAATGATGCTAATTCAGGCCAAGGCCGCAGTTGGAAAAGCACGCTTAATGTCAGTGACCTTGCGCAAGCCGAAAGCAAATTAAAAGAACTCGGTTACAGCTGGACATGGTTAGAAGACGGCAGCCTTCGGGCCACCACTCCCATATTGCCTGCTGTTATTGATATCGGCCAAGAGCAAAAAGTATTTTATAATCAGTTAATTGCAGCGTTTATGGGCTGGAAAGGTGTGAGAGAAAACCCAGCAAAAGCCATTACTTTTGGTGATGACAGCCCCATTCCGATTGAAGCCCTAGAACTCATGGTCAGTTTATCTAAAGACTATACGTTCGACTTGCCTTGGCAAGATGGGGACGTGGCATTAGTTGATAACTATATTACCATGCATGGCCGTCGCCCTTATTCTGGCGAGCGCAAACGTCAGGTGTTAGTCGCCCTAGCGATGGACTGAAGCGGTATTTAATTGAGTGGTAAGGTCAAAAATGGAAAAAATTAACATACTGTTGCCAGGTATTGTGGTGGCAACCGTGACGGGATTTGCTGCGCTGTTTTTGTCTGAACATTATGGCGCGCCAGCCATGCTGTTTGCCTTATTACTTGGCATTGCATTATCGTTTTTATATGAAGACACTAAATGCAAAGCCGGTATCGAATTTACCGCTTGTCATATTCTGCGTATCGGCGTTGCCTTACTCGGTTTGCGCATCGCCTTTGGTGATTTAGCGGCATTAGGCTGGAAAACAGCCCTAGTCTTGATTGTGGCGATTGTGAGCACCATTGCAGTTGGCATTGCACTGGCCAAGGCCTTTGGTTTAAGTAAGCGTTTTGGGGTACTTAGTGGTGGTGCCGTGGGTATTTGCGGCGCATCGGCTGCCATGGCCATATCAGCTGTCTTACCCGACAGCCCAGAAAAAGAACGGGATACCATACTGACGGTGGTTGGAGTAACCGCCCTATCAACCATTGCCATGGTGCTTTACCCCATCATAGCGGGCTTACTTGAACTTGATCAAACCAGTACCAGTATTTTTTTAGGCGGCACTATTCACGATGTGGCACAAGTGGTTGGCGCGGGTTATTCGGTATCAGAACAAACGGGCGACTTAGCCACGTTGACTAAATTAGTACGCGTGGCCTATTTAATGCCAGTAGTGCTGTGCATTTTATTAGTCATTAAGCTAAATCTCAAAAAGCTGAACGGGCCAGGTGTTATTGACGCTAAATCACCCGGTGTACCCGGATTTTTAATTGGCTTTGTCGTGCTCATGACCATCAACAGCTTAGTTGATTTACCAGAATTGATAAGCTCCAGTGCCAACGAACTCAGCCGCTTTGCCCTTGTTGTGTCGATTACCGCTATCGGCATGAAATCAAACCTGCGCCGACTGCTAACGGTTGGTATTAAACCGATTATTTTACTCATCATCGAAACCTTATGGATAGCAGGTTTGATACTCTTGAGCTTGCCCTATTTGGCCTAATAGCGCTGCCGAATAGCGGCAGCTTTTACTAAAATCACGCCATGACACCTGCAAAAACCTCAACCTCGTCTTGTAGGAGGTCGTTCACGGCCAAATGCTTTAATAACAAAACATCAGCCTGCGCAGCTAATGACTCCATTGCCGAGCAATTCCTACAAAACCCCAAACATCCCTTGTAGGAGGTCGTTCACGGCCGAATTCTGTAATAACAAAACATCAGCCTGCGCAGCTAATAACTCCATTGCCAAGCAACTCCTACAAAACCACAATCATCCCTTGTTGGAGGTCGTTCACGGCCGAATTCTTTAATAACAAAACATCAGCCTGCGCAGCTAACAACTCCATTGCCGAGCAACTCCTACAAACCCCCAAATATCCCTTGTAGGAGGTCGTTCACGGCCGAATTCTTTCACAACAAATCAATAACCGGGGCAGCGCTTTACAACATCAATAAGGCACCCTGTGACTACCTCAATACTGAATTCTCACCATAAAAAAGGCGCCTTACGGCGCCTCACAGGTCACACACACAAAAGAGGTTTAAAAGCGGGCTTTAAATTGCACGCCAAAATAACGGTCGGCATCACGTGGGATCTGATAACGAAAACCGTCGCCAGAGTAGGTGGTGATAAAGCTTTCATCCGTTAGATTTTTACCGATTAAGGTCACGCGATAGGCATCATCATCAAACGAGAAGGCTAAGCTTGCGTTTAGTATACCGTAATCGGGTAACAAGGCTTCCGGGTTGCTTTGCGCAGTTGCGCCCGGTGCGCCAGCAAATATTTCGTCGGTATAAACGTATGAGCTGTTTAAAATGACATTCATGTCAGCCAACTCCCACGTGTATTCACCTACTACTGAATATTTCAAATCAGGGGAAAACGGTAAATCAGCACCTGACCGACCATCACAGGTTGCAGAGCCAACTGGACATAAAAACTCGTCAACTTCGGCATCAACACTGGCAAAACCGCCGGACAAGGTAAAGCTTTCAGATACTTGCCACAAAACGTCGGCTTCAATCCCTTGAGTGATAACCGAACCTGCGTTGGTTAAGCGGGTAATGGTCACGCCATCCAATAATTCTGAATTATTGGCTTGAAAGCCATCGATTTCGGTACGGAATATCGCGGCGTTAAAAATCAAATCACGGCTAGCAAACTTATATCCTAACTCATAGGCATCAGATGATTCTTTGCCAATGGGCAAGGTATCCGTTGGGTTCATGTTATAAAACACGTTAAACGCTGGCCCTTTGTAGCCTTGTGAGTAAGTGGCATACACCATGCTGTCTTTATTGATGTCAAACTGCGCACCAACCTTAACAGATACGTTAGTTTCATCGGTTTTGCCGTCGAAGTTAGTGGCAAAATCACGTACACCAATACCACCTCGGCCATATTCATCGTTATTGTAACGGTTATGTTCAAAACTCACTTCGTCGTCGGTGTAACGCATACCAAAGAGTAAACGGAAGTCTTCATTAATGTGATATTTACCGTCTGCAAATAAGGCCCAGTTATTAAATTCTGTATTCATAAAAGCTGTTGCGCTAACGATATCGTTGCGGTTACACGATAACAAATTATCAGCAATGAATTGATCCGCTTGTTCGGCGGTAGGGGCGTCTTGGCCTAACTGCGTCGACAAGTAGTTTTGAATAGTGGTGGTTAAATTACCCGAACAACTGGCGTCGCGAGTAAAGTTACGCTCAGATTGTTGTTTCCACCAGAAAAAGCCCACTTGATACTCAAGATCATTGCCTGTGGGCGAGGCGAACCTGAACTCCTGTGAGGTTTGTTTCCAGTTTTGAATACCGGTGTCGTGCAACAAAAAAGTGCCCGTTGGAATAGGTTGGCTACCACCGATAGAAGTAAAGTCACCTTCACGTAGCTCGGTATTATCCCAGCTACGATACGCGGTAATTGACGTAAATTCATGTGAACCAATGGGTTTGTCTATTTGCAATGAAAAGCCAGTGGTTTCATCAATTGTGCGAGTTTCAAAATCATGGTCTATTTTACGTTGATCAAAA
Source organism: Flavobacterium sp. W21_SRS_FM6 (assembly GCF_052119645.1). Taxonomy (NCBI): domain Bacteria; kingdom Pseudomonadati; phylum Bacteroidota; class Flavobacteriia; order Flavobacteriales; family Flavobacteriaceae; genus Flavobacterium; species Flavobacterium sp. W21_SRS_FM6. The sequence goes on from NZ_JBGQOM010000002.1 coordinate 152,319, forward strand.
TCGAAGTCACCCGATCCGGTGCTGTTTGGCAAGGCTTCTGAGCCAGGATGACGGCCACTTGGGGTTAATTCTAAATCGGCACAACAATTGTCGTTTGACTTCATGTTTTCAAAAATAAACAACATGTTGGTGTCGCCCGCTGCTTCATAATTCAGCATGGCACGCACACCTTCTTTGTCATAACCATTGGTCATTTCATTGTTATGAACGTTTTTAATATACCCATCAAATTGCGATTTAAGAACGGTAACACTCCCAAAGGCATTATCGTTCAACTCACCTGAAACACTGGCTTTTAAACGGTATTCGTTGTCTTGATACAAGCTTAATTCGGCATTACCTTCAAATCCTGCGGTGGGCTTTTTAGTTGAAATATTAACAACACCTGCTGAGGCATTTTTACCAAATAACGTTCCTTGCGGACCACGTAATACCTCAATACGTTCTAGATCATAGAGGTCAATAAAGGCTTGGCCAGAACGGCCTAGAACCACGCCATCGACGACGGTAGAAACACTGGGCTCTGCTGCCACACTAAATGAAATTGTTCCAATACCTCGAATGGTAATGGCTGAGTTACGATTGGTATTGCCTTTTCGAAAACTCACTGACGGCACTAAGGCTTGTAAACCTTCGATGTTAGCCGCAAAAGCTGCATTAATTTGATCTTCACGCAGCACTGAAACCGCCACGGGGACTTCGTTTAGATTCTCTACACGCTTTTGTGCTGTCACCGTGATTTTTTCGAGTAATCCTTGATCTTCTTTAGGGGCTTCCTGTGCCAACGCCGCTGTGCTTAAAGCGACGTAGCTAGTTAAGGCTAAGGCCGCGCTAATGCTGCTGTTTAATCTACTGAGTGTGAATCGCATAGTGTGCTCCAGACATTGTCTTTTTTGTTGTGTCTCATGTTGTCCCGTTATCTCTTAGCCGCCAATCAGCTCCATGTCTTACGCATCTGCCGTTAGCTGAGATAGCTCATAAACTGTCACCTTATCTTTTGTCTTATATAAGACAAAAGATAAGCTAACGAATTTGTAAAGCAATTGCAATTATTTTGTTAATTTAATTGACTATTTAGCGATCAAGAACAACACACGTGAGGACTAAGGATTTACAGAGCTGGATCGGCGGAGCATTGAGCCACTGCACTATCGAGCAGAGTGAGCCAGTCATTGCCAAAGCGCTGGGCAAACCAAGGGCGCATCTGACTACTTGCTTCAATAAAGGCCTGTTTTTCGGCATCAGAGGGGCGATAAATCGTGCCGCCTGCGGCTTCAAATAAACGGTAGGAGTTTGCTTCTTGGTCTTTAACAAACTGATTGGCTGTGGCGGCTTGAATTTTAAAGCCCTCTAACACAAGATGTTGAATATCACTGGGTAAGGCTTGCCACGCAGGCTCTGAAAACCACCACAAGGTGGCCATGTAAGAGTGTCCGTCTAGTACAACAAATTTAAGATGTTCTTCTAGTTTGGCGCCAATGATATCTTGGATACCGTTTTTACTGCCTTCAACCACTCCTGTAGCCAGCGCGGTATAGAGTTCGGCCCATGAAATAGGGGTTGAATTAGCGCCTAACTGGCGTACTAACTCTTGTTGAATGTCGGCTGGGGTGGTGCGAATTTTTAAACCTACTAAATCTTGAGGACGGTGAACGGCCTTTTTGGTGGTAGCAAAGTTTCGCCAACCACCGGTGTTTGATACCCCCAGTAAACGCAAATTCAAACCTTGGGCTAATACTTGCTTGCGCATTTCGTCCATTAAAGGGCCAGCTAAAACACACTCAGCTTGCTCGTCATTACTAAATACATAAGGTAAATCGATAACTTGAGCCGGACTGAAAAAGTTACCTGTGCCACCTGCGGTACTCGGAAAAATTTCTAATACGCCTTTTTGTAAATTACCAATACATTCTGGCACACTGCCACAAAACTGGCCGGACGGGTAAAGCTGTACCTCTACCCTGCCCTGACTGTGTTGTTCAAGGAAGTGTTTAAAAGCCACTAAACCGACATAGTCCTCATCTTGAGTAGAGGCTTGAATCGACGCTTTAATCGTATATTCGGCGTGGTTTGTGGTGCTGTTGATTAAACCGATGCCGCAGGCAATAACCACACAACCGTAAATAAACAGCAGCACTTTGCGTTTCATTGGCATATCAAGCAAATCCAAACCAGCGTGGCAAGGTCATTGTCAGCGCAGGAAAATAGGTAATTAAAAAGATAACCAAGGCTTCTACCGCCAAAAACGGTAACATTTCGATGGCGATGTTTTCGGTTTTTTCACCCGATACTGATGCAGCGACAAACAACACCAAGCCCATGGGCGGTGTGGCTAAACCCACGGTTAAGTTGACGCACATGATCACCGCAAAGTGCAGAGGGTCAATACCCAGCGCAATAAAGATAGGCGCCAGTACCGGACCCAAAATTAAAATAGCCGGGCCGGCATCTAAAAACATGCCAATGGCAAATAAAAACAAGTTAATAATAAGCAGCAACAATAATACGTTATCGGTGATACCAATAATGTTTTGCGCCATTAAATCAGCCATACCCGAGACGGTAATGATCCATGCAAAGGTCACAGCAGAGCCGACTAATAATAAAATAGTGCCCGACTGGATCGCCGAGTTTACCAATATGCTTGGTAAGGCTTTCGTTTTAAGGGTTTTGGTAAAAAACAGGGTGATAACCAGGGCATAACCGGCTGCAACTGCGGCCGCTTCAGTGGGCGTAAACACGCCAAGTACAATGCCGCCTAGCAAAATAACGGGGGTTAATAAGGGTAAAAATGAGCCTTTGAGTGCACTGCCGCGCTCATGCCACGTTGCCTTCGCGTTGGCCACTGGATAGTTGCGCTTTTTAGCAATTCGGCTGGTTACCATCATTAAACCCACGCAGATCATGATGCCCGGCACGATGCCCGCGAGAAACATGCCAGCCACTGATACATTCATAATAAAGGCATACAAAATCATGATGCCTGAGGGCGGAATGATTGGCCCAATCACCGACGATGCGGCGGTGATAGCAGCGGCAAATCGGCGACTGTAACCGTTTTGCTCCATGGCGGGGATCAGCATTTTACCCAAAGCCGAAGTATCAGCTACCGCCGAGCCCGATAAACCCGCAAACAATACTGATGACAAGATATTGACCTGAGCTAAACCACCGCGGTAATGGCCAATCAGGGTTTGACTGAAGCGGACGATAGACTGGGTGATGCCGCCTTGATTCATTAATTCACCGGCCAAGATAAAAAACGGCACTGCCATCAATGGAAACGAATTCATGCCTGAATAAAGGCGTGTTAACAAGGCAGAAAAAAACACCTCGTTACCGTCAATAAGCAAACTCACACCTGGGCCTATAAGCAAGGCAAATACCACGGGTGTACCCGCAGTAAGCAATAAAATAAACACCCAAAAATAACTTAAAGACATACTAGCTCTCTCGCTGACTGGGTGAATTAAACAAACAAGGTATTTGCTCAAGTAGCTTTTCACAGGCCACCAAACCAATAGAGCCAAAGGCAAAGGGCGTACACAAATAAAAGTAGGCGAGCTTTACAGGGAGAGATGAAGCGTAGATTTGCCAGCCTCCTTGTACAAAGTCGAGACTTTCCATTAAAAAGATCCCGCTGACTAAAAGTACAAGTAAGGAAATAACGATATTACTCAGTTGATACAAAACCTTAGGCAGCGCATCAGCAAACATATCGATTGAGACATTGAGGTTTTCACGATACGCCCAAGGCGCGACTAAACAGGCAATCCAGACCATAAAAAACTTGGCTAATTCTTCGGTCCAGCCCAAGGAATTATTCAAGCCATAACGAAACACCACTTGTGCAATAATCATCACCAGCATGAGGGCAAGCAGCACACCGGCGATATTTTTTGCTACATGGCTAATGGCAAAATTGAGTTTGCCCAAGCCACCTTGCAGCCAAGCTAACAAGCAAGTTGCTCCCTTACATTGGGGGTAAGACTCATACTTGCTTGCTCCAGTAATGACTCACCACAGGCTGATTACCTAATTGCTCGGTATGTTCAACATCGGGTCCGATGGGTAAATCGTGACCCGCTCTAACAAATACCGCGATGTCGTTTAAACCTAAACTAAGACGATGAATTTTGGCGCCAGTAAATACCTGTTTATCACTAAAGGCTAACCAATCGCCCTCTGGTAAATAAAACTCCACTTCGCCGCCTGGCTGCACACATGGCACTACCAGCAAACTATCACCAAACATAAATTGCAGCTCAAAACCCCAGCTTAGCCTGTCTTGAGGAAACGCTAAGGCCATGGCGCGCATCAAAGGTAAACCGGTTTTACTGGCTTGTTGCATGGTTTGATATATGTATGGCAGCAGTTGGTAACGTAAAATTAAGGCCCGATTAACCGCCTCCTCTGCTGCAAAGCCATAACTCCATGGTTCACGTTGACCAATACCGTGCAAACGCATGTGAGCAGAGAAAACCGCAGTTTGTGACCAACGAACAAACAACTCTGGGTCGCGCATGTCTTTGTAGAAGCCACCTACGTCAGTGGCAAAATACGGTGCACCTGACATGCCCCACGACAACGCCCCGCGAATACTACCGACCAATCCGCCCCAATCAGCTTGTGGATCGCCCCCCCATTGACTGGGATATTGTTGCGAGCCAATCCACGCTGAACGGCTAAATAAAAATGGACCAGATTGGCTGTATTTCTGCGCCGCTTGGTAAACACAGCGGTTGTACAACAAACTATAAATGTTGTGCAAACGCATGCCAGAATCACCGTTGTAGGCTAGCATATTGTCGTCTTCGACTTGCTCACCAAAGTCGGCCTTGATCATATCAATGCCCAGGTCAAACAAGGGTTTGTGTGATTCTAACCAAAAGTTAAAGGCATCAGGATGGGTAAAATCCACAATGCCAGACTCTGGTAAGGGTGTGAGTACCTCAGCAAAGGCGCTCATGTCCCATTGATAACGATAGGCCTCGCCCGTTCGTTTGTCAGTTAGCAACCAGCCTTTGGCTGCCATTTGCCCAAACAGCGGATTGGCTACCGACACCAAGGGATATTCCCAAATACATATTTTAAAGTTTTGCGCTTTTAACTGCTTAATCATTGCCCCAGGATCAGGGTAACGTTTGGCGTCCCACTCAAAAGCAAAACGCGTATCGGTGTCTTGCCAGGCGCGGCCATCAAGGGTGATCACATCGCAAGGCATTTTGTGCTCTCGCACCGCTTTGGCAGTGGCCAGTAGTTCTGGCACATCACGATAATAAGCTTTAGACAAAATAAGCCCTAAGCTCCAAAACGGCGGCACGGGGGCTTTGCCCGTCAATTGCGTGTAATGTTCAATTATCTGCTGAGGCTGCTCGCCACGCAGAATAAACAGGTCGAGTTCCTTATCTTCAACCAAAATGCTGTAACCACGGTTCGACCATGGCGCATAACCTACCGCGTGGGTCACCGGTGATGGAGTATGCACAAACACGCCCCAGCCATGTGGACTCCAGCAAAAAGGGGTGTTTTTATACGATATTTCAGCGTTTACACCTAAGGCGTCATGGTTAAATGAGCGCAACAACTGCCCCCGTTTATTCAGTCCTGCCCATTTTTCGCCTAGTCCATAAACCGGCTCTTCGGGCGCTAAGTCAAAACTAAATAGCCACCCTTGTGATGTTTTAGCCATAGGCGGTAAACGATATTGGCGTACAAAGTGGCCGTCGTTGGGCGTACGTTGCACTAAGGTGTTACCATGGAATAAGGAAAAGGCAAAGGGTGTTAATTGGCAGCGCAATTGCCACTGACCACTGATGATCTCGATATGCTCGGCGTCTTGATTAACGCTACAAATCAATGTTTGAGGTAGACTTTGCAACATACCATAGTGATTGTCGCTTGGTTGGCCTGCGCGAAAACGCATGCCAATCTCATAAAATTCGACGCTGATAGAGCCTTCAGAAGTTGGGATAATGACAGCACGTTTGTTTTCACACAGCGCAGCCTTGCCACTAATTTCCAGTTGTTTTACGCCATTCCAATTAGGAGCACTGCAGTCGAACATGTCTTATTACCTTTTTTTGACTCTAAAGCCTTCAATAGCATGAAAATTAGTCGCGTTGGGCTAATTGCTCAACTACATTCTTATATAAGACATAAGTTATAACAGTGTTAATTTATTGTCAACGAACTTAAGGTGACATCTGTGCTTGTTTCGCTTATGGTCTTTATTGAAAAGAAATATTGTATAAGACCTAATGAATTACTATCCTGAAGGTCTTGAATTCTGTGGTGGTTAAGGTAGCAGTTTAAACTATGAATGAAACCCGTTTTGACAACAAACTAAGCAGTACCGGTCCGGTTTTTAAACCGCTTTATAAGCAGGTTGAAGAACACGTTAAACAATTGATTGTTGAACAGCGTTGGAAACCCGGTGATATGTTGCCAAATGAGTTTCAATTAGCGGCTGAACTTAATGTCAGCCAAGGCACCATGCGCAAAGCCTTAAACAGCCTAACCGATACCAAAGTGTTAATGCGCAAACAAGGCGTGGGCACTTTTGTTTCTGAGCATACTGCGCAAAATGGCTTGTTCCGCTTTTTCCCCATTATTGCTGATGGCAAAAACCCAGAACTACCCAAAGCAGAATTACTGTCTATCGACACTCAAGTACCTGATGCTACGGTGTGCTCGGCGTTAGAATTGAGCAACAAAGATCAAGTGATAGTGATGCGACGCAGACGTTTATTAAACGACGAATACTGCATTGCTGAAACCATTTACCTGCCCTATGCGTACTTTAAAGCCTTAGTCGATATGACAGATATCCCGCATACCTTGTATCACTTCTATCAAACCCACTTTAACTTAACAGTGCATAGCACCAAAGACGCGATTAAGGCGGATATTGCCAATCGCAATGATGCAGAACTGCTTAGTATTAAAGCCGGTGAGCCTATTTTAAGTGTCCAGCGCACGGCTCATTCATTAAACGGCAAAGCCATGGAGTTTCGTATCAGTCGCTGTCGCAGTGATAACTATCACTATTTGGTTACCCTCAACTAGGGCGAGAGTTATTTGCAGCACTGCGCTGTTTTTAGGATGAGCTTAACGCCTTTAGCGCCATGTGTTGACGAGCATAAATGTCTTGCGCGTCTTGCTGGCTGAGCAAGGTAAAATTAACTTTATCGCCCGCCACCAGCTGGCCTAATGCAAAATGATCTGCGCTGATCACATTAGCAATACGCGAATAGCCGCCAATAGTTTGACCATCAACACTTGAAATGATCGGCAGACCAGAAGGAGGGATTTGCACACTACCCTGGGTCAAACCGCTCGATACCAACTCTTGCATGTTCAGCTTAGTCAGGGGCTTTGCATCAAACCGTAAGCCCATGCGATTTGAATCACTGCGCAATACATAAGTACTGGAATAAAACTGCGTGAGCTGCGCCTCACTAAAATGTTCAGTTTCAACACTAGGCACGCAGCGTAATAGATAACTACCGCTGTAGTGTTGCTGTAAAACTTTTGGCAATGTTTTGATTTTTCTTACTTCGCAGTGACTGAGTATCACACGGTCACCCTTTTGCAAGGCGCGACCTTTAAACCCAGCAAACTGCGCAGCAAAGTGGGTTGAGTAGCTATTTAGCACGGGCGCGCAATCCAGAGTTGCAGCAAAAGCCAAATAGGCCCTTGCTCCTTGTAAACGCTGGGTAAAATGCAAGGTATCACCCGCCTTGACCTGAATGCTCTGGTTAGTGTTGACCGCTATTCGCTTTCGATCTTCACTGGCAAGATAAATGTCAAATTTAGCACCGCAAATGGCAATCGTGAGGGCTTGGGTAAAACGCAAGGTTGGCCCTAACAAGCAAATCTCAAATACCGGATGCTCAAGCGCATTGCCAACCAACCAATTAGCGAGTTGCATTGATAAATTATCCATAGCACCGCTTTTTGCCACGCCTAAATGCATATGACCTTGACGACCTAAGTCTTGAATCGACGTTTGTAAGCCTGGGCTAATCACCTCAATACTCATGTTGGGGTGTGCCTTATTGCTTCGAAGTCTGCTGCCGAAATGGCAGTAAAACGTATTTTATCCAATGGTTGAGCAACGCATGGTGAAGGCAAACTAGGATTGAACAGGGTAATAGGCGTTCGGCCAATAATGTGCCAACCGCCCGGTGTTTGTTGCGGATAAATGCCTGTTTGATTGCCGCCAATACCCACGCTGCCTGCAGGAACTCTGGCACTTGGCGTGGTTTTACGCGGACAAGTTAACCGAGGATCGAGGCCGCCTAAATATAAAAATCCCGGTGAAAACCCCAGCATATGAAGTAAATAATCGGTATTGCTATGAAGTGCGATCACCTGCTCTACGCTCAAGTCACAGGCCTGTGCCAGGCTGATAAGGTCGGGGGCATACGCTTGTTCATAACAAACAGGGATCGTGATAAGTTGCGAGTTAAAATCTTGCTCGGGTAAGTCATGGCGTAAGATCCTTTGAAGTTTTTCCATGATCTGTTGCTGATGAGCGGCTAAGGGCAAGTAACACAGGGTCAAACTTTGATAGGCAGGAATAATATCTGTCACTAAGCCAGCAAATTCCTTGGCGCATAAACGCGACAAAACTTGTATGTGGCGAGTCAGTTTTTCACTGACTTGCGCCGTAAACACCACACTCAAGCCGGCATCACCATTGGTCACAATTTGATAAGGCATCGTATTCACCTTAAGCAATAATCCAGTTTTTGGCGCTGAGGCGATCCTGTAACGTGCTCGCAAGGTGTAATGCTATTTGACTGTCGCCATGCAAACATAAGGTGTCTACCTCTAAATGCAGTTGCTTGCCGTCAAATGTTGTCACAAGCCGCTGGTTTAGCATAGCCAGCACCTGCTCGATACACTGTTCACTATCGGTGTAAACGGCTCCGGCTTGCGTTCGCGGTGCTAATTGACCAGTACTTAAGTATGCCCGGTCCATAAAACCTTCAGCTAAAAAGAGTAAGCCATGCTGCTGGGCGGCTTGTTGCATAGCTGCCTGTGGTAGGCCCAGTAGCGCCAATTGACCAAAATGCTGTGCCACCATTTGACAAATGTGTGAGGCAAGTTCCAAGGATTGCTCTGCATCATTATATAAGGCCCCATGCAATTTAATATGTTGCAATTCTATACCTAGCGCTTGAGCATGTTGCTGTAAATCCTTTATTTGCGTTACCAACGAATTAAGTAGCTCAGACGTGGCTATCTTTAAAGAAACACGTCCAAAGTGGTTTTTATCGGGATAACCTGGATGCGCGCCACACAACAAGCCATGTGATAGAGCATTTCTCAGGGTTATTGGCATGGTCACATGATTGCCGGCGTGTCCGCCACAGGCGATATTACATCGAGACAAAAAAGGCATTAGTAAAGCATCTTGCTCACAATCGGCTATTGTTAGCCCCTCACCAAGATCACAGTTAATGTCAACGCTGCGTATTAATGTTGTCACTTTTTTCTCTTTTAGCCTGTAGCAATTACAAAATATTCCCATGAAGCGGGCGCAAAACCAAGATTCATTTACACACAAGACAAGGCTGGTGCAAAAATTACTACGTAAAAATTGAAAAAATCGTTACTCTACAAGATACTCGCTATACTCAGTTCCAATGAATATTTTAATGCGGTTCGACCGCCACAGCACACCAATTAAAGGACAGTAAATGGAGCGCAGCGTTGCTGAATTAGTCAAACATATCGGCAAATTTTTAGGCACAAGTTCTGAAGCGTATGGCATTTTTAATGGTGAAGATCATCTCATCGGCTGTAACCACGCTTTCGCAAATTTATTTGGCGATTCGCCAGATGCCTTTTTGAATAGGCATTTTGATGATCTGGTGAGAAACGCTTTTCGCAAACAGCATGGCATAAAAATAGACTCAGGAGACGTTGAACAATTTATCGACATGACCAAAACACGCAGACGCTCGGCAGCATACCGAGTTTTCGAAGTGGATATGTTGGATGGGCTGTGGTTTCTATTTTCTGAGCAAACCTTAGCAAATGGTGACATGCTCATTCACGCCAGAGACATCACTAAACAAAAAAAGAATGAGTTTGAGCTGCATGCCAAATCTTCAAAACTGCGTAAGCTTGCACTGACTGACGAACTGACTCAAATTGCCAATCGCCGCAGTTTTATCAACTCGGTCAATGCTGAAATAAGTCGCTGTAGTAGAAATAAAGCCAAGATGGCGTTTTTGTTACTGGATATCGACTATTTTAAAAATGTTAACGACACCTATGGCCACTTAGCGGGCGATGCCGTGTTAATAAATATCACCCAACTCATCACCGTTCTTCTTAGAGAATATGATGTATTTGGCCGACTCGGTGGCGAAGAGTTTGGTATCTTTTTAGCCGATACAGACCCCAACACCGCCACTGAAATAGCACAACGAATCCGCGAAAAAATTCAGCAACATGTAATAGAAATAGACCATCAAAAAATGAGTATCACGGTTTCTATTGGTATCGCCTTACTCAATCAAGCCACTAAATTTGAAACCCTATATAAGCGCGCTGATGTTGCACTTTATCAGGCTAAAAATGGAGGCCGCAATAAGGTTGTGGTAAGCGACCAAGGTTAAGGTTAAGGTTAAGGTTAACAATAGCAAAGTGCACAGCCAACATAGCTTTTACTAAATTTCACAATCGCCCCGTCAAATTACACGATTGTCTCACTCGATGTATTCACCTTACGGTAACCTAAGCCAAAATCAGTTTATAATCAATAGCAGTTACAGGATCCGTGTCTCGATGAAAACCTTAATAAGCAGTTTGCTAATCTGTCTTCTCAGTCCAGCCCTTCAAGCAGCACAGTGGCAACCTTTACTGGATAATACCTTAAGTCAGTGGGACATCTATTTAAGTTACAAACACACTGAAACCTATGATGGCAGCATGCCCGTGGATAAACAAGGCAAGCCCATCGCACCCATTGGCTTAAATACTGGCAATGATATTCATAAAGTATTTACCATCGTGCCAGAAAACAATCAGCCTGTGTTGCGGGTAAGCGGCGAGTATTATGGCGCGGTCACCAGCAAAGCCTCTTATCGCAACTACCACTTAAAACTGCAATTTCGCTGGGGTGAATTGAAATGGCCACCACGAGAAAACAAGCTTAAAGACAGCGGTATTTTGTATCACGCCATTGGTGAACACGGACAAGAATATTTTCGCTCATGGATGCTTTCGCAAGAATTTCAAATTATGCAAGGACACATTGGAGACTATTGGCAACAAGCCACATCAGCCATTGATATTAAAGCCTATAAGCCAGAATACATTATGAATCCGGTTGCCGATGAAAAACAAGACTTCATAAAAGTCGGTGTGGGCGAAGATATTAAAGGCTTTGTACTTCGCAAAGAAAATCATGAAAAACCGCAAGGTCAGTGGAATACCATCGAGCTAATTTGCTTTGAAGGGCAAAGCTTACACATCGTTAACGGCCAAGTTGTTATGGTGCTTAAAAATTCTCGCTACTTGGACAATGGCGTAAGTAAACCTTTGGAGGAAGGTAAAATACAACTGCAAAGTGAGGCCGCAGAGCTGTTTTATAAAAACATCGCTATTAAGCCAATCGACGCCCTCCCCTCGCAATACGCCGCGATGTTTGATTGAAAGGACAAGACACACAGCAAAAAACAATGGAGAGTGACACAGGCACTAAAAAGAATGGGGTAAACGCGCGGATAGTGTGTTGTTATCACTCAGCTGATTTCGCTAACCGCACTAACTCGAGTATTAAAAACGGATTACCTCAGATTTAAGCGCTAAACAAACCAAATAGGTTGTTTAAGCTCGTGGCTAAACCAATCTAAGGCCTTACCCAATTTGCCTTTTTCAGTGGCAAAATATACCGGTACGGCGGGCCTTGGAATAGCACAGGCTTTGGCAATTAACTGCCCATCAGTTAGTTGATTACGAATAAGATGCAAGGGCAAAAAGCCGACACCTATGCCTTGAATTTGCGCTTGAATTTTACTTTGCATACTCGATACTCGTATTTGCTGCTTACTGTCAAAAAGGCCTGATGAACGACCAGGCAAGGTGCGAGAGCTATCAGCCACCACAATAGTGGGATATTGATTGATGTGCTGTGTTTCAAGTAAGCCAACGAAATCGGCTAAAGGATGATGTTTGGCCACGGCAAACACAAACTCAAAATACCCCATTTCGTGTACGCTAAATTGTCCTTTAGGTAACTCGCCCGTCAGACCAATAGCGATATCAGCGCGTTTAGTGTGTAAGGCATCCCAGCCACCGCCGAGCACTTCTTCGATGACGGTAATTTCAACTTGTTTATCCAAACTGCAAAAGCGCCCAATAATATCAAACAGGATGTGATCAGGGATGATCGTGTCTTTCGCAATAGTCAGTTTGTTTTCCCAGCCCGACTCAAGTTGATGCACTTTTTCTTCCAGCCTGGCACTGGCTTGTAATAAGGCCATGCCTTCTTCTAACACCAATTTACCCGCTGGAGTTAAAACCGCTCGTTTAGCACTGCGATCAAACAAGGCAATGCCTAAGTCACTTTCGAGTTTTTGCATGGTATAAGTAATGGCAGATGGCACTTTAAATAGCGCTTCTGCGGCAGCGGCAAAACTGCCCCGACTATGAATCGCTTCTAGCACTCTTATCGCGTCTAGTGTTAAGGCATTTCTCATGGTCGTTAGTCTCTATATAACAGGCCCTAACCAAAGCGGCATAGCTTAGGTTAAGGCCTGCCTAGCGTTAAGGTAAATCAAACACTAAGGCAATCGCCACAGCATCTGACTGGTTGCGCGTTTTAAGCGCATTAATGTCAAAGACCTTTGCGCCATCGCCCGCAGAAAGTCCTTGACCATTTAAGGTTAAGCTTCCTTCAACCATGTGCACATAAGCTTTACGACCCTGTGCAAGTTGAATGTCTTGTTCTGTACCCGCAGCTAAATACAGCTGACTAATACGGGTTTGTTGTTTAATTTTTAAGGTGCCATTTTCACCTGTTGGCGTGATAACAGGTGTTAAGCCTTGCGCTTGACCAAAGTTTTTTTGCTGATAACCCGGCTCACCGCCACGCGTTTCAGGTACCACCCAAATTTGCAGAAATTTAAGTACCTCCGTGTCCGACGCGTTAAATTCACTGTGAGTCACCCCTGTACCGGCTGACATTAGCTGAAATTCGCCTTTTGGTAAGGTCTGCACATTACCCATACTGTCTTTGTGGGCAATGACCCCTTGGGTCACAAAACTAATGATCTCCATATCACGGTGCCCGTGTGTACCAAATCCTGCTCCGGGCGCAACGGTATCATCATTGATAACACGTAGGGCTGAATGTCCCATGTGATTTTCATCATGATACGAACCAAATGAAAAAGTATGGTGGCTCTCCAACCAACCGAAATTCGCTTTGCCACGCTGGTTTGCTGCTCTTACTTCAATCATGGTTACTCTCCTTTAGCCTTGAATAATTAAGACAATTTTTTGGCAATGATATTATCGATAGCCACTTTGCCCGAACCTGAAAACATCAAAGACACCGAGGCAGCGAATAAAGCTAGGCCAAATTCATAACCGTTGTTGGCCATAAACAAACCATTCCCTACATGCACAGTAACAATAGCAACCAGCATTGTAACAGCTAAAACCAAGGCTGTAGGACGGGTAAGTAAACCGAGTAATATAAATAAGCCACCAAAAAATTCTGCACCACCGGCCATCAATGCCATCAAATAACCGGGCTCTAGACCAATAGATGCCATCCACTGCCCTGTGCCTTCTAGACCATAGCCACCGAAGGCCCCAAACAATTTTTGCGCGCCGTGAGCGATAAAGATAATGCCTACCGGAAGACGTAATGCTAAAGGTGCTAAGCCCGCGTCAGATGACAGTAATTTCGTGTAAGTTTGTTTATTCATGTGATAACCCTCAATGTTTAAATAATTTTTTGAACAAATATGTTGAATCAGTATATTCAGCATTAGTGCTGTTAAAATAACTATAGAGAGAAATTTAGCTATATAAAATCAGTATTTTTTGCATTAATAGTTCAATTTTTTTGAACGATAAATAACGGACCGGTATAACGCTCACTCTGCGCTAACTATTCGTAAAATTTTTACTGTCAGTGAACTGTCATTTGCCCTTTGACTCGAAGCATTACAGGGTACAATGCTTGATTATGAATGGGGCAAACACATGAAGGGCTTTAACTTGAGTATAACCAGCCGCGCCGTCGCATTATCCGCCCTCGCCTTTCCTGGTGCGGGACATTACTATTTAAAACATAAGAAAACAGCGACGCTGTTATTACTCGTTACTGGTGCCTGTGTAATTAAAATCGCTATGGTCGCCCTGAATGTGGCAAATCTGATAAGTGATCGTTTGTTAAAAGGACAGATTGCCCTTGATATACCAAGCATTAGCCTTGCCGTAAAAACCGAATTAGCAGCGCAAAGTGATATCTTTGTCAGCTTAAGTACTTGGCTGCTATTGGCGTGCTGGCTCTTTGGCATCCTTGACGCTTATCGCCTTGCTCAGGCCGCTACAAAAATGAAGCAGGTAGCGGAAAATTAAACGCTAACAAGACATGCCGACGGGTATCAGCTGGATCAATCACCGCATCAATTTCCAGCACACTGGCGACTTCTTGCGCTTGCCCTTTTTTATAGTGTTCAGCCAATAAGCGGTCGAACAGAGCCTGACGAGCGACCGGATCAGCCTCAGCTGCGAGCTGCTTTTTATACCCTAATTTTACCGCGCCTTCTAAGCCCATTGCGCCAAACTCGCCACTGGGCCAAGCAAAGGTATAGCTAGGTTTACTGGTGCTACCGCCTAATAAAGCTTGGGCGCCAAGTCCGTAACACTTTCGCAGCACCACAGCCACCAATGGCACGGTTAACGTGGCGGCGGCGCTAAATACTTGCGACAGACGGCGCACTGCCCCACGACTTTCATGCTCGGGCCCTACCATAAAGCCGGGCGTATCACACAGCACCAGTAAAGGTAGGGTAAACTGCTGACATAGGCGCATGAACTGACTGACTTTCTCACCCGCGTCTATGTCAATCGCCCCACCTAATACTTTGCAATTACTGGCAATCACGCCCACCGGATGGCCATTAAGATGCATTAAGCCGGTAATAACCGCTCCCCCAAACTGGGCTTTTATTTCAGTAAACGAGTCTTTATCGGCTAGGGTTTCAATGATGGTTTTAACCTCATACACAAAGCGTCTGTCTTCAGGTAAGGCGTGGCGTAACGACTCTTGGCTGTGCTGTGGTGCTTTGATGTGCTGGGGCTGTAATGGCCCTTGAAAATACAACAAACACTGTTTAGCCATACGGGCTGCGGCTATTTCATCCTCAACTAAGATATCAATAACGCCATTTTTGGCTTGAATATGACTAGGGCCGATATCGGTTGCCGCTACTTTACCTAAGCCACCACCTTCGATCATGGCGGGGCCTGCCATGCCTATCCAAGATTGTTTCGTGGCAATGGTGATATCAGCCGCACCAAATAACGCGGCATTGCCAGCAAAGCAATAGCCATTAGCAACCGCAATGCGCGGCACTTTCCCTCCAAGTAATGCCCAAGTAGCAAAAGATTGGCATTGCAAACCTGAATTGACCGTAGTGATATCGGTATCGCCTGGACGCCCACCGCCCCCTTCGGTGTACATGATCACCGGCAGGTGTTTGTCGAGGCTCACCGCCAGTATGCGGTCTAATTTCATGTGATGATAATAGCCCTGCGTACCAGCCAGAACCGAATAATCATTGATCACCAATGCGCAACTCGTTTGGCTATGCTCAACTAAGCCACTATTGACTCGCGCAATACCAGTGATAATGCCATCAGCAGGGGTAGCAGATTTTAGTTCTTCATACGACCGTGTTTGACGTTGCGCGGCCACTGCAAACTGGCCATATTCAATAAAATGTTGCTCATTGCACAAGGCGGCTAAATTTTCTCGCGCACTCAAATAGCCTTTAGCATGTCGTTGTTCAATGGCCCTTTGCCGCGTAGCATCTAAGGTGGCGTTTTTACGCATATCTACTTGCCGCCTGAGTAACTCCAAGGCTGATAAGCTTTCTTCGTAATTCGCTGTGGACAATATTGTTGTTTGCGTCTCTGAATTACCTTGCTTTATCGACAGCAGTGCATCGCCCTGCTGACATTTTTGCTGGGGTACCACATTGACGGCGCTCACCTGGCCCGCATGTTCAGCACACAGGGTATGTTGCATCTTCATGGCTTCAATAATGAGCAGCGCTTGATTTGCTTGAACTTGCTCGCCCACGTTGACAAGAACAGCGCTAATCGTTCCCATAAGCGGCGCATTTAAAGTATGACCTTGTGACATAGTTAATCCATTACTTCTTAGTTAATGACCTTCAAGAATATAGCGCTCTGCTCGTTCAACCCGCCGCGGTTTACCCACAATAACCAGCACATCACCGACATGTAATTCGATTGTATCTTCTGGCTCGGCAATTTCTTTATTGTCGCGACGTAAACCTTTGACCCGAATACGCAAACGTTCTGCATCGAGAGCTTGTAAGGTTTTACCCACAGCAAAGGCCTTGTTAGTTAAAATGACGGCGTGCATAAATTCTAATTTATCTTTTTTGCTGTAATCTAACTCGGTGGTTTCGCCCGGGAAAAAACCATGCATATTGCCATAATGACCTTTCCTTTCTTTTTGCACCCGCTTCAGAATACGTGACATCGGCACGCCAGATAAATGCATCACCTGTGAGATCAACATTAAGCTCCCCTCTAATATCTCTGGCACCACTTGTGATGCCCCAGCGTCGAGTAACTCTTGCATACGATAATCTTTGCGGGTGCGAACAACGATAGGTAGGTCAGGATATAAACTGGATATCAATTGAATGACACTTTTGGCTTTTTCATGTTCATCAAAAGTGATCAGCACCAATTTGGCTTTTTCAATGGCAACGGAGCGTAAAATATCTTTTTGTTTTACATCACCAAAATACACTGGCTCTTGTGCACTTTGACTTTCTTGTACCCTGATAGGATCCGCATCCACCACCATATAAGGAATGGCTTCCGTTTTTAATAAACGACTCACTGACTGCCCCACTCGGCCATAGCCGAAGATCAAAATGTGATCGCACATAGCTTGATGTTCAGCCAACATCTGCTCTGTCCCTAACACTACAGGCACGGCTTCAGGGCTGATGCGCCGTGCAAACTCATGACTTTTATCAACCAACCACGGGGTCAGCGCCATACTCATGACCCCGATTGTGAGTAACAACGAACCTTGCTCAGAAGACAGCAGTTTATGATCGACCGCCAAAGCTGCTAAAACAAAACTAAACTCCCCCAACTGACATAGTTTAAAACCTGCCGCCCAGCCATCTTGTTTATTTAGCCCCACAAGCCAAGCGGACACTCGAATAAGCACGATCTTAAGAAGAATAATCACCCCTAAACCAAGCAAGGCCCAATGCAATTGCCCCGGTAAATTATGTAGCTCAAGACGCATACCGATGGTAATAAAAAACAACCCCATCAAGATATCACGAAAGGGTCTTATATCTGCTTCAAGCTGATGTTTATATTGGCTTTCTCCCAACATCATGCCTGCTAAAAAAGCGCCCAGCGCCATCGACAAACCAAATGAAAAGGCCAAACCTGCGGCCATAAGTGTGACCATGATGGTGGTTAATACAAAGAGTTCGTCAGTTCGAGTCCTCGCTACTTCACTGAATAACTTAGGTAGTACCCATTTACCGACAGACATGAGTATGGCAACCACGAGCACGCCTTTGATAAAGGCCATAACAATAGCCAGCCATAGACTATGTTGCGCATCATTGGCTAATAAGGGAACCAAGATCAATAAGGGCACCACGGCCAGATCTTGTAAGAGTAAAATACTCACTGCGATTTGCGCACGAGGCGTATTGATAATACCTAAATCGCTGCTTTGCTTGATGACAATGGCCGTTGATGACAGGGCAATTATGCCACCAATGACTAAGGCAGTTTTGAGCTCAAATCCAAGCACGATAGCCAGCACCATAAACACTAAGGTGGTGAGTAGCATTTGGCTCAAGCCCACCCCGAATACCAGATGGCGCATGGCTAGCATTTTAGGTAGAGAGAATTCTAAACCTAACGAAAACAACAAAAATACGATGCCAAGTTCGGCAAAATTTTGCATATCTTCAGGATGTTCAAACAGAGCGAGTAAATCCGGACCGGCCAAAATTCCGCAAAATAAATAGGCTAAAATGGGGGGTAAATTGATACGTTTAAATACCCAAACCGTCGCAACAGCGACCGCCATTAGTATCACGATGTTGGCCAAATTCCCGTGCATATTCACCCTTGAGTAAGTCAATTGAGTGGTATTTAAACACTAGGCACAATTTTTGCTCTAGCATTCTCAAGCAATACAAAATTTAGTTAGCCGCCAAATTATTGGCAGGAGTTTCTCTTGGAACAACTCAGTCCGTTTTATGATGAAGGTATCAGTGATACCCGCTTTAATCTAGAACATTTCAATCAGGGAATGAGCCAAACAGACGTGAATCAGTTTATGCATAAGTTACTGAGCACGATAGATTTGTCGCGTCTAAGCGAAGTGTATTTTCAGCAGCTACAAGTCCGTTTAAGACTTGAGAGTATTGATATTCAGTTTGCTGAAAAAACATTGAGCTTAGGTTCCAAACGTCCACAAACTCACCCTAAAACCTTAAGCTGTTTACGCAGTGGCGATACTTTTGCGAGCATTCACTATGGCTTTAATCGTGCTTTATCGGTAGGCGACTGGCAGATATTGCAACAAATGCACATGTATTTTTGTAATCCGCTGAATAACGCGCTTGAACACTACAAAATAAAGCAATTTGCCATGAAAGACTTTTTAACATCTTTAGGCAATCGTGCCAGCTATGATGAGGCTTTGAGTCGTTTAATTAGCCAGGCAGAACGTCATCATGCCCCCTTTGGTTTACTCGTACTGGATTTGGATAACTTCAAACAAGTGAATGATCAATACGGCCATAATGAAGGTGACAAAGTGCTGATCGCCTTTACGCAAACGCTACTGCATTGCTTACGAGATACTGACTTTGCGTTTAGATTTGGCGGTGATGAGTTTTGCTGTCTCTTACCCGATACCACTGCGCCCGATATTCAAGTTATTGCTGAGCGGATAAAAGCAGCCGTTACGCACACTGGCTTATTACGCAAATACAATGTGTCATGCAGTATTGGTAGTACGCTTTATCAACGACACGATGTAGCAGCAACGATGTTTGCTCGCGCCGACTCTGCTTTATATCAAGCGAAACAAAACGGCCGAAACTGTATTAAAGTGGCGTAGTCTTTTGCGGTAGCAGCGGCAAGAATTTGCCTTGTGGCGTTTTTAAATAGAGAAGAATGGCAAGTAGGTGGCGCTTTTAAGCTAGCGCCACAGGTTGAGTTAAACGCACCACCGCATGTACCCTTTCCATAATATGCTGGAAATCAATCCCAATATCTAAGGTGACAACATCAGGCTCCGCATGAGGTAACTCTAAAGCGGCATATTGACTGGTCAACAAGCTAATGGGCATAAAATGATCGACCCGCTGTTGCATACGGCGCTCTATGACTTTTTGCTCGCCGTACAGATGAATAAACAAGGTGTTGAAACCCAAATTACGAAAACGCTGGCGATGATGACGCCGCAGACCAGAATATGCCATAACGGTATTCTGCAGCGGTTCGCTGGTAATTTTATCAGATAAGCGCTGCAACCAAGGCTCTCGCATGGCATCAGTTAAGGGTTTACCTGCGGCCATATGGCGCTTTGATTCAGTTGAGTGAAAATCATCGGCTTCAATAAATCGATAAGCAAGATCGTGGGCTATTTTTGAACCAACAGACGATTTACCGCAACCACTTACGCCCATAATAATGATAAGTTTAAGTCTGGTATCAGACTGGCTATGTTGAAAAGACATCTTGAGCTCCCTGCACGGAATAAACACTTAACGGCAGTTGCACCCTAACCTGATTTCTGCCTCTGCCACAAAATCGCCTCATACAGTGCACCTCTATCACAGGATTATCAATAAAAACTTACTGTTTTTATCCGCATAATTCAGATAGAAATAAACCCAGTATTGAGACGTTAATTACCGGTTAAGGCTTCTATAAAGACCTTGTCGATTTGCTGTTTTTGCCCTTTCGCGACGAGTTGCTCTAAGGCTACATTAAACTTGTTGATCCACTCCTGCGCATGCGGATAAGATTTACTCATCACAAAATATAAAGGCTCGGTAGAGAGTTCTTCGGGAAATATTTTTATGGGCCCGTAAGGTCCGTCGGTCTTATGTAATTTAGTCGCTTTAATATAGCCGTTGGTTAAACCCGCATCACTCCAGCCACGTTGTACTTGACCAACGCAGCCTAAGCCGTCTTTAGCTCGGTTCACTGTCATGGCAAATCGCTCAATAACACTTTGTTCAGCCGCACCAATACTATAACCATGCGGAATGCATAAGCGCTTTCCCCTGACTTTTTCGATGGTATCAATGCGTGAATCTTGGGCCACATAAAGGCGAATAGGCACGAAGTTAATTGGCTGAGAATATAAAAAATGTTCACTGCGCTCTGGCGATTTTATATAAGGAAAAGCGCCAAATAACTTAGCTTCCTGAGTCCATTTTAGGCCTCTGTCCCAAGGCAGCACTTCAAAATGCGCTTTGACTGCCATCTCTGAAAAAATTGCTTCAAGCAAAGCCTTAGACCAGCCACCATACATAAATGATGAATCGACAAAGGGAAAGTAGCCATCGCCTGTGGCAATGTTTATCATACTAGCGCCCGTGGGCTCAGTTTTGTCTTGAGCCTGACTTGCATTAAGCGGAGCGTATAGCACGAGTAGTAAGACAAACAGAATCAAATTTACTGCTCTATGCCCTTTAGTTATATTTTGTATCAATCTTAGCGTCCTGTTTTAAGATTTTTCTTTGCAAAACATGGTAGTTTTGCTTACACGCAGAAGGGTAAAAACGATGCGTGCGCAATTTATCACAACAGGCGCAATTTTTGACCAAAATTTGTATTTTATTTAGGACCATAAAAGCATCGGATTAAACAACAACTTGAGCCAAGTCATAAGTTAATTAAGACTATATCAGCGAAGTGTATTCGAACATAAACGAGACCAAGTATTCATGTTAAAAATCATTGAAATTAGTGAATTACAAACGGGCATGTTTGTGACTCGCGTGGTGAAACAAAAGGGAAAATTAAGGTTAGCTTCCAGCGGAACGGTCAAGCGAGAAGAAGAAATCACCAAACTACAAGAAAAAGGGATCCTAGAACTTGAGATTGACCTGAGCAAAAGCCTGGGTGAACAAAGCGGTTTACATGACTTGAGTATGCAAGAGTTTAGTAAAGACTATGGGCAGCAACTTGAGCATTCTTTAAAAATATTTGAGCAAGCAAAAGATATTCAAAGCCGTTTGATGGATCGGATTTCCAAAGGAAAAATTGCAAACTTAGAAGCGGTAGACGAATTGGCTCACCACTTGTTAGAACGTATTTTCGATAATGAAGATACGATGAGCATTGTCACCCTTGTCAGTGAAAACGACCAATACTTTATCGAGCATAGTCTGAATTGTTCGATCTTAATTATGTTGTTTGCTCGTCACCTAGGTTATGACGAAGAGGTGATGCAAGCGCTGGGAGTTGGGGCATTATTGATGGACATCGGCATGCTTAAATTGCCCTTGTTGTTAACCGAAAAACCAGAGAGTTTTAACCAAGCCGACACTCAAAAAATGCAAAAGCACGTCAAAGTGGCGTTGGACTTAGTAGGCCAACTAGACGATATCTCTGATATTAGTCGTGAAGTTATTGAGCTGCATCACGAACGGTTGGATGGTTCCGGTTACCCTGAGGCCTTAACCGAACAACATATATCGGTTTATGGTCGGATGGCCGCAATTGTTGATGTCTATGATTCTCTCACCACCAAACGCCCCTATCGCGATGCCTACAAACCTGCCAGTGCTCTTCTGTTGATGACGGATGACATTCCAGGCCTTGATCAAAAGCTATTAAAAGCGTTTATTTCTTGTATAGGTGCAAACCCCGTTGGCTCACTGGTTAAGTTATCCAGTGACAAGTTAGCGATCGTGTTAAATCGCAATAAACGTAATCCACTTAAACCGATTGTCATGGTGTTTTATGATTTGCAAACTAAGCAAAGCGGTGAACCTTACCCCTTAGATTTAGCAAAGTCTGAAGATGTCATCAAAGGCAGTATTGATCCTGCCGATTTTGGGGTGAATTTACAGCAGTTTTTGATACAAACCTTCAGCGCAAAATAGCCGCAAGTCTCTACCAATCTGTCATCGCCATCATGCTAAATTCGTGGCCTTGATAGTTCAGTATCACATGCTGAGAGGCAATTTGAATGATGCGAACTTTGTTGTCGATCACATCCCCTTCTAACATTCTTTGACCATTGACTCTGACCCAGCGATCAGCTGGGTTAGACGCGAACATGTGTGCTGAAAACGACATACTCGGCAACTCATTCATCACCCAAGCTGGTAATTGATCTATTCGGGGTACATTTTGTGAGCCTGATTGATGAGTTGGTGGTGTCAGGGCTGGTGAGCGCTGGATCTGACTATCCGCTTGGTTAAAGCGCTCAAGGGACTCGCGACTACTTTGCCCGTTTGCGGCTTCTTTATCCATCTGTTTAATGACAGTTTCAAAACGCTTGAGCAATTCAGGGGAGAGTTGAGGTTGAGGCTCAGGCTCGGCTTTAGGCTGCACGCTCTCTTGAACAATGGCTGGTTCAACATCTTGTTTTACCGGCTTTGTCTGCTGAACAACAGGCGCTTGCATAACTGGCGTTAGCTCCTTTGGCACCTTCTGAACTGGCTCAGCCGCTAAGGGCAAGGACTGGTTAACGACTGGCTCATTATTTTGAGCGCTCTCAATGAGAGTGGCATCACTGGCGCTTACCGCGTGTTGAAGGTCAACATCGTTGTGAACCTCAACATTGGCCGCAGTTGTTGAAGTGAGTCGGCCATCTGTGACCACCAAGGGGCTACGTAAACTCAGCACATTTGGTATATAGGCAATAGCGAAGCCAAAGGCAAAACCGCCCAGCATCATCGCCAACAGCAAAGTGTAACGTTTAGCGTAAACTTGCCACGCCGACGGGATGTCCTGCACAGAAGGCAAAAACAAACTGCGATTAAATTGATCATGCAATTGGCTGTCTTGCCTATTTTGAATACCTGAACCACTTTGCAATAATTGTAAGGTCGCTGAGCTATGGACCACGGGCGTTTCAATTTCAACGGTTTGGGTCGGATCAATTTGCACTTCCTGAATACCCATTTCAATTAAGCCTTGGATCATCTCAACACTGGTAACTAAACCTGACTTGCGAATTTTAAGAGGGCCATTTTGTTTAGTCACTTGTACAATAACCATTCCCGGCACAAGGGACGCTGTTGCAATACAGTTATTATGCATAAAGTCGCCCTACCCAAAAACCTAAGATGGCAGCGCCGATAAAACTGGCCAGCATAATATATGTCCAAGGCTTGCCAACACGCTGCTTAACCACATCATCCCCCAGTATTTGCTCAGCCGCAGCGTAAAAAATATGCTTTTGAACTACAGGTAACTGTTTGGTAAAGGTGAGCGTTAAGGCTCTGTCGCAAAGCAAATTAATCACTCTTGGAATACCACCAGTAATTTGAAACGCAGCCCGCAGTGTGGCGGGGCTAAAGATACTAATATCGCCATTAGCGACCCCGAGTCGATGACCGATATATGACTTAACTTCAGTGGCGGTTAAGGGCAACAAATGATAACGAGCCGTAATCCGCTGAGCTAATTGGCGTAACTCATTACGCTTGAGGAGCTGCTGTAATTCAGGCTGACCAATCAACACCACTTTAAGCAGTTTTTCACGATGAGTTTCTAGGTTCGTTAGTAAACGAAGTTGTTCTAGAACTTCGGGTTGTAAATGCTGGGCTTCATCTATTATCAGAACGGTGTTCATTCCTAACTGATGGTTTGCTGCGAGTTTTGCCAAAATCAAATCGGTAAAATACTTGAGGCTTACTTGCTTATTTTCGTGTTCAATGCCCAATTCATCACAAATAGTGGCCAACAACTCGATAGCTGACAAGGTGGGATTGAGTATCATTGCCACTTGGGTATTTTGCGGGAGTTGCTGCATTAACTTGCGAGATACAGTGGTTTTTCCGGTGCCGACCTCACCTGTTAACATCACAAACCCCCCGCTTTCGCGCAGGCCAAAAATCAGATGAGCTAAGGCTTCTTTGTGGCGTGGACTCATGTATAAATAATCAGGATTAGGTGCGATAGAAAAGGGATTATCCGATAATCCAAAATAACTCAAATACATAGTTTTACTGTGGCCAGCCCGTGTGAAAGTTGCGCAGCTAAACTAACCAGTAAGGCTGCGCTTGTCAAAGGGACAAGACCTTGATTTACGATCTTTTTATCCCCTTAGATTGATGCAATTAGCCTTGATTAAGGCATAATGTTTGGGTCAAGCCTTTAAAAATAAAATCAACAACATGCAAGTTTACTTAGTCGGTGGTGCAGTGCGCGATAAACTGCTCGGCCTTAAAATCAAAGATCGCGATTGGGTAGTTGTAGGTGCTACGCCAAAACAGATGCTGGATCTTAACTATCAGCAAGTAGGGGCTGATTTTCCGGTATTTCTGCATCCTAAATCTAAAGAAGAATACGCCCTGGCTCGTACTGAACGAAAAACAGGCCAAGGCTACAACGGTTTTGAATGCTATGCCGCCCAAGACGTTACCTTAGAGCAAGACCTACTGCGTCGCGACCTCACTATTAACGCCATGGCCTTAGATGAGCATGATCACATTGTTGACCCCTACCATGGGCAACAGGACCTAGTAGACAAAAAGCTACGGCATGTTTCAGCTGCATTTATAGAAGACCCCCTACGAGTTTTCAGGGTCGCTCGGTTTGCTGCCCGTTATGCAGCACTGGGCTTTACTATAGCTGATGAAACCATGGCGCTGATGCAAGCGATTTGTCACTCTGGCGAGATACAGCATTTAAGTGCAGAGCGAGTATGGCAAGAAACCGCACGCAGTCTATCTGGTCCCTCACCAGAGATTTATATTGATGTATTAAAACAATGTGGCGCACTTAATGTGTGGTTTCCCGAACTCGCTACACTATGGGGGATTCCTAATCCAGAAAAATGGCATCCCGAAATTGACACAGGTGTCCATACCCTCATGGTGTTACAACAGGCGGCTAAGCTGAGCGAAAAACTCACCGTGCGCTTTGCCGCGTTGGTTCATGACCTTGGCAAAGGGCTTACACCAGAAAAATACCTGCCCTCCCACCCTGGCCACGAAAAATCCGGTTTATCCGCCATCAAAACCTTGTGTGAACGGATCAAGGCTCCGAATGATTGCCGAGAATTAGCGATGATAATGAGCGAATACCATACCCATGTTCATCGTGCCTTTGAACTCAAAGCCAGCACTATCGTAAAAATGTTCAGTCAATGCGATCCCTGGCGCAAGCCTGAGCGCTTTAAAGAATTTTTACTGGCTTGTGAAGCGGATGCTCGTGGGCGTACCGGTTTTGAAAATCGCCCCTACCCCAATGCGGATTTTATTTGGCAAGCCTATCAAGTTGCTTTACAGGTTGATGTAAAAGCCATTGTTGAATCAGGATTAAAAGGTGAGGCGATCAAACAGCGTTTAACTGAATACAGAATAAAGGCAATTAGCCACTTAAAAGCCACTTATCAGCATTAAGTCAAGATTACTGTGAGTTGTTCCTCGATTTATCCTGCGCAATTCTGCCGTCATAAATCGAGAATACCGCTATTACCCGCCGCTAAATGTAACAAATGTTGCTTCTCACCTGTACTCAAGTCCAAAATGTAATTAAATTACAGAATTATTAAGTCTTTTTTTAAATATACTTATATCAATAAGGAATATAACAAGAGCAAAAATACATAAAAATCATAAGCTTAAATAATGTTAACGCATTAACAACCCTAATTTACAAAAGCTTAATTAAAGCTATACAAAGAAAAAACAACATTTTTTTGTAACTTAATTACTATTTGTTCCGAGAGTTGATGCATTAAACAACTCATATGATTGAACTAATTAATTAACGAGGTATTGAATATGAAAAAGTTACTTGTTTCTGTTGTTGTTGCCGCTGCTAGCTTGTCATTCAATGCTACTGCTGCTTTAGATAGCGCCAAAAAAGTTAAGTTTGTTGGTGACACTGAATTTGCTAGTTTCTGCAAAGCAGCTGTTAACAATGATGCTAGTTTGTTCAAACGCGCTGTATCTAAGCAAGTTGGCGTTTTTGCTAACTCAAGACAACGTGCTCTAGACCTAGTGCTAGAAAACGTAAGCTGTGATGGAAAAAGCATCGCTGAGTTCTCTGAAACTCGCCAAGCGACTAACGTTATTGATTTCATCAAAAACGTTAAATAAGACCTAATTTAACTGAATCTGCTGTGCGGTATAGCACAGCAGGTTTGTTAAATGCTTTTTTGCTACACCGCTCAATGTAAAAGCCTTTCTAATGTAGCATTCTAGGGCGTCATCCTTGCTTTTCCGCGCAATAATTCGTTTACCATTCACTGCTTAAATGTTCTTTTTTAATTCCTAGGTTTTCGGTCATACAGGTTTTGGTTCCTAACCTTTGGGTATTGAAATTCAATAGTGTATAGCGCATGCTTTTTGTCTCGCTAGATATCCGCTAATTATGGCTTAGACAACATGACTCAAACGGTATCTCAACTAGGCCTGCAAGCCTCACTATTGCAAGATGGTCATCAGAAACCTGATACCTGCACAATTTAACGCACAGACTCGCAAGCTATTTAACGAAGTCGCGTTAGAGATCAAATATCTCGCAATCAACCTTCAGTGAAAGCGCCGATATCGTTACAATTAAAAAATCGCTTTTATCGAACACACTTCGTGACCCAATACACCGCCTTGTGCTAACTTAAGACAGTAAGAAAAGGGCAGTACAGCGCCCTCTTTTTTGCTTTTTTAGCCTTTTGCTTTTTAGTCTTTTGAACACTCCAATGATGAACAGGACCCACTATGCTAACACCCACGCAACTTGCCACCATGCTCGCACTTCAAAACAGCATGAACATCAAAGTCAATCCCAATTGGTTAACAGCAGGTTACGCTTACCTTCGTGCGGCGATGATTGAATCAGTAGAGGGGATTGAACATCATGGTTGGAAGTGGTGGAAAGCCCAGCACAAAGATCTAGCCCAATTGCAAATGGAATTAGTCGACATTTGGCATTTTGCTTTGTCACACATCATTATCGAGTATAACGGCAACATCGAGCAGTCTGCGCAAACCATTGCCGAGCAACTCGAATCTAAACGCACAAGTCTAGTGTTTGATGGTCAAGACTATGATTTTAGTCGCTTATCAATACTTGATAACCTTGAATTGATGGCCGGTTTGTGCGCGGCAAAACGCTTTGATGTGCCCTTATTCATTAAGATTGTCGAACAGGCTGAAATGGACTCAAACGAGTTATACCGCCAATATGTGGGCAAAAATGTGTTGAATTTTTTCCGCCAAGACCATGGCTACAAAGAAGGCACTTATCGCAAAGTTTGGCAGGGCCGCGAAGACAACGAACATTTAGTAGATGTATTAAACAGCTTAGATATTAGTCTTGCAGACTACAGCACTCAGGTATACAGCGGCTTAAAACAGCGTTACCCAAACTAAATAGCAAGTAAGGAGACCGCTAGGTGGCACTCAACATTCTCTATCGTGGCCCCGCTGAACGCGGGCAACATTGGCAAACCCTGTTTGCGCAACATTTGCCGCAAGTAAAATGGCACAATTGGCCAGAAATAGAGGACAAATCAGCCATTGATATGCTGGTTTGTTGGATCCCACCTAGAGACTACCAACAGGATTATCCCAACTTAAAAGTACTTTTTTCTGTAGGCGCCGGCGTTGACCAACTGAATATCGCTACGGTGCCAAAAGAATTACAAGTGGTCAGAATGTTAGATCCCGGTATTCAACAAGGCATGACAGAATTTGTACAAATGTCGGTACTGAATATCCACCGAGACACACTCGCTTATGTGAATATGAACCAACGAGGCCAGTGGCAGCAACTACCTGGCGTAAGCACAGCAAAGCGTCAAATAGGCATCATGGGATTGGGCAATTTAGGCCAAGCTGCTGCGCTCGGTTTACAAAATTTAGGTTTTAGCGTTCACGGTTGGAGTAAAAGCCCAAAGGTTCTCCCTGATATGCAGTGCTTTCATGGCAACGACCAGCTTAAGGTATTTTTACAACAAAGTGACATTGTGGTGTGTTTACTGCCTCTTACCGATGAAACCCGCGGCATTTTGAATCAACACACCCTCGCTTGTTTACCAAAAGGCGCCAGCGTGATTAATGTCGGACGTGGCGAACATATTGTTGAACATGATTTACTTAACTTATTGAACCAGCAACATTTACGCTATGCAGTACTCGATGTCTTTGCCAAAGAGCCGCTACAAGCAGACCATCCATTTTGGCAACACCCGCAAATTTGGGTTACGCCACATATCGCGGCCATTACCCAAAATGATAGTGCGGGCCAAGCCCTGCTTGCCAACGTGCAACGTTACATAAACAAAGATACGATGGTGGGTGTGGTTGACCTCAATGCTGGGTATTAATGTCAGCAATGAGGTTTACGAAGTGCGGCTATTGCGCTTTAAACCATAATAAATAGCCGCGCCAGTAAACGAACCGGTAAACCAGCCATATTGGTAGTACCATACAAAGTATGAGTGAAACAGTGACGCTAAGGTCAATGCAACGGGAATAGCGAAAGCCAATAAGCCTGCTAGGTTGAAGTTAGGGTAACGCCCGCCTTGTTTGTACAAATCGACTAAGTCTAATTGCTGACGCCTGATAATAAAATAATCCACAATCATAATGCCTGCTATCGGCCCAAGAAGGCTCGAATACCCTAACAGCCAGTTTGAATACAGCGCTTCGACACTGCGATCAGATTCGATCCAATGTAACTTTTTTAACAGCTCCCAGCTCATTAAAGCAATACCAATCAAACCAGTTAACAACACGCCCTTGGACTGATTGATAAACTGGGGTGCCATATTCTGGAAATCATTAGTAGGCGATACGATATTCGCTGCGCTGTTGGTGGATAAGGTTGCTATGATAATCATTACCATAGCCAATCCCACCCATAAGGGGCTGTCAATTTTACTAATTAAGTTGATGGGATCCGAGATCGTTTCACCCACCAATACAGTGGAAGCAGAGGTTAAAATGACACCCAGAGCGGCAAAGAAAAACATGGTCAAAGGCAGCGCCACCACCTGACCGATAACTTGATCCTTTTGTGATTTAACATAACGACTAAAGTCTGGAATGTTCAAACTCAGGGTGGCCCAAAAACCTACCATCGCGGTCACACCGGCCAACATATATCCCAACACAGGCTCACCCTCAGGCCTTGATGCCGGTGTCGCTAATAAGGCTGGCACATCGATTTGTGGCAACGCCCACCACATTAAGCCAGCGCTGACTATAACCAACAATGGGGCTGACCAATTCTCCAAATGTTTTATGGCGTTTTCACCTTTTAACACCACCCAGATATTAAGAGCCCAGAAGATAAAAAAACCGTATACCTCCCCTACACTGCCAAGTTCAGCCCATGAGGGTAGTAAGGCTGAAAACAACAAATGACAAGCCAAACCACCAAATAAGGTTTGAATACCAAACCAACCACAAGCGACAAGAGCACGAATTAAAGCAGGGACATTAGAGCCATACAAACCAAAGGAAGATCGCAGTAACACCGGAAAGGGAATACCATATTTGGTGCCAGCAAAGGCATTGAGCGTAAGCGGTATAAGCACAATCAAATTGGCAACTAAAATGCTTATCAGTGCCTCGGTGACCGACAAACCAAAGTAAGCCGTTAATACACCGCCCAAGGAATAGGACGGCACACAAATGGCCATGCCAACCCATAACGCCGCCACATTTGTTTTGTGCCAAGTTCGCTGCGCTATTTTAGTGGGAGCAATATCCTCATTATATAAGGGGCTCAGACGTACATCGTCTTGCACATCTAGTTCAACAAAATCCCCTTTTAGCTGCATGGAGGATTTTTTGCTTACACCCGCGTAATCCTCTATTTGCATCTTTCTATCCTTTATTTTTAAATAAAATGAATACACCTTCTATGTTGAGTGTTTAATTTATATCCAATTGGAAGTTTGATGCAATGATTAAAAAAGTCATTTTCCTTCAATTGTTAAAACTGCATGATGAGATTTAGTAACGCTCACTTTCAAACCAAATAACCAACGCGTAAGCCAGGTTCTGCGCACCACTTCATAGCCGACTAAGCAACCTAGTGACGTAAGCAAAATAAGGATTGGTGCTTCTAAGATTGCAGGCAGATCAAACGGCAAAAGCTGCATGGCAAAAATAATAATCAATGTTTGATGAAAGATGTACCAAGGTAAAATCGCTTCATTGGCATAGGACAAAAAGCGATTTGAAAAATTTAAATAACGTCCCGCATAGCCAATCAGTGCAAAAATCCATGCCCAATGATTAATACTAAGTAATAGGCCATGAGCAAATTGAATAAGCCAAAGTTGATCAAGCTCATCGCCCACATCTAAATAGCCGTGACGATCCATGATTAACCACACATATCCCAAAAGGGCAAACAGCGCAAAGACTCGGCGTTTCGCAATTAAGCTTTGCCATAAAGCGCCAAAATTAACTAATAGTGCACCTGCGAGAAAAACAAAAAAGTAATGGGCATGGTTGTACCAATCATGTAATAAGTTGTGCGTGCTGGGGAAATGCCGACTTAAGGTAAGCCAAGTAAACGCGCTAACAATCAGTAAAACACTGACAAAAATCCACAGAGGAATAGAATTTGGCCCCCAGCGCAGCAAGAGTAAATTGATTAATGGCCGCCCCATCAAAAACAGCATGCTGTACACCCACAAATAGGGCAAAAACCAAAGATGATTCCATGTAAGCAATCCGATGGATGTATGTTTCTCTGGTGCTAAAGCGGTATCAACATTCCAGTATTCTTGCAAAAACGACCAGTAATCCATTGTCAGTCCCGCGTTTTGCTGTAATTCATAGAATAATTGCGGGGCTACGATGAAGTACATAGAGAAAATGAGGGGCACAAATAGGCGGTTACTGCGCAGCCTAGCCAGACGCCAGCCAGCGTATTTATGACTGACTAAAGCCAGTGCCAAACCTGAAATAAAAAATAGCAAGGACATGCGCCATTGATTAGTCATTATCATCAAGTCTTGCAACCACTCACTCTGATTCGGACTTTTCACGTGCCAGCCCCACTCGAATACATAATACATACCTACGTGATATAAAATTAATACAGCAAAGGCCAAAGTGCGCAGCCAATCGATATCGTAACGACGTACATTTTGTAACGCTTGTTCTTGAGTCATAACAGTCCCTGCAGTTAAATACTGTGGTAATTTTGTAGACATAAACACAAACATCACAGAGCTAGAGGCCCAACGGTTAAGCCTTAGGGACAAGTGGTGGATAATAGGGATGAGTTTGAGTGACTTTATTTGAACGGTTCGATGCCAATAAAAAAATCTATCTTAGCGTACTCATTATTGGCTATTTGTTGATTAACAATACCATCAATGCCACCTCTGACTGGATGGAAACCACGCGCGAAGGCACACCTGATTTTGCCATGTGGGAACCCTTTATTTGGGAATATTCTAGCGCCTTGAGCAACATTATATTGTTACCACTGGTATTTTATATATGGCAACGTATTCCCTTACGTTTAAGCCATATCAAACGACAACTCGCACAACATCTGTTTATTTCATTGTTATATTCTGTAGCCCATGTCAGTTTAATGGTGTTAATGCGCGAAGGGGCATATTGGCTAGCCGATGGTAACTACAATTTTGGACCAGTCCTGCGCGAGTTTTTTTATGAATACCGCAAAGATGTCTGGGGCTATGTGTTTTTTGTCATTCTGTACCAGCTATATCAGTTTATTTATCGGCGCTTAAAAGGCGAAGCCAACTTGATAGACTCAGAACCACCGGAACATGACATAGTCGAGGTGCCAGAGCATCTGTTAGTCAGAAAACTCGACCGAGAGTTTTTAGTCAAAGTGGCGGATATTGAATGGATGGAATCCTCTGGCAACTACGTTAATTTATATAGTGGCGGCAGAATTTACCCTTTACGTGCCACCCTCGCAGACTTGACTGAACGCTTAAAAAGCAAAGGTTTTAGCCGTATTCACCGCAGTCATGCCGTAAACCATAATGCCATTGAACATATCAGTTATGTGCCAAGCGGCGACGGCGAAATTCAATTAAAAAGTGGCCACAAACTCAACCTATCGCGACGCTATAAAGACGAATTCAAGCAAAGCCTAAGCTAGTTTAAAGCCGTAAATCCATCATATTGTACTGAATGGCAGAACACTTATTTCCAACCTTGCAACCACACATTTGAGTCTTGTAAGTTTTGCCATTGAATGGCTTGTTCGCGCTTATTCATAATGGCTTCAATTACACATCCAAGTACTTCACCTTCTTCGTCAAACTCGACCTTGGTGATGATAAAATGCTTTTCTTTATTTATTGGCATCACTGCAGTCCACTTGGTATTGAGTAATTTTTTAGGGTTAACTCTATTCACAGTTGTCATTGTCCTAATAAAGGTAAAACAAATAAGGTCTGGCTAATAAGGCTCTTGTAAGCGCTAGATTACGATTTAGATCGTTTTTAAGAGAGGGCTTGACTTAATTAAGCGTAATGGCCTGTGTTTTGCTGTATTTCTCAAAGCAAGTCACAAGCGTTACCCTAGGACGATACATGCAAGTACTTAACACGCCGCTCTCACTTTTTGATTACATTTCAAATTCAAGTAAAGCTGACTCAAGCTTAGCGAGTTTAGCCGCCAAACAAAAACAAGATGTCGGTAATGATATCCGCAACCTGCAACGTGATATTGCCACGGGTGATTTGGACAGCACCTTAGCGCAAATTCAAAGTGGAGATACCAGCTTAAACCTACAGAGCCTAGAGAACATGTTCAATTTTAACATGTTTAGCGTGAGTAAAGACTTACAACAAGTCGCGCAAGATTTGGGGATTGAGGGGTCAGTAGACCTTAAACATATCGATGGGTATTGGCAAGTACAACATCAGGCTCTACCCGATGACCGAGCGATGCAGCAGTTGCAGACGTACTTGGATCGTAATAAAACCCTGCAAAAGCAATTAGATACCCTTAATAAGTTGGCTGAATTAATCGAGTTGGGCACATCGCAGCAGTACGCCAAACAATTACAAGAAGCGGATATCAGTGAGCCTGATGTGGTGGCTTATCTAACTCAAGCACGCGAGTATTTATTTAATATCGATAGTTTTACTTTATCCAATCAGCGGCTAAACCATAACGCTCGTGGTGAGGCAACACCCTTTTTCGAAGAGCTAAAGCAGACCTTGGGGCTTAGCGAAGCAAGCACTAATTCAGCAAGGTAGGTTGCCTTTAGCGGCAACTACCTGCCCGTGCTCAAAGCCAAGCAATATAGCCGGCAAACTTGATCTAAAACAAAGTCACCGTTTTATTGCGCGATATAGTTATTTTACATTTTGTTAACTTTTCGCGGTAACTACGATGGCCATTGTTTATTTTTGGGGAGCGGCGCAAGAAGTGACTGGCTCTTGTCATTTAGTCGAGTCAGCAAGTTTTGGAAAGCTATTACTTGATTGTGGTATGCATCAAGGTGGAAATTCAATTGCGCGTATAGGCGATGGTCATTTTGCTTTTAACTCTGCCTCTATTGATGCGGTGATACTGTCTCATGCTCATCTTGATCACAGTGGCATGTTGCCCAAATTAGTACACGACGGTTTTACCGGACCGATTTATTGCTCTTTAGAAACCGCTGACTTGTTAGTGGTCATGTTGCGTGATTCAGTCAGTATTTATATGAGCGATCTGGAGCGGGAAAATCGCCGCCTCGCCCGAAAAGGCAAGCCCTTGCTCGAACCTGAATATAGCGAGCAAGATGTACTGCAAACACTGAGTCAATGTGTCGCGCATCCTTATAAAAAACCATTTCACGTAGCCGATGATGCCTCAGTTTGTTTCCACGATGCAGGGCATATTCTAGGCTCAGCTATAGTCGAGTTAAAGTTTACTGAACGCGAAGAACAAAAAACCTTGGTTTTTTCCGGTGACTTAGGTAACAAAAGCGCGGTATTAATGAAAGATCCTAGCATTCTCACGCAGGCTGACGTAGTCCTGATGGAGGGAACTTATGGCGATCGCAACCACAAGTCAATCGATGATACCGTTAATCAATTAAAAACGGTTTTGCACGACACTGAGGCTAGGGGCGGCAATATTATGATCCCCGCATTTGCCGTAGGGCGCACTCAAGAGATCTTGTTTTACTTGGGTTGTTTACATCAAGAGGGCTTACTAGATAACTGGCAAGTGGTGTTAGATAGCCCTATGGCGATTGAAGTTACTCGTGTATATGACAAATGGTTTCATGCCCTTGATCGCAGCGAAATTGAGCAAGCCAGCCCTCATGCTCACTCTATTTTAAGCGATTTTATTCCCCGTTTGTTTTTATCGGTTTCACCGGATGAATCCATGCTGGTGAATAAAATAAAAAAAGGCGCAATCATTATTGCGGGCAGTGGAATGTGCACAGGTGGCCGCATACGGCATCATTTTAAACAACGAATATGGGATGCCCGTAACACTGTTATTTTTTGTGGCTACCAAGCAAATGGTACGCTAGGGCGCTTATTAGTGGATGGGCTATCGCGCTTAAAACTGTTTGGCGATGATTACGTCGTTAAGGCTCAGATTGAAACACTGGGTGGTTTTTCTGCACATGCCGGTCAAAGCGAATTAATTGAATGGCTCAGCCATTTCGACACCTCACCTAAAGTAGTGTTAGTGCATGGCGAGCCACAGGCACTAGAAACACTGGCGCAAAAATTATGGACTGATAAAGGCATCAGAGCGCTCGTTCCAAGCCTCGGGCAAAGTATGGTCTTTTAGTTGGTTTGATCCAATCTTGTTGAGCTGGGGCTCAGTCACAGAGTTTCAGCTCTTTCTCTGCAACTTATTATTTACGCTTCCCCCTTATTGCATCATTCAATTAAGTAAAATCGACTTAGCTGATTGAATTGGACGCAAGGCGCTGTCACTTTATCTTTTTTCGGCAGTAAAGCGACACTGGCAATGCTAAAGTCTTGGCGATCATCCAGCTTGTGTGTTTTGTGCTAGGGGGCCAAAAACGCAGAGCGGATAAACACCATTACAATAAAAACGATGAAAGGGCTTTTAAAATGAAAAAGATCAATACTTTGTTTCCCATGACCTTACTCGCACTATCTATGCTCGGTTGCAGTGAAAATAGCACATCAAATCAAAGCCATACAGCCAACGCTACCAGCGCAGTGAGCACCCTAGCTGAAAGCGAATCCACCCGTTTAGCGACGTATTTTGCAGATATGTTTGAACAAGACCTCAAACGCTCACCCCAGTCTCAAAGTTATCTCGGCTATAAGTGGAACTACGATAGTTGGGATCAAATTGATGAAGCAGCTAATGATCAAACCCAGAAAATTAGAATACAGCGTTTAGCCGAGTTACAAGGCTTTGATGAGACAAAACTCACAGAGTTAGAACAACTGAGTTTATCCATTGCTAAAATCGATTTAGAGCGCAAACTGGCAAACGATAAATTTCGTCATCACACCTATATTATGCATCAGTTCAGTGCTGTGCATACCATGGTACCCAGCTTCTTGATAAACATACATAAAGTCGAAACCCCAAAAGATGCACAAGACTATGTATCGCGTTTACGAGGCACAGAGCAGCTTTTTAAACAAACGATCGACCAATTAAAAATTCGTGAAGAGTTGGGCGTATTTCCGCCTCGCTGGTCTTATGATCAAATGATCCAAGCCTCACAAAATGTGATCAGTGGTAGCCCGTTTGATGATTCAGATAATACGTCAACCATTTGGCAAGATTTTCAAAGCAAAGTAGCTAAGCTTGATATCGCGCCAGCGCAAAAAGAGCAATTTTTACAACAAGCGAAAAGCGCCTTACTGGAGACAGTGCAACCGGCCTACTTATCTTTGATTGAAGCACTTAACACTCAAAGAGCGCTCACGCCAGAAGGTGACGGCGTATGGCGATTACCCGATGGCGATAGTTGGTACGCTAATCGATTAGCATGGTTTACCACGACAGATTTAACCGCTGATGAGGTGCACAACATCGGTTTGCAAAATGTAGAGCGTATTCACAATGCCATGCGAGATATTATGCAAACCGTGAAGTTTGAAGGCAGCTTAACTGAATTCTTCGAATTCATGCGTAGTAGTGAGCAGTTTTACTATCCCAATACCGATGAGGGTAAGCAGGCCTATTTACTTGAAGCCAAAGCCTTGATTGATACCATGGAGTCTATGCTACCGGATTACTTTGGTTTGTTGCCAAAAGCCCGCATGGTCGTTAAACAAGTTGAACCCTTTAGAGAAAAATCCGCTGGTAAAGCCTTTTATCAAAGCCCCTCAAAAGACGGCTCTCGACCAGGCACCTATTACGCAAATTTGTACAATACTAAGGACATGCCAACCTACCAGATGGAAGCGCTGGCCTACCATGAAGGTATTCCCGGTCACCACATGCAACGAGCGATTGCGCAAGAGCTAGATGGGATCCCTGAATTCCAAAAATACGCTTCGTTCACTGCTTACACTGAAGGCTGGGGTTTGTATTCAGAAGAATTAGCCAAAGATATGGGCTTTTATAAAGACCCCTACTCTGACTTTGGTCGCTTAGCGATGGAGTTATGGCGCGCATGTCGCTTAGTGGTCGACACAGGTATCCATGCTAAAAAATGGAGTCGAGAACAAGCCATTGAATATTTGGTGGCCAATACCCCTAATCCAGAAAATGACTCGGTGAAAGCAATCGAAAGATATATTGCCATGCCCGGCCAAGCTACTGCCTATATGATCGGTAAGCTGAAAATCATGGAATTACGTGAATACGCCAAAAACAAATTGGGCGATAAATTCAATATCCGAGATTTTCATGACCAAGTGCTTAAAGATGGCCCAGTACCACTGAATTTACTTCAAACAAAAATAGAGTCATGGGTCGCTAAACAATTATAAAGCTAGCTTAAGTCAGTTTTAAAAATCCGGCATATGCCGGATTTTTTGTACTCAACATTTCACTCAACTTGACCCAGTTAAATTTGTTCAGGTTCCTGTTTGAGTTTGGCAATATGCTGATGAGCTGCTTGCAGCTGACGTTCAATATCACGCCGAGCGTCAATCATTTCATTAGCAATAGTCGCTAAATATTTAAACTCTGCAAAGCCCAGTTTGTTGCTGTCCATGTGCTGATACTCCCGTTTACAGCGATAAAAAAACATGACGAAGTTTAGAAACGCGCGCTGAAAAGTAAGATAACTTCTGAGTAATACCACCATGAGTATCAACGACGTCACAGCCATGATCAGCAAACTGTTTCGCTCAACTTGATACTCAGCTTCACTAATCAAAATTTCAAATTGATGGCTTACCTCATTCAGTTGAGCTTCTAGTTCATGCGCCTGCTGACGAAACTGACCTTGTAAACCCGAATTATGGTCTAAGCCCATTTCTTGATAAGCGGCAACTAATTGCATAAAGCCTTGCTGATAGGTATCTAAGTGACCTTGTAATAGGGCTTCGTCATTTGGCTCAAGTGAGTGCATGGCGGCTTGAAGTTGCTGATAAAGACGCTGTTCTTGCTCAACATATTGCCTATTTTTACGCAGTAAAAAGTCTTTTTCACTGCGGCGAATTTGCAGTAAGACGATGTGCATATTTACGCGCTTTTGCGCAATTAACTCTTGTTCAAGCGCATGGGTGGCCTGCCTAAATTGCCCTTGATAACCTTGATTTTCATCAAGTCCAATTTGCTGTTGCAATCTCGACAACGCGAGAAATTGACTGTGATACAACACAAAACTGGAGTGTAACTCGTTGAACGCCCTTTCACTTTGGGTAAATTCATCAAAGTATGATTTTATCTGCTCAATCTGCTCACTAAACTGCTCTGCTCGTTGTCGAAACATCTCGATGTAATGAGGATCTAATCTCAGCATAAAGTCTTTTTCGTGACGACGAAGTTGCAATAAACCCTGACTCAATTTTAGTAACTGTTTATTTTGATTGTTTAATTTAACTAAGCGCTGTGTGTTATAAATTTGGTTTACAACCAAGATCAGCATGCCAAATAAACAGATTGAAATAATCAGAACTAAGCGCGTTTTAATGGAATTAAGTTTCATAGTGGTTGTTTGCCTTGGGCTAATTTTTCAACCATTAAGCATCGCATCTTTGTATGAACGTTTTATTTAAGCTTGAGCCTTCTCAATACATTCTGCTGCAATGAACTAAAACTGAGTTAAATTCGACAAACACGCGGTGATACTCTAGAAATACCTTTTTACCCTAAGAGAAAATAGAGTATGGCGTCTAATCCACTGATCAGAAATCCCGTCTCATGGTTTGAAATATACGTACAAGACATGTCTAGAGCGAAACAGTTCTATGAAACTGTATTAGAAACTGAACTCAAGCCCATGGGGCCTGCAGAAATCAACATGTACGGCTTTGCCTCTAATATGGATATCTACGGTGCCAGTGGTGCTCTGGTATACATGCCGGGGTTCCCATCAGGCGGCAACAGCACCTTGGTGTATTTTAACGTTGATGATTGTGC
Organism: Flavobacterium sp. W21_SRS_FM6; assembly: GCF_052119645.1. Taxonomy (NCBI): domain Bacteria; kingdom Pseudomonadati; phylum Bacteroidota; class Flavobacteriia; order Flavobacteriales; family Flavobacteriaceae; genus Flavobacterium; species Flavobacterium sp. W21_SRS_FM6. The sequence continues at coordinate 191,306 of NZ_JBGQOM010000002.1, forward strand.
CACTAATGCTGCACGGGTTGAAAAAGCCGGCGGTAAAATCCAGCGTGATAAGATGTCGATTGGTGAATACGGGTTTATTGTCTTAGCTGTCGACACCGAAGGAAATATGTTTGGCTTGCACTCACTAAGTTGAGCTTACTTACTGTGCGATACCAGTGAAAAAGTATCTGGGTTAGCATTGAATGCCTGCACACGAGGCGCAGATACAGTGCGTATTTTGATGTTCTGCGGGCAACAGAGATATCATAGCAGCCGGAATGGTTTGTACCACACACCAACATTGTTCAATTTTATCAATGCCACATGCATTATGTAGTTGGCAGAATGGGCAAACTTGCACGCTACTCATAGGAAATTTGGGACACTCTAGTTACGACGATTTTGGCCCTCATCTGGTCTTAAATTGAAATATTATTCAGAATTTTACTACAGGTTTTTACTGTCCATGCAAAAAATGGCAGGGTTAAGGCCAACCCTAAACTCATCATAATTAGCCCAGAGTAGTGAATATTCATCACGTCAGGGAGTACGTTTCCCTTACCAAATTGCTGAGCTAAACCGAGAAATATCATTAACACACCCAAAATATCTAACAGAATATACAAAATGGGTTTCGCTGGCTCAAACCCATTTTTAGGTGCTGTGGAGTGGAGAGTTGAATTACTTAACGTTGCCATGACTTAGTTTCTTCAGTTAAAAGGGAAAGTTGCAAAGGCTTATTAACCTTATAGTTACATTTGATGCAAATGCACATAACTAGTTCAATAAAGAGAGAAAAAACTAAGCTTAAAACAAAAATATTAATGAATTGTACGAAACTAAAATCTGAACTAGAACCAAGGAGAGGCAAGAAAAAGGTGCACACAGACTAACGAAAACACCCCGGCCAATACATCATCAACCATGATACCAAAGCCCCCGTGTACATGTTTATCTAGGTAACTTATTGGCCACGGTTTGGCGATATCAAATAGTCTGAATAAGATAAAACCAAGCACGACATTTTGCCAAGTAAGCGGCACTGCAATCATGGTGATCATCATGCCAGCAACTTCATCCCATACGATAGACGAATCGTCATGCACTTGCATATCTTCGGCGGTGCGGCCACACAACCAAATTCCCGCAAGGCTAAACAACACACAAAGCGCGATATAAATAGGTAAGCTGGTAAATAAACCGAGCACTAGCACCAAGGGTAAGGCCGCGAGAGTACCAAAGGTACCAGGCGCCTTAGGCGCTAAACCACTACCAAACCCAAGTGCTAAAAAATGCACAGGATTTTTCAATGAGACTCTTTGACGCAGTTCAGCCTGCATATGCAGGCCAATTTGTTGTAAGAAAAACTGAAATACGACTAGAAGTGTTGATAGCCACTGGGCTGCTCTTCTAGTAAGGCATTGTTAAGACGCAGTTCAAGTTTATTAGCTAAACCATTCATTTGCCCAATACAAGTAATACCCACGTTAGTGCTTGCCATAGCCAGCTCTAACTTTCCTTTTTGTTCTTCACTTACGGTAAACAACAACTCGTAGTCATCACCCGCACTTAAGGCGTATTGTCTGGCTTTTTGCGGGTCAATACTCTCGCGCATTGCTTTAGACAAGGGCAGTTTATCAACGTGGATAGTGGCGCCACAATTTGAGGCTTTTAGGATATGGCGGATGTCAGAATTCAAACCGTCTGATAAATCGATACACGCGTTGGCTAATCTACGCAAACTTGTTCCGGCTAATAATCGCGGCGTTGGGTAATGCAAACGTGACAGTAAATAATCCGCGTTGTCTGGGTCATTCAGGGTCACTTTATCCAGCAAGATATCTAAGCCCGCTCCGGCATCACCTAAACAGCCGGTCACGTAAATAAAATCGCCCGGTTTTGCTTTACTGCGCAACAGAGCTTGCTCTGGTGGAACAAAACCCTGAGCAGTGATAGTAATGGCCAAAGGCCCTTGTACCGTATCGCCACCGATTAACTGAATGGAATAAAATTGCGTCATTTCAGCAATACCCTGCGAAAATGCTTTAAGCCACTCTTCGTTAGCAATGGGTAAACTGAGAGATAAACTGATCCACGCAGGCTCTGCTCCCATGGCGGCGAGATCACTTAAATTAACCGCAATGGCTTTTTGCGCAATAGCGTGGGGGTTGGCATTCGCTAAAAAATGCACACCCGCAATCAGGGTATCAGTGGTTGTCACCAATGCCTGGCCTTGAGGTATCGTAGTCAGAGCGGCGTCATCGCCAATACCCAAAATAACATCTTTGCGTTGGTGACTTTGCGCTTTGAAGAAGGAGTCTATGATCGAAAATTCTTTCACTTTTACAACTTTTTAGTGAGGAAATAAAACAAGAATGCGATGAGCCGCATTCTTGAGTTTGATGTTAGGCCAGCTCATCTTTACGTAAGGTTTTGATGGCTTTGTCTAACACACCATTAATGAACTTATGGCTTTCTTCGGCACCAAAGGTCTTCGCAAGTTCAATTGCTTCGTTAATAACCACTTTGTATGGCACATCAATACGGGCTACTAACTCGTAGGTTGATAAACGCAATATAGCTTTTTCAACTGGATCAAGCTCTTCGGGAAGGCGCCCTAAAAAAGGCTTAATTTTTTTATCAAGTTCAGCGCAGTCTTTCACCACCGAACGTAATAATTCCAGAAAGTATTCCATATCGACTTTTTTCATGTCGTTACTCGTGACGATGCTCAATTCGATTTGCTCAACCGGATTATTCGACATCTGCCAAGAGTAAATGGCTTGCGTGGCAAGCTCTCTGGCGAGTTTACGGGCTTTAGGTTTCACCTAGTTGGTCCCTTCGATATTCGCAAGCACATTGACCATTTCTAGGGCAGTGACAGCGGCTTCAGCGCCCTTATTACCTGCTTTAGTACCAGAACGTTCAATAGCTTGTTCAATGCTGTCAGTGGTAATCACACCAAAGGCTACGGGTATACCATACTGCAAAGATACTTGAGCCAAGCCTTTGTTACACTCACCAGCAACAAAATCAAAGTGCGGCGTACCACCACGAATTACTGCACCTAAGGCGATAATGGCGTCGTATTTTTTAGACTGAGCGAGCTTTTGTGCAGCGAGGGGTAATTCATATGCACCGGGTACACGCACCAAGGTGATATCTTGTTCGTTGACCTCGCCATGGCGCTCTAACGCATCCAATGCACCATCAACCAAACTTTCTACAACAAAGCTGTTAAAACGAGCAACAACTAGCGCAAATTTTTTGCCTGTTGCGCGGATATTACCTTCAATGATATTCATGTACTGTGCCTTACTTGAAAAAACGGCGCGCAGTTTAGCACAACCGTATTAAGATTTAATCGATTTTTTGCCCATTAATTGAGTTGCAAGCCACATTTGACACTTTTAGCGTGGAATTGTTACTCAACATATTCAACTACTTCTAAGCCATATCCTGATAATGCATGGTATTTTTTAGGTCGACTGAGTAAACGCATCTTTTTAACCCCTAAACTAGCCAGTATTTGACTGCCCACACCAACAGTACGCGATGTGCCTTGGCGAGGTGCGGCGGTGGGCAATTCACCTTTATCTTCTGCTTCAAACTGCTTGAGTTGCCCCAATACATCCTGCTCTTTGCCCAATAATACGAGCACACCACCTTGTTCACCAATTTGCTTAAGGGCCTGTGGTAAACTCATGCTGCGTTCTATGCCTCGGTTTGAACCGAGCAAGTCGCTAAGATTGTTCTGTAAATGCACACGCACTAAGGTAGGCTTGTCGCCGTTAATTTCACCTTTGCACATCGCAAAATGTACTTGATTATCAATCACATCTTTAAAGGTGATTAGATCAAAATCACCGTATTCAGTGGGCAGTTTACATTTAGCCACTTGCTCAATGGTGGTTTCGTATAAGTTACGATACTCGATCAAGTCGGCAATTGTACCAATTTTGAGTTGGTGTTTTTTGGCAAACACCTCTAACTCTGGCCCGCGGGCCATACTGCCATCATCGTTTAAGATCTCAACAATAACAGATGCAGGTTCGCAACCCGCCAAACGGGGTAGATCAATGCCGGCTTCAGTATGACCAGCGCGATTTAGTACCCCACCCTCTTTTGCAATAAGTGGAAAAATATGACCCGGTTGGACGATATCACTGGCTTTAGCATCCGCTGCTACCGCTGCTAATACTGTTCTAGCGCGGTCAGCGGCTGAAATACCCGTAGTGACACCTTCGGCCGCTTCAATAGACACGGTAAAATTAGTGGAAAACTGCGCACCATTATTATCAACCATTAGCGGTAAATTTAAACGCTTGGCACGTTCTGCGGTTATAGGCATACACACGAGGCCACGTGCGTGAGTCACCATAAAATTGATTGCCTCGGGCGTGACATGCTCAGCAGCCATGATCAGGTCGCCTTCGTTTTCTCGGTCTTCATCGTCCATCAAGATGACCATTTTGCCTTGACGGATATCTTCAATAATGTCTGCGGTGGTATTTAAGGGCATAGGATATTTTCTTATTGTGTTTCAATTAATGGTTGCGGTACTTAACGCAAATAACCGTTTTCAGCTAAAAACGCCATGCTGATGTCTTTTTTCTGAGCGGGTTTACTGTGTTCGGCCGCTTTATCACCCAGCATCAGGCGTTCGAGATAGCGTGCAATAACGTCAACTTCTAAGTTGATTTTAGTACCCACTTTATACAAACCGATGATGGTTTCTTGCAAACTATGGGGGATCAAGGTGATCAAAAAATGACTACCGTCTACTTTGTTGACCGTTAAACTCACGCCGTCCACGGTGATTGAGCCTTTTTCAGCCAAATATTTAGCTAATGATGCAGGGGCTTTTAACCAAATTTCGACATAGCGGCCCACATTATTAATCGATAATACTTCACCCACACCATCAACGTGACCACTGACAATGTGTCCGCCTAAACGGCCATTAGCTTGCAAGGCTTTCTCTAGGTTAACCTTGCTACCGGCTTGGTAGTGAGCAAAGCCCGTGCGTTTAATTGTTTCGTGAGACACATCAGCACTAAAGGTTGCATCGGTTAGGGCTGTCACTGTTAGGCACACCCCATTATTTGCAATACTGTCACCTAAGGCCACATCGCTTAAATCAAGTTTGTGTGGCTTAATGGTGAGCCTTATATCTTCACCACTTGGCTGTAAACTTTGGATCACGCCTATATCTTCAATAATACCCGTAAACATAGTTTCTCTTTCTATAATGTTTTGCCACTATTCGTAAGCTATCGTTGCTGTTAACTTCAGATCAGTACCAATCTGACGAACATCTGACCACGACAAAGAATACGCTTGCTGCATGCTAGTTAAAGGCGCAATGTCAAATAAATCTTGCCCTTTGCTACCCATAAGTTTGGGCGCTTGATATAAAATCAACTCATCAATCAATTTACTTTGCAATAATGCCCCTGCTAACTTGCCGCCTGCTTCAACCCACAGGTTATTGATTTGCTGTGACCCCAAGTAATTAAAAACAGCATGTAAATCCAATTGATTGTTTACCGCAGGTGCTTGGTATTGCGTCACATTGGCAAAGAATGGCAAGGGATTAGGTCGACTATTTATCAGTAAGGTCGGGCTAGTAGACTGTAAACAGGTTAAATCCGGTGTAAGTTGATTGCGCCCATCTAATATTACTTTACGGGGCTGAATTAAGTTTGCTTCTGTTAGAACAGTTTCGTCTAAACCCAGTTCTGCATAACGAACATTGAGTGCAGGATTGTCAGCCAGTACCGTGCCCGAGCCCGACAAAATAGCGCAACTGCGAGCGCGATGTCGTTGAACATCTTGCCGCGCCATAGGCCCCGTTATCCATTTACTTTGGCCGTTTGCCAAGGCAGTTTTACCATCTAAGCTTGCCGCAAGTTTTACGGTTACCCAAGGTCGCCCAGTACGCATGCGTTTGATAAAGCCACGGTTTAATGATTCAGCTTGTGTTTGCATCAAGCCATGAGCCGTACTGATACCCGCTTGCGTTAATTTGGCCAAACCGCTGCCTGCCACTAAGGGATTAGGATCCACCATGGCCGCGACAACTCGACTCACTCCCGCTTCTATTAAAGCGTTAGCACAGGGTGGCGTTCGCCCAAAATGACTGCAAGGTTCCAATGTTACATAGGCTGTAGCGCCTTTTGCCCAGCTTCCTGCTTCTTTTAAGGCATGGACTTCAGCATGAGGAGTGCCGGCTTTTTGATGCCAGCCTTGCCCAACAATATTACCCTGAGAATTGACTAACACGCACCCAACATTTGGGTTTGGCGTGGTAGTATATTGACCCCGTTTGGCCAATTGAATAGCCAAGGCCATCATTCGGGCATCGACTGAATTAAATTGATTTAACATGTTGAGTCCAAAATGAACGGCTGGTACGCCTTCTTAGCCAACGTTAATCGCCTAAGCGCGCAATCTCTTCGCCAAATTCGCGAATATCCTCAAAGGAGCGATAGACAGAAGCGAAGCGTACGTAGGCCACTTTATCGATTTCTTTAAGCGCATCCATAATCAAGTTACCCAAAAACTGACTATCGACTTCACGTTCGCCAGTGGCGCGAAGTGAGGATTTCAAACGGCTGATGCACTCTTCAATTTGTTCGGTGCTCACAGGGCGTTTTTCAAGCGCCCGCTGTAAACCAGCTCGCAGCTTGTCTTCATTAAAGGGCTCTCTCGAACCACCCCGTTTTACAATGCGCGGCATCACCAGTTCAGCCATTTCAAATGTAGTAAAACGCTCTTTGCAAATCGTGCATTCACGACGACGACGGACTTGCGTTCCATCCGCGACTAATCGTGAGTCAATCACTTTGGTTTCTTGCACTGCGCAAAATGGACAAAACATAGCAATCTCTGAGGGCCTTAAAAAGTGAGGATAAACTAGCAAAAAAACGCTCAAAGTGACAGACCCCAAGTAATAAGTGGGCATTTTAATCGTGAAATTCAATTACGCTTCTCCACTTTGGCCTCCCTGTCAGGCCTCAAGACCAATTTTAAGTGCTAAAAAGTGTGATAGCGCAGGGTCTATTGGAAGAATAATTTGCCAAATAACGACATGTATAAAAATTATAAATAGTGCCAAAAGATTACAATAGCAGTGCCTTCGAGTATTATCCGCGCCCCAAATATTTTAGTTTTTAACGCAGTATTTATCACACTCCTCAACTATTGGTATTCTAAAATGAAACACGTTAACAAAGCATTAGCCGCCATTTGTGTGCAAGCCGCCCTTTTTGGTCACGCTGCTCAAGCGCAAGAAACAAGCAAAAAAATTAATGATAATGCCCTTGAGCAAATTACGGTTACCGCACAAAAACGCACTCAAAGCATTCAAGAGGTGCCCATTTCAATTGCCACACTAAACGGTGAAAAGTTTGAGAGCATGTTCTCCGGCGGTGACGATATCTTAGCCTTAGCGGTACGCGTTCCTGGTTTGTATGCTGAAACATCGAATGGCCGCGTCGCCCCGCGTTTTTATATTCGTGGTTTGGGTAACACCGATTTCGATCTTGCGGCATCACAACCGGTTTCGATTGTGATGGACGATGTAGTAAAAGAAAACGTCATTTTAAAAAGTTTCCCGCTGTTTGATGTTGAACAAGTTGAAGTGATCCGTGGCCCACAGGGCACACTTTTTGGACGTAACACCACCGCTGGTATTATTAAATTTGACTCTGTCAAACCCACTGAAGATTTTGATGCATATGCAAAAATGGGCTTAGGCAATCTAGGTACGGTTAATTTTGAAGGGGCGGTAGGCGGCGGTTTTGCCGATAACCTATCTGGCCGAGTATCGGTATTGTCGCAAAACCGTGATGATTGGATTAACAACGCTTACACCGGTGAAAAAGACGCCTTTGGTGGCTTTGACGAAAAAGCGTGGCGGGCACAGTTGTTGTTCTCACCTTCTAGCGATTTTTCTGCTTTGTTGAATGTTCATGGTCGTGAACTCGATGGTACAGCATCCGTATTTCGTGCCAACGTTTTCACGAAAGGCAGTAACGACTTAAACGAAAACTACGTTAGAGACGTGGTGTATTATGATGCGGATATCGACGGTAATGGCCCAGACAATAATCCACAAAAATACGAAAATTATGGCGCATCGCTTAAGCTAGAATTTGGCCTTGAAAACATGACGTTGACTTCTATCACCGCCTATGAAGAAGCAGAAGGCTTGAGTCTTGGAGACATCGATGGTGGCGTGTCGTTATTTGCGCCTGCTGATATCAATGGTGATGGCACTGAAGAACTCACTTATCCTGGCTTTATCGCCTTTGGTGCGGTCACCCAAGATAACTTAGATGACTTAGAGCAGTTCACCCAAGAAATACGTTTTGCCAGCGATACTGATGATGCATTGAGCTGGCAAGCAGGCGCGTTTTACTACGACTCATCCTTCAATGTCACCAGTATCGACGGCTACTATGGCGCTACCACCGTGTTTCATGAAAACACTACATGGGCAGTATTTTCACAACTTTCTTACGCCGTAAATGAAAAATTAAATCTCACCGGTGGCCTTCGTTATACCTATGATGAAAAATCATTGCGTGTGGGCCAGCAAAACGTTAACGGCTTTGCTTTGGTCACCGGCGATGCCAGCATTCAAGACTACGCTGACATCAATGTTGATGACGACCAAATCAATTGGGAGCTCAGCGCAAACTATCGCGTAGATGATAAAACGTCGGTATTTGCCCGTGTAGCTAATGGTTTTAGAGCACAAACAATTCAGGGCCGTGACGTGGCTTTTGAGGGCGCACCTTCAGTGGCTGCACCTGAAACCATTAACTCAATCGAAGTGGGTTTTAAATCAGACTTGTTAGACAATTCACTGCGCTTAAACGTCGCTACTTTTTATTATGTGATTGATGATGTGCAGTTTTCAGCCATTGGTGGTGACGGCAACAATACCGCTTTGATTAACGCTAACAAGGGTACCGGCTACGGTTTTGAAATTGACTCTCAATATGTAGTCAGTGACAACCTAGTATTAACAGCGGGTTACAGTTACAACCACACTGAAATTCAAGATGATACATTAACGGTACTACCTTGCGGTGCGAACCCGGCATTTAACTCTACCGGTAATTGTACTGTGCTTGATCCACGTCCTGACGGGTTTAAAGCCTCGATTGATGGCAATCCCTTCCCGCAAGCACCAGAAATGATTGTTAACGTCACAGCCCGTTACGCTATGCCTATGGGTGACGACGGTGAGGTTTACGTTTATACCGATTGGGCATACCAAGGTGAAACCAGTCTGTTCTTATATGATTCCGTTGAATTTAAAACAAATGGTAATGTAGAAGGCGGCTTACGTATCGGCTACGAAAACTTTACCAACAACTACAGTGTTGCTCTTTTTGGTCGTAATATTACCAACGAGCATAACGTGAAAGGTGCAATTGATTTCAACAACCTAACCGGTATTGTTAACTCTCCGCGCATTTTTGGTATTGAAGGTAAGATTAATTTTTATTAATCACTGGCACGTCACTCGTCCTTTGCAGGGCTGAGTGATAGCGCTACAAAAAAGCCCCGGCAACGGGGCTTTATACTATCAGCACATTGACTACCTAATGCTTAGCCGTATACCGGGAATGCTTCACATAAGGTAACCACTTCGGCTTTAACACGTTCAACAACCGAATCATCACCTAGGTTGTCAAGCACGTCAGCAATCCAGTTTGCCACTTGTTTGGCTTGTTCTTCTTTAAAACCACGACGAGTAATAGCTGGCGAGCCTATACGTAAACCACTGGTGACAAAAGGAGAACGAGGATCATTAGGTACGGAGTTCTTGTTAACGGTGATGTGTGCACGACCTAAGGCCGCATCAGCGTCTTTACCAGTAATGTCTTTATCGATTAAATCTAATAAAAACAAATGGTTGTCAGTACCATCAGATACCACTTTGTAACCGCGTTCCTGCATTACCGCCACCATTGCTTTGGCGTTAAGCAACACTTGTTGTTGATACACTTTAAACTCTGGCTCTAAGGCTTCTTTAAAAGCGACCGCTTTCGCCGCGATAACATGACATAAAGGACCACCTTGGTTACCTGGGAATACTGAGCTATTTAATTTTTTATAGATGGTTTCGTCACCACAAGAAGACAAAATCAAACCACCACGGGGACCCGCAAGGGTTTTATGGGTTGTGGTAGCAACAACGTGGGCGTGAGGTAGTGGGTTAGGATATAAACCAGCCGCTACTAAACCTGCAACGTGAGCCATATCAACAAATAAATAGGCGCCTACTTTGTCTGCTATTACGCGGAAGTCTTGCCAATTGATAATGCCCGAATAAGCCGAGAAACCGGCAATAATCATCTTAGGTTTGTGTTCAAGGGCTAAAGCCTCAACTTGAGCCATATCGATTTCGCCCGTTACAGGGTGTAATCCATACTGTACTGCGTTGTAGGTTTTACCTGAAAAACTTACCGAAGCACCATGAGTTAAATGGCCGCCGTGGGCTAAGCTCATCCCTAAAACCGTATCCCCTGCATTTAATAGAGCCATAAAAATCGCAGAGTTGGCCTGTGAGCCAGAGTGAGGTTGAACGTTTGCATAGTCAGCCCCAAACAATAATTTTGCACGTTCGATGGCTAAGTCTTCAGCGATATCAACATACTCACAACCGCCATAATAACGTTTATGAGGATAACCTTCAGCGTACTTATTGGTTAACTGAGAGCCTTGGGCTTCAAGTACACGTGGGCTACAGTAGTTTTCTGAAGCAATCAACTCAATATGATGCTCTTGGCGTTGGTTTTCGTTTTGAATCGCTTGATATAATTCAGGATCGAAATCAGCAATATTCATGTTACGTGTCAGCATCGGCTATCCTCTAACTCATTTTGGCAAAAAAGACGGGGCGAAAAAAGAAGCGCATATTCTAGTCATTTTCATGGCTTTGTATAGTTGCAAAGCGCCATGAACCATAACCAAATGTTGTAACGCATTGTTGGCGCTTCTATCTAAGCGCGTAAACAGCTAACTTCACCAATAATAATTACTCGAAAACCGAGCCTTTGGTTTAATCGTTAAGCACTTTATTCATAAAATCTCCAACACCTTCCTCCGTACGCTTAACTTCTTGGATCGTGCCATCTTCATTAAAGTATAAATACTCTGCCGCGCTGTGACGCTGTTTCTGCCTGTTTGCACATTGGGTATTGCGGCTTAACCATCGATGGTAAAACAAAACCCATTGACCTTGGTATTCAACGATAGAGTGATGATTGTTACCCCCCTCACTTTGCATGAATACCCCTTTGTACTGCCATGGGCCTGTGGGTGACGTAGCCGTATAATAGGCAAGCTCTCGGTTATTCTCAGGCATCGTAAAATAGTAGAGTCCTTGACGCTTAAATACCCAAGGCCCTTCCATTTTAGGCTCGTAGCCACCCATGTCCATTTTCATTAACTCACCTTCAACACTGCGCATATCATCGGCCATCTTAGCCACCTGATAATCGGCATTCTTACCGTGAAAATACAAATAGGCTTGGCCATCATCATCAATAAATAAACTAGGATCATTGGCATAAGGCTCTGTCCATAGCGGTGCACCAATGGCATCTTTGAAAGGCCCAGTAGGTGAATCACTGACCGCGATGCCTATCCCCATCCACTTAGTACTGCGTTCAGGATTTACGCGATCTTTGTGGCCTGTCCCTGCAGGAAAAATTAAATAATATTTGCCATTTTTGTAGGCCGCATCGGGTGCCCAAGCATAGTTGTCAGCCCAGCTAAGATCATCCACTGTTAGTATAGGGCCGTGATCAGTCCAATTAACCAAATCAGTGGACGAAAACGCGTACCAATCTTTCATCCAGAAATCTGCTTGGCATTCTTGATCGTGAGAGGTGTACAGATACATTCTGCCGTCTTGCCATACGTGGCCAGAGGGATCAGCGGTTTTAATACTACTGCCAAAATCTAATGGATTTTGCGCTAAAACCTGAGCGCATAAAAAAGCCATGGTGGTCACAAGCAACGGTTTGAGAGTTGCTCTAGATAATGTGCTAATTGACATAAAAGACTATCGGTAGAGGATGAATAGCCCGACTTTACACCCAAGCAATGGTGACACACGCAGAAAAAGCATCCCTTGTTTCATATTTGAATGCTTCTTTTGCACGCTGGTTCTACGCAAGAAACCCTAGTCGATGACTTCAATAGCTGCATCAGATGAAATCAATAATGCCGCGGCTTTTTCAACAAACAAGGGTTTATAAAATAAATAGCCCTGAAATACGTCACAATTCATGCTTTTAAGCTGCTCAAGTTGGCCTTGTGTTTCCACACCTTCCGCTACAATATTTAGATCTAAACTAGTGGCCAGACTAATAATCGTGGCACAAATTTTTCTGTCTTCCTCGGTGACGTCACATTCCTGCACAAAAGTTTGATCTATTTTAAGGACATCTAAAGGCAAGCGTTTTAAATAGCTGAGTGATGAGTAGCCTGTGCCAAAATCATCAACGGAAATCCGAATATCCAACGATTTAATCTCTGCCATAACCTGGATACATCGTTCAATATCATGCACTAATACGCCTTCGGTTATTTCTATTTCAAGGTAGTGCCCAGCGATATCGAAATGTTCAAGCTGCTCGCGAATAAAGGGCACAAGCACCTCAGAAATCAGATGCTTACCCGATAAGTTGACTGATATTGGCACGATATTTAGGCCTTGGGCGCGCCACTGCGATAACTGCCTGAGCGTTTCACGGATAACTTTCTCACCTAGTTGAATAATTAAATTCGAATCTTCTGCAATTGAAATAAATTCGTTGGGAGGAATAAAGCCTTCCTCAGGATGCGCCCAGCGAATCAGCGCTTCAAAGCCCACAACGTTATCTTTTGTGTGATAAATTTTCGGTTGGTACACCAAGTAGAATTGCTCAGAATCTAAATTTTCACGCATTTCACGTTCATAATTAAACTGCTTGCTGGCCAATTGCGCCATTTCAGGCTCGAATACTTGATAATTGTCGCGCCCTTTTTGCTTGGCGTGATACATGGCGATATCAGCATGTTGAATCATTTTATCTGCGGTAATTTCGGTCCCGACCGCCAAGGTAACGCCAATACTAGTAGGAATATTAAAGGACTTATTTTGCACGCTAACACTCTCGCGAAGTACCTCTAAAATACTAGCGGCTCTGGCATTAACGAGTGCTTGATCAATCGTACCACTCATCAGCACCACAAATTCATCACCGCCCCATCTGGCGATAATATCTGCCTCACGACAAACAAGATTGAGGCGCCGCGCCACCTCGCACAACAATTCATCTCCCGCCTTGTGGCCCATGGTATCGTTAATCTTTTTAAACTTATCTAAATCTAAAAAAAGTAAGGCAACGGATAATCCATTGAGCTGGGCTGTGTTCAGGGCCTCGTTTAATTTTTCCATCAAAAAAGTGCGGTTGTACAAACTGGTTAACGGGTCACGATAAGCTAAAAACTTCAGCCGAGACTGCAATTTTGTTTGCCGTGTAATATCCCTAATGTGCAGGGTATATTCCGTTATCAACCCATTATTAAGGGGGGTAGTTGTTATGGTGATTTCAGCAGGAAAACTATGCTCTGAAGAACGTTGCAACTGCATTGTATTCCGCCGATTTAACAGCAAACCTTGAGATAAGGTAAACATTTGCTCAAGGCTATCTAAGGCTTGCTGTTGATCTTTCTCAAGCAAGAACATAATAAAAAAATTACGTCCTTGCACATGATGTTTTAAACAGCCAAAAGTGCGTTCAGCCGCAGGGTTAAATTCAAGAATATGCCCTTGATGATCAATAGACACAATGCAGTCCATTGATGAATCAAGAATGGCACTTTTGCGTTTTTCACTCGATTGAAATTGATTAATTGCACTATCTCGTTCACCAATTTCAAGTTTAACGCGGTTGATTACTTGATTGTAGCGGCGGGCGATTTGCCCGACTTCAGTAAACGGCTCTTCCGGTACGGGCGTTGTAAAGTTGCCCTCTTTTTCCTGTTGATGCATGGAACTGAGCAAATCAATGAGTTCAGTATTAGCATTATGTTCACTGACATTTAACCCTCGCTCTTCGTCTTCATTAGAAACGCGCAGGGGCACATAATAATTGAGTAGCCGCATCAACAAGTAACTGATAACAAAACTATAAAAACCAATAACTCCGATGCCCAGTAATTGTGCCCCAATTTGCTGCCATACGCTTAGGTCAGTGCCCAACATACTTGGCGCACCGAAAAATGCCACGGCTAACGTTCCCCATACTCCCGTCATTAAATGAGCAGGAACCACACCTAAGGCATCATCTAATCCCAAACGCACCATCATCTCAGAGCCATATATCACGATAATGCCTGAAATCATGCCGATTAGCGCGGCCTCAGCAGGGCTCACTGCGTGGCACGATGCCGTAATACCAACGAGCCCACCAATTATGCCGTTTAGCATCTCAGCCACATCGAAATAGCGGTGTTTTACATAATAAAATAATCCTGCAATTAAGCCTCCAAAAAGGGCAGATACCGTGGTATTCAATAATATAATGGGCACTTGCTCGTTCAGATCTAAGGTACTTCCACCATTAAAACCAAACCATCCGAGCCAAATAAGCAGAGTGCCCAACGCAGACATCGGTAGATTGCTCCCTTGTGGCAACCGCAACCCCCTTTGAAAGCGACCTACTCTTGGGCCAATCACAATAATCGCCGCTAACGCCACCCAGCCCCCAACCGAATGCACGACTGTAGAACCGGCAAAATCGATAAAACCAATAGTTTGCAACCAGCCTGGTTGCCCCATATAGGCAGATGCCCAGGCCCAGTGGCCGGTCACAGGATAAATAACTAAACTTAAAATGAGAGTAATACCAAGATAACCATTGAAGGTCATTCGTTCAGCAACAGCCCCTGAGGCAAGAGTAGCTGCCGTGCCGCAAAACATCATTTGAAATAAGAAAAAACAAATTTGCCTGACATTTTGTGTGTCACCAAAAAATAGCTCACTACTACCAACTAGCCCCAGCACGCTATCACCAAACATAAGACCAAAGCCTACGGCCCAAAAAACGGCGGCAGAGACTAAGAAATCGGCGATGTTTTTTGCAGCAACATTGATACTATTTTTACTGCGAGTGCGCCCTGTTTCTAAGCACAAAAAGCCCGCTTGCATTAAGAAAACCAGCATAGTCGACAGCAAAAGCCATAAATTTTGTTCCATATAACCTCTCAAAAACCAAGCGGGAGATGGCATGCACCAGAACAAACCAAGCTTTGGTAAAACAGCAGATATCCGCACTTTAGGAGTGCAGATTACGCAGAAATAGCGCTAACTATTGAATAATTAGGCTCTTATTCAATAGTTAGGCCACAACCGGCATAATCAATTAAGCGTTTGTTATTAAGAGGAAATTCGCTGACTAAATAGGCTTATTAGCGCCTTTTTTTATACATTTTCAATATCATCGTGGTAGCGTAAATTAATTTGTTTACGTACTTCATCCATCACGCGCATAACATCTAAACTGTCGGCGTGAGGCATCAAGTCACTGCATACCTTACCCTGAAAGATGCACTGCATGGCCGCTTCAATCTGATATTCAAAGCCGTTAACAGGGTGAGTGAAGCGCGCACATTCAACTAATTCGCCGTCTTGAAATAATTGCGCTTCTTGTCCTACCCAAAAGTGCTCAGGTAAATGAATTCGGCCTTGCTCTCCCACAAGGGTCATGGTGTTAGTGCATTTTGCCGTAATTGAGCAGCTAAATTGTGACAACTGACCTTGAGCAAACCGCATATTAACTTGGGTGGTTTTATCGATCCCGTTGGCCGCAAGTTGACTGGTGGCTTGCACTTGAATAGGGGTTTGTTCTAATAAAAACTGACTAATACTGATGCTATAGACGCCAAGATCTAACAGAGCACCACCAGCTAATAGCGGGTCATTTAATCGATGTTGGGGTTTGTCAGCAAAGGCAAAACCGATATCGGATTGAATATATTGTAAGGCCCCAATTTTATCTGCTTTCAGCCAGTCTTTTACTTTGGCAAAACAAGGCATAAAACGGCTCCACAAGGCCTCTTGAAATACGAGGCCTTTGGACTGTGACAACTCAATTAAAACCTGAGTTTGGCTTGCATTTATCGTTAGCGGTTTTTCTAACAGTATATGTTTACCGGCTTCAAGACAGGCTTTGGCAATCTGATAGTGATGACTATGAGGCGTGGCGATATAGAGTATATCGACCTCAGGATCATTAATTAAGTCACTGTATTGATGGTAAATTTTAGAAACCGCAAAACGTTGAGAAAAGGCGGTTGCGCGCTCAGCTGAGCGGCTAGCAATGCCATAGAGCTGTCCTTGTTTCGATTGCTCAAGTGCAGTAGCAAAGGTAGTAGCGATACTACCGGGGCCAATGATGCCCCATTTAATACGTGTCATTGAGGTGCCTTAGTTATTGTTGTTGTGTACTTAAACGATATAACAGCACAGTGGTCTTTTGAATATTCTGTGCAAAGCTTGTCATATCGGCCGTTTCATC
Organism: Flavobacterium sp. W21_SRS_FM6; assembly: GCF_052119645.1. Classification (NCBI taxonomy): domain Bacteria; kingdom Pseudomonadati; phylum Bacteroidota; class Flavobacteriia; order Flavobacteriales; family Flavobacteriaceae; genus Flavobacterium; species Flavobacterium sp. W21_SRS_FM6. The sequence goes on from NZ_JBGQOM010000002.1 coordinate 207,880, forward strand.
TTTTGTGTGACCACCGGTGCCCATCAAACCCAAACCATCAATGGCCATGGTGACATGATCAGACACAAAAGAAATATCGGCAGCGCCAGCATTACGCGGATTAACCGCATTCACTTTCGCAAAACCAAGATCAGTGCTTACCTGACTGTACATCCCTAACAAATCCACATTGCCTTGGGTTTGCTGCATCGGAGGATAACCATCATCGAATACCAAGCTGGCATCAGTTTGGGGTAAATGCTGTGCCACAATGGCTTGCATTTTTTCTTTTGTTTCAGTTAATTGGTTTGGAGAAACGGCGCGCAATCCCCCTTTGACCATAGCAGTTTGGGCAACCACATTACTTTTGCCAAAGCTTTCAAATGTAGAGGCAGCCGTTTCTTTAAGGCGTGTTCCCCCTGCCATCACGCCAGGATTAAAACTCAGTAAGGGAATGTCTGACAACTGTTCACGAAAAGCATTCAGAATTCTAGCTAATTCAAAATTGGCACCAAAACCAACCTTTTCGGTAAAAATTTGTGACGAGTGTGCTGCTTGGCCTGTTGTTGTTAAGGTCCAAGCGACCGAACCTCTTCTTGCGGTAACAGCAGTATTAATATCACCGTCTGCATCTTCAAACCCCAGCGCAATATCAGCCCATATTCCCGCGTCAATTAATGCCTGTTTAGATTGAGCCAAAGGACGGCCACTGGCTTCTTCATCACCGGTTAAGACCACTTTAATATTCATCGCTGACAGCAAGCCATGTTGATGCAAAACTTGTAACGCAGCCAACATAATGACATTGCCTCCTTTCATGTCGGTAATACCGGGGCCAGCAATCGTATTTTGATTGATAATGGTGGCGTGCTGAAAGCTATCGTCCTTGGCAAAGACCGTATCCAAATGCCCTATTAACATTATTTTGGCTGCTGATGGATGCGTCGCCGATTCGTAGGTAGCCACTAAGTGTCCGGCGCGCTCAAACTCGCTACCGTCAAGCCATTCAGTGGTAAAGCCTAGGGCATCATATTGCTGTTTAAACAGCATACCAACCTGTTTAACCCCGGCAAAATTTTGCGTACCGCTATTAATATTAACCGCTTCGATTAATAGCGCTTGCGATTGACTAAGCTGCTGGTTTACCGACTCAACTAATTGTTTTTCTACACTGGATTGTGCGTGCGCAATACAGCAAGTAAAGCAACAGTAAAGCATTGCCAAGGCGGCTTTTTTTATCATTATAGGGCGCTCTTATCGGGGACTAAACCTAAATACTACGCTAGCCCTTACCAAGATGCATCCCCACTATTTGGCTAAATTTAATCTGCTAGATGCAAAACAACCGGACAATGATCCGATCCAAAAACATCGTTATAGATTTCTGCATCTTGAATTTTATTGGCCAAACTGGATGAGGTAAGAAAGTAGTCTATGCGCCACCCAACGTTTTTCTCGCGGGCACCCGCACGGTAACTCCACCAACTGAATTTTTGTTGCTCAGGGTAGACGTGGCGGAAGCTATCGATAAATCCAGCCTTCACCAGATTATCTAACCCATCGATTTCTTGTTGAGTAAATCCCGCACTTTTATTGTAATTGGCTTTGGGCCGCGCTAAATCAATGGCTTTATGCGCTACGTTTAAATCACCGCATACTACCACCGGCTTTTGACTCTCTAGCGCTTGCAAATAGCTTAAAAAATCTGCGTCCCATTGTTGGCGATATGCCAAACGTTTTAACTCACTGCCTGAATTAGGGGTGTACACCGTGACCAAGTAAAAATCACTGAACTCGGCACACAGAACTCGGCCCTCTTGGTCGTGCTCTTCAATGCCCATATCCAGAGTGACACTCAAAGGTGCCACGCGGGTAATAATACTGGTGCCAGAGTAACCTTTTTTTACCGCAGAATTAGTGAATATTTGATACCCATCGATTTCGGCAAGTGCCACTTGTACCTGCTCGTCTTGCGCTTTTGTTTCCTGTAAACACAACACATCGCAATTCATGTTGGCAAAAGACTCAGCAAACTCCTTGTTCATTGCGGCTCTAATACCATTTACGTTCCACGAAACCAACTTCATTCAAATCTCCAACCAGCTCATCATAATTTAGGCAGGCATTGTAGCGGCAAGAAAATTAAAACCAAGTTGATTAGCTCAAACTCACACTATCGACATGCATTTTTGTGGGGTGATAAATACCAAGGGAGACCTTATCCGGCTTCAACATAGGCCGCTTTAATTAGGGCAAATAACTCTGAGTCAACTTGCGTGATGTCGGTGAGCTGAACTCGGTGGCTGCACATTGTACCAAACGGACCTGAACCTTCTAAGCGCCCAGATATCGCTCTATCATTAAATTTAAGCCCTAAATCGATCCGTGTTTTGGTGCTTGGCTGAACAAGCGCGAACTGGCGTTTGCGCCTAAAAGACACCGCCGACTTTTTAGCTGAAACATCAACATCATCGGCAAGTTGACTGATGTATTGATGCAATTTTTGATAAATAGGCATCAACGTTTCTTTGCCTTGGTATTGCTGAGCAATTAATTCATCAGCATTCGTACTGGCGGCATCGGCACCTCTAAATTTAAGGGCAATAAAATTTGCATAGCCGTGAGTTAAACCGCACTCACCTTTTAAAAAAGCCATTATCTCACCGTGTTTGCTAACAGGCTGAGCAGCTAATATGGTTTTCCATTGCTGCAGCGTTTTTCCGGTTTTTTCTAATAAACCTTGCTCCATTAATTACTCCTCAATCAATTTATGAAAAATATGCGTAATGCTGAACACGCCTACTGACACATCAGTAAAAATTCATTGCTCGCTTGTCGACCTTGCTTAGGAAAATCGCATAAAACATGCTTTGTTACCTAAAATTAGCGTAAAAACAGCATAAAAACACTACTAATAATTTTAATTTTCGGTAGGATGCCGCGCTATTTTTTCATCCCCATATTCAACTAAAATCAGTAAGAGAGTGAGTTAATGTTTCGTTATTCTTTAATCGCAGTGGCTTTATCGGCCTTTGCTACGCAGTCATATTCTGCCGCATTCCAATTAGCAGAACACAGTGCCTCTGGACTTGGTCGCGCATTTGCAGGTGAAGCAGCCATTGCTGAAAATGCGTCAGTCATCGCTCGCAATCCTGCTTTGATGTCGCAATTTAGCACAAAGCAAGTTTCTATTGCCGCCACTTACGTTATTCCAGATGTCAGCTTAACAGGCGAAAGCGCCCCCGCTTATTCAACGCCAAGCGCCATGAACGATGACAGCATTGCCCCTTCTGCACTTGTGCCTGCGGCTTATTTTGTGATGCCCATTGATAACCAATTCGCCTTTGGCTTGGGTTTGTTTTCTAATTTTGGTTTGGCCACTGAATTTGAAAATGACTACGCGGCTGGCCAGCTCGCCGGTAAAACAGAAATTACCACGGTAAATTTAAATGCAGCACTTTCTTATAAAGTTACTGAACAATTCACTGTCGCCGCTGGTGTGAGCTACGTATATGCTGATGCTCAGATTACTCGTCATGCCGGAGCCGGGTTGCCTGCTTATTTGCAATCGGCTTATGGTTCGACCTTAGGTGTATCAACCAGTGACGAAGCGGTAAATCTAGAAGGTGATGATTATGGTTATGGCTGGAACATTGGCTTTGCCTATGAGCTTGCTCCTGGCCATCGCTTAGGATTGCACTACCGCGCAGCAACCGATATCACCTTCGAGGGGAACTATTCAAATGAATTGCCCAGCGTCATCGGTGGTTTAGCTGGAAGCAGTATTCCAGGTACAGTTGATATTGAACTACCAGCAAGCGCTGAATTCTCAGGTTCACACCAACTAAATGAAGAATTAGCGCTTCACTACAGTGTGTTATGGACGCAGTGGAGCAGCTTTGAATCGCTTGAGGCTTATTCAAACGGTACGCAAGTTTTTGCCAAAGAAGAAGGCTTTAAAAACGCCATGCGTTATGCCCTTGGTGCTGACTATCGCCTAAACAAAGACGTCACCTTACGTGCGGGTATCGCCTATGACAAAAGCCCTGCTGATAAACACATGTCTATCTCTATACCCGACACAAACCGCTTATGGCTCAGTACTGGTGCAAACTATACGCTAGCTAACGACGCATCGATTGATGTAGGCATTGCGTATTTAAAGGGTGAAAAACAACACTTTACCGAAATGGACAATTTAGGCGGTCAGTGGCAGTTTAAATCTGAAGGCAATGCTGTTCTGCTAAGTGCTCAGTACAATATGTCGTTTTAATCGTTAGCATTCAACATTACTCGCCCCGCAAGGTCTTACCTTGCGGGGCTTTTTTATGGCCATAGCCTGATGTTGAACTAAAAATTTGTTTACCCTGTCAATGTCATTGCCCCATCCCCCCTTCGCTTGCAGCGCGTAAAGTAGACGACTTGATCCACTCAGCCCATTTAGTGGTTCTGATGACACCTTATAAAAGCTGACACTCGCAACATTTAGTGAATTTTACATCCTAAGTGTTTAAAATTAGTGGATTTTTAAAAGCGACTCGCGCTACTATTTTAGAGCAAAAACCGCTCTCATTGTAACGACAGGAGCCTCAAGGCTCGCAAAATAACGTGGCCTGCAAAGGCTCGATACACGAACACTTATAAAAATAAACATGGAGAGTAAACTGTGACCAAACTCACATCTAGCATAGTACCTTTAACCACCAAAACCCTACTCAGTGTCAGTATAATTATGGCACTCAACGGTAATGCTTTTGCGCAAGAAACCCCAAATCAAGAAGCAGATAACGCAATAGAAGCGATTACCGTTACAGCAACTAAGCGAGCACAAGTCATTTATGAAGTCCCCATCGCTATTAGCGCCTTTAGTGGCGAAGCATTGGCAGCTCAGGGTATTACCGACCTAACTGACGTAGGTAAATTCGTTCCTAATCTTAACGTCACTGGTTTTTCTGCCGGCCACACGTCTTCAGCCAACCCCTTTATTCGGGGTATTGGTTTACAAGATCATTTGATTACCACCGATCCTGGCGTAAGCGTTTATGTGGATGGTGTGTATCTGGGACGTCAAGTGGGACAGAACTGGAACCTAAACAATATCGAGCGTATTGAGGTGTTACGTGGGCCACAGGGTACACTCTACGGTCGTAACTCTATCGGTGGTGCCATTAATATCATCACCAAACAACCCGATGCCAAGCCTGTGGCAAAAGTAGTGACCCAACTTGGCACGCGCGGTCGCATGAAAGCCGATGTATTTGTAAATCGTGCCATGAATGATGACTTCTCATTCAATCTGAACGCAGGCTACAACGCGCGAGATGGATTAGGCGAATTCATCAATGTACCTGATGCTGAATATGACGTGGGTGAAACCAAAGACTTATATGGTCGCCTGTCGGTAAAATACGCGCCAAGCAGCGATTTTAGTTTAGTGTTTACCGCTGATGCCAATGATGGTGAAGGTGGCTTAAGGCCCTACACTACATTAATAGATGAAGTCCCCACTGGGGCCTATTACACCGGTGTTCGATTTGGCGCACCTTTACCTTCTGGACCTTTACGCAACGCCGACGTGGCGGCAGACCCCTACGACAACGCCACCGGCACCAAAGACATTACAACCGTTAGCAACAAGGCCAGTGGCTTATCACTTACGGCAGATTGGAATTGGTCTGATACGCTAGCGTCAAAAGTTGTGGTCAGTAGCAGAAGCTCTGAGTACAAAGCAGGTCTGGATGATGACGGCACTATCTATGCCCTTGATCATTACCCTGAGCAAGGTGAGGCTGATCAAACCTCTATCGAATTTCAACTCAATGGTTACGTAGGTGATGTGGATTTTGTTTCTGGTTTGTATTGGTTTAACGAAGAAGGCAGCAACTTACAGGGTGAGGATTCGAGTTTCAATGCCGGTGGCAACTTATTGGATATGAGACAAGAAACCACCAGCAAAGCAGTATTTGTCAACGTGGGTTACGATGCAACGGATAGCCTCCGAGTATCAGCAGGTTTGCGGTATACCCAAGATGAAAAAGAAGCCAGTGCCAATGTCGGTATTGGCCCCACGTTGGCTAAAGATAATTGGAATGAAGTGAGTTACGACCTTTCGGCCAACTACACCTTAGAAAACGGACTAAACGTTTACGGCACCGTACAAAGCGGTTATCAGTCTGGTCAATTCCCTGCCCGTCCTTATTGTTTATTTGGTAATCCCGCTTGCTTTATCGCCTCTGAAAACATCACGGCGGTAAACTATGAAATGGGTCTAAAGGGCAACGTAACAGAATCTTTTAGCATGAGTATTGCGGTATTTAACACTGAGTTTGACGATTTACCTTATCAAGTCAGCACGACTTCAGAAGGCGGTTTTAATACGACTAACTTAGTGGTTGAACAAACCTCTCGTGGTATTGAATTTGAAAGCACCGCGTATTTCACTGACAACTTCAAACTGCATACCAGTGTTGGCTATATCGACGTGGATGTAAAAGAACAAGACGGTATTAAGCCCGTTGCGCCGCTTTCACCTAAATACACGGCCTCAATTAGCCCCTCTTACGAGTTTGAACTCAGTAACGGTGCCAGCGTAAATATGCGCTTAGACTATTCTTTTCGCGACAAAATGTACGGTGAGCCAAGTTCAGACCCCGGCCGTTTAACGCAAATCGATAGCCGTGAATTAGTCAACGTTGATATTTCATATACCCCTGCAGAGGGTGATTGGAAAGCGTCATTGTATGGAGCTAACATTTTTGACGAACGCTATGACAATGCTCGTTTAAATACAGGCGACTACATCTTAGTGGTGATGAGTAATGACGCCAGCGAGTTTGGTGCACGATTTACCTATAACTTCTAAATATTCCTCTATTAAGGCGACAATCAGTCGCCTTTTTTATTCCACGTTACTTTCGCCCCTGATGATTTTATGTGTTTAGCATAGCCATAAATACGACGCTCGCCCCGTGTTTAAATACGCATTTTGCCCTATACTAGCGCTCCTCAAATTGCCTTTGTTTATATGGTAATGACTCGTCATTTGAGGTGATTTGAGTATACAATGGCGAAAAATCTACGGAGTTGTTTTAAACATGGCGCAATACGTCTATAGCATGCACCGTGTGGGTAAAGTTGTCCCACCCGGCAAACATATTCTTAAAAATATTTCTTTGAGCTTTTTCCACGGTGCCAAAATTGGTGTCTTGGGTTTAAACGGTTCAGGTAAATCGACCCTGCTGCGCATCATGGCGGGCATCGATAAAGACATTGAAGGCGAGGCGAATCCTCAAGCGGGTTTAAAAATTGGTTACTTACCGCAAGAGCCCAAGCTTGACGAAACAAAAACGGTACGTGGCAACATTGAAGAAGCCGTCGCTGATGTAGCCCATGCCCTAAAACGCATAGACGAAGTGTACGCCGCTTATGCCGAGGAAAATGCTGACTTTGATGCACTTGCCAAAGAACAAGGTGAATTAGAAGCGATCATTCAATCAAAAGATGGCCATAACTTAGAAAATGCCTTAGAACGTGCCGCCGATGCCCTGCGTTTACCCCCTTGGGATGCAGACGTTAGCAAATTATCAGGTGGTGAACGCCGCCGTGTTGCCTTGTGCCGCTTGCTACTTGAAAAGCCCGACATGTTGCTACTTGACGAGCCCACCAACCACTTGGATGCTGAATCCGTAGCTTGGTTGGAGCGTTTCTTACACGATTACGAAGGTACTGTGGTAGCCATTACTCACGACCGTTATTTCTTAGATAACGTAGCCGGATGGATACTCGAACTTGACCGTGGACAAGGTATTCCGTGGGAAGGTAACTATTCTTCTTGGTTAGAGCAAAAAGATGCCCGTTTACAGCAAGAAGAAAAAACCGAAAGCGCCCGTCAAAAATCAATCAAAACCGAATTAGAGTGGGTACGCTCTAATGCTAAAGGTCGTCAATCAAAAAGCAAGGCTCGTATGGCGCGCTTTGAAGAGCTTAACACTGGCGATTACCAAAAACGTAATGAAACCAACGAGTTATTCATTCCACCCGGTGAGCGATTAGGTGAAAAAGTGTTTGAAGTCACAGGTCTTAAAAAATCTTATGGCGACAGACTATTAATTGATGACTTAAATTTCAAAATGCCCAAAGGCGCTATTGTGGGTATTATTGGTCCTAACGGTGCGGGTAAATCAACGCTATTTAGAATGCTCACTGGCATTGAAAAACCTGATGCAGGCACTATCGATGTGGGTAGCACTGTGCAGCTCGCCAGTGTGGATCAGTTCCGCGATCATATGGACGGTAACAACACCGTTTATAAAGAAATATCAGACGATTCCGATATTATCCGCATTGGTAATTTTGAGTTAAATAGCCGTGCTTACTGTGGCCGATTTAACTTCAAAGGGGTGGACCAACAAAAGTTTGTGAAAGACTTATCCGGTGGTGAGCGTAACCGTGTTCACTTAGCCAAGCTACTAAAAGCCGGTGGCAACGTATTGCTTCTGGATGAGCCTACCAATGACCTAGACGTTGAAACCTTGCGTGCATTGGAAAACGCGATATTAGAATTTCCTGGCTGTGCCATGGTTATCTCGCACGATCGTTGGTTTTTAGATCGTATCGCCACCCATATAATGGACTACCGCGACGAAGGCAAAATTAACTTCTATGAAGGTAATTACACCGAATATGCGGCGTGGTTGAAAGAGACGTACGGTAAAGACGTGGTTGAACCGCACCGTTTGAAATACAAGAAAATCAGCAAATAAGCGGCGGCTATTATGCCAAACAAAAAACGCAAGCTTAGGCTTGCGTTTTTTTTTATATAGGCTCTACACTGAGGGGGAGCGCTACTAAAATTTTCTTTGCTAGGATGAAATGATGTTTTTTAAACGTAAGAAAAATACCGAACAATCAAATGCTAAAGTCACAAATTCCGCGTCATTAATCATTTCGAGTAAAGAAATAAGCCCCGAAAAACTAAGCAGCCTTAGTTTCGCCGAAGGCACAAGTTTGGTTCTTGCATATGTCTCGCCTCATTGTAATTTTGAGCAGGTCTCACGAAGTCTCAAACAAGCGATGCCGTTTGCTAAACACCTAATTAGTATTATGACGGCCGGTGAATTAGGTGGCAAAACGAGTCTTTATCACGATACCCCTGATCGTTGGGATACCATTTTACTACAAAGTTTTTCAAAAGGGATGTTGTCTCAGGTTTCAGTTCATTCGGTAGATTTGCATAGCGCCGATATTAAAGCGGGTCATCCCACATTTAGCGTCAAACAACGAATTGAAAAAATCCAACAGCAACTTAGGCAAATACGCTTGCCATTTGATATTCACAGTGACGATACACTTGCGCTTACTTATTTTGATGGCGTAACGGCCAGCGAAGATTTTTTTACTCAAGCCCTGTATCAAAGCAAAAGCTTCCCCTGTTTTTTTGTTGGTGGTAGCGCCGGCGGAAAATTAGATTTTAAAGTGGCCGATTTAAGCTTAGACGGCCAATTACAAACCAACAAAGTGGTTTTGTGTTTTTGTAAATTATCAGCAGAGTACCGTTTTGGCTTAATGAAAAGCCATAACTTCGAGCCGACCGGCCTGAGTTATACCGTGGTTGATTTTGACCCCTTGACTCGAACCTTGCATTCTGTGCTTGACCACAACATGGAAATTAAACCGCCCGCTGAATTTCTCAGTCAGCATTTCAAATGCTCCATCGGCCAACTCGAAGAAAAATTAGTCAACTACTCCTTCGGTATTGATATTGAAAAAAGTATTTACATACGCTCTGTTTCAAAAGTGAATGAAGACGGTAGCATTCATTTTTTCAGTGATCTTAGCTTTGGTGAAAACCTGCTGTTGGTTAAAGCAAAAGACTTTGCTGAGTCAACCCAGCGAGATTACAAAAAATTCATGGAAGGAAAACCGTCGCAAGCCGAAACCATCATTGCCAACGACTGTATTTTACGACGGGTAAACAATCCTAATGCACTGAATAAAGTGAAAACGTTCGAAGGCGTTGGCGTGTGTGGTTTTTCTACCTTTGGAGAATTCCTCGGCACTCACCAAAATCAAACGTTAACTGCCGTCGCCTTTTTTAAAGTCAAACCTAATGAAACGTTTTATGACAACTACGTCACCAACTTTCCATTTCATTTGGCATCGTTCTCCAGTTATCACCTGAGCACTCAACTGGTCAGTAGCCAAAAAATTGGTGAACTGCAATCCAAACTTATACACCAAAGTGAAAAATTTCGTCCCTTATTAGAACAATCCACAGAAGAGCTGAGATTCGTTGCATCACAAGCAAGTATTTCAGGCAGTAAACAATTAGAAATCGGTAAACAGTTTGTCGACTTTATGACTCGTATCAGCCAACAAGAGGGACAACGTGCCTCTTTAACAGCAGGTATGGAGCAGCTCAAACTCAGCGCAGAAAAAATTGTTAACATTATTCAATCAATTGGCGGCATCGCTGAACAAACTAATTTACTGGCACTTAACGCGGCAATTGAAGCCGCTCGAGCAGGTGAAGCGGGCCGGGGGTTTGCAGTGGTTGCTGACGAAGTAAGGGCCTTGTCGAAGCGTACCCAGTCAAGCCTCAAAGAAACCGGAGAAACCATTGATGGCGTATCGGTCTCCATCAAAGGGATCTCACAGGCTATCGATAACATTAACAATTTATTGGTTGAAATTGAAACCAGTTCAAAATTCCTAAACCAAGATCTCAATGACTTGTCTGTTTTATCTAAAGAATCAACACAAAGAGCCAACCAAGGAATAACCAGAGCCGACGATGCCAATGTGCAAATGAACACCATTGAGCATGAGATCCAAGTTATTCAAAGTTTGAACAAAATTGCCAATAAACGAAAAGAATAAAACACACCGCTATGCAGCAAATTTAGCGATTCACGCGGCGCTGAATTTGCTGTGCCATCCCCTTTTTTAGCTACAGCCCTGCATTAGCCAGCCACCGTACTAATTTGTGTAAAGCCTACGTAATTTTGCTGTAAAGTTTACACTCAAACATCCAATCTCCACGCACCATCGCTCTGCAAGCCTTTAAAAATAAGCCTCTACCTCTGGTCTACTATTTGCAAGCACATAGGTGTGATTAAAGACTACCGTAAACAGTAGAGTAAAACACTTAAACAAGAGGCACACTTATCATGAAATTATTAAATGCAAACTTTTTAAAAACCCTAGCACTTGGTCTGGTTATGCTTGTTGGCTTGGCAGGCTGCGCAACAATGGAAGGTGCAGGTGAAGATATCGAAAGTGCGGGTGAAGCAGTGCAAGATGCCGCTAACTAAGTTTCAGTTCGTATTGATTTAAGGCCAGTTATTGGCCTTTTTTTATGTCCCTTTGGAAAAAGGATGTCAACCAACATGTTGTAAGGTTTAGGTCTGACATACTGTGTTACAAAGCTTGTGGGTCTTTGGTTGCCCCCAATTCAGGCCCGCCTGCTGCTGGTAAATCTATCCTTTGCTCCAATAATCAATAGTTTAATTAACAGCTAATGAGGCGTTGTCTGCACCGCGGCTTGTAAACCTTTGCGCTTTTAAGGGGCGTGCTAGCTCGGGCTATTTTCGGTAATTGAGCACTTCACCAACGCGTGCTAGAGTGCCGCTTCGTAAAAAATAATTAAACCGTAATCGAAATAAAACGGTGCTTATGCGATGGAGTAACTATGCGTAAAGCTCTTCTAACCACGGCGATCAGTGCCGCTTTGACAATCTCAGCCTGTTCCCCTTCAGCTTCCACCGATGCTGTTAATCAGCCACAACAAGCAGGCGCTATGCAAATCAAAAACACGAATATTTTTATGAGCCCAAGTCCGCTATTTGACCAAGCTCCTCAGTTTGACAAAATTACGATGGCGGATTATTTGCCGGCTTTCACTGAAGGCATGGCACAACAACAATCTGAAATAACCCGCATCGCGAATAATCCCAAAGCCGCGACGTTTGACAATACCCTAGTAGCGATGGAGCGTTCTGATACCTTGCTTAAGCGTGTATCTCAGGTATTTTTTCCTTTATCAGGTGTCATCTCTACCCCTGAATATCAAAAAATTGAAGCAGAATTAGCCCCCAAGTTATCGGCGCATTCAGATAATATTTATTTAAACCCGAATCTGTTTGAGCGAGTTGCAGCGATTTACGCCGAAAAAGCCGCCTTAAATGCAGAAGATCAACACTTGGTTGAATTTTATTACAATGAATTTTTGCGGGCTGGCGCTAAATTAACTGACGCAGAAAAAAACCAAATGCGCGCCATTAACGAACAGATTTCTACGCTGCAAACGGAATTTTCACAAAACCTCATGGCCTCTTTTAAAAATGATGTGATCATCGTTGAAGACAGAGCCTTGCTCGCAGGTTTATCAGACGCTGATATCAATGGTTTAGCCGAAGCGGCCCAAGCCGTTGGTAAAGAGGGCTATTTGATCACTCTGGTTAATACTACTCGCCAACCCATTTTATCCAGTTTATCTAATCGTGAAATGCGTCAAAAAATTTGGCAAACCTCAGCTAATCGCGCCATGGACAGTAATGGTCCGGTATTATTAGCGTTAGTTAAATTACGCGCGCAAAAAGCCAGTTTATTGGGTTATCCCAATTGGGCGAGCTATGCCACGGCCGATCAAATGGCCAAAGAGCCAAACGCTATTTTCGCTATTCTTGACGGCCTCGCCCCTCAAGCACTCGCAAAAGCTAAAATTGAAGCGGCTGATATTGAGGTACAAATGAAAGCGGATGGAATTGATGGCCCAGTGCAAGCGTGGGATTGGGCTTACTATGCGGAAAAAGTCAGAAAGGCCAAGTTTGACTTGGATGATAGCCAAGTCAAACCATACTTCGAGCTCAATTCCGTACTAGAAAATGGTTTGTTTTTCGCGATGGAAAAGTTTTACGGCATTCACTTTAAAGAACGCACGGACTTACCGGTTTACCATGAAGATGTGCGCCTTTTTGAAGTCTTCAATGAAGATAACAGCAGCATAGGTTTATTTTATTTTGACCCCTATGCTCGTGAAGGAAAAGGCGGTGGTGCATGGATGGATGCCTTTGTGAGTCAGAGTTATTTACTTGATGAAAAACCAGTGGTGTTTAATGTACTCAATATTGTTAAACCGACCAGTGGTCAACCTACTCTACTGTCTTTTGATGAAGCCACCACACTGTTTCATGAGTTTGGTCATGCTGCCCATGGTTTGTTTTCAGAGGTAAAATATCCCAGCTTAGCGGGTACTTCGACTGCCCGTGACTTTGTTGAGTTTCCTTCACAATTCAATGAAGATTGGGATATCGAGCCAAGCGTTATTGCTAACTATGCCCTACACGATAAAACGGGCGAAACCATTCCACCAGCGTTGCTCGAGCGGGTGCTCGACTCAGTAAAATTTGGCCAAGGTTACGACACCGTTGAATATTTAGCCGCCGCTCTACTTGATATGGAATGGCACATGCTCAGCGCTGATACAAACATAAGTGATGTCGCTAGTTTTGAGCAACAAGCCCTTGCCAAACATGGCCTAGATTACGCCCCTATCCCGCCACGCTACAAATCGGCTTATTTTAGTCATACTTTTGCAGGAGGCTACTCTGCTGGCTACTACGCCTATTTATGGACTGAAGTATTTGCCGCAGATGCGTTTGCCCACATTCAAAACAAAGGTGGTATGACACGAGAGAACGGCGATGATTTCCGTCAGAAAATTTTGTCTATCGGTAACAGTAAAGACTTAATGCAAAGCTATACCGAATTCAGAGGTAAACAACCCAGTACCGATGCTTTATTAAAACGCCGTGGTTTGATTCATTAAGCCCTGTTCGCGCTAAGTTTTACTAAATACAGCCCCACTTCATTGGGGCTGTATTCTGCCGTTTATGACTCGGATGCAAGCCTGTCAGACGAGCCACAATATATCATCGACACACTTTCAAATTATCGGCACTATAGGTGTTTTAATCAGTAATATCAGATCGGTAATGACAGATCACCTTTCACGACTAACCGAAGTCTTCAACGATGAAGAAGACGCACGAGTCTGTAAAGACATTAGCGAAGATGCCTGCAAGGTAGTTCGCGGTAATTTTACCTTGATTTTGTGTAGTCAGTTTTTTAGTAAATTAGCGGATGCCTTGGCGAGTGCTAAGGTTGTTTTGCCGTGGTTGATGACCAGTATCGGTGCGCCGGTGTTTCTGAGTGGCTTGTTGGTTCCGATACGAGAGTCAGGCTCACTTATTCCACAACTGTTTATCGGTGGTGTTATCCGTCGTTTCGCTCAACGCAAGACCTTCTATGTGTTAGGTGCCTGTATTCAAGCTCTTAGTATCGCGGGAATGGCGTGGGTAATAGTGAACCTACGGGACTTAACCGGTGGTTTAGCTATTGTTGCATTGTTGTCTGTTTTCAGTCTGGCCAGGGGCCTATGCTCAATTGCGTCTAAAGATGTATTAGGCAAAACCATTGCTAAACAAAAACGAGGTAGCCTGTCAGGCTATGCAGCGACAGCGGCGGGCGCTATTGGCATGGTCGTAGGTTTTGTCTTGCTTTTTGATCTTAATATGCAAACAAATTTACCGTGGTTATTGGTAGGCGCCGCAGCCTGTTGGTTTATATCCGCTGCGCTTTATCAGCTGGTTAGGGAATTTGATGGTGAAACCGAAGGCAGTGACAACGGTTTTTTACATGCCCTAAAAAGCCTGAATATAGTCAAAGACGATAAGGAATTTAGGCAATTTGTCGTTACCCGCTGTTTACTCATGAGTTCTGGCTTAAGTGCTCCCTATTTCATTATTTTAGCGCAGTCCAATCAACAAGATAACCACTACACGAATTTGGGCTTATTTATCGTAATCAGCGGCTTAGCCAGTTTTGTTAGTGCATCTGTGTGGGGTAAGTTAGCCGACAATTCTAGTCGCTGCGTTATTGTGATTACTGCACTACTTGTCACTTTATTGTGCCTAAGTGGTGGTGTTATAGATGCATTAGGTCTATCAAATAATAGCTGGTTGGTGATGTCTTTATTTTTTCTATTGTCCGTGACTCATCAAGGCGTCAGATTAGGCCGCAAAACCTATTTGGTTAATATGGCTAACGGTAATCAACGTACCCGCTATGTGGCGGTGAGCAATACCATCATAGGATTTTTACTTCTGCTACTGGGTTTACTCAGTGCGCTATTGGCGCAATTTTCACTGACGGCTGTGTTTGCAATATTTGCATTATCTAGTGCTTCAGCGTTGTGTATTAGTTTGCAAATGAAAGACGTTTAAGCGACAACAATTTGATGGCATAAAACAATACATAGCGGTCAAAAACCGTTATGCTCATAGTATTCAATTTGATAGGTGCTCACAAAATGGAACGTAGACATTTTAACAGAGTCCCCTTTTGTACTGAGGCAACTCTCTTCACTGCAGGTTTACAATGGCAGACGGAGATCATTGATCTTTCATTTAAAGGCGCCTTACTTAACGTGCCTGCGGGTGCCCAATTAAAAACGGGTGACGAAATGACATTGTCCTTTACCTTGCAAGATTCAAGTACATCTATCGTTATGCAGGGTCACATTAGCCACATCGATAAAGAACAAATAGGCTTTCACTGCACCTTGTTAGATATCGATAGTGCCACTACCCTGCGCAGCCTTATCGCGCTTAATCTCAGTGATGAGCATCTGTTGCAACGGGATCTTGCCGCTTTACTCCGGGGCTAAAAACTGATTTAGCCTCTCTGCAATTCTTATTGTCGACAAATAAGGGGGTAAAACGGTAGATATGCTAACGCTTGGATTTGCCTATTTCCCTATCCTTTTGCTGATTTATTTAATGAGCAAAAAGAATAACTTACCCGCCAATTACGCTTTGCCACTATGCGCGGTGGTTGCCTATTTTGTTGTATTGCTGATGTTTGGCCAAGACTTCACTTTGGTGAACGCCAACGTAGTCGCTGGATTATTAAAAGCATGGACACCCATTCTTATCATCGCGGGGGCGATTTTTCTGTTTCGCTGTATGGAAGAGACGGGTGCCTTAGATATTATTCGGCAATGGCTAAATCAAATTAGTAGCAACCCCGTTGCGCAATTGATGATCGTTGCTTGGGCCTTTGCATTTTTAATTGAAGGGGCCAGCGGTTTTGGCACCCCCGCGGCCATTGCCGCACCAATATTAGTTAGTCTAGGCTTTCCAGCCTTACGGGTGGCAATATGCTGCCTTATTTTGAATTCTATTCCGGTGACATTCGGCGCCGTTGGAACCCCGATTTGGTTTGGCCTTTCTCTTGTCGACCTCCTTCCACAACAACTTGCTGATGTTGGCTGGAAGTCAGCACTTATCAACACCAGTGTTGCCCCGTTTATTGTGCTGATTGCCTTATCGTTGGTACTGAGGCAAAAACGTCTCCTATGGCAAAACGTAGGTTTTATTTTACTTTCAATCTTTGCTTGTACCTTACCCTACTTAGCATTGAGCCGAATAAGTGTTGAATTTCCTTCCTTGCTCGGCGGCTTACTTGGCTTAGTAATCACCTTACTATTAGCAAAGTATAAAATCGGCTTGTCTAAGGGGCCTGAAGCCATTGAGGTTCAACCACAAAGTAACATTTCGTTTTACGTATTGTTCAAGGCTAGCTTTCCTCTATGGGGAACGATATTGGTTTTGGTGCTGACCCGCATTCCCCAGTTAGGGCTAAAACCTTTGTTACAACTTACCGAACCTGCCTGGCATATTAATTTAGGCATTATGGGAGATTTCAGTATTAGCGCGGCCTTAGTGCTTAATCTACAACATATTTTAGGCACTGCAGTCACATGGCAGCATAGCGTTTTGTACGTACCATCCTTTATTCCTTTTTTAGTTGTCGGCACGCTGAGCCTTGTGTGGTTTAGAAAAAAGGCTTTTCTTAGGGTTATTCAACAAACCCAAACAAGTATGTTAAAACCGGTCATTGCCTTGATGGGCGCTCTGGTGTTTGTCAATTTAATGATGCTGGGTGAGCAAGCGTCTGCGGTTAATCAAATTGGTCGACACTTGGCGAGTTTGGGTGGACAACATTGGCCTTGGTTCGCTCCATTTTTAGGCGCCTTAGGGTCCTTTTTTTCAGGCTCAGCCACCGTTTCTAACCTGACATTTGCTACAGTGCAACAAATCATTGCGACCGAGCAAGGCCTTAATGTCAGCACTATTTTAGCAATGCAATCGGTAGGGGCAGCAATGGGCAACATGATTTGCATAAACAACATTGTAGCGGTCGCCTCTGTTTTATCCCTCACTCATCAAGAAGGATATATCTTAAAACGGACTGCTTTGGTGGTGCTCATCTATGGCCTATTCGCTGGAGTGGTAGGACTTTTTTTAACTTGCCCGGTGCTTTAATACCCATCATATAAGCGTTGCAACACAACTGGCTTCGCAGACAATCACCTTATAGAGCTTCTAAGGCCTCACTTAAACGTGATACACCGACTATTTCAATCCCAGCTATTTTTTGTTTTGGCACATTGGCTTTAGGCACAATAGCACGTTTAAAACCGTGCTTGGCCGCCTCACTTATGCGTTCTGAGCCATTCGGAACAGGGCGAATTTCCCCTGCCAACCCCACTTCGCCAAAGGCGATTAACTCTTTATCTAGGGGCTTATTCCGAAAACTCGATACAATAGATAATAGCAGCGCCAAATCTGCACTGGTTTCTGCCACTTTAACGCCACCTACCACATTGGCAAATACATCTTGGTCATTCATTTGGACGTTGCCATGACGATGCAAGACAGCGAGTAACATGGCCAAGCGATTTTGCTCCAAACCCACCGCGACTCTTCGAGGATTTGCCATCTGTGAATAATCCACCAGCGCCTGAATCTCCACTAATAATGGACGCGTCCCTTCCCACACCACCATCACGATGCTTCCGGGAGACTGCTCTTCGCCGCGACTCAGAAATATCGCCGAAGGGTTGCTGACTTCTCGTAAACCGCGCTCTGTCATGGCAAAAACGCCTAACTCATTCACCGCACCAAAGCGATTTTTTTGACTGCGTAAAGTGCGATAGCGACTATCACTCTCTCCTTCGAGCATCATTGAACAGTCAATACAATGCTCCAAAACTTTCGGACCGGCTAAGCTACCGTCTTTGGTTACATGCCCTACCAAAAACATCGCAATATGATGTTGTTTGGCAAAACGGGTTAAATAAGCGGCACTTTCACGCACTTGCGACACACTGCCCGGCGCTGATTGGACCTCAGCCACTTGCATGACTTGAATTGAGTCAATCACCATGATGTCAGGTTTGTGCTGCAGCGCTAATTCGCAAATAGTGTCGATATTCGTTTCGGCCAGTAGCTTTAACTTATCTTTTGCTAAGCCCAATCGCTCTGCCCGCATCGCAACTTGTTGCAAAGATTCTTCACCTGTTACGTATAGTGCGCTTCGCCCTGCCGCCATTAAACACATGACTTGCAGCAAGAGGGTACTTTTGCCCGCACCCGGCGAACCGCCTATCAACATGGCAGAGCCAGGCACAATGCCCCCCCCTAGAACCCGATCAAGCTCTTTAAAACCAGAAGAAATCCGTGGCAACGCTTGTAAATCAATGTCTTGTAAATTTTCGACTTGCGCCAGAGTTTGCCCCGAATAACCGCCACCTTGCCTCACGGCAGAACTTTTAGCGGATGAGACCACAAACTCAGTGATAGTATTCCATGCCTGACAATCATTGCATTGCCCCTGCCAGCGGGGAAATTCTGCTCCGCAGTCAGAACATACAAAAGAAGTCTTACGTTTTGCCATGATAATAAGTACTCAATACAGGTTGATTATCATCTATAGGTTGGCGTATTTTAGATTGCTAAAGGACGCAAATTAAATGGACGATTTACAAGGTTTTTCAACTATTTAGTTTACTGGCCGATAAACACATTTAAAGCACATTCTAATGCATTAACCCTACGTCAAGATGATATGAGCCAAGACCTAGAAGAATATCACGAAATTATTGAAGCACTGAAGCCAATGATCAATGAACCTGAATTTAATCAGGTGTTGTTGCAAGTTGCAGCGAATGTGCCACCACAAAAGCGTTTTTTACTCAAGATGGAGCTAAAACGTTTAGCCAGACCGTGCATTCGATTAATTGACTTACGGGGTTTAGTTGACGGGAAGTGCCAGTTGTACACGCATGAAGGTCGAGACCACTACCTCGATGAAATCGCCATAGAAACCTTAGAGAGGCAGGTGAGAATATTTGGCGAATACACCATTGGGGTATACGAAGCGGTCACCAATACTGAAAATAACTTCAGGGTGATGCATAGAAAAGAACAACAATTAGCCAAGCAAAAAAAAGCGCAAACAGCGCCTCAGGCCATCAAAAAAGAGTTTTATTTAGCGCCACTCATTGAATTTGGCAATATTCCTCAACGTGCAGAAGAGCGCATGAATTTTTCTGTCAATATCGAAATATTTAATGATGCCAACAAAAGCATGCAGGCAACCACGATTGATATTTCAGTCAGTGGCTTAAAAGTAAAAGTAGGGAAAGAGCATTTAGTTAAAGTAGGTGAAAAACTCACTGTGCAATTCAGAGGGCTTGAAAAAGAGTACTCCCTTGATAAGCGCCAAGGCATTGCGTATACCGTTGGCAGTATTGAACGAGCCAAAGATGATCAACGCTTAAACTTACAAAGGGTACAAGATGCACCTAACCCCACATTTGATAAGTTTTTTGAGAGTTTTATTCACGGCAATAAACGCCGTTATAAGGTGAATTTAGACAACACCTTTCAGGCAATTCAAAACAAAACCTACGAGCAATATTATATTCCTAACTTTACCTCTATTCCGGTATTTATCGAAAAGAGTGAAAAGGGCTATCGTCCCAAATACGCCTTAGCCAATGACTGTAATCGCGAAGAAATTCAATATTGGGCAAACGAAATTCAAGATCTTAAGATTGGCTACTTATTATCAGATGCGCGTATTAAACACTGCTTATCTTTACCCAAAGGTCAACAAGAGACCTTTATTTATGTGTTTAATCATGTCAAAGGCGACAAAATTTATTTTTATTCGGCCACAATACAAGAGCTTGATGCTGCCCCCCATCTTAAACATCTCTTTTTTGCCTATGGTTCGCGTAAAGTCAGTTGGCGTATTTATAAATTACAACTGACCGACATTTCGCCCGAGCAAAGCTATCAACCTTTGTCTATTGCCAATACCATTAACGAGTCAGTAAAAAGGCAAAATCAAAAACCCGCACCGCGTTTGATGTCGCGTTTAAAAAATATAAGTCATGTCGCCTTGTTAACGAATATCACTGACGACACCAGCACCGAATATTATCAACGTTTAAAAATAAGTCGTGACCAACTTCCTCAGTTAAAAATGTTTGGCCACCCTCGCAATCGCTTACCCGACACAGTGACGGTGTATCGTTTTAAATATTTTAACCAACGACGAGAAACGCGATTTTTGTTGCGCACTCCCATCACAGTGAATATTGATGGACATAATTACGAAGGAAACACCGAAGATTTTTCTACCCAGGGCCTGCGTATCGAGTTAGATACTCCCTTTAAATCCAAAGAAAATAGCTTAATCAAAATCACGTTTCCAAACTTACAGAAAGTCACCACAAAATATGCATTAGCAGATTTGCCTTACTATGTTCGTCAGCTGTCTAGAGATAACAGCGTGCTGCACCTACAGGCCTTAGTGAACGAACACAACACTACCGCTAAACACTTTTTTGATGCGCTTATAAAAGCTAACCGCTCTAAATTACGGGCTTATCGTGACGAAGAAGAAGTACCTGGCATTGGTGAAGCGCTGCGCAACATTTACGCCCGAAATGTGATGAACGTAGCGTATTTTTTACGTAAAGAAGATATAGATTTTGTGCCCGACGCTACCGCAACTTGGGCCACTACCAATCGCCTAACGAATTTGTTGCACTATAAGTCAGAAAGCGGTTTTTTAAATCTTTATCCCTTATATCGCAACACCATGAGTAAACACGATTTTATTCCCAGCGCCATGCATAACTTAAAGCCCAACGAAAAACCCATTATGCGTGAGGTGTTTGTCGCCTTTGATCCAAGTAAAGAGCAGTTAAGTGATGCCATAAAAAGCTTGGTATCAGAGCAATTTATTAAACATGAGAAACGCCGCGAATTTATTTCCCAAGCCTTGTTACACGGGCAATTTATCGCCTTAAAAGTATTTGTTGCAAAAACGGGGCGCCCAGATATTGAAAAAATGCAGTCAGAATTAAATTACGTCGGCGTTTATGCCCTGCATAAAGCCAAACAACTGGAAGAAAAGCTGTGGAGTGTGACCGGTGTTGGCGATTTAGTCGATGTAACGGATGAAGTAATGCGACGTTACGAATTTAACGAAGAAAAAATTGCCGATAATCATAAATTTCCAGTCACCCACAAAATTCAGAAAGTCGGCATTGAACAATTGTTAAGAAGTTAAAAAACAGGCTTTACAACCTACTCGCGCCAAACCAGTTTGACGTAATTAGGCTTAGATAGATGTAGGCCTTAAAACGTATCGCTGACTGAAAGTGCGGCGCTACCCAAGAGTTCTCTAGCCCGTTTGTTTTGGTCATCATTTTTGGTTTGTACTATAACCGTCCATTGATGATTGTTGGTCGCTTGGCGGGTTTTATTGATAACACCATCATGGTCAGGGCGTAAGGTCATTAAACCCGCAAGCATTAAGCCAAGAAATGTGCCTCCCATCGCCAGGGCAATAAAAACCATCACTGGACTGGAGGTGGTGAGCGCTGGACCATATTGACTCAAAATAGCCGCTACAATCAATCCAAGTGCTAAACCAACCGCGCCGAATCTTAAATGAGATGTTATGAGCGTACGACCAATACCTTTGTAGTCGGGTTCAACCTTTTGCGCAAATCTCTCATCCTTGGGTACGACTAAAGCGACTTCTTCTGCAGTAAAATCCCCCTTAGTTTTAAGCAGGGTGATTGCCGCCTGAGCACTCGACTCTTGTTCAAATACCCCGGCCACTTTACCTGGGTGTTTTTCATCATTTACCGTTAATACCATGACTGTTCTCCTTAAATTAGATTTATTTGATGGCATTTGGCCACACATTCAAATCTGTGGAACAGGACAGTTTGCAAGGTAGATGCCAGAGTACTACCACACGCCTAGTTAACCTTATTAGGCTGGATAAGCCATAACAGTTGGTGCTATTAGCCCTAGGTTAAGGTCCGGTTTACAACGAGTAAAGGGTCAACGTGATTCATCATCAACGTTAAAATTTTGACAATAGATAGGATGAAAAAGTGAAAAGTTTGCTGCGATAGGTAAAAATTACACTGCACATTTAGCAGCCCACTGCCTTTTGCAATTATAAGGCAGTGGCCTGCTAAAGCTAAAACAGGATTACGCTGCGAGAATCCACAGAAGCGTATCTAAACCACCACGGCGAATCGCTATGTCTGCTTTTTCTCTTACAATAGGTTTGGCGTGCAAGGCAACACCTAAGGCAGCGGCATCCATCATGACTAAATCATTTGCGCCATCGCCCATTGCAATGGTTTGACTGTGGGGAATTGACCATTTGTCTGCTAACGCTAGTAAGGTGTGCGCTTTTACTTGGGCATCAACGATATCGCCGTCCACTTTCCCCGTTAATTTACCGTCGATGATTTCAAGCTTGTTGGCCATTGCGGCGTCAAGCTCTAGGCGCTCTGCCAAATAATCAGCAAAATAAGTAAAGCCACCGGATGCAATAGCAACCTTCCAATTATAGTGTTTTAGCACCTTAACTAAATTAGCAACGCCAGGCATTAAAGGCAGGGCATCACGCACTGTTTGTAAGATGCTTTCATCGGCATCGGTTAAACACGCAACACGGGTACGCAAACTTTGGGCAAAATCTAACTTTCCTTGCATAGCTTGTGCTGTCACCGCTGAAACTTGTTCACCTACACCAGCCAGCATTGCAATATCGTCGATACACTCGCAAGCAATAACCGTACTATCCATGTCCATAAGCAACAAACCCGCCGCGTCTAAACTTGGCTTTTGCTTTACCAAGCACAGTTCCACACTAAAATGGTTTGCGATGCGTTCACATTGCTGTTTAAGCTCATCGTCATTCACTACAGCCACTTTGGCCGCGAGTGCAAAATCTTGTTTGCCGTCCACTTTTACCACATACCAATAGGCAATATTGAGTTGGGCGTTTAACTGCTCGCTGAGCTGCGTTATTAATTGTAGATTCAAACCTTCGGTAAATACCACTAAGGTTTGCTTATCAGGCTTTGTTTTAAATACCGTGTTACTGCCCTCTTGCTCAATGCTGCCAGCTACAGCGGCAGAACTAATGAGCTGCAAATTTGTCAGTGTAAACTGAGCTAAGCCCTGCTCCACTAGCTGCGTTAAAAATGCGGATGACACTAACTGCGAGGGTGTTAACGAAAGTACAAACACAAATACACGATCCTTAAAAAGTAGCTCAGCTTACGAGCCAATAAATACGCTAGCGACTTACAGCTAGGTGTGATGCTGAGCATGTTAACCAAAGGGCTGAGGATTTTCTATCTACCTTTTAGTTCAGTTATGAGTTACCTATGCTTTTTAATATTGAAGGTTAAGCACTGGCCTGTGCTGAGATGCTCGCTATTTAAGTTGAATTCCCACTCAACGTGCGCAACCATAGGCGCATAAACAATAATATAAACTAAGCAGTTTTCCATAAGTTGTCCCTATGAGCCTCGCCTTGCAACCCATCGCTGTTATTCGTACACCCTACAAACAAAAGTTTGCCATCCCTCGACAGCCTGGCCTAGCAAAACATACCGAAGGATTTATCGAGTTTTTAGCTGAATATGCTGATCCTAATTGTTTAAGGGGAATTGAGCAGTTCAGTCATTTATGGCTTATTTTTCAATTTCATCAAACAGCAGAGCAAGGTTGGTCGCCCATGGTTCGCCCGCCTCGCTTAGGTGGGAATAAAAAACTTGGCGTATTTGCCACCCGCAGCACGTTTAGACCCAACAATATGGGCTTGTCGGTAGTGGAATTCGTCAGAGTAGAACACCACCAAGGGAAATTAACATTGGTGGTCAGTGGCATGGATTTACTCGATGGCACCCCTATATTAGACATAAAGCCTTATGTGCCTTACGCTGACGCCTTACCCCATGCCACTGGGGGATTTGCCCAAAGCCAGCCTGAACTAGTGCAAGTCGACTTTAGCACTAAAGCGGCAGCGCAATTAGCGCATTGGCAGAACCTCTATCCCAACTTAAAGGCTACGATCAGCGATGTGTTAGGGCAAGATCCCAGACCGGCCTACCACGGTAAATCACAGCAACATAAGGTGTATGGCATGAGTTTGTATGACTTAAATATTCAATGGCACGTCATAGACGACAAGTGCCAAGTCATTGATATTCAGCAAAACCCATAATTAGGCTATTTTTGCCTTTAGCCCTTGGGTTGCTGCTGATAGAATAGCCGCCGTTTTTTCAATCCTTTATGTGAGATACAGAACCGCATGCGCACAAGCCAATATTTATTAGCAACTCAAAAAGAAACCCCCGCTGATGCAGAAGTCATTAGTCATCAGTTAATGTTAAGGGCAGGTATGGTGCGCAAGGTCGCAGCGGGTTTATATAACTGGCTTCCTACGGGCTTACGAGTGTTGAACAAAGTGGCTGAGATTGTGCGTGATGAAATGAACAAAGCCGGCTCTATCGAAATTCTAATGCCAGTAGTGCAACCTGCTGATCTATGGCAAGAATCAGGACGCTGGGAGCAATATGGTCCAGAGTTATTGCGTATAAAAGATCGTAATAGCCGTGATTTTGTATTGGGCCCAACTCATGAGGAAGTGGTAACCGCCTTAATTAAAAACGAAGTAAGCAGCTATAAACAGCTTCCCTTAAATGTGTATCAAATTCAAACGAAGTTTCGTGATGAAGTGCGCCCCCGTTTTGGCATTATGCGCGGTCGTGAATTCACCATGAAAGATGCGTATTCATTTCACATGGACCAAAACAGTTTAGAGCTCACCTATCAAGATATGTATCAAGCCTACTGCAACATATTTGAGCGGATCGGCCTTGATTATCGTCCTGTTATTGCAGACACCGGTTCAATCGGTGGAACGGGCTCACACGAATTTCATGTACTGGCAGAATCAGGTGAAGATGATATCGCCTTTAGCACGGTTTCAACTTATGCTGCCAATATTGAAATGGCTGAAGCACTTGCCCCTGCTGGTGAGCGCCCAGATGCACAACAAGAACTCAGCAAGGTCGCGACCCCTAAACAGCGCACTATCGAAGAAGTGTGTGCCTATTTAGATGTTAGTGCGGCTCAAACAGTGAAAACCCTTATTGTACTCGGTACACCAGATGAGCAAGGTAAACAAGGTTTAGTCGCTTTGGTCGTGCGTGGTGATCATCAATTAAATGAAATCAAGGCAGAAAAACAGGCGGGCGTTTTTAGCCCTTTGACCATGGCAAACGAAGCCCTAATCGAAGCAAGTTTAAATTGTACCATTGGTTCTATCGGCCCTGTCGGTTTAACTATTCCGGTGATTGTGGATCGCAGTGCGGCACATCTGGCTGATTTTGTGTGTGGCGCAAATGACACCGATTATCATTATAGCGGTGCAAACTGGGGCCGTGATGTAGCCTCATTTACTGTGGCAGATATTCGCAACGTACAAGTTGGCGACCCATCACCTGATGGTCAAGGCACACTAGATATTAAACGGGGTATTGAAGTAGGCCACATTTTCCAACTGGGAAATAAATATTCGCAAGCCATGAACTGTGGCGTGTTAGACGAAAATGGCAAATTTCAAGTATTAACCATGGGGTGTTACGGTATTGGCGTGTCTCGTATCGTTGCAGCAGCCATTGAGCAAAACCACGACAAATATGGCATCATTTGGCCAGACGCTATCGCCCCTTTTAAACTTGCCATCATTCCAATGAATATGCATAAGTCACCGCGTATCCAAGAAGTGGCAGAAAAGATGTATGCTGATTTAAAAGCGGCCGGTATCGACGTATTGCTAGACGATAGAAAAGAACGTCCTGGTGTAATGTTTAATGATATGGAGCTAATCGGTATTCCCCATACTATTGTTATTGGTGAGCGGAACTTAGACGAGCAAAAGGTTGAATATAAGAATCGCCGCAGCGGCGAAAAACAAATGTTAGACCTAAGTGCCGTTAACGAATTTGTTAGCCAACTGTAACACTGTTGATAAAATAAGACCGTCGTCAACATACGGCGGTTTTGTTCAACTAAAATACCCATGATAGGTAAAATATACTTATACTGTTGATCTCAGGTGTTATTGTTTATCACATCGTAAGCTGACTTAACGCTAACCTAACGTTCCAAGTTGAGAGAACTACCTATGCAAGTGACCTTTTATGGCGTTCGCGGCTCTTGTCCCTCACCGGGTGCGAATTTCATTAAGTATGGCGGTAATACAGCCTGTGTACATGTTGAACTTGAGGATGGCTCTGACATTATCCTTGATGCTGGCACCGGCATTAAAAATCTAGGTCAAAAACTCATTAACAAGAGTGGTGATATCAATCTATTACTGTCTCATAATCACTGGGACCATATTCAAGGCTTTCCCTTTTTCTCGCCTATTTATCAGCCTAAACGCAATATATTTATCACACCGGGGCAAACGTCACTGGCTGAACATGACGCAATCCTTAAACAAATGAGCGGCAGCTATTTTCCTGTAGACTACACCACGCTGGCCTCCAGCATTCAGATTGTAGTCAAACCCGAAGGTACTGACACATGGCAAATTGGCTCAGCTAAAATTAGTCGATTGCAAATGAATCATCCAGGCAGTGGTAGCTCTTTTTCAATTGAAGAGAATGGCAAAAAGATGGTTTACATTACCGACAACGAATTGTATCCCCCTTACAAAAAAGCCACCGATTTTCTCGATTGGGTTGAGTTTGCCAGAGACGCAGAATTAATTATTCACGACGCCCAATACATGATCGCGGATATGCCACAAAAAGCAGGCTGGGGGCATTCGGTAGCAGAAGAAGCAGTAAAACTCGCTCTCGCTAGTCGAGCGAAACGCATGGCACTATACAGTCATGACCACATTCGTACCGATATTGAAATTCAAGCCATTGAAGAACATTGCCAAGACGTGATAGCGTTAGCCGAAGCAGACCTTTCTTTATTCGCCGCAGCAGAAGGACAGTGTGTAAGTTTGTGAGTACAGAAACCACGTTAAAACGTAATGAATACGCCTTATTACTCTCTGGCGGTGGCGCAAGAGCCGCATATCAACTGGGTGTGCTTAAATCGATATCCACCTATTTAGCACGCAACCATGGCCTGCCCTTCCCTATACTATGTGGCAACTCGGCTGGCGCATTTAATGCCACAGGCCTTGCTTGTTATGCATCTTGCTACCATTTAGGGGTAAAAAAACTCGAATCTGTTTGGAAAAACTTTAACACTCGTCATGTATATGACAGTGGTATTCGAGATGTATTTTTTCATCTTTCTCGTAACTTTTTACGCAGTTTTCAATCCGAACAGCATCAAAAAAAAGCGGCCAGTTTATTAAATAACCAACCTTTGCGCCGACTGATCAGACACTATTTAGACTTTCATCGCATCGACCGAAACATCGCCTCAGAACATTTACGTGCCATATGTGTGAATGCATCCAGTTATACCACCCACGATTCTATTAGCTTTTTCCAAGGTCATCACGATTTACAAGCGTGGTACAGAGAGC
The DNA here is from genome assembly GCF_052119645.1 of Flavobacterium sp. W21_SRS_FM6. Lineage (NCBI taxonomy): Bacteria > Pseudomonadati > Bacteroidota > Flavobacteriia > Flavobacteriales > Flavobacteriaceae > Flavobacterium > Flavobacterium sp. W21_SRS_FM6. The sequence continues at coordinate 235,663 of NZ_JBGQOM010000002.1, forward strand.
AGCGCAGAGGAATGGCGTGCACCATTAACTCAGAACACTTAATGGCGTCATCAGCCATACCTTTACTGTTTCCGCCAGTAAAGATGGGCGGAGAATATTTAGGTGATGGCTCGGTGCACCAACTCTCTCCCTTAAGTCCAGCTATTCATTTAGGGGCGAGAAAAATAATGGTCGTGGGCGTTGAACAACCTCAAAGAATGTCTCGATTCACTGATATGAAACGTTTTCCCAGCAGTATTGCTATTGCCGGTCATTTACTTGATACGATCTTTGCCGATACCTTGCGCTCAGATTTAGAGCGCATGGAACGCATTAATCAAACAATCGCCCACATGACCTACCAGCAGCGCCAACAAACCTCTTTGAAAACCATAGAGTGTTTAGTGATTAATCCCAGCATTAGCTTTAATGAAATGGCCGCGCGACATTTTACTACCATGCCCTCAGGCATAAAATTACTACTACGTATGTTAGGTTTACACGACAAAGCGGACTCTAGCTTGTTGAGTTATTTATTATTTGAAAAAGAATTTTGCCGCGAGTTAATTGAACTCGGATATCAGGATGGTTTAGCCAGAAAAGATGAAATACGCAGTTTTTTAAATATTTAGACAAAGATTCAATCATTCAATAACCTCAAATTTACTCATTAATATGCATGCTTAATTTTATAGGCAAGAAGATATTTCTGAGATCATGACTTCATTTTATATGACCTTATCTCAGGGTAACAACACATGAAATCCAGCATATTTAAACATCCGCCTTTTCTTCATTTCTTGCTGGGCAGAGCCTCATTTAGCTTTATCGACTCTGTGATGTCGGTGGCACTAGCATGGCATTTATATCAAGCGACCAAAGATCCTTTTGATTTGGCCCTAGTCGGACTGTTTCAAATTACCCCTGTTCTTGCATTATTTTTAGTCACTGGCTGGGTGGTCGATCATGTTTCTCGTAAGAAAATCTTAATCTGTGGGGCCTTGGTGCAACTTGCAGTGGTAATAAGCATTGCAGTCATCATGCAAGACCCCACATTCAATAAATGGCACTTACTGTTATTAATCAGTGTTTATGGCACTGGCAAAGCATTTATGTCGCCCGCTTTACAAGCAATACTGCCCAATTTAGTCACTAAAAATCAACTCAATCAATCATTAGCTATTACTAGTACAGTATGGAATATTGCCCTGACTGTCGGTCCCTTTGTGGCAGGATTAATGATTGCCTGGGTTGACCTTCTTGTGTATTGGTTGCTAGTGGTCATGTCGTTTGTTGCATTCATCAGTTTTCTAAGGCTGCCCGCCATAGGTCCAGCCAATCATTCGCAGGCAGGGCGTAAAGATTTACTGGGTGGATTTCGGTTCTTAAAAATTAATCCAATTGTATTAGGTAGCCTCAGCCTTGATTTATGTATTGTACTACTTGGCAGTGTTGTGGCCTTATTGCCAATATATGCAGCAGACATACTGCATGTAGGCCCTACTGGCTTAGGTATGCTTAGGGCCATGCCAGCGATAGGCGCCGTATTAATTGGCTTGTATCTATCGCATTTTAAAAGTGAATTTGCCCATACGGGCCACACGCTATTTATTGCCTTAGGCATTTTTGCGTTATCCGTCATAACCTTTGCCTTTTCAACCACTCTGTGGCTTTCGGCGGTTGCCCTGTTTGTTTATGGTGCCTCAGATATGTTTAGTGTTGTTATTCGCAGTGCGGTGGTCCAACACAATACACCAGACAAACTTCGTGGCCGTGTCAGCGCGGTCAATTCAATCTTTATTGCCTGTTCAAATCAATTGGGTGATTTTAGAGCGGGCAGTTTAGCTGCCGCAATGGGACCGGTTAATGCTGCTATGTTAGGTGGAACCTGCGCCTTATTCATCGCTGTGGGAGGCGCACTGACTTTTCGTGATTTACGCCAACTAAAATCAGCCAGAGAAGAAAATAAATCCTCTTCTTTTGTATCTTAATCGTCACATAGGCAGGCATGTTCTCATTAAACAGCAAACCATACTGAATCTAGGGTGTGATTAAATAGTTATTTTCGAACCACGTAAAACAGTGTTCCGCTATATACATCAACCAAGATATGAAAAAGAATAGGAATAATAATTGAGCCTGTAGCGATGTAAATCAAAGCGAATACACCTCCCAATACAGAGGTTTTTATTACGCCTTGCCAACCTTGATAAAGGTGGAATAAACCAAACATGACGCAAGATAAAAATACAGCCATGTAAAGAGGCAACTGTGCGCTAATTAATGGAATTAGATACCCACGAAACAATAACTCCTCACAAATACCCGCTGATACAGAAACACCCCAAACAAAATAATTATGCTCTTGTTTTGTCTTCGGCAATATCCACGCTAAATCTTCAGTTTTACCAATAACCTCGTCTTTTAAAACAGGTGTGCTTCGCAGTTGCTTTAAGGATATATAAATGTAAGCGCCAATTAAAGTAAAAGCGCCGATAGCAAGCTGTGTACGCCAATTCCATTGCCAGACAATTCCTATAGCTTCCAAACTAATTGCCTGCCCAAAAACTAACAGTAACAAAAGAACAGTAGGAAACCATAAATGAGCAATTGTCACGCAATAATAGTCAATTTTACGATTGGGATTACTCAACAATAAGGCTTTCTCTTGTTTATAAGTGAAAGCGATGTAAAACGGATAAATACAAAAATAAATCCATAATGCATATTCTAACCACACCATTTTATACACTCCTGCTCATCAATAAAGTTGAAGTATATTTAGGGTGACACAAAAGAAAAACAGTATGAAAATATGAATTATGTAAACTAAAAGTTTATAATGAATTACAATTCCCTCTTTAGAAGAAAAATAACCATGTTTAAAACAGAGAGTTTATTAGCTTTTGTTGAGGTCGCTAAGCAAGGTAGCTTTACCGCTGCTGCTCATGCACGTAATCAAACTCCAATGGCAATGAGTAAGCAGATCTCACGATTGGAATCGGTATTAGGTGAACCCTTATTTGAACGAAGTACCCGAAACCTCAGATTGACGGAATTTGGTGAGTCATTTTTTGGCCAAGTAAACAATATATTGGTAAAACATGAAGCATTAGACCAATGGTTAGAACAACGAGCAGGTAAACTCAGCGGTGATTTAAGAGTGGTTTGCCAGGCGGCGATGACGTTAGAAGAAACCGTTTTCCCATTCCTAACGGAGTTTTGCAATCTTTACCCAGCACTGGAATTGTCCTTTGATATTCAAGAAAAAATAATCGATATCGAAAAAGATCCTTTTGATATCTATTGGGGGATCGGTGACTACCTCGGCTTACGGTTTCCAAACATGAAGCGGCGATTAATGTGGCAAGCGAAATATGGCATATTTGCGGCCCCATCTTACCTTGCAAAATACGGTATACCAAAACATCCGCAAGAGCTTGCTAATCATAGAATGATTAGCTACTTACATGATCAACCTGATAATATGTTAGTCGTAAATCAAAGTCCAAATAGCCAATCTACTGTCATTGAAACAACAACAATTCCTGCACCAATAAAAACCGTGACGGGTCATTCGGCACTGGCGGCAGCAGGCTTAGGTCTAATTAATGCTGTAACTGATAACGGTGATATTATCCGTTGTTTGGCAAGTGGTACACTTTTACCTGTTCTTGAGAATTACTGGTATTCAAACGTAAACGCATACATTTATTACCATCAAGTTAAATATGAACAGCCAAAAGTACGTGCTTTTATTGATTTTTTTCTAAGCAAAAAACACAAGTGGTGATTGTTCTTTAAATTGTTGAATTAAATTTAAATGCAAAATTATTCAGCTACAATCGAGTAGGAGGCGAGATCACTCCCGCCGTCCTCTCACACCACCGTACGTGCGGTTCCGCATACGATGGTTCATGTTAGTCGGTGGCAGTCCAGCAGTGATATCAGTCCCAGCCTTTCGAACCACTTCTTCTTTAGCGCCTGATTCATATGGCTGGCTCCCGCATTCCACCACGGACCGCGCTGGTTACATGCTGACGCCCATGCTCTGACTTCAGTAAGACCAGCTTTCATCAGCATGTTGGCTCGGGTAAACGTTCGCTTCCATTGTCGCCAGTACGGGCAACGCAGTTTGCGTCTTATCCACCCATCCAGCTCTTCCAACACGCCTTTGACTTGTGTCAGTCGGAAGTAGCTTATCCAACCACGCAGCACTGGTGTCAGTTCACTAATAGCTTTTCTCACTGATTTTGAACCATTTCCCGTGGTCAGGCTTCGGATTTTATCTTTCAGCCTGTCTATACTACCGGGGGCAATTTTCAGTCGGGCTTCTTTATGCCATGTGAAGCTATAGCCAAGAAACTTGCGCTTTGAAGGCCGTGCAACTGCAAACTTACGTACATTCACATGTAATTTCAGGGTGTTAATTAAGAACTCGCTGATATCCTTTAGTGCATGCTCGCCCGCCTTTTGCCTGCTGACATAAATGTTTCAGTCATCGGCATAGCGGCAGAAGCTGTGGCCCCGTCGCTCCAGCTCTTTATCCAGTTCGTCCAGCAGGATATTTGATAGCAGCGGCGATAACGGCCCGCCTTGCGGCATGCCTTTATCCCGTTTTATCACCTCTTTTCCTTCCACCATGTCTGCTTCCAGATAACGGCGGATTAGTTTGAGTAACCGCTTATCTTTGATGGATCGGGCCAACATCGACATCAGAATATCGTGGTCTACCCGATCAAAGAATTTCTCCAAGTCCATATCCACAACCCAGCGTTTGCCACTTTGAATGTACTGCCGCGCATGGCGCGCCGCTTGCAACGCATTGCGGTGGGGTCTGAAGCCGTAGCTGGAATTTGAGAAGCTTGGATCTACACAAGGGCTTAATGTTTGCGCCATCGCTTGCTGGATAAGCCGGTCCACCGCAGTGGGTATGCCCAGTGTTCTCTCGTCACCGTTCGGTTTCGGGATGTCCACTTTGCATATCGCCCGCGACAGGTAGCTACCTGCTATCAATGTGCCTTTGACACTGAGCCAGTGTTGTTTCAGTCATGGCTTTAACTCCTGCACAGTGAGCTTATCAACTCCCGCTGCACCTTTGTTTTCCACCACCCTCTGATACGCCAGCATCAGGTTCTTGCGACTAATCACTGCGTCCATCGTTAACGACATTTCCGCTTTCGTTCGCCCATTGGCCGTCGTGTCAATTTCAACACCATCAGTCAGCACCGGCGAATTATGTTCGCGTCCTCTGTTCATGGCCGCAGTAGCCTGCGCTTGTGCATCATCAATCAACATCGAGATCCAGAGTCCTAATCACGGTTAACTATGTTCAGCCCTTCATGCTATTGGTTAAAAGCACTACTACGGCCTCGGCTGACTTCTGAACATCCATCCCGACACCTCCCGATGCCAGTAGCACAGCGGCAGGTGTTCAGACCTCCCGGAGTAATTCGCGCGACCTTCCTGCTTATAACTGTCGACTTTACGTTGCAACATTCCGTGCAAGTATTGGGCTTTAGTGATATTTGCCACCTTACCCTGCTACAACGCCTTAACTGCCTCCTGTTCGGCAGGCCAGCATTTTGCTTTCGGCTTCCTTCAGATTTCACCTCGCGAGGGACACCCTTGCCGTTCAGTTAACACTTCCCCTTGCCGGGTGTGTAGAGGACTCCCACCTCCAAGTCATCTGTTAACCACCACAGTCAACAGATAGCGCCTGTCAAGACGCTGCGCGCCGTGCCCGGCGCACAAACAAAAAGGCGACTTACGTCGCCTAATTCAAACTTTATTATTCCTCGCCGTTGCCGCGGATTTTGATTTGCAGGCCTTTCAAAAAGTTACGTAAAATTTGATCTTTACATAAACGATATTGGCGGTTTTCAGGCTTTCTGAATAATGCGCTCAGCTCTGGTTTGCTAATTTTAAAGCCACTTAAGGCCATCATTTCGAGTACTTCTTCGGCCTGTAAATTAAAAGCTATTTTCAATTTCATAAAAATAATATTATTGGTTAAACGACGTTCAACAGGCGCTTCAACACCTTCACGTTTGCCCCGTTTTAAATTAATTAAACCATTTAAAAACAAAGAAAACTGTAAATCGCTAATGGCCACAAAAGCAGGATCATCGTCCTTGCGCAACCACCCATGCAGTTGCTCGACCGTTGCCGGATAATCTGCTTGACCGAAGACCTCAATCATTTGCTTATCGTTAAAATCGAGTATGTAACGAACGCGTCGCATCACATCATTATTAATCATAATTTTCCTAAAAATAGGTCGCCACATGCGACCGTCAATAATTAGCTGTAGTTTACGTTCTTTGCAGAAAATTACTCTACTATCTTATTTAAAATAGTACTTTCGCGCCACTTAGTACTGATTCACTCTCGGTAGGATAACGATCGACAACACGTTCGCTATCAAAACCCAAAAGTTTAATAGATTTTTAATATAGACCTTAGAAAATCCGATTATGAAAAACACTCCCTTTGCCGCAAAAAAGCAGAAAAAAGCCGATTTTTTAACAGCCTTTACGCAAATTAGTAACGCCTTACCTAAGCTTTTTTGACTTACTATTAACGAAGTGGAAAAAGAGGCTCCTTAGTATTTTGACTCCCCTATCTACTGCTTATTCAGATCTATACAATAGCGGCCTAATTTGGAGGGTATATGAATCGTCGCACCGCTACATCTGTCATTTTTATTGGTTTTTTCCTTTTAGGTATGGTGTTTATCCTATGGGGAATAATGCTGCCTGACCTAGCCAAAACGTTGGCCATGAATGAGTTGGTCAGTGGCGCGTTTTTTACGCTTATTTCTATCGGTGCAATTGCTGGTGCCTTTGTCGGCGGAAAATACATTCAAAAATTTGACTTTATGTCGCTGTTTGCCTGTTTATCGCTCTCTGTGGCAGGTTTATTATTATTTATGGCGAGTGTGAGTCACTGGCATTGGCTGCTAGTCGGTGCATTTTTATTGGGATTTATTAGCTCCAGTTTGTTCACCATCGGCCACACCATGATTGCACGTCTGCATGCTAGCCGTCGTTCCACTATGATGGGCTTAATGGACTTTATGTTTAGTCTGGGCACGCTGGCAGCGCCATTTTATATCTCAGCCCTATACTTACTCGAACATGATTGGCGATGGCCCTTGCGATGGCTAGCAATTGCCATGGTGGGTTTAGCGGCATACGCTTGGTATGCTGCACGACGCGGTAAAAAGTTCGCCATTCCCACCCAACCACAACTGCGAAAAAGCTTGTCTTATGGCGAAGTTATTAAACGCCCCATTTTCTTTTTCTTGGCATTAGCGGCGGTAGGCTATGGTGCAGTTGAATTTGGTAATGCAAATTGGTTTGTCAGTTACGCTCAACAAGGTCGAGGCTTTACCGGTGAAGAGGCGCGTATGGTATTCGCCTTTTTTACCGCGGGTATGGTTATCAGCCGTTTGGGTTTTTCTACTTTACTGCGCTGGTTGTCACCTCATCGCTTGATGTTGATATTGGCAGGTATTATGGCACTAGGCGCCTTTATTATTAAATTAGCGGTTGAGCCTCAACTTATGTCTTTGGGTAACCTATTGGTTGGCCTAGGATTAGGGGCATTATTTCCTTTGATGTTATCAAGTGCAATGGATATCGATAGTGACAAAGGGCCAATATTGTCGGGGATGTGTGTTATCGGCTCGTCAGTGGGCGTGCAACTGGCCTCATTTGGTACGGGTTTTTGGGCGAGCTTCTCTTCAATCAACACGGCTTTTTGGACTGTACCTATTGGAGCAATCTGGTTGTTAGTGATGGTCTGGGCCTATAGCCGCTATTTAAAAAAACAGCTTCATCAATTCAGCAACACCGTGGAGTAGTTGTCAGTAGAAGCGTTTGTTATTCGATAGGCAAGTAGATATCAATAATCGATTGTTGCTCGGCCACATCTGGAAATAAATTGACGCGTTCAATAAAACAAGGAAAGTCACGCAGGGTTTCACCACTTGCGGCTAACCATTGACTATAGAGATACTGAATTTTTTGGCCTAACAAAATCTCAGGGCCGTTGTGACGATAAACAGCGCAGCGGCCAGCAGGAATAATCTTAGCAACAACACCTTGCGGGTTTTCAGCAATTTCTATCTCCGTCGCTGCACAGATATCCAGCCGATAGTCTTGCGGTTTCACTAGCGCAGGATCATCGTAAAAAATATTATACGTTGCACTTTTATTTGGCAAAACACCATGAGCCTTTCGCCATTCGATAAAACTCGCCACTGAATCCATAACGTGATGCTGGGCACCAAGATGTTCTTTAACTGCAACGGCGGTTTGCGGAAAATTAACTATTTTAACTTCTTTGAAGGTTTGAATAGAGCGCATATCGTTCTCATCTTTTTGCATTAAATAGGTTTTGATTGGCCCATACATCGGATCAAAAATGTGTTGCCAGTGCTCCCAATTAGGCTGGTTTCGAAAGGACGAAGGACTGCAACCTAAGATTTTTTTAAATTCTCTAGAAAAACTGGCTGTGCTTGCGTATCCGACATCCAAGGCTATAGCGGTGATACTGATATGAGAGCGAAAAACAAGCTGATAAGACGCATATTTAAAGCGTTTTATCTGTAAATACTTACCGACACTCACGCCCAGATTGGCAAAAAACCACCGGTGAAAATGAAACTTAGAAAAATTAGCCAAGACACTGAGTTCTGCAACACCGATTGTTTGGCTTAAATTAGCATCAATATACCCTAAGACATTATCAAGCCTTCTTTGATAATACGCCTTCAACACCGTCGCCCCTATACATCATAAAACTACATCAAGACACGAAGTGTGCCGTAATACGCTGCAAAAAACTTAGCTAATATTGCGCAATTCATTTAAAGCTAAAACTGAATTGCTGACGTTCAGAGGGGCTTTGACTTTTCTGCTGCAATCTTGCCAGTGCTCGCAATTTGTCCATGCGAGCCAAAATATCATCATAAACTTTGCCTGATTCATGAGCAATAAAAGAAGGGCTCGCTGCATTGAACCTTGGCACAGGGACGGTATCCAAAAGGTGATACGATTTGTTTTGATTAGATTGAGTGTAAGGCATATTAACTCCAATACATAACAACTGTTTTTTTATACAGTATATAGTTGTATAAAAATCAGTCAAGCCTGCCTCTCTTTTTTTTGCCAGTCCAACATCTTAAAGCAATTAGTTCGAATTAATCGAACAAATAATCTCAAAATTAGCCGTTTATTTATGGCAATAATATGAATATAGTAATAATTCACATTTGCAATCGCATGGAGGTCACATTGTTTAAAAATTCACACCTAAGCTATGGTTGGTTGGCAATCGCCCTACATTGGTTGAGTGCCATCGTTATTATTGGCATGTTTATTTTAGGCTTATGGATGGTGGATTTAGACTTTTATAATGCTTGGTATAAAGACGCGCCTCATTACCATAAAAGTGTAGGAATATTATTAGCGCTGCTTATTGCTATTCGCTTAGTAGCAAAGCTGATGCAAATATCACCACAAGGCGTAGGTAAACGTTGGGAACAAAAAACCGCCAAGCTTGTCCATTTGTTATTGTACCTTGGTTTATTCAGCCTATTTATCAGTGGGTATCTAATTTCAACTGCTGATGACCGGGGAATTGATATTTTTAATTGGGCTACTGTGCCCTCCTTGGGCGAGCTTTTTGCCAATCAAGAAGATTTAGCCGGAGAGATTCACGAATGGGTAGCCTATTCACTTATTGCTCTTGTTTCACTGCATGCCCTAGCGGCTTTAAAACATCATTTTATAGATAAAGATTTAACGCTCAAACGAATGATAAAACCCATTAATCAAAAAAAGGATCTCTCATGAAAAAAACACTCATTGCAGCCAGTTTACTCAGCCTTTTAAGCTTTGGTGCCCTTGCTGCCGACTACGTCATTGATACAAAAGGGGCGCATGCCTCGATCAATTTTAAGATAAAGCACTTGGGCTATTCTTGGTTAACCGGTGGGTTCAACAAGTTTGATGGCACCTTTAGCTATGATGCGGCCCAACCCGAAGCATCCAAAGTGGCAGTGACTATTGATACAGAAAGCTTTGATTCTAATCACGCTGATCGTGATAAACACATTAAAGGAGACGACTTCTTGCATGTAAGTAAGTTTCCTCAAGCAAAGTTTGTTAGCACCAAAGTAGAAGACTTGGGCGATGGTAACCTTAAAATTATGGGTGATTTTACCTTACACGGTGTAACTAATTCGATTGTGATAGATACCCAAAAAATCGGTGAAGGTAAAGATCCATGGGGTGGTTACCGTGCCGGTTTTGAAGGCACCACTCGTATCGCTTTGGCTGACTACGGTATTACGTATAATTTAGGGCCTGCTTCAACATATGTTGACCTTATTTTGAACGTTGAAGGTATCAAACAGTAGAAGAATATCTTTTTCTTAATATTATTCGAAGCCCGTTCTTGAGACGGGCTTTTTTATGTGCTCAAATCAGCGCTTAATAAGCGAGTTGCTTGATAATATCAAAAGGAAATACATGTGCCACACGTTAAAATAACAGGCTTGTTGTTGCTTATAGTGGCGGCATTTCTGCTGTATTTTGGATTTAATCAGGCCGATTCAGCAGTGGAAAAAATTTCAGAAACCCTAACTGGTAAGTACAGTGATGAAACAATGAGTTATTTAATTGGTGGTGTTGTCGCTGCTTGTATTGGCTTATATTTGGTAATTAAACGTAAATGAAGACCATAGGTTTAATCGGTGGAATGAGCTGGGAATCTACCGTAAGTTATTACCAGCAGATTAATCGCGACATTAAAAATACGCTGGGCGGGTTTCATTCAGCAAAAATTATCTTGTTCAGTCTGGATTTTGCCGAAATTGAACAAATGCAAAAACAAGGTGATTGGGAACAATCCGCAAAAGTGTTGATTGAGGCCGCGACCACTCTTGAAAAAGCAGGCGCTGACTGTTTGGTGATCTGTACTAATACCATGCATAAAGTAGCCGATGACATTAGCGCTGCAGTAGGCATTCCACTTATCCACATTGCCGACTCAACAGCCATTGAACTGCAACAACACAATATTACCAAAGTTGGTCTTTTGGGTACGCGCTTTACCATGCAAGAAACATTTTACAAAAACCGCTTAGTCGATAAGTTTGGCATAGAGGTCGTTGTACCTTCTGAACGCCAACAATCGTTAGTGCATTCTATTATTTACCAAGAGCTGTGTTTAGGGATTATCCAACCTGTGTCAAAAGACATTTTTTTAACGGCCATTGATGACTTGGTAAACGATGGGGCGCAAGCAATCATACTGGGCTGTACTGAAATAGGTTTGTTAGTACAGCAAAACATGACACCTGCTCGTCTGTTTGACACGGCGGCAATTCACGCCAGTAAAGCCGCTGAGTTTGCCTTAATTACGCCCTAAATTGGCAGTTGGTTTTTATCATAAATTACCTTTGATAAAAACCAGCTCAGGACAACACACATCTCCTTACGTTTTTACTCGAACTTTTTAAGCACTACAGTAGACAAATTACTAGCCCTGCATACCAATTTCAAACCAGTCTAAGTGTGTTACTTTGTGCAGCATATAGCCTCAACTACTGAATTAAAAAGGAAGATAAATTGAAGAACCTAGTCATAAAAATCGCAAAATCACTTAAAAAAAATCTAAGCTTTTTTATGGTACTGCTGGCTCTTTTCGCCTCACGTAGCAGTCTGGCAGATTGGTATATAGTACCAACGGGATCCATGCAGCCTACCATCGTTGAAGGCGATCGGATTTTAGTCAACAAGATGGCATACCGTTTAGAATTACCGTTTACCAATATGACTGTGTTCGATATCGATAAACCTAAGCGCGGGGATATTGTCACCCTCAACTCTAGCGCTGCCGATACTCGATTAGTTAAACGCGTGATTGGTTTGCCAGGCGATATGATAGCAATGAGAGATAACAAACTTGTTGTAAATGGTAGGATGGTTGCTTATCAGAATACCGCCTCGAGTCATGTTTTGATCGAACAATTAGCTGAAAAATCTCATGCTGTACAACTAAAGCCTGTTGCAGAGCCAATGGACAACTTTGACGCGGTACGTGTTCCCCCGGGCCAATTTTTATTACTAGGTGATAATCGAAATAACAGCGCAGACTCTCGAGTATTTGGCTTTTTTTCAGAACATGAGATTCAAGGTAAGGCCGTTCGCGTGCTAGTTTCACTTGATCCAAACGATAGCTACTTGCCCCGTAAAACACGTTTTTTAAAACCCCTCATTTAACTGCATTTGCAAAGCGCACATTAAAAAATAAAAACGATATTTTTCAATAACTTAAAAATAATTTTAAAAATAATTTTATTTTTGCATTGAAAAATATCGACTCAAACATATATAGATTATGTAGTCGCTGAAAGGGTCTACAACGTAAAAAACTAAACCGCCGCCGCTAGTCGGGGCACAACATTTATATATTGCTTAAATACGAGGATATAACCATGCGTAACATCGATCTCACTCCACTATACCGCTCATTCATTGGTTTCGATCACTTAGCTTCTATGATCGACAATGCGAGCAGAAACGAAAAACAATCCACTTATCCCCCTTATAACATTGAGTTGTTAGCAGAAGATAAGTACCGAATTACCATGGCTGTCGCTGGATTTTCAAAAGACGAAGTTACCATCGAAGTCATCGAAAACACGCTACAAGTTACTGGAACAAAACCAGGCAAAGACGAAGAGCGTAAGTTTTTACATAAAGGGATATCAGAACGCAGTTTCGAACGTAAATTCCAACTAGGAGACCACGTTAAAGTGCTGTCAGCTGATATGGAACACGGCCTACTTCATGTTGAACTAGAGCGCGTCGTACCTGAAGCAAAGAAACCTAGAAAAATTGAGATTGGCTCTCAGTTACTTGAAAACAATCAGTAAAGATTGAAGGTGGAAAAAATAACGGCGCTGATAAGCGCCGTTTTTAGTTATGTAGTAAAAAATGAACCGAGCAACTCAATACAACAGCAATAGATTGAGGACCGCACCAGATATCAATGCAACAAACGTTAACAACATACCTGAAATTCGCTGCCAACTTGTGCCAGCATGTCTACGTAAGCCAAATGAATGCAAAATGCGACCTAACAGTAAACTACTCCCCATAATATGCAACCACAGAGGCTGAGTGGCGTTTAACTCTGCCACCAGCAGCAAGATTAAGATGAGCGGCGTATATTCAGCAAAGTTACCGTGCGAGCGTATCAATTGTAAAAAATGTTTATCTCCATCATCCCCTAGCGCTATCTTTTTAGAAAAACGACCGTTGATAACAAGGATGGTGAGATAAAAAAAGAATAGCGCCAACAGGCCGCCATAAAAAGCTGTCACAGGAGTATGCATGCTAATGTCTCGCTCTCTTTATAATTAAATATAAAAAAGCCCACAAAACGTGGGCTCAACTACAGTAATACAATTGTACTTAACCGAGTAGTTCCGCCAGTTGTTGGCTTACCTGCTCTACAGCTTGCGTACCATCTAATTTATGATACTGACAGTGACCCGCTTGAGCCTCAGTCGTATAATAAGAAACTAAGGGTTTAGTTTGTTCATGATAAATGCCAAGACGTTTTCGCACTGTTTCTTCTTGGTCATCAGGACGGATAGCCAGAGCCTCACCAGTTTCGTCGTCGATACCTTCAGTTTTTGGCGGATTATAACGCAAATGATATACACGACCAGAACCAGGGTGCACTCTTCGTCCACTCATACGCTCGACAATAATTTCGTCATCAACGTCAAATTCAATAACATGATCAACTTTGATCCCTGAGTTCTTCATGGCATCTGCTTGTGGGATCGTGCGAGGAAAGCCGTCTAACAAGAACCCTTTGGCACAATCTTCTTGAGAGATACGCTCTTTCACTAAACCGATGATCAGATCATCAGAAACAAGTTTACCCTCATCCATAACTTGCTTTGCGGCAAGTCCAAGTTCGGTTTTTGCTTGAATGGCTGAACGTAACATGTCGCCAGTAGATATTTGAGGGATCCCATATTTGCCCATTAAAAATTGAGCTTGAGTTCCTTTACCTGCACCCGGTGCTCCGAGAAGGATAATGCGCATACTGTGTCCTCTGCTGTAACCCTGCAAAAAATATAAGCCCGCAACTTTACACATTCACTCTTGATGTTACAAGAATATTAAGCTTACAAGCAGCATTCAATTGACAATTTCTTTTGTTTTACCTATTTGAAACAAAAACGGGCACTAAGGCCCGCTTTTAATAACACAAACATCGCTTTTAATGCACTATTTAACTAAGTTCATTAGTAGCTTGTTTAAATTCTGCACAAAGGTGGCTGGGTCTTTTAAACTGCCTTGTTCAGACAATGCAGCTTGGTCAAATAGCACCTCTGTCCACTGTCCAAATTGCTCTTCATCTTGGACATCCGCTAATAACTTCACCAATTGATGCTCTGGGTTTAGCTCAAAATGGTACTGAGCCTCAGGTACTGGTTGACCTGCAGCTTGCATCAACTTAATCATCTGGGTTGTCATACCATTCTCATCTGCAACAATACACGCAGGCGAGTCAGTTAAACGATGCGTAAACTTAACGTCTTTTACTCTGTCGCCTAATGCAGCTTTAACACGCTCAGCTAAACCTGAAACTTGCTTTTCTGCTTCTTTTAGCGCATTTTTACTTTCTTCATCATCTAAATCACCTAAATCTAATGCACCATGGGTGATTGATTGCAAAGATTTTTCTTCAAACTCATTGAGATGAGACATCAACCACTCATCAATGCGGTCTGACATGAGCAATACTTCGATGCCTTTCTTACGGAAGATCTCCAAGTGCGGGCTTGATTTTGCCGCTTTATAACTATCTGCGGTGATGTAGTAAATTTTCTCTTGCTTCTCTTGCATACGGCCAATGTAGTCAGCCAGAGATACATTTTGCACATCAGAATCATTGTGAGTAGAGGCAAAGCGCATCAAACCAGCAATCTTATCTTTATTGGCGAAATCTTCAGCAGGGCCTTCTTTCAACACGTTACCAAATTCGCCCCAAAATGTTTGATACTTTTCAGCGTCATTTTTGGCAATTTTCTCAAGCATCTGTAGCACACGCTTGGTACAACCTTGACGCATTGCTTGCGACACTTTGTTGTCTTGTAAAATTTCACGAGAGACATTCAAAGGTAGATCGTTAGAATCAAGCAAGCCTTTCACGAAACGCAGATAGTTAGGCAGCATTTGCTCTGCGTCATCCATAATAAAGACGCGTTGCACGTACAATTTCAAACCATGCTTTTGCTCGCGGTTCCACAAATCGTATGGAGCTTTGCTTGGAATATATAACAAGCTTGTGTATTCGGTTTTACCTTCTACCTTATTGTGCGCCCACACCATTGGGTCGGCAAAATCATGTGAAATATGCTTGTAGAACTCTTTGTATTCATCATCTGACACTTCAGATTTGTCACGTGTCCACAAAGCTGTAGCTTTGTTAATTGCTTCCCAATGCGCAGGTACTGCAGGAATAGATTCACCCTTCTCGCCGTCTACTTCGGGCGCTTCTTGCGCAGGCACTTCTTCTTTATACATCTTAACCGGAATACTGATGTGATCAGAGTATTTACTGACAATAGAGCGCAGACGCCAATCATCTAAAAACTCTTTTTCATCTTCTCTAAGATGTAAGATTATTTCGGTTCCACGTTCAGCTTTTTCGATATCTGCGATGGTAAATTCGCCTTCACCTGCTGATTGCCATTCAACGCCTGCAGATTTATCGGCACCCGCCGCACGTGTGCGCACCGTTACGTTGTCCGCAACAATAAAGGCTGAATAAAAACCAACACCAAATTGGCCAATAAGCTGTGAATCTTTAGCTTGGTCGCCTGATAATTTACCGAAAAATTCCTTGGTACCCGATTTTGCGATAGTCCCTAAATGTTCAATGGTATCGGCTTTACTCATACCAATACCATTGTCTGCAATAGTGATGGTACCCGCTTCTTTGTCAACGCTTAATTTAACGTGTAAATCACCATCGCCTTCATACAAACTGTCATTTGATAATGCTCTAAAACGCAGTTTATCCGCTGCATCAGCAGCATTAGATATCAATTCTCGAAGAAAGATCTCTTTATTTGAATAAAGTGAATGGATCATCAGCTGAAGAAGTTGTTTTACTTCAGTCTGAAAGCCGTGAGTCTCTTGATGAACAGCATCAGTCATGGACTAAATCTCCTAGGGTTTGTTTACAAATTTTGATAGTCAGGAGATAGGGATGAACTTATTTATTTCAAGTCATTAAGTCATTAAGTCATTAAGAATGTGCGATTACTGCATAAAAAGTGCGTTTAGTCTGTGACTAGATTGCGCGACGACCACTAAAAGCATGCGTGAGTGTATTGCCATCAATAAATTCTAATTCGCCGCCCACAGGAACACCATGGGCTATTCGGGTAGCCTGAATCTGCAAGGTCTTACACATTTGACCAATATAATGGGCCGTAGCTGCCCCTTCAACCGTAGGATTTGTGGCGAGGATGACTTCACTAATGTCGCCCACTTGCAAAATTTTATCTAGTTGGTCTAACCCAATATCAGTAGGACCAATACCGTCAATCGGAGACAAATGCCCCATTAATACAAAATAACGGCCCTTAAATTCAGATGTTTGTTCAACAGCCAATACATCTTGTGGCGACTCGACAATGCACAGTAAAGGCGAGCTTTGCCGCTCTAGGTTGGCACAAATTTCACACAAGCTATTTTCACAAAAAGTACGACACTGCTGGCAGTGTTTTACGTGTTCCATGGCATTATGCAAGACCGAGCTCAACTGTAGCGCGCCTTTACGATTACGCTCCAGCAAATGAAACGCCATACGTTGTGCGCTCTTAGGGCCCACTCCAGGGAGTATCTTGAGCGCGTCAATTAACTCTTTTATCAAAGGACTAAATTGCATGGCGTGAGTGTCAGCGTGCTTAAAACGGCATCTTGAAGCCTAATGCGGCTTGGATACTGCAATTTACTGATGTGTTATGGAATGGCATGTTCAGAGGTATTCCTAAATTCAAACTTACTGATAAGTACTGATATTTGCTGTCATTTTGTCCCCTATTTGTCCCCCCATCTTTTTGGGTATACACAATGATTAGGGCAACGCAGGGTTAGATATCATCGATATCAAAAATTCTAATGCAGCGTATTCGATTAATATGCCACGAATAAAAAGAGAATACCAATGCTTAAAATGAAGTTTAAATTTAAAGCAAAGAAATAAAAATACTTCACTTTAAATCATAGTATTTACATTTAATAAAACACGTTGACGTAACTTTCATCAACTGACAGAATCCTAGTAAAATCAGATACTTTTAACTTCCAACGTAGTTATTTAAAGGACTAATATGAAAATAAAAATACTCACACTTTCGCTTCTTACATCAGCATTACTTTCAACAACTAGCTTTGCTCAAGAGTCTTTGGTCGAACAAATCAAAAAACGTGCAGGGCAAATCGCTGAAGTTAAAGCCTTGTTAAATGACGCAGATCCAAACACCAGAGCGGCTGCATTGGATGTAATGTTAAAATCCGAAGATACCGCAATGCGTGAACTTGCTTATGCAACGGGTTTAAACAGCGCGGATGATGTCTTGCGTGCGGTTACCGTAAGAAATAAATTAAATGAAACCAATATTTTGGCAGTCGAAGCTAAATTACCAGATCAAGCAACTGATAAAAGTAAAGAAGCGTTTAATGAATACCTTAATGGTGGAATATTAACTGTTAAAATATCAAAATATGAGGAAGCAACAGGTAGCTTTACTTTTAGAACCCAAAATTCTGGCTCAAGTTATTTAGGCTCAGTAGCCGGATTAAAACTTAATTTTGAAGAATACAGATGCGCCGGATCGTTTATGTTAAATGATGCTTCTGAATTTGAGGGAACCCTGTCATGCAAAGGACAAGCATTTCCCGCAAAAATACAATTAAACTAACGTAAGTAAAGTTCAGAAAAGGATAACCTATCAGCACTTCCCCAGTTAGAGCGAAATACGATTTTAAGTCGATTCGCTTTGACTGGATTAATATTAATAGCTAGTTCACTGGTATTATTTAGCCATGTGCCGGAATAAACTGATACCCATCCCCTGTCACCTTCGCTTCTTCTATTTGATAATATCTCAAAGTCTTTAGGCTGAGATGAACTCATACTTTTTTCGACCTGAAATATTGCACCTGATATAGCCGTTATTTTTCCAAATGAAAGAGTTATTTCGATGGTGTCTTGTGCGGGCTTAACCGCCCAAACAGACTTTACATCCTCATCATGCAAATTACTAAGACGTTCATTGGCACTCAAAGGCTGATGATTCCACTCCGTAAATTCATAAGCAATCTCATGAGTAAACGCAGATTTTTCGGCTGCATTTTCTTTTAGCGTTGTATTAGTAGAGTCAATTGCAAATCCGCTAGCAAAAAAAGGACGAATTGTTTCAATTGCTCGATCAAGCCGCAAAACTTTACCATTACCACTTTCAGCATCAATCGATTGTAAAATACCTACAGGCTCATCCCCAGAATAAACAACGCTTCCACTCAAGCCCTTGTATAAAGGAAAATCAACTGAAGACAGAATAGTTAAATAGACCAAACCCAAATCTATCATATTGACGGGTGTTAATGACTTAGAACCATTTGTATTAACGGAGGATACTGTCAAAGCAGTTGAAGACTTCAGCAGCATATCTAGTGGGGCAAAACTGTTAATCGATGTATTACACTCGTTTTTTGCAGCGCCAGTTATCGCAGATAAAGTTAAGTCATAACCAAAAGTCTGTACTCTTTCTGCTTCACCCATTTCACGACTTTTTGTTCCAGTAATGACATTGGCGTAAAATTCATTTCCTAATACGTGCTCAGGGGTAACTAAATAACAATTATTTAGTCGGCTGATCAAAAAGCCTTGCCCTACTTCTCCTGCGTCAACATAGACTTGGGTTAAATCATTTGATGCCGCTGACAAAGTGCCACTAACAAATAGTCCAAGCCCTAAAAATAGGGCATTACTTAGTATTCGGCGCATCTTCGACCCTTTTTCTAGATATAAATTTTGTAAAAAGCTCAATGAATTCCATCAACAAGAATAACGTAGCAAGCAACGTTGAAATTGCGGCCATAATAGGATCACTTGTTAATCTAGGCCAAATAGAGGGTGATATGCCGTATCCATTACTGCCAAGTCTATCAACGCGCAACACTTCCGCCTCTCCATGTATTGTAAAAGCGAACGCATCAGACTGCTTCATTCTAAGAAAACCACGGGTATCTGCTAGTTGGCGCTTTGAAGAATCTTGAAATAAGGTTACGCGATCACCAGCGTCAAGTGAAAAAGCAGCCGCTATATAACGATCTTCTCTAAAAAATTGTTTTTCAACGATCTGAACATTGGCATTTAGCAGAATATTTTCAACACCTATACCAACATCTTCGCCAATTCGAACTTTGCCATCAAACGGAAGTATTTGAGAAGAGGTGATTGGAACGGTAATTTCTGCGTATGCAGGTAAGTCAATTACCTCATAAGGTGTTTCTATTTGTCCCAAACTAGCGTTGTCGGTTTCTGCACTGATAACAAAAGCATATTGTTCTTTGCCATATGGCTTTATGACAATCCTTGCTGTCGTTAAATTCTGGGGTAAAAAATAGCTTTCACTCGGCAATTCAAGTAGATTTTCAGGTTCTGTCACATCAAGTAAAATCTTAGCGTAGGACACATTCCATTGATTAATATTATTCGCTGAGAATGCTATTGTTATACTTTGTGTGTCACCGTTAACGGTAAAGATGTTCTCTCTTTGTGCTAATAATACATAACCAATAAATAGTAAAATCGACAGTATAAAAAGCCATTTCCCTAAAATATTACGCGCCCCAACGGGCAGTGGTTTACGTTTCAGTAAAGCAACGATAACAGCAGGCAACAATACAAGTTTATTTCTAATTAGAGAGGCTTTGATCATTTACTTAACAGCACATTGAATTTAACTGAAGGCATGTTACCAGTTGGCTTTCGGCGTATAATACTGAGTTCGTTTGTTCCCTCAAGTAAAGAATCCACCTCGATGACACATTGAGTGTCATAAGCCGTTCGTTTACCCTCAATAATACGTTTACACCTTGTCGTATTTTTTTTACCTGATTCTTGCTCGGTAATTAGGAATACGTCACTTCGACCAGAACTAACCAGAATAACCACGTCTTCTTGAATATCAGTTTGCGTTCTTGCACTAATCAGTATTGTATCAATATGTTTGCTATCACAACTGCCAGAAAATGCTAACAAAGCCAATTCAGTTTCATCAAATTCGTTTAATAATTTCTTATATTTTGTGGGGTATTCTGGGGAAATACTGCCTGATATACCGCTCTTAGGTATTTTATATTCATTTGCAGAATAATAAGTACCATCCTTGGATTGCACTTTAAAACAAATCAAATCTGACTTTAGAGGAGCTAAAAATATTGATAATTCATTGTGGTTGTCTATCGCAGAGCGAAACATAATACCCGCAATAACACGCCCACTAACAGGGACATTGGAATTGTACTTTTCATTAAACGATTCTTGCACTAATGGCAAAGTGCTTTGTGCTTGAGCAAATAGATTAACTGAAATAAAAAATAAAAAAATCCCTATCCACTTCTTTCCCATACTGCCACTTCAAGTTTTATTTTTTGTTAATTGATATTACCCATTAATTAAACGTTTGTAATCTTAAAACAACAAAAAGACATTAAAACGACGATATTTTTCTTTTTTATCATAGGGTTATACAACAACAAAAAGATATAAACGCGTATATCGCCTAATGTCAGCCCCCTTAGTATTGAATAAGACAATTCAAAGCTGCCGACTGACAAATCCCCGCTAACTCTTAAAACTAACCCGAAAATTGATAACGTAATTAAAAATTCCGCCTTTAGTTGACCTATTTAAGGTTGAGGCCAACAAAAATAGGAAACTATCATGACTGAAGTTCTTGAAATAGATGATTTAAAAATTGGATTAGTGGACGAAACAGATGAATACATCATACTTTATGAGTCGACTGATAAAACTGAACGCATCGTGTTGTTCAGAAGTATGATTCGGCAAATTGAATATGTACTGCTTTCACCGAGCTTAATCCATACTGCTGAAAATATTCGTTTAACTAAAAGTTATCTGGAGTTAAATGAATATCACTTATTACTGAATCATCGTAATAAAATTCAGCTATATCAGTTTAAAGACAACAGAATAGCGCTATTTCATGCTTTTTTTAGAATGACAACTACAGCATTTTTTAACTCAATTGCTGTCCATTCTTAAACTTGAAATAGTATTTTTGAGCCAGCTTTGCTGGCTTTTTTATCCCCCTTGTTTAAGGTGGAGATTTTACGCGAAATTATCCTTTGTTTAGTTACTCGCGTAGAAGTGATCGCGTTTTAATTTGGATATTTTTCAAATTTAACACTCAATGCCATCACTCCAACCCACTTTTTTACCATCACCACTGACTATTTACTGTTTTAAACAACAGAACAGGAAAAATCATGAAAGATATAAAAACAGAATTAAACCTACAACTTGAACCTTTTAAGCCGCCTCTCACTTCTGTTGTTGAGGTGCTTTACGAAGCAGTCGTCATGCACAATTTTGATGAAAACGAAATTCAACAAGATTTTGTTAATTCAAGTGAAGAACGCGAGGCTCAAATTATATTTCATCTCAGAAACAACATCGGCATAGAGAAACTTGTGAAGCCTGCGATTGATTTAGTCAAAAAACTTCATAAAGCGGATTATTTTCCTGACTAAAAGCTTAATTAACTTCGAGAACATTAAAAAACGAGGTTAATCATTAGCACTATGAGTAAGAAAAAAAGTCAATTTGCTAGAGTTTACAAAAGAAGTAGTCAATCGCCATTCGACGATCATTCAACTTTACTATGGCTCGCTGCAGTAGCTGGCGGTAATGATGAAGAACTAAATCTGGATTTCGAACGCTACATCTATGTGCATCGTGAAAGCGATGGCTCTATTTGCGGAATTAGTATCAGTAAAAAGATGCTTTCAGAAAATCCAGAATTTGAACTTCGTCATCTTGTAGGTGTTGAAATGTATGCGTTTTTATTGCTTTATGTCGAAGAAATTGCAGCATTTTGTGAATTTTTCAGGGATGAGTTTATTGATATGTTTTTAATACCACCTCTGACTTATTTTACCCTTGCTGAAAAATATTGGCTTGAGAAAATAAGTGATGCTTAATATTAAGCTTTAAGCGAACCAGTTGGTTCGCTTTTTTTTTATAGCTGCATAGCATCAAATTAGCTATTCCAATCATCATCACTTGTTGAACTAATTTCAAAATCATCAATAACGCTAGAGTTAAGATCATCATTACTAAATATGTCAACATCATGGCTCATGTCGCTGCCATAAGGGTTACCAGCAACATCTATACATCCAGTCATCGGCAGGCCAGTCGCAGGATTTACTCCCCAATCATCATCATTATCTAAACCAAGCCCCACTTGATTTCTAGCGTACCCATAGTATTCAATAGCCGATGATTTTACATTGGTTCTTGGTGAATGTGAGCGCTGTCTAGCCCCCTTAATTTTCTCTATTTTTATACGTCTATCATTTTCAAATCTGCGCTGTTCTTGCTTATAAAACGCTGAGCCTCCAATGTAAGGATAAGGCTTTACTTCGACAGGAGCTTTTACAAATAAACCATAAAAAACATAGAAATAAGCAAATATGCCAACCAAAAAGCCATATAGTAATGTGCCATGAAAAAATAAAAATATAGATATACAAATGAGTAAAAACGTCTTCGTTAATTCGATTAAAACATGTTCAATCATTAAATCTTTTCGGGTTTGTCTGTCTTGTTTAGAGCTTTTAAAGTTGTCCATCTGCTTTTCCTAAAATCGATGAACATCTTAATTTAATAATAAAAAAGCCGAAGTCAAAAGAAAAATCGGCATATTTTTCATATTGCAAGACTACTTATTAATGACTGCGAGTAACAAGTTACTTGAAGTCAGTTTGTGCTCTTATCTTATGAAAATGGCTGATTCAGCGGGAGACCGCTGAGAAAATATTGAGAGTGTGAGCAGCGTTGATAACGATGTGTGCAATTGACTATTTTCTTTTAAAAGTCTAAAGAAAACTGGCTTTCACAGGCTTAAATCCATTTCTAGGAACGTCATCCTGGATTAAAAAAATGGCGCTCGATAATGAGCGCCACTTTGGTTTTAACGGTAGAACATTTCTGTTAATTCATCGCAATACTTTGTACGATAAACGATTGTTTGTTTGAGTAACTGAACGTCACTTACAGACATAAGTGGCTGTTTTGTTTTTGCGCTTCTCACTTCAGTCAATTCATCAAATAATTGAGTATGAAAACGCTTAATATCATCTAAAATTTTTTTAGATTGCGAAATCAGAAACACTTTTTCATAAAATCCGGCTTTAATTGCTTCAAGATATCGGAGTAAGATGGTGCTTCTTTGCGCTTTGGTCTTAAATGAGTTTTCTATCTCAACCGCAATAATATGATCACCTTCGCCTGTTTTTTCTACTATTAAACCGTCTACGATCCGAGTGTCTGCTCTAGTTAACTGTCTTTTAAATTCCCTTTCTGTCATAAACCCATTGTACCTAAATAGCTTTGGATCATGCCTCGCTGTCTCATGCATCAAGCGCATTAAAATGTGGGAGTTCATCAAATCATGCATTATTGAATTTTGGTTTACTCCAGCTTCCGGCGGGTTAAAGCGCCGAAAAGGTATCGAAATCCCAACCATTTGTTCAGCAAATTTGGCACCGTCGTTATCACAAATGTAGATGCGTCCATCTGTCGAACGATGAGTCTCAACGAGTATCAATAAGTTTCGTTTTACTAGCTTATTGAGATGCTCCAGTGACTGTCGCCTGGATATCTTGTAAAGATTAGCGATAACCGTTGGGGACGTAAGGCCAAATCGCGCTGCTAACAATACAGTTAAAATGAGTCTACTACGGCCAATTTCATTATTGTTATTGCCAAACTCACGTCGCATTAAAATTTTAAAGTAACGGTCATATGTAGAAGCCCAATCATTACTCATTAAAGTATTACTTTTACTCGTCATATACATTCCTATTTTTTGATTACAACTAATCAAAAATAGAAGCAGCGCTTGCGAAATATGTTCGTTTACCAACTCGCAAACTGTCGTTTTTTGTTTCTTGCGACTTAAACTCTTTTGTCGACACGTAATACGATAGTTTAATCGCTACAAAAAAAAGCATTAGGATATTCCTTTGGAATAGCCCAACAGTCTTAAAAGGCCCGTCATCTCTGATGTCACATTCGTGACGAGCTGACTTTACGTGTCTGTCGCCACTAGCCCTTCAAGCCAAATCGGCGCATACGAGCTTCGCCCGTACTACCCCCAAAATCGCCAGCGAGAACGACGTTTTTCAAACATGTCGTTTCAGCATTCGCTGACGCTTAATTTTCTTTCGAAAATAAAAGGTTTGCTGATAAGTTGTGCCAACTTTCCAACAAATTTTTGCGAAGGCAAAAACAATTCTGGGGGTAGTACGGGCAAGCCGCACGCGCCGGACTTCGTCGAACAAAACTTTGTTTTTTATCGACTACGCGAATTACTGGTTTGTTTCACAAACGTTATTTTTGCAGTTTGTCATGCTGACAACAACTGCGACAGTCACTTTCAGTAAAAAGCGAATCTAACCCAATCTTGGTTTCACAAAGCTTTAATAGATTACAAATCAAACAATCAAATAAAAAAGATTGCATTTGAAAACTCAATCATTAATGTAATTTTAAAGTCATCTACGAATAAAAAATAATGAGTGAAGTAATAGCGCATAGAGTTTTGCTAACACTATTGTCAGTCATTACAGCCTTTTGTTTGCCTTCATTTTTGCTTGCAAGCCTAGATAAATTAGAAGCCCAAAGCCTTATTTATGTATTTGTAAATATAGGCTTTTTTTGGAAAATTCACTTCGGGATTGTGAGATACGAAAAAGAGGTAGAACTTCGCGAATTTGAACGCTCTGGTTGGACTTTATTGAGTTATTCACTATTGAGATTTTATTAAAAAGTAGGAGTTGAAATGGAACAACTTTGGTTTTTATTACCGCTATTTGTATTTATTGTCGGTGGATTCTGGTTAGTCAAAAAGTTAAAACGCTAGCCACTTCAAACTATTTTTCTTTTGATATAAAACGCAACATAATTTTAGGTAAAAAGACATAGGTCGCTAGTAATACTGCTGAAATTAAGGCTATAGCTATCAAGGAATAGATCATTTTTATGTCCTCATTGCCAAGGAAGGCGAACTCATTAGTTAATTACTCCCATACAGTTAATTCTTTTGTAAGAGCAGTTTAATAAATTCGAGGCTCAATAGAAAATATATAAATCTAACTCCTAATAGAAATATTAAAGATCAGCAATGATGCTATTTAGCTCACGTTTAATGCTACCAGAGGATTGGCTTAAATCAACAGTACAGAATTTCAACTTGTGGCCCTGGATTAAAACCGATTCACGATGTGTTACCCCCATTGACGGATGTAACAACATCCCTTCGGACTTTAACGACAACAAATCTGATTGCTCTTCTTGCGAACGTAAATAGCTATATAATTGGTAAATGTAGTTACTCTTGTAGGACTCCCCGCCAAACTGAGCGCTTTGCGTGATTGAAGTAAACTTTGTATCAATAATTAATCGGCGGTTTTGAGTCTCATTTTCAAGCAAAATATCTAGTTTCATTCCTGGCAGTAAATTGGCAATATTTGAAGTCATATCTTCTATCTGCCAGGCGAGTTTTTTACCGCCTTTAACTGTCCATTCAGTCTCTAAATTTAGTGAATAAAAGCCATGTACTGCTTTTTCAAAAAGCCTTCTAACCCAATGTTCCTGTTTATCTGGACTAGGCAGCAATTGATGTCCCACCGACTCATTAATCAGGGCGAGATTTAGCATTAATTCAGCCGTTGCGACAACTTTTTTGTCCTCCAGTTCGTGTCGTGAAAAACGTTCATTTTGTGGTCTGTAAGCGCAAAAATGACCAACTGAAACACCTTGTCCAACATAGTCCGCCAGTAGCTTTTTTGCTTTGCTCTTCAGTACCGGATTTCTCACCACTTTTAGACTTTTATTGAGCGCATAGGCAACATATTGATTTCGAAGTGTATCCGATGAAAGCTCTTCAAATTCGCACGCGACCTTACCTTGTAACAACAACATCTTTCGAGTGGTTTCGAGAGAGTTAATTCTGCCCCTTACCCGAGTTAAATGAGCTTGTGTTTGCCGATATCCATGAGATAGTTGACGTCGCAATCGTTGCGATACCTGATTACATAAAACATCTGCAACCAGATCAGCCAAATGTTCATCCATATTTTCACTACCCACATAGCTTTGCGCCTGATATCGAAAATCTGACGCATACAACATAAGTAACCAAAGGTTTTGCAGCGGTATGCCTTGGCATGTGTTAACAGCGGGTATTCCCATGCTCTACATCACACGAATTAATTCATCAACATGCTTTTTAGCTGTCTCAGGGTCGTCATACCAATATTCATTTAATAACGGGGCAATTTCAGTTTTTACAACTTGTCGATACCACTTTTTCTCGTCTGAAACTTCATGCCCTTTTGCCGGTGTAAAAAAACTATGGCCGATCTGAAACTGGGCACCCAAGCGACTATCATCAGCAATAGCTTGATTGAGCTTATTCATTTGAAGTTGAATAATATTTAGGGATTCAACACTTATCGATTTTTTATCCCTGACCCAATTACGCCAAGTTTCTCCGTATAACGGGCTTAGGTTTACAAATGCAAATCGCCTACGTAAAGCCAAATCAACCAGTGCCAATGAACGGTCAGCAACGTTCATAGTGCCAATCACATATAAATTACTTGGGATATAGACCGGCTCATCGTCTTCTTTGGTATATGAAAGTTGCAGCGCTTCTTCTGGAGTGCGTTTGTCAGCTTCAAGTAAAGTTAACATTTCACCAAAAATTTGGGCTGGATTACCACGATTAATTTCTTCTATTACAACGACGTATTTTTTAGCCGGATATTTTTGCGCTAAATGCACCCATTCAAGAAATGGCCCATCGCAAAGTGTCAGTAGACCATTACCTGATGGTCGCCATCCACGAATAAAATCTTCATACGCCAAGTTAGGATGGAATTGCACAGCCTTTATTTGAGCAGGTTGTTTTTCACCTATTAACGCCATGGCAAGTCTTTTAGCGAGCCATGTTTTCCCAGTACCAGGCGGGCCTTGCAAAATCATATTTTTCTTGTCACGCAAAGTGCGCAAAATGCTATCCAGTTCCCCTATTTCAAGAAAACACCCATCGTTTTTTATATTGGAAAGATCATAAGCCTCTATTCGCTTTTCAACCATAACCGGAGTAGGTTCTTCGACAATTGAATCCTCACCATAACCAAGCCATCTATATTGCCCAGCGCTAACAAATTCTAGTTCACCCTCATCCCTTAAGCTTTGAGTAGTGCGATCAATAGACATGTCAGGAGTATTATTGTCTGGAAATAAGATGGCAAACTCTTCCAAATAATTTTCCTGAAACTCTTTTCGAGAAAAGTCAGGGCTTTGCTGTCTCAAACACAAATCACGAATTCGATCTAAGACCAAATTCCTCCATGAGCCTGAATTACTATGTTTTTTCTCATGTTTTAACTCCCGCGAAAAGGCATTTAAAGAAAGCTCAGGGAAAGAATGAACAGGGAAGGTATCTTCACTAAATCGGATGAGTAAGTTATCTCTGAGCGTAAGGAATTCCTCGCCCGTACAGGTGCGTTTAGGGCCAGTGCAATCTGGTTTGCAAGAAAGCGTCCCCAAATAGTCCATCGACTGATTTTCGAGTGTCGGATAAAACCAAGGGCGTATCCAGAAAAGGCCCATAGTAATATTCCACCTTATCCCTTTTTGCAAAGTCACCGTATCATACGCTTGGCAAAATTTTTCATTGGTCGTTAACTCGGTATCATCGGCGAACTGAATTGCTAGTTTAAACAATGCCCATAGGTTGTTTATGTCATGCTCCCCTCGCCCATCGTCTTTACCCCAAAAGAACCAAGACTTTTGGTTATTTAGCAAAGGAATCGCCTCAAAAGTCTCAGGTACAGCAACATCTATACTAAAAAATGTCGCCATATCAGCCGCAATTAGTCGTCTGTTTTCAGCAGTTTGTGAGCGGTTGAATATACCCATCAGAGTAAACGGATCTAATTGATCAAGTTCCTTACCCTGCATGTAGGATAAGTTATGTTTGGTCGCCAACTCATTGACAAACTTAATTAAACTTTCTTGTTGAAACTCAAAATCCACAAGTTTAGTTGCCATTGCTTCGTAAAATGCGGTCCATTTAAAGCGAATATCTTCCTCGGCAATATCACCAAAGCGCTCTCTCCAGAACGGATTATTACGAAACTTGTCAAGATCTTGCTGTTTTTCTTCAAAGGCGAAAGCAATTAAGCCATCCGTTTTCCAATCACCTGGCTGAATATGCCAAATAGTTCTCATATTCGTATAAAAATACCATTCACGAGGTTGGCTATAAGGTTTTTGCCACTCGACGTCCAAACGTTTACCATTTTTATAATTTTTCTGTACCCGACCAATCACCTTAATAGCCATGGTTGAAACCACGTTTCCACGTGTATTAAATGGAACCCCAGATTTTCGAATGTAAGCGGCTTTTATTGCAATTAAGTCACCAGGTTTAACGGCATTAACCTGCTCCACGTATTTATCGTCGTACCCGTTTTCCCACATACCTTCTGCAACAAAGCGTTGGGTCTGGTCAACATCATCCCAGCTAGCACCGACAAACCAATATGACTGAATTGTTTCCATCTATTTGTTCTCTATTTTTATGTTCGAATGGCTAAATAACGTCAAGAGATCCCTTACATTTCTGGTGTTTAAACTGAGACGTTAATTTTATCAATGGTGAAATTAGTATACCTAGATGAAGGTAAAAGAGTGAAATTAAACAATCCATCGATACTGAGAGTAAGTATTGAAACTTAAACCGAAATAATTAGATCAGCGCCGAAAATCAAACTGACTCAAGCAGTCCTTTAGCTCTTAAATGATAAATACACTACGACTTTTTTCGGTTCAATCACTTTTATGCCAAGACATATCTTCGATAAAAGATAAAGTTTTTGAAAAAAATATTCAATCTCGCCTTTAAATTTTGAAGGAATTTAGTTTGTGAACACAATCGAAGATTCCTTTTTATATATTATTTTTTCATTAAAATCAATACCTTAAATAGTTTTTTTGAAACTTCATTTTGCACTTCGGAGAATTTAAATTTCGTATAAAAAAATAAAAATAAGCCGGTTTTGAAAAATCGCTAAAATTTCTTGATTTGAATTTTTTTTTGTAACTTAAGGATGTCTTCTCTACTTAACTACACAGGAAATCGAAATGAAAGACTACAAACAAATGTTTTTGAAATTAGCAGATGTAATGACCGCAGCAGAAAAAATCGAAAATCTTGAGCAAAAGATTTTATTAATGGAAAAGTCTATCTCTGATCTGCGCAACTCAGATGAAGACAAGTGGATGAGCCTGAAAGAGGCCGCAGGTCGAGTAAATAAAACAACACGTGCTTTGTATCAAAGAATCAAAGATCCTAAAAATCTAATTCCAGAAAATAAAGCCTGGAAGCAAGAAAGACCAGGCGCGCAAATGAGAGTAAACCTTAAAGAATTACGCCCTTTCATCTAGTCGAGGACCATTTTATATGCGAGAGTCTTTTCACCCAAAATTATTAGATGCACTATCGAAAGCACGTGGTGTGCATTTACACAAAAACTTGTTGCGTTTGCAGTTTAAAGTGCCAGGTAAAACAGTGCCAATGAAACGATCATTGGGTTGGGAGCTAACTTTAGAAAACATTGATAGAGCAAGACTCAAACTCGCGAACATAAAGCAGGATATCGATAACTTCACTTACCAAAACGCGCCCGACGAATTTTGGCAAAAACACTTTCCGATCCATGCAATGCACAATGCGAGGATGACTTTACAAGACTGTTTTGATGAATACCGAGAAAAAAGAAAAAATCAGATAACTGACTCATTTCTGGGAAAATTAACAACTGTGGAGAATTGGCTCAGAGATGAAAAGATTCTAAAAAAATTCGTTGCAGAAATTACTAGAGAAGAACTCGACGAACTTAGAGCAGATAAAGTGACCGTTTGCAGAACGTCAACAGTGCACGACTATACGATAACGCTTAACCGGATTTTTAAATACGCACTAGAAAAATCGTACATTCGAATAAACCCGATTAAAAATCTTCTTCCACTTGAAGCTGACGATTGTGACATCGACGACGATTATACTATTGATCCATTCTCGAAATCTGAGTTAGAAAGATTGTTAGGAGTTGTACATATTCGCCAAACAAGACGTATGATTGAAATAGCTGCTTATACAGGCTTGCGACATGGTGAATTAAGTGCTCTAGCTTGGGAAGATATCGATTTAAAAAAAGGAATATTGTCAGTCAAACATAACCTAACACGAAAAGGTAATATCAAATCACCAAAAACAAAAACCAGTAAACGAGAGGTCTGGTTACTCCCCAATGTTATTAATGTTCTTCAGGAGCAAAAGCTAGAAACGTATGACAAACCGGCTCTACAAGAAACACTGCATTTCAAGAATCAAAAAAGTAAAACGGTATTTAGACGTCGTGTATTTTTGAGTCGGGGTGATCTTCCATATAAAAGACCAGAGATTACAACAACACCAAATCAATGGAGCAATTGGTTAAAAGAAGCGAAGTTAGCCCATCGGCCAGCCTATCAACTGCGCCATACCTATGCCTCTTTGATGTTAGAAAATAACGCAAAACTTAACTTTTTAGCCAAACAAATGGGCCACAAAGACTGGTCAATGATCACAAAAATTTACGGAAAAGTTATTAAGGATAATGAAGAATCGCAATTTGATGCGATTAGAAACAGCTTTAAACTGGAAAGCCAATACTAATTTTATTGGTGGCAATCCTAGGGGGAAATGTCTTAATAACTGCCAAGCAAGTTGGCACAATTACCATAAATATTTATTCATATATCATTATTCTGACGGCCACTATAGGGCCGTTAAGTGCCAAAAGCCGACCTTCGCTATTGGCATAGTCTGCATTATGAGTTCCGACCAAAGCGGACTATAGATTAAGTGACTGGTTAAATATTTCTTACTTAAATATGCTGTATAAAAAATTAGGTATAATGAAGTTTGGTGAATAATGCCAATATCGCTTCCTATTAAATAAATTTCCTAGGTCTCACTTTGTTTTTCCGATTATTGCTAAGTTATTAATTTAATTATGGAAAATATTTTGCGCATGGTTTTTAATAGGAAGGGGAAAAAGTCTCGTTAAAGTCAGGCTTCTTTTGCTTTTTAGAACTGCCGCAGTTTTAGCTTAATTGAAGTAAAAAATACTTAATAAAATCAGAAGGTAAGCACTGAAAATGACGAAAAGAACAATCAAATCGAGCAGCGACAAATGCGAAATGCTCGTTAATAAGCGTTATATGCAAAGGAGAGTTACGAGGTTATATATACTATTAGCCACTTTTCTTTTCATCGGTTGCTCTTCAGTTGTTACCAATGAACCATTTGTGACTGAACTTGCTAATTCATGTTTTGAGGTTAAGGAAGAATTCAATATATTTGCCATTGATCAAATTCCTTACGATTCCTACATTGTATCAACCAAAGAGAGTTTTGTTTTATCAACTTATTTTGAAGAAAGATATAAAATAGTTGCTAAGGTTCGTGTCAACGAGACAATAAAAATAACTGAAGTAATCCATTTTTCTGATGGAGCTAATGGGCACTGTTGGAAGGTGTTTTTTAGCACTATGAATTTTCCGAACGCAAGAATTGAGCTACCATCCTGTTGGTCTCATAGTTCCAGCTTGTGGATAAGCCCAGAAACCCCATCAGAAAGAGATAAAACAGGGGAAGATTTAAAGATTGACACAAAGTATCTAAAGCGTTTAAAACATTGTATATGACAAGCCAAGCCAGCGGTAATTTCACTAGCTCAAAAACGCTCATAAAATCCCCATATGTTAAGCGTTGAGGCTGTAGAAAAACCCTAAAATAGTTCAAAAAACCATCATTATTCACTTCCCACAGATCGTCGTTTGTGATCCAATAGGTATTATCAAGTAGGCACAGGAGCCTTGGTGATGCCACGTTTTATCCCACTCAATTATCAACAAAACTCAATGGTTATAATCAACTACCTCGACCAATTACAGCCAGGTACGTTTGAATATGCTATTCATCATTTGATTGATGAAAAATTGGACTTATCGGTGTTTTATCCGAAGTACCAAAATGATGCCACTGGCCGTCCTGCGTATGATCCCGCAGCCCTGTTAAAAATCATTTTGTTTGCCTATTCCAAAGGCATTACTTCAAGCCGCGAAATTGAGTGGTGCTGTGACACTAATGTGATATTTAAAGCCTTGTCGTGTGACTCTGTACCGCATTTTACAACCATTGCAGGCTTTGTGAGTGGTCGTAAAAAAGAGGTTGAAAGCGTCTTTGAGCAAGTGCTGTTGATATGTCATACCCAAGGTTTATTGGGCAATGAATTGTTTGCTATTGATGGATGTAAAATGTCATCAAATGCGTCCAAAGAATGGTCTGGCACATTTAAAGAGTTGGAAGAAAAACGCGATAAACTTAAACGCCAAATCCGCTATCAGATGGACCAGCATGAGAAGCTTGATAAGTGTGAGTCTGTGGATGAAGTACGCAAACAGCGCACCGCGCAAACTATCGATACCTTGAATAAAGCGCATGACAAAATAAATGCTTTTCTAAAGGAAGCTGACGCCGCACCACGGATGGGGACAGGTAAACGTCCACAAGAAGTGAAGAGTAATATTACCGATAATGAATCAGCCAAGATGACCACCAGTAAAGGCACTATTCAAGGCTATAACGGGGTGGCAGCGGTGGATAAAAAGCACCAAATTATCGTTGACGCCCAAGTGTTTGGTAGCGGCCCAGAGCAGCACACGTTGCAGCCCGTACTTGAAAGTATTCAAGCGCGGTTTAAGCGTTTAGCTATTAGCGAAGACATCTTAAAAGCGCAAACTATCATCACCGCAGACACGGGTTTTGCGAACGAAGCGAACAATGTATATCTGCATGACAATGACATTAATGCCTACATTCCTGACAACCAATTTAGAAGCCGTGACCCCAAGTTCAATGAGCAAAAGCAAAAATACGGTAAACGTCATCAAGATAATAAAGAGAGTAAGGTTGAGTTAATCCCTGCTAATGAATTTAATTTCGACCCCATTAACATGACCTGCGTTTGCCCAATGGGTGAAGCTATGTGGGAGACCTGGCGTCGCACTGAACCCTCTGGTGGCACACGAATAGGCTTTGAAGGCAAAATACGCGCCTGCCGAGGTTGTGAGAAAAAGCAGCAATGTTTACGTAACCCTGAATCACCCGATAAACCTAAAGGACATGGACGGATAGTATCGTTTTTAATTGATGACAAACCGCGACCGCCCAATTATACCGACTGGATGAGACTGCGCGTTGATAGTCCCAAGGGCAAACAAATTTACAGTCACCGCATGTCCGTGGTTGAACCTGTGTTCGGCAACATAGGGACCAACAAGAATCTCAAACGCTTCAGCCTGCGTGGCAAAAATAAGGTGCAAGGCCAGTGGTATTTGTTCTGCTTGATACACAATATTGAGAAACTCAAGAATTACGGACAGTTAGCGGCATAAAGCTAATATCACATGACGGTAAATACCGCTCTTTGAAGCCCCTAAAATCAGGCCATAACAAATACAAAATCGCCGAAAAGAAAATTATCCCAAAATCCCATCAATAAAATTGAAAAATCCTCATCTTCAAGGCAAAGTAGCAAAAGTTAAAAATGAAGAAGGGTAGTAGAAAATGCAATGTCAAAACCGACTTTTTCTACAGCCTCGTTATAAATCAGAGCGGTAAATGGATAGACAACAGAATTACACGATATGCTTACCTGATTGGGAAAGCTTGTTACCAAAGCTTTGCTCAATAATTGAAGCTTCGTATCAATCTGGTGATTTCGATTCGTTCGAAGATAAGTTTACGACATCAGGGAATGACGAATCTTATTGGTCGGTGTTTGGAAGCTCTGGGTGTGAGCTATCGATCAAACTAAAAAAGTATGAAGGCTATCTGTTTGGTACTTTAAGTGGAACTGGCAATGCATTTATTTCTGGGGCGTGTTTTTTATGGGATTCATATCTTGTACAAGGTGGTAATCCAGAAGCTCAGGAGAAACCGAGCAAGTGATTTATAACAAGGCAAGGCAATCTGACAGCTTACACTCCGTTTGTTTTTATGCGGAAAAAGCATCACATAAAAATAAACTCCACTGCAGCTACAGTTGCTTGGGGCGTTAGATTTCTATGAAATTACTCTCGCTTTTTACTTTAATTATATTTATTTCAGGATGTTCTAACATTTCTGAAGAAGAACGTCTGGCTGAAGAAAAATACTGGAAATATGTAGAGGACTACACCACCGCAATTAAAAAACCAACTCCCAGAATTATTAATGCTGGGGCCGTTTTTAACTTTGCCTACCTAAACACTAAAAAAGAAATAATTCGAACTATAACCGTAAGACTAACTAATGAGAAAGTTCGCACCTGTTCAATGGAGAATGCTCTCAAAATGGAAATTTTATCTGAGCAACCTGTCAGAAAACCTATATTTCCTGAATCAACTGAAATTGCG
Organism: Flavobacterium sp. W21_SRS_FM6; assembly: GCF_052119645.1. Taxonomy (NCBI): domain Bacteria; kingdom Pseudomonadati; phylum Bacteroidota; class Flavobacteriia; order Flavobacteriales; family Flavobacteriaceae; genus Flavobacterium; species Flavobacterium sp. W21_SRS_FM6. The sequence goes on from NZ_JBGQOM010000002.1 coordinate 270,598, forward strand.
GCTTATTCGGTCTTAGGAAGCCGCTTTCATTTTGCGCTTAGGGCAAACATTTGCGATGGAGGAATGGATGTTCATGGTACAGTAGACGAGCTTGGCTTCGTGGGAGAGGAGGTAGTAGCTGGTTGGTTTTGCCCTGAGAAGGGTTCGTGTCCTGAGCCAGTTTATAACTTCGTATTAGGAACTCCGGTAAAACCTAACAAGCCGCTTTAGTTTAGTTGTTCGGCGCTCACTGGAACGTTAATGTCCGCTTTAGAGTGATAGCTCAATCGAACATCAAATATGCCCAACGGCGGCAATTCGCTCATTCCCGACAAACGAGTCACATAGGATGATTCGAATTCAAATGAAGTACAAATAACTAAATCGCTTAACAAAAAAGACCACTACATTGAGTGGTCTTTTTTGTTTTACTTAAACTTTGAATCAGAATCACGGTGGTTTCTCAGAAAGGTATGATTGTTATGAGATTTGTCCCCTTTATGTCCCACCCTTCAAGAAAATATTTTAACTATATGATTAATATATTCTTTTTTACTAAAAAGGCATCTTGAAGCCGGGAGGCATCTGCATACCACCGGTAACGGAAGCCATTTTTTCTTTTGTGGTTTCTTGCACTTTACGCACAGCATCATTGATTGCAGCAGCAACGAGATCTTCAATCATTTCTTTGTCGTCTTGCATCAAGCTCTCATCAATCTCTACTCGTCGAGCAGCATGGTTACAGGTCATGGTTACCTTTACTAAACCAGCACCTGATTGACCAGTGACTTCGATTGAAGCAAGTTCTTCTTGGCTCTTTTGCATGCGTTCTTGCATCTGCTGAGCCTGTTTCATCATGTTACCCATACCGCCTTTAAACATAATAATTCTCTCTTCTTAAATGAAATATTCAGCCTGTAAGGGCTTATTTTGCAACAATACTGTTGTTATCAACTCTAGCCGCAAACAACTCTTGCATGAATCTGATACTTGCATCATTGTTAATAACTTGTTCGGCGTATTCTTGTCGTAAGGTATTCACTTTTTGCTGTATGGCAAAAGGTGTATTAATGGGGTGGCCCAATTCAATTTCAAGCACTATGTCAGCGTTTAAAGCTGTTTTGAGCGCATTGCCTATTTGCTCCCTAGCTGAGGGAGTATCCAAGTGCTCTTTACTTGCTAACAGGGTTAATTTCACAGTATCAGCGTTTTTTTCAAAAGAAGAATGCAAAGCAAGCTGTTTGGTTAAAGCGGTAATTTGCATACTATCAATTAACTGACTCCATTCATCCACTTGAATGGCCGATATGACTTTTTGTTGATCTGCTAGAAAGAGCGGGATTTCAATTGTCACCTCGCCTAACTCGTCTAAGCCTAAATGACCATGAGCATCAAGGGCTTGGTAAGCTTCTACTACACTGTCTGTTTTTACATCTGAGCTTATTTCACTGGTAGTAATAGTGTGCTCTGGTTCTGTTTCTCTGGGGCGATCATCATCATCCCAAGGGGGCGCCACTTCATGGTTCACTGACACTGGCACTATAACGCCATTAAGCGGATTTTCGCTTATTTCAAGATTAACAGCAGTAGAACGTGGCTCAGTGTTTACTTCAACAGCCGCTGTAATACTCTTTAATTCTGTAAGGCTATCATTACTTTTCGGAAGGCGAATTGAGGCTAAATTAGGAACATCAGTCTTTACTGGCTTTTTTTCAGCCTGTGACTTTTCCTCCATAGCCGCCTGTGACTGCTGCAGCTTTTTACGCAAAGCAATCATTGTTTCAGTGGTGCTTAAAGAGGATTGAGGGCTTGACTGAGCTGCGTCAGGTGTGGCGACTTGCTCACTGTGTCCAAAGTATTCAGCCTGTTCAACAATGGTTTGTTGTTGAGCAAACAATTCTTGTTCATAGGCGCTGTCAGCTAAATTTTGTTGTTCTTCATCCATGCCGTAGTCGACGTGGGGGTAATCATCATTATGATCTGCTTCCACTTTAGCATGATGAGCCTCTGGATGAGTTTGGATACCTTGCTCAAGGTTTTTGTGTATTTCAGCTTGAGTATGTATATCAACCGCCTTTGGTTGCTCTGGCTCTGAGATTGTCTCAGGAGACGGTTGAGCAACTGTCACCTTTTTTTCAGGCGCAAGCGTTACATCAGGCTGACTTGTCAGAGCTTGTGTGCCCAGCGAATTGATGTCTTCAGGATTTAAACTGATATTATCTGGGCAAAAGGCTAGCATTCTAAGCAAGGTCATTTCTAAACCAGACCGAGCATCCGCAGCATGGGGTAAGTCTTTTTTGCCCAATAGCGCGATTTGATAAAGTAGTTGGATATGCTCTGGGGCAACACCTTTTGCAATTTGATAAATCGCACGAGCCGATATAGTTTCAAGTTTACAGGCGTCTGGAACGAGTTGGGTCAAAGCAACTTGATGCAACAGACTCATCAACTCAGCTAAGACCTGACTAAAATCAGCTGCTTGCATAGCCATTTTGTCAACCGATGCCATGACCTCATCACTGTGCTTTTGCAAGAGGGCATTAAGTAACTTGAGTACAACATTTTTGTCCATCAAGCCAAGCATATCCGTCACGATGGATAGACTAACAACCCCATTGCCTTGGGCTATGGCTTGGTCGGTTAAACTGAGTGCATCGCGCATACTGCCCTGTGCAGCCCGAGCTAACTGATTTAACGCTTCGCTTTCACTCTCAAGATGTTCTTGTTGCAGAATAAAGGCCAACTGCTGTGATATCTGACTGCGCGATAAGGCTTTTAGATTGAACTGCAAACAGCGAGATAATATCGTGACAGGTAACTTTTGTGGATCCGTCGTGGCCAGCAAAAATTTCACATGAGGAGGCGGCTCTTCTAGCGTTTTAAGCAAAGCATTAAAACTGTGTTTCGACAACATGTGAACTTCATCGATAAGGTACACCTTGTAGCGCCCTCTGCTTGGACGATACTGCACGTTATCTAATAACTCTCTAGTGTCTTCGACTTTAGTACGCGAGGCCGCATCGATCTCCAACATGTCGATGAAGTTGCCCTGCTCAATCTCTACACAGGTACTGCATTTTCCACATGGTGTTGCACTTAGACCTAATTCACAGTTTAAGCTTTTAGAAAAAATGCGCGCGATGGTAGTTTTGCCTACTCCTCGGGTGCCTGTAAACAAATAAGCGTGATGTAATCTATCGTTATCTAAGGCATTCGAAATAGCGGATACAACATGTTCTTGCCCAACTAATTCGGCAAAACTATTGGGACGCCATTTACGGGCTAATACCTGATAACTCATGCTTTTTTGTTACTCGCCTTCAAACTCACAAATTGAAAAACTGGTTACGCCGTTTTGTGTTAATTTTTGCTCACCACCAAGAGAGGGCAAAGAGATAACAAAACCAGCGTGCTCAACAATCCCCCCCAAACGACGGATTAAATTTGCCGTAGCGATCATTGTTCCACCCGTTGCCAGAAGATCATCTAACATCAAAACTTTTTCACCGGGCTTTACCGCATCTTGGTGAATTTCAAGAGAATCAGTACCGTATTCTAATTCGTAGCTTTCGCTGATCACGGCTCTCGGCAGTTTTCTAGGCTTGCGCACAGGAATAAACCCAATGCCAAGCTCAATCGCTAGAGGTGCGCCAAAAAGGAAACCTCGCGCTTCTGTACCAGCAACTTTATCGAATCCCATTGGTGCATAGTGTTTAACTAACAATGCAATGGTTTGCGAATAGGCGGTGTGGTCCTCTAATACTGAGGTGACATCACGGAACATTATCCCTGGTTTAGGATAATCAGGCACGGTCTTAATGACCGACTTTATATAAGCGGCGGACACGAATTTCCCCGTAGTAAGTAAAAAATTTATTGCGGTTTATAGATAAAAAACAAACCAACCGACAATGGCGTTTAACAATGGAAAGGCTAATAAAACGATTAATGCGGCAAAAACATAGGACCAGTTGAATGGGTCGATGACTTCGTTTTCATTTTGCATAACCAAACTCCTAAGAAGCAAATAAATAGCATTTTATATAAGGGGCAAGATGGTAATGCAAACCACCTCAAAATGGTAGCTTTTACCTTGCCAAAGGTCCTTTGACAACAAAACTAATCACATTTTGTTGGCAGCAATATTTCTTTGCTCAACATTTGTTCAACAATATTTTGCACTGACAAGTTGAGTTGTGCAGGATTAATTTGCGGTAAAACAGATTGCATCTGGGCTAACAACTCTGACATGCCTATGTGCGCGTTTTGCTGGATCACATTTAACAGGTGAGCACTGACTTGATTAATTAAAGAAAAATTCACGTCGTCTTTATTATTTCGATATACCACGAGATAAACGGGCTCTTCCGCCAAATGGGGCTGAAAATCCACGCTAATGCGATGGACTGGAAAGTGATAACTGACTAAGGTTGCCAAGGGTGAAAACTGTATCAGAGTGGGAAAATCATCATTATTTTGCTCCCAAACGACTAAAGGTTCGGAGCATTTTTTAATACTAATAGATAATTCTAGCCACTCGTAATGTGCAAGCTCACTCAGGAAAGGCGGATCGTAATCTGTTGCTTGATGTTCGCTGCTTAAATATTCAACAAACTCCAAACTAATGTCGGTAAAGTAAGGTGATCGACAACGGTGGCTAGCAAAAAACTGGCGAGCGAGTCTTAACCATTCTTGTTCTTGGTAAATCGAAGCGAGTACCGGAAATCCAGAACTGAGAAAACCAAGGATATTATTAAAAAACAATTCACGATATATTTTAAGTCTGCGGTCTTCAATACCATAATCAAAAGCCACATTATCGGGGTCTTTCAAATGAGCAATAAATTGCTGCTGTATCGCTTTAAAGTCGGTCATTACGCCAACCTTTGTGAAGCCGTCGTGGGCCTAAACTGAGCTTGGATTGATTTTATATTTTCGACTTCTTGCAATAAAACGGGCATCGGTGGAATATTAAAATCCCGCTCTAATAGCGTTGGAAATACACCGTGAAGTGCATAAGCCTGCTGCAATAAATGCCAGACAGGTTCAATGACATCAGCGCCGTGAGTATCTACCTTCAAATCATCTGCTTCATCAAAATGCCCTGCAATATGCCCATAAGCAATTTTATGACTCGGCATCGCCGCTAAAAACTGCTCCGCATTGTAACCATGATTAATTGAATTGACGTAAATATTATTTACATCAAGTAAGAGCGAACAGCCCGACTCTTCTAATATGGCTAAGGTAAACGCCTGTTCAGTCATTTCTTGGCCGGGCGACGCATAATAGGACACATTTTCTAGAATGAGCGGTCGTTCAATAATGTCTTGAACCTGTTTAATGCGGGCAACCACGTGCTTCACTGCATCCTCTGTAAAAGGGATAGGCATAAGATCATACAAATGACCTTCACCCGAACAATAACTCAGATGCTCACTGTAAAATTGAATGTTATGCTCGTCTAAAAAATGTTTAACACTCTTCACAAAGTTTACGTCTAAAGGCGCCGGACTGCCGATGGAAAGAGACAGCCCATGGCAGGTAAAGTAATGATGTTCGGTAAGTTGACGAAGCACTTTTTGATATTTACCGCCTAATGGGATCCAATTTTCTGGTGCTATTTCCCAAAAATCAACTTGTTGAGGAACAGGGCTGAGTTGGTCCAACATTTCTCTTCTGAGCCCTAAACCCGCACCAGGAAATGGAATTTTATTAGACATAAAGGCTCCTTAAAAAAGTAAAGGCCAGCATTGGCTGGCCTTTTTATTGCTGTAGTAGCTTACGCTTGGCCGCCGCATTTTCCTTCACCGCATTTGCCTTCGCCACATTTACCTTCTTTTTTCATTTTATCTTGAACCTTGGCTTTCGCTTTATCACCACCGCACTTGCCTTCGCCGCATTTACCTTCTTTCATGTCTTTGGCCATGGCTTTCGCTTTATCGCCGCCACACTTGCCTTCGCCACATTTACCTTCTTTCATGTCCTTGGCCATGGCTTTCGCTTTATCGCCGCCGCACTTGCCTTCACCACATTTACCTTCTTTATCTTTAACCTTGGCAGCTTTGTCACCACCACAGCTGCCCTCAGCGAGGCTTAACATGTAACCAGACTCAAGAGATTGCATTTCAAAAGGGTTTGCATTGGCTTGCAAGCTCACAGAAGCAAGCGAGCCTATCACTACGGCACCAATAGTCGATGCGATGGCCGTTTTTTTAATTTGATTCATTGGTTTATCCTTTAATTTAACAACAAAATTTGCGGGGTTGATAACGTCAATAACATAGACCATAGCCCACTCAACTTTATTTCACATTAAATACAAATTAATTTGTATTTCTGTTAACTCCTCACAAAGTCACTAAAAACAGAATATTTATTAAGCCATTACACGCTAAACGGCTTCTTCGTTTTCCTCGCCAGTACGAATCCGAATGACGCGTTCTACGTCATAGACGAATATCTTGCCATCACCTATTTTGCCTGTTTGCGCGGTGTTCATTATTGCTTCAATGGCTCTTTCAACGAGCTCATCAACAATCACGATTTCCAACTTAACTTTGGGTAAAAAATCGACGTTATACTCTGCACCCCGATACATCTCTGTATGACCTTTTTGACGACCGAAGCCTTTTACTTCGGTTACTGTCATCCCATTTACCCCAATTTGTGCTAAAGACTCACGAACATCATCTAACTTAAACGGTTTGATTATGGCTTCTAATTTTTTCATCTTTATATCCCTGCAGGTTAGATTAATCGTAAATAGTTGGAATTGGTACGCGCTTATGCTGCGTTTTTACAAATATGCTAATGAGTTTATCTGACACATGTTGAGCAACATCCTTGCCCTCTAAAAAGTCATCAATTTCATCATAACTGAGGCCTAAAGCGAGTTCATCCGCTTTTTGCGGCGCAAGACTTTCAAGGTCGGCAGTTGGCGCCTTAGTGATCACGTTTTGTGGTGCGCCGAGAAATGCCGCAACTTGCCTAACTTGTCGTTTGTTTAAACCAAATAGAGGCGCTAAGTCACAAGCGCCGTCACCGTACTTGGTGTAAAAACCCGTAATGTTTTCTGCTGAATGATCGGTTCCAAGGACTAGGCCGTCTAACATGCCTGCTATTTCATATTGAATCACCATGCGTGTGCGAGCTTTAACATTGCCTTTAACAAAATCACGTTTTGTTTCACTTTCGGGCAGTAAGTCATGTGCACTCAAGGCCAAGCTAGTTTGTTGGTCGATAGCATCAGCGCCAGGTTGAACATTAACAGCAACACTATGGCTAGGTTCGATAAAGTCAATTGATGCTTGGGCGTCTATTTCATCGGCCTGAACGTTATAGGGTAAACGGACCGCAACAAATTGAAAGCCTTCATCTCTTTCTTCATTTAGCTCGTTCACTGCAAGTTGTGCCAGCTTTCCTAAGGTACAGGAATCTATACCGCCACTGATACCCAATACTAAACTCTTCATCCCGCTATTCAGTAAATGCATTTTTATAAAGTCGACCCTACGTCTAACTTCAAAAGCAGGCTCAATGTGCGAGAGAACTCGCATTTGTTCAATTATTGTGGCAGCTAACATCGTGTAATACCTATCGTTTTTCTCAATATTTTGTAAACCGATCAAATCATCGGTTTGTCCTTGTGTATAGCAATTCTAACCATGACAACACAATTTATACCAAATTTTTCTTAAATTAGTTTATGTTATCTCAATAAGTTTAAAAGGAGCGGCAGTGGCGAATCAAAAAGGGGTAACCCTCATCGAAATCCTGATCAGTTTAGCGATCGTAGCAATTATTATGACAGCTGTGGCACCCAGTATTCAGAGCATCTTAATAAAAAATAAAATAGCCTCACAAATCAATGAATTAAGTGCGGTTATTCAGTTTGCTCGAAATAATTCAATTGATCAACAAATCAGCACGGTCGTGTGCCCCTCATCTGACTATTCCGTTTGCAGCAACGATTGGGACGCCCCAAAAATCGTTTTTATTGATATTGACGGAAATGGAGATAGGGGTTCAGACGAAGAGCTAATCGCCACCACTGAAGCAATTTCACCAAATAACTATGTAACTGGCCCGGCAAATTCACTGATGTTTTTGCCAAATGGTGAGGCATCAGGCAACTATACGTTGTTAATTTGTCATACCGACAAAGAAGCAGAATACGCTAGGCAAATCACAATTACTCTTCAAGGTCGAGTAAAAATGAGCACTGATAGTGATAGAAATGGTATTCATGAAGACACCACTGGTACTGAACTCAGTTGTCCCTAATCTGAAGGGGTGCTCCCAGCCTGGATAATGAAATCAAACGGACTCAAATGGACACAACGTTAAACGTTTTTATACGTTTAGCTTGTTAGGCTCATCGGCTACTGCTCTTCTTATCACCTTGTTAACTTGAGACGGAAACAGAGTTTCAGCGACCAAGAGACGTGAAAACTAAGGTTGTGTAACCAAGCACGTCACAAACGTCTCTATTCGCTTTAGTTAGCAAGTCCAGCAATATTCTGCACCACTAATAGCGCCGCTATTGTCTTTATCCCACGCACGTCGACCATCACTGTAAAAAAACAAACTGCCATCACCGGCTTGTGCACTGCTAGAACTTGGTTTTGCCTCGATTAAATACGTGCTACCTGTTGCTTGGCTGATAAGAAGATCATATTTGCGATTAGCATAAGGCTCAGCAGAAGGGCTGTGTTTATGAAAGTTGGCTGGACTGCCAGTATCTGCTCCAGAGACTGCTGCTTTTTTATAACTATAACTCGCTGCTTTGTGGCGCTCCATTGCTGCTGCCAATGACATTAAATCAGCTTGTGCAGCAGACCGATTACTGCTTTTGATAAAGCCTTGGTAACTCGGATAGGCCAACATACTGATAATGCCAACAATGGCTACCACGATCATCAGTTCAACTAAGGTAAATCCCGCACTCTTATTTTTTTTATTTGAATACATTGTTACTGCCTTTCTATTTCAGTTTTCCAACTGCTTTTTTGTACTCGTTCAAAGTTACTGTAGATATTTTCGGCTAAACATTCAAAATCTGAATTACAGGCAATTTGATCGCCATTACTGTCTCGCTGGATTACCGTTGAAGCGCATTCAGTGCCTAAGCAAACAATGGGCTTAATAATATCTTCAATCAAGATTTTGGTATCGGGCGCAATACCCGTTTGTTTTAACTGTGCGTACCGATCTTGATGCTGTTGCTCCCCATCCTGATTTAAGTCGGTGACCGCGTTGCCGTTAACTAGCTCAACCAAGTATGCGCGACTATTGCCTGATGGCGGTGCACAAGAGCTTGTGCTCGCCGTAGCCGGTAAGTAAGTGGTAAAGATAATTTGATAATCTAATATCAAGGGCGAAGCGAGCACTTTTTCACCACCAGCCCCAAGCCTGATCATCCAACCGGAAAGTTGTGCAAAATTATTCGCCTCAATTTGCTGTAAGGTGCTGTCAGAGGAGCTTAACAGATGATCAGTTGCATCATACAAACTAGAAATACTCAACACAGGGCTGGGTAGACTGTAATTGCCGTCTTCGTCAAAAGTGAAAACGCCAGTGTCTTTTATCATGTAAAAATGGTCTTCTATCTCACTGTTTAAAGGATGAGCTCGATAGCCTGAGCCAAGAGCAACAGCATAATAGTGCTCTGCACCTAAACTAATCTCAGTGACATCAGGGCCATAATAAAACCGGCGGTTATCCGTATTGCTATCACCACCAAAATCAGCCATTAAGCCACCGGTGACTAAGTCACTTATAGCCTCTCCATTATGAATATCGAGACGAAACAATTGGCCGCCCATATCTACCACGTACATGTGATCGGCAAAGCCGTCATTGTCTCGGTCAATGACCGATACTCTGGCGGGAATACTGTATTGCATATCACTGAGATTTAAATTGGCATCACTGTTACTCGCAGACCAAATGAGCGCACCAGAATCAGCATCAACAATGAAAACCGCGTTACCTGTGCTATCGGCACTGCGCGTCAATTTGCTGTCTTGGTCGGCGTCGTAGCCACCACCAAAAATCAGCACATTTTTAGCCGTGCTCCCTACTCGAATTTTTGTGACAGTGGGTTTCGACCATGTTTGCCCTAGCTTAGCAAACTCCCCTGCACCGCCTTCTATTTTAAATAATAAAGAGGGGGATGTTTTGTTACTAACGTCAAGAGCATAATAATTTTTACCTCCTCGGCGCATGCCCAGATAAAGATATTTATTGTTACCTACTGAACGCAACACCATGTCGCCATCTAAGCCATATATGTGAGTAAAGGTCGAGCTATCACGATAAAAGTCATACAAATTTTCCATTAATTCTTTGGGCATAATGGCAAAATTTTCGGTGCCTGTTTCAGGGTCGAACGAATGCAGATAACCATGATTTGTTGCGACCAAGACAGCGCTCTCAGTAAGAGAATAGTTAACAATAACAGGCTGCGAATGAATCGGGTCGCCCATTTGCAAACGGGCATCGGTATCAAGTCCATCCCCATCATCATCTCGAACATCCACGCCCCGAGCCCATTTTAGTAAGGTTTCTCTGACCGTACTTGAGTTGGCTACCGAACCAAGGGCCAAATCGCTCACCGTAAAATTATTGTTGTCTTCATGGACTAAATTCGCTGTGGTCATAATCGTGCCAGGACCAGAAAACGCGTAGACATTGCGGGGCAAACCCATTTGGCTTGCCGCTCCGCCATCGCGGACATCATTGCCATCAGCTAACACTGACCAATAGCTGTGGGCGTTGTCGCTGAAAAACCCGGTTAAACTGTCTACCGCATTGTTGCCGTTTTTATCGAGTATGTCTGCGCCATCTAATTTGTATTTTTTTACATTTCCAGGCCACAACGTGCCTTCAGCTGGTTTAAATAGTGCAAAATACAATTCATCATTGTGGGTCAATCGGTTGAGTTGATTAACTGCTACCCCGGGTGAGACGAACGTGGCGTTAACATCTTTTACTGTCTTCAAAATGGATGCAAACACATCAACTAGATCTTCGGTATTCGATGCCGTGTAAAAGCCACCATTCCCATTAATTGCTAAGTCATTTAAAAATGCATTTGCAGTACTATTGGCGGCAAAACCGATGGTATGGGTATAGATTTTTGAGTCGATCACCGATTCATCGGCATCACCGATATTACGGATTAAATCCAACCCGCACTTTTCTCCGCCGGAACCGCGACAAGATAAACCTAACATACTTTCTATTTTACTCACGCTGTGGTTGTTATTCGCTTCGCCGTCGGACAACAATACAATATGGTTATTGGTTTGGCATTGCCTGTCAGTAATCGGTGAAACATATTGTGCGCCGCTGGGAATATATTCACCCACACAGGATGAACTACTGAGATTATCCAAGGTACAACCGCTAGGTAACACAGAGTCGGCCCCAATATAACTTAAACGACTGCTTACTCTGGTATTTCGTCTTACCGAAGAAGAAGTTGAGCTATCGCCTCGTTTCAAGCCATAGTCCACATTGAAACCGGCATAATAGTTGGCCGCCTCATATAGGGTATCAACAATCGGTGTAAAACCTTCCGCGCTGAGCGAGTCGACTTGGCTTATGAGGTGGTCCCGCACCGTTGATGTTTGCCCTGGCGTGGCTTGACCTTCAAATTCAATGACTAATTTAACGGCGCCAGAGGGTTGTCCATTGTAGCTGTATGCGCCTCGAGTACCGTTGAAATCAGCCATAATAAACATCATTTCATTGCCCGCATTCCACCCACTGCGATTAACAATCTGTTGCACAATATTGGTGACGGCAGGACTCTGATACGTATAGTTTCGGTACCAACGAGGGATGTCAGCCCAATTTACCGCAGCAGTTTTAGCGATGTTACGTAGTTCATAGCGGTCATAATTATTGAAGTTGCCTACATCATTAACATTGGCACCATAAATATTCATTGAAGCATAGCTACTAGAGCTAGTTTGATAGGCGGTAAATTCTAGGTAAGCATTCGATATTGCAGCATTTCTTGGTAGGGCGACATTTCTAAAAATCACCCCTACATAGTCATTTGAGCCACTTGAAAAGCCAAGTTCACTACCCGTTGACTCATAACCATTTGAGCGCTCTTCAGCATTGTATCGCTGCGAACTAACTTGATAAGTATAACCGCCTTTCACACAGCCTGTAGCCGTTGTGTCATCATAAGTGATGACTAGCTGTGGTGATAAACCAGAGCCTTCTTCATAGGCTTTTGCTTGTCTTGCACTACTACTCGAACTGCCCACACCTTCAATCAATAAACTTAGCGCGTTACCGCCACACCACGTGCTTTGATCGACGATCTCTTGGATGATACTGGTGATATCTGGCGTTGAAATTGTTTCGTTAGACACTGGCCAATCGTTGTCCGTATTCCACAACACAGAGTTGGCGGTTTTGGCACGACTAGTGATATTACTCGCAGTATTAGAAAACTCACTGGCGTTACCAACTAACTCACCGCTGATCGTAAATTCAGTGCTTGCTACATTGTAATTATTTGAGGTAAAGCGCACAAAAGCACTAGTAATGGTGGCCCCTCTTGGAATATTCAAATTTTGATAACGTATACCCACAGTTACTGGCGTAGTACTTTCAGACAATTTTAGGGTGTTAGCACCTACAGTGACACTTGAGCTAATTTCGAAAGCATCGTCACTGCCTTGACTAATTGAGGTAATAATTTCTGGGCGCACAGCGTCATCAATGGGGCGAACCGGATAGAGAATAGGCCCACCGTAGTCAGAAAATCGCATTAAACCTGCATTAATGTTGGTAACGGAAGAGAGTGTTTCTTTGAGGGCATTTTGAACCCGCAACATGCGTGACTGAGAGCCATCGTCCCTACCTGTCATACTGCCCGAAGTGTCCATAATAAAAAGTACATTTGGATTGTAAGTCACTTGCGAGCCGGATGTGCCTAAGTAAATTTCAAGGTCGTCTGCCAGTGCGACATGAGCGCAACACAAAGCCGAAAGTAACAAAAATACCCGATTTATTTGACGTAATGTATTCATAAAAGCCCCCTCTATTGGGCAGCAGGTGCAAAGACCGAGGCATTCAAGGTATTTGCGACTACAAAGTTGCTGTCTTTTAATTGGCCGCAGCCACGCACAATAAATACGTGACAACTAATATTACTACCACCAATAACATTGCTAGAGCCAACACAAGGTTGCTCGCGCAAAAAGGCGGTTTTAGACCAACTATCAATAGCAGGTTGCGCGACATAATCTCCTGTCCCTACGTGACGACTTCCTTTACTCAATCCTGCTGATGTCACGCTACGATTGGTCCAATCATTTTCTTCAAAACAACTTAAAGACTGCACAGTTAAATCCAATTGGTTACCCCCTCGTGCATCAGACAAGGGGTCATTTATATTTGCATCTGCTAAGACAACTTTATCTTCTGCCTCAAAAATGACACCTGCAATCGCTGACTCTGCAGCGTCAAATGCAAGAGAGCTTCGCTCCATCGACACCGCCATTTTGCTTTGCATCAAACTACTGGCGACAGATGTAACACCTAGGATGGTTAAACTGAGTAATATCAGTAAGGCAAATACCATCACCATGCCTGAATTTTTGTGCATATTTGTATGATTCATATATTCCTACTGCGAATAAAGTTTTTTACATTTCGTAACGTAACCGTCGTTTCAAATTGCTTAAATAAACGTTTGTCAGTGGGCTGGTACACTGCTTCGTCCAGTAATTTAAAGGAGGGGACCGGGTCAATCAGAACATCAGAATCGGCTTTAAGTAGCACCGCGATACGTATTGCAACAACTTGCGCTCCGGCAGTCCGAAGCGCTGCCAAAGCGTCTGCTGTAACAAATCTTACAGGTCGCGACGAGTTGTCGCCTACAGACAGAGTATTAGACACCCCGTATTGCACTTGAAAGCTATAGACGTCGTCCAGTAAGGTATAAGCCTTATCACTGTCATTGCCAACAGCGACTTTTTGCCCCCTCAGAACTCGTCCGTCAAAACCTCTGCATTGTAGTGTCGTGCCCGTGACAAAATACTGATTAACCACATAAAACTCTTCGTTGGCGGCGTAACCTAATTTATAACCTCGACAATCAGTGCTGGCTTGAGCGCTGACGACTAAGGTATCACTTGCGCCACTAGCGCCTTCAAGCGACCCCACTGTGGCATCATTGACAAAATCACCAGGTAAAGGCACAGGATTATTTTGCACAATGGCCGCTTCGACAGCGACATCCACATCTCGGTTAAGATCAGGGGATAAATTATCATAACGGCCTGTCATCAATAAATCGTTGCGCAAACGAGTAATAATAAAACGACCACTTTCTTGGACCGATGACACCGCTTGATTTAATCTTTCAGTGACATTGTTGCCTAACATAACTTGAATCAACGCACCTGAGATCATCAAACCGATAGTCAAAGAAATCATCAACTCAACTAGACTAAAACCGTGTTGTTGCTTAGGGGTTTTCATAGTGTGACATCTACTGATACGCAATCATGGGGGCTCGTTTCACCTACCATGCATTTTGCATTGAGTGTTCTGTTGATATTTTGCCAATTCTCTACAGGCCACTTGAGCGTAACGATATGTTTGGAACCGACACTACAACTTTGTAAATCCATTAAATCATTGTCTTCGCAATCCAATGAAATAGTCACATCGGGATTGGTGATCACCGCCGCACACGACAGCTCATAAGCATCAAACTTTGCTAGATCACTAGCAGAACAAATATTGTCGTTACAATTAGGGATCACCGACGGCCGTGATTTACAAAAACATTCGTAGGCTTGCTCACTACCCGAGCATGTGAGGGTTTGAAAATTATAGTTATCTGGATCAAAGTATTCATTGTCCACTACCAAGCCATCTCCTCGAATGGAGAAGGTGGCGCTGGCTCTGAGTCGCTCCGACATTTGCTGAGCCACCAATACGGATTGGGATCGATTTAGAGATTCAGAGTTAGTAAATGAACCGACAAATTGCAAATAAACAACACCTAATAACCCGACAGAGAGAATAAATAGAGTGACTAAAATTTCAATCATACCCACACCGCGCACATGAAGTGGCACCTTATGAATTCGATGAACGACTGGTAGACTCTCTAACACTATAACCCCATACCTATGAACAAATTACTTTGGTGGTTGGTGTATGTTAGCTAAATTCCCTGAAGTTTGGTTATTTTTACTTAACGAAAGGTATATATTTTCGATGGTTTGGTGATATGTCGTTATTCACTGCCCGTCATCCTGTTTAGCGGCTTTGGCATAAATTAATGTAGCAAAACACTGTCATCCTTCTGCACAGTGGCAAGTTCTGTGGGCGTAATCGGAGGCACACCTGCCATGGTGCTGTTGTGCACCGACGCGCTAGCTGAAATTTGAGTGCTTCCAGAACTGATAATAGTTAACTCTCCTCTGCTAAATTCTTGGTAATATTGAAACGTATTCGAGGGGAAAGGACTAAGAGGCTCATTGGAAATCACCGCAATAGAGGGGTCAGCAGTGCTCCAGTTAGCCAATAATGTCAAATTCACGTCATAAAAAGGAGTAAGAGCCAACCAATCTGCATCGCCATTTGCAATTTTTGCCTGCAACAAAGACCTATCACTTGTCGTCAAGGGATCCAAATAAATCCCCCTTACCGTTAGCTGACCGCCGCCGTTCATGGCATCTACATCTCTGTTAATGGGTTTTGTCGGCAAACTTGCATGATTGATCAGGCCACTCATCACCGCCTGGCTAAATGCAGCATACGCAGTTAAATTGCTGGGGTTTAAAAAATAATCTGGACTAAACGCCACTAACTCAACTAAATGCCAGTCAGGATACAACACAAAATAGCCATCGACTCTGCGAAATCGACAGGCTTCATCATATTGGTCACCAGGTATCAAAGCCTGTTGATAGCCAGTTCCGCCTACCAGTTGAAAGTGGGAATGAGGTACGCCACTGTCGTTTCGATAAAAGCGCTCATCCGCGATTGTTTGCGTGCTGTCATGATGATCTTGGCAACATTGCGAACATAAAGTTGACTGCCCTGTTGAAGAAGGTGTTCCTGTCATTTTATATTGCAGTTGGCCCGCTTCAATATGGCTTCTGCCATTGCTGATTGTAGTAAACGAGGGGGTCATACCCTGCCCCATTCCGGCTAACTCGCATCGACAACTCACCGTGGTAAAATCCGCTTGGCTACTTTTGATGTATTGCCCATCTTCGTGCCGATAATCTTCAATCGACAACTCAATACGCTCAGGGCTAACAATAATAGGACTGGCACTTTGTTTAAACTCATTATTCCCCACCTCAACAGTATGAGAGTCAGGAATACTGCTCGGTGTAAACACTACTTGGGGTATCTTGTTTGAACTGGGTAAATCTGAAAAAGCCAATAAACTGCGACTCGGGGCAACGGGAGTTAAAGAGCCCGCCAAGATAATAGACTGATTGTCCCCTTGATAATCAAGCCAATCAATTTGTATCCGAATACTTTTCTGCCCTGCAATGGTCGGAAGGGGCATAATCAGGCTAGGATGAGTCGAATCCACCCAAGTATCAGCATACGAGTCATTATCGAGATCCACAAAATAGCGATTATTGACCAACCAAGTTCGGGTAAACGTACGAATATTAGCCGCATTGTTACCTAACGACACCTCAACTTGACCACTTGCTAACTCACCACCAGTATTTGTCTGTATATCATTGTAACCAAGTCCATTAGCGGCGCTTACAACTTGACTAAAACTGGCTAAATCATCAAATTTTTCTTGGGCTAATCGTAAAGCAATATTGCGTAAATTTATCTTTGAATCTGCCAATACAAATTCACTTTGTAGTGTCACATAGCCTGTCACACCCAACATAATCATCAACGACGCAATCAATACTTCGATAAGTGAAAATCCACAGTGACGCCTAATGTTATAGATCATGCCAACTCCCAGGGATCTTAGCGACACGTAAAAAAGTCGGCGATTCGGTAAGTGTCGCCAAGGCTGCCTGATCGTATTTCACGTTCAGACTGCCAGCTAAATCACCTAGGGCGTAGTTAGCGAGCAAAGCCCCATTTATCGAACTCGAAGGCGGTATAAATACATCAAAAGTGGCCAAAGTACTGTTTTGTTTAAGCATAAACACCAGTCCATTTAGTGTAGAACCTAGGCCTAAATGTAAGCTACCGTCATTGACAAATAGCAATATAGGATACGCAGCATCACCTATATTTAAGCCGTTGTTAATATGACAATCCCCATCAACCCAAACGATTCCAAAGTGACTGTTATTGAGCAAAAGACAATCATTCAAAACCAAATCTGCTTCACTCTTTATGGCTGAATAATGTTGCAAAGAAACATTAAATAAATAAGCAAAAATATCGACGGGAAAATTTGCATCATTTGATAAAATATCATTGCCTTGATTCATCGAAAATGAGTAAGCGTTAAGCGGACAGATGCCAGAAGAATATTCTTCTAGGGCGCAGGTAAAACCAACAATAGCATCCATATCAACTTGCGCATTCGACCAAATACTTAAGGGCACGCTCTCTCCCCCACCATTTGGATTTGCTGCAAGTTCAAAACTCACTTGATCATTGAGCCCTCCAGCAACTAATACAGGCGCTTTTGGTATCTGCACAATCAAGGGATAGACTAAGGCCTGCTGTGTCACAGTCGAGGTAGCTAAGCCATCAGCTGAAACGCCTGTAGATGTAAGTTGTATGAGTGCTAACTCTCTATCATGGCGGTTAATGAGCTGTTGTGTGGCAGTAACGGTATAGCTGTTTTGACTAAGGAGTACCTCATTAATCGCACCAATAGACCACTCTTTATGTTGCTGTAATTCTGCGAAACCACGCATGAGGCCCGACTCGGCGGCTGCAAAAGCCAATTTTTTATTTTGGCTATTCAATATAATCTTATGTTCGAAAGACTGAATTTTACCGGTATACAAGGTGACTAGAGTGATCATCACCAACATCAACACCACGGTGACCAAGATAATAGCGCCGTGTTGTTTGTGAGGCAAAAGGGGCGAAGTATGGACGCTAGTCATAATTTTTAACTAAAAATGAAGTGCTGAAACGCTTAGATACGCTCGAGTCACTTTTTAACTCTGCTTGCAGTTCAATAGCGATACGGTGGGTATTCACCCCATGATTGTTTTGTTGTTGCAGTACAAACTTAAGATGACTGACTTTAATTATGTCTGGGTCGGTTAAATCGTGCCAACCACCCGCCCCGCAAGATAAGCCGTCTATGCGAATTTCGATGGCATTGTCTTTTAATCTATAACCAAAGTTTTCATTACCGCTGACCACATCTAACACACCGTTTTGATTGCGATCGTAGCTGAATTCTACACAACTACTGGCAGCCTCACCGGGGTAACTGTAGACCGCCAAAGAATTATCAAAGACTGAAACAAACTGATTGGGATCGTTTACAACAATAGCAATATTGCCATCGTAACCAGCACGTTTTATGTCGCGAATCATGAGCGCAGCTACCGCATTCACTTCTTCATCCAGACGAGACTTAGCCATTAATTGACTGTTTAAGCCAATTCCATGACCAACCAACGATGCCATAGCGGTCAACGAAGCAAATCCAATGGCCATCGAGATCATCAATTCAACCAAAGAAGTACCTGTTTGGTATAAAAGACGATTTAACATGGCTTATACGCGCCTAATTGCCCCGATTTTACACAGAGTCTGACTCTGCCCATATTACTTAAAATCAGCTTAACTTCGTTACTGCCATCACTGAATACCGCTGAGCCGGCATGGCCAATAGATAAGCCTCTGACGCCATCAAAATTGGTGGCATCATCACCACCAAAAGAAATGTCTTGCAGCGCTATTAGATTGAAATCAGTGGCCTTAACGGCAGACTCAACACCTTCAACAGAGCAATTTTCATAGATATGGCAATCACATAAGCCACTATCGCTTAGGGCAATGCACCAAGGGTTAGTCGCATTAAATACAACGGTAATGTCTGCTTGATTCGATATGGCTGTTGAGCGGGCTTTTTGTAAAGCAAAGTAACTGACTTCGACAGCACCTTTAAGTTGCATATTTTTTTGTGCGTTGAGCACAGATGGCACACCCAAAGTGAGAGTTAGGGCAATAATTGAGACAGTAATTAAAACTTCAAGAAGGGTTAAACCAATGCAATAACGCATTTTAGTATCCTTACTATGGCTAAAAAACTAATCGCAAAATCCGTTCAATTAACTATAGTTCAAATTCTAAAAATGGAAAAAAGGAATTTTCGATGACTAGCTCTATTACAAATATTGCTCCCCAAAAATCGCCGCAACACCTAAAAGGAATGACCATGGTAGAGCTGATGATCGTGCTCGCTATAATCGGTTTATTAATTATTCTTGTTTACCCAAGCTACCGACAACACGTTATGGAATCAAGACGGGCGGACGGTGCCACTCAATTACTGCGCATAAAAATGCAGCAAGAGTCGTATCGTCTCAATCACATTGGTTATGCAGAAGCATCGGATTTAAGTTTACCGGTAAATGAATATTATGATTTTTCCGTGGTGGGCGTCAGCGCTACAACTTATACACTAGTAGCAATTGCGAAGGGCTCACAAACTGACGACGGCGCTTGTCTAACATTGGCCTTAGACCAATCTATGAACAAAACGCCGTCAACGTGCTGGTGATAAATAGGATACTGGATCTGTTGTTAATCTATTTGCTTCACTCGTAATTCTTTGGGCACCGCAAATTCAATGTTTTCAAGACGTCCAGGGCGTTCAATTGATTGAGTTGCTCCCCACTCTTTGAGTCTATTGACCACGCCTTGCACTAAAACCTCAGGTGCAGAAGCACCGGCGGTAATGCCAATGCATTTGGCATTTTCTAACCATTCACGTTGTATACAATTGGCATCGGCAATTAGGTGAGCCTGTGCGCCGATTTTTTCAGCCAACTCTCTCAAACGGTTTGAATTTGAACTGTTTTGTGCGCCTACTACTAACAAAACGTCACAGTCAGCCGCCAACTCTCGCACTGAATCCTGGCGATTTTGCGTGGCATAACAAATATCATCTTTACGAGGCCCTTCAATAGCCGGATACTTTTCACGCAAGGCATCAATCACTTCCGCAGTATCATCAACAGACAGCGTTGTTTGACTGCAGTAATAAAGGTGTTTGGTATTTTTAACTTGCAGCTTTTCAACATCCGCAACCGATTCAACTAAATAAATTCCGCCCTTGGGATTGTCATATTGCCCCATGGTTCCTTCCACTTCAGGATGACCATGGTGACCAATTAAAATACATTCGGTGCCTTTTTTGCTGGCGCGCATGACTTCCATATGGACTTTGGTGACTAGTGGACATGTAGCATCAAATACTTTCAAACCACGGCTGTCGGCTTCATTACGAACAGCTTGAGATACACCGTGTGCTGAGAAAATAACGATACTGTCGTTAGGCACTTCAGCTAGCTCATCTACAAAAACCGCACCGCGGCTTTTTAAGCCGTCCACCACAAAGCGGTTATGCACAACTTCATGACGTACAAATATCGGCGGCGAAAACAACTCGAGCGCTCGTTCTACTATAGTGATGGCGCGATCAACCCCTGCACAAAAACCGCGAGGATTAGCGAGATGAATTTGCATGTTAATTGTCCTAAAAAACGTCGATTATGAATGTAAGTTTACAGATAAGATTTCAACTTCAAAAGTAATCTCTTGACCTGCTAAGGGATGATTAAAATCCACTGTCACCGAATCACCTGCAACCGAACGAATAATACCAGGTAACT
This sequence comes from Flavobacterium sp. W21_SRS_FM6, assembly GCF_052119645.1. Lineage (NCBI taxonomy): Bacteria > Pseudomonadati > Bacteroidota > Flavobacteriia > Flavobacteriales > Flavobacteriaceae > Flavobacterium > Flavobacterium sp. W21_SRS_FM6. The sequence continues at coordinate 291,432 of NZ_JBGQOM010000002.1, forward strand.
CACTTCCATCTGGTTGAGTAAACGCGATAATCATCCCCTCTTCAGCAGGAGTTTCAGCAGAAAACTTACTTCTGTCCAAATAATATATGTTATCGGGATTAGGCATACCAAAGGCATCGATGGGTGCCAAGGTAAACGACTTTTTGTCACCACATTTCAAACCCAGCAAACAGGCTTCAAAATTGGGAGTTAGATTGCCATCGCCTATCACTAATTTAGCAGGTTTGTTGTCAACCCGAGTGCTGTCAGCCGCAGAGCCATCAGACAGTTTAAGGTCAAAATGTAAAACAACCTCACTGCCCTGCTCGATAAATGCCAACGATTGTTCAGTTACAAATTGCGATACATCAGTCATTTTTTTGCTCTTTATTTTTAACCATATCAACGATCATCAGTGCAGCACCTACGCAAATAGCACTGTCTGCCACATTAAAAGCAGGCCACACCCATTCTTGATAGTAAACTACTAGAAAATCTACTACGTGACCGAGAACCAAACGATCATAGGCATTGCCTAAGGCACCACCAATAATCAAACAAAATGCCAAAGGCAATAAAATATGCGAGCGAGATAACTGTTTTAACCACCACATCATCAAAACAACGACACCTAGTGCTATGGCAGTAAAAAACCATCGTTGCCAACCTCCTGCATCATGTAAAAAGCTAAAGGCGGCACCATAGTTGTAAACGTGGGTTAGATTAAAAAATGACGTAATTTGTATCGCTTGATACAGCTCAATGTGCTCGACAATCAACCCTTTGGTGTATTGATCAAGCACAAAAACCAACAGCGACAACCACAAAAAACGCCAGCCCGTTTGACTTAACAACTTAAGCATAAGCGCGTTTTTCGCCCTCTCCTTCAACGTTATCTACACAACGTAAACAAATTTCAGGGTGAGCGGGGTTTGCCCCCACATCTTCACGATGGTGCCAACAGCGAGCACATTTTTGTCCTGCAGACGCCGTTATTTCAACCCATAAGCCGGCTAATTCTGTTTTGTTAGCGTGCTCAGGCGCCTGTTCCACTTGTACCACGTTTGCTGCAGAAGTGATCAAAACAAAACGTAACTCATCTTCTAACTTGTTAAGAAGTGCAGCAAGTTCAGCGGTGGCATAAATCGTCACCTCGGCTTGCAAAGAGCCTTTAATCACACCCGCTTTACGTGCTCCCTCAATACTGCGATTGACTTGTTCTTTAACATCTAACACCGCCAACCAAAAATCGTTGTCAAAGCTTGAGTCAATGTGCAAATTGTTCAATGTTTCATACCAAACATCAGTAAAAACAAACTCTTTTTTCTGCCAAGGTAATTCTTGCCACAATTCTTGTGCCGTAAAGCTCATGATGGGCGCCATCCAGCGGACTAAACCTTCGATGATATGATACAAAGCAGTTTGACATGAACGACGAGCATGACTGTCACTTTTGGCCGTATATTGACGGTCTTTAATGATATCTAAATAAAAACTGCCCAATTCAATCGAGCAGAAGTGCATCAGCTTTTGTGTCACGACCAACAGATCATACTTTTCATAAGCGGCAATGATTTCTTCTTGTACTTTCGCTGCACGCGCCACGGCCCAACTGTCTAATTCAACTAATTCATTAAGCGGTACCAAATCCGTTTCTGGTTTAAAGCCATTTAGATTGGCCAACAAGAAACGGGAGGTATTACGAATACGGCGATACGCATCAGCTGAACGGTTTAAGATCTCGTCTGATACCGCAATTTCACTGCGATAATCTGTTGATGCTACCCATAAACGTAAAATATCTGCGCCAAGTTTATTGATAACATGTTGCGGTGCAACGGTATTACCCAATGACTTAGACATCTTTTTACCTTCACCATCAACGGTAAAACCGTGAGTCAGGACTTGTTTATAGGGCGCACATCCTTTGGCTGCAACCGACGTCATCAACGATGACATAAACCAGCCGCGATGCTGATCTGAGCCTTCTAAATAAAGGTCGGCCATAGCCGGAATATCATCTCTGCGATCAACCACAAAGTAATGCGTTACGCCAGAATCAAACCACACATCTAAGGTGTCAGCGACTTTTACATAGGTATCGGCATCTTCACCTAAGAATTCCTTCGCATCTATATCCCACCACGCTTGAATGCCCTTTTGTTCAACTAATGCGGCGACTTTTTCCAACAACTCATTGGTATTAGGGTGCAATTCGCCGCTGTCTTTATGCACAAACAAAGCAATAGGTACACCCCATGTTCTTTGACGTGAAATACACCAATCAGGGCGACCTGCTACCATAGACTCAATGCGGTTTTGGCCCCATTCAGGGATCCATTGGGTTTTATGGATTTGTTCAATAGAAGCGCTACGCAACCCTTTTTTATCCATGCTGATAAACCACTGCGGCGTTGCACGAAAAATAATAGGTGTTTTATGTCGCCAACAATGAGGATAACTGTGGACATAGGCATGATGATGAACCAGAGCACCGTTTTCCTTCAACAAATCAACAACATGTTGATTGGCTTTGAATACGTGTTCACCGGCAAAAAATTCGGTGCCTTCAAGGTATACACCATTCGCGCCAACCGGGTTAGCGACTTCAAGATTGTAATGACGACCCACATTAAAATCTTCTACGCCATGACCCGGCGCAGTATGCACACAACCCGTACCCGACTCAGTGGTAACGTGATCACCTAAAATGAGCGGTACTTGAAAATCATAAAAGGGATGTTGTAATGCTTGGTTTTCTAGAGCATCACCATGACAAAAACCGATGGCATGATAATGGTCAATGCCAAAACGCGCCATGCATTCAGTGACAAGGTCAGAAGCAATAATTAAACGCTCTTTACCTGTCTCGGCATTCACTTGCACCAAGGTATATTCTAATTTTGGACTTAAACACACCGCACGGTTTGCAGGTAACGTCCATGGCGTAGTGGTCCAAATCACGACTGACAGGGGACCTTCACCGAGCAGTTTTTCTGGATGAGCAAAACAGCTCAGCACCGCAGCTTCATTCACTACCTCAAAACGTACATCGATTGATGGCGATGATTTGTCTTGATATTCCACTTCAGCTTCGGCCAATGCCGAACCGCAATCGGTACACCAATGCACCGGCTTAAATCCTTTTTCAAGATGCCCAGAGCGAACTATATTGCCCAATTCACGAATGATGTCTGCTTCAGAACTAAAATCCATGGTTTTATAGGGTTTGTCCCATTCACCTAGAACACCTAAACGAATGAAGTCTTTTTTCTGACCTTCAATTTGCTTTTCAGCATATTCGCGACATTTTTGACGAAATTCAGCAGCGCTGATCTTATGTCCAGGCTTGCCAACTTTCTTTTCAACCATCAACTCGATAGGCAAACCGTGACAATCCCAACCTGGTACGTATGGGGCGTCAAAGTCTGACAAAGTCTTTGATTTAACAATGATATCTTTTAAAATTTTATTAACCGCATGACCAATATGAATGTCTCCATTCGCATAAGGGGGCCCATCGTGTAAGACGAAGGGCGTTTTACCTTTTTTTGCCTGACGAATTTGCTGATACAGGTTTTTATCAATCCATTGCTGGAGCATTTTAGGCTCACGTTCAGCTAAAGCACCACGCATCGGAAACGCGGTATCGGGCAAGTTTAAAGTAGGTTTATAATCGCTCATTATTGGTTTAATCCAAGTTGGTCATTGGGTTGACTAAAAGTGTATCAAGACATGCCTAACAAATGTCGAGCTTTTTGTGCGTCTTGTTGAATTTGTTTGTGTAGTAATTCGAATGAATCAAATTTAATTTCTTCTCGGATTTTATGCTTTAGAGCAACCGAGATAGTTTGTCCGTAAATTGTTTTATCAAAATCAAAAAGGTGAACTTCTAATTGCGAGCGTGTGCCGTTGACAGTGGGACGATGGCCAATATTCGCCACACCATTATAAGTACGCCCCTGCACCAAGACTTCAACAGCAAACACACCATTAACCGGCGCTTTTATGCGTTTTAACAGCAAATTAGCCGTCGGAAAACCAATGGTTCTGCCCCGCTTATCACCATGTAATACCTTGCCAGATATAGTAAACGCTCGACCTAACATCTGTTCAGCCAAACTAAAGTTACCCGCTGCTAATGCTTCTCTGACAGCAGTAGAGCTTATCCGACAATTTTCTACCCGAAAGCTTTGAGTACTGGCGACATCAAAATGGCACTTCGTCCCTTCTTTTTGCAAATAGGCAAAATCACCAACCCTACCTTTTCCAAAACGAAAATCATCGCCGACGACCAGAAACTTAACATCCAATAGTTCAACCAATAATTTTTCAACAAAATACTCGGCGCTATATCCAGCAAACTCATGGTTGAACTTGATACATAACAAGCGGTCAACGCCCAAGGCCTGCAACTGCGAGTACTTATCGCGCAGCACACTTAACCGTGCAGGTGCATGGTATGGAGTAAATAACTCTTCTGGTTGTGGTTCAAATACCATGACTGTCGCAGGCAAGCCAAGTGCTTTGGCTTTTTCCAATACTTGGCTCAGTACAGCTTGGTGACCTAAATGCACACCATCAAATTTTCCAATGGTTAAAACACAGCCCCGATGTTTTTCTCTCAGGTTGTGTAGTCCGCGGATCAATTCCACCTAGTTTCTCGTTCTTACTTGTCAAAATTTAGAGCTAAAAGCGCAAAAAATTGAAGATGATAATTATTTCAAAGGCGCGGATTATATCGAACTGCGTCATGATTGAAAGTGCTTAGCCCTACTTATTAATATTTACCGCCTTAGTTTACTGCCATCAATAAACATCTCTCGTCATTAAACGATACAAGGCTACATTACACATGAGCAACAAAACTGTGTTTACGTACACCCATAATGACTAAAGATAAGGCAAACGTGCCAAATCCTGTCAAAATAAGTACAAACAATTCAGTGACTTTTGCCCACAAACTAAAAGCAACCCACTGCTGAATTGAAGGACTCATTAGCATGATAACGGTGGCCATTAATATGGCGCCAACGAATATTTTTACAACCAAGCTAAGGGTTTGTTTACTAACAAAGTAAACCCTACTTTTGTGCAAGGCCCAGTATAGTAAAGCCGCATTCATCGCAGCCGACATCGAGGTAGCCATAGCTAAACCAACATAGTCATAAGGCCAGACAAGAATTAAGTTAAACACCATATTGGCTGCCATACACCAAATCCCAAATTTCACTGGCGTTTTAGTATCTTGACGGGAGTAAAAGCCAGGTGCCAGCACCTTAACCAACATAAAACTAAGTAAGCCAAAAGAATAAGCCTGTAGGCTTGCAGCTGAGCGCGCTGCGTCCATGGGCGAAAAAGCACCCCGTTGAAAAATAGTCAGTAGCATAGGTTCAGCTAACACAAACAAGCCAGTTGCAGCAGGAATACCCAGTACACACACCATCTTAATCGCCCAATCAATGTTATTTCTAAAAGCGACTTCATCTTTAGTCACATGATTGCGTGAAAGCGTAGGCAAAATAACGGTAGCAATGGCAATACCAAACAGACCCAGCGGAAATTCCAATAAGCGATCAGAAAAATACAACCACGAAATGGCACCGGTACCTAAAAAACTGGCAATAACTGTATCCATCAACAAGTTCAGTTGCCCTACTGAAACACCAAACAAAGCGGGGATCATTAAGGTTCTTACTTTAATAATATCAGGATCAGACCAGCCCCACCTTGGCCGCACCATCACGCCTGCTTTAATCAAAAATGGAATTAAAAATAGCAGTTGCGCTAAGCCACCAATAAAAACGCCCCACGCTAAGGCATAGCCAGGTTGGGAGAACTGTTCAGACAAATAAATGGCACAACTAATAATACTGACATTTAGTAGAACTGGCGTAAAAGCGGCCGCACCAAATTTATTCAAGGTATTAAGGATGGCGCCAGCTAAACCGGCCAGAGAAATAAAGAGAATATAGGGAAACGTAATTTTCAACATAAGCGATGCCAGTTCATATTTAGCACCACCCGGTTGGCCTTCCAAATGCTCAATAAACCATCCTGAAGCAAACAAAGCCGCTAAAACGGGTGAGCCGATAACACCAAGCACTGCAACGATACTGACGATAACACCCAGAGTCCCAGAAATTTTCGCAATAAACTGCCTTAAGTGAGCCTCATCACCTGCATTTTTTACATCCGTTAAAACGGGTATAAAGGCTTGCGAAAATGCGCCTTCAACAAACAAACGACGTAAAAAATTAGGGATTTTGTTGGCTAATAAAAATACATCCGCATTCGTGCCAGCCCCCAATAAGTTAGCCACTACAGCATCACGCACTAAGCCTAAGATCCGAGAAATAAAGGTCATGACACTCACAATCACACCTGATTTCAGTAATTTTCTCGACACTTAGTGATCCCTTCTAACAAAAACGCATAGTATGCGTTAACTCCTCAGCGACAGTCTATGACTTCATAGAAATAAGCTGAAACCAAAGCATTAAACCCCATTATCGCCACTTCAACTATCCCGCCTTCGGCCGAATATAAAAACAACAACAAACTTTGCTTATAAAACCCGCAAAAGCATTTGACATAAGGCCCTTCAATCTGGATAATCCGCACCCTTGAATTTTGACTAGAATTTTTTGGGAGTTACAACTTGGCTAACATCAAGTCTGCTAAGAAACGTGCCATTACATCGGAAAAGCGTCGCCAGCACAACGCTAGCCGTCGTTCAATGACACGTACATCTTTGAAAAAAGTAATCGCTGCTATCGCGACCGGTAATAAAGAAGCTGCACAAGCTGCATATGCTGCTGCTACACCTATTCTTGACCGCATGGCAACTAAAGGCTTAATCCACAAAAACAAAGCTGCTCGTCATAAGAGCCGTTTGTCTGCGCAAATTAAAGCCTTAGCTTAATATTTGTCGGTTATTAGCAAAAAAAGCGCCTGAAGGCGCTTTTTTTATGTCTGTAATTAAACGGCAGTATTTTAAACCATATACTTAACCAAGCCTTTAATCCACTCAACCACTTCAACTTCTGGCTCAAGAGTTTCACAGGCATCAACTTCTAATAGATCGGCAATAGGATTACCTTGTAATTCTTCTAATAGGCTGAAGATCTGAATTCCGGCTCCACAATAGGTTTCACCATAACTACTGTCACCTAAACCGGCAACAGCAAAAGGTTTATTTGCCATAAGTGGCATTTGGTCGCGTAAATCCTGAATAAAAAACTCTAAGTTTGGTGGAACATCACCCATACCGGTTGTCGAACTCACTACGATGACACTGCTGGCTTGTTGAAAATCACTAACACTGGGATCGTTATACACCGTTGCAGAGAGACCTTCGTCTACCAAAGCCGCTTTCACTTCATCCGCCACATGCTGTGCATTGCCGTATACACTACCAACAAAAATTCCAATATTACTCATCGCGCTGTTTTTCCTCATTATCTTTGATCATTGTATTTAAGCTTGTCCGGTCAATATCCCACGCCGCTAATAAACGTGTTATATGGTCAGCAGGTTGACAATGCAAGGATAAATCACTTTGATGAACCGGATGTTTAAACTTCATTGTTAAACAACTTAAGGCTAAACCCGAAAAATCGAAATGCTGTTTCAAAAATTGATTATGTTTACCATCGCCATGGGTGGTATCACCTATAATGGGATGATTGATATGGGCCAAATGCCGTCTTATTTGATGTTTTCGCCCCGTTTTAGGTTCAACCATCAATAATGAGTATCGGGCCGAGGGGTAACGACTGACGGCAAAGGGTAACTCAAAGGTTTTCAGTCTTGTAAACGTAGTAAAAGCCGCTTGGGCGGCCTTATCTTGTTTCGCTTTTTTGTCCGCAATTTTATCCAACTGTTCTTTAAGGGCATAATCAATTTCGCCCAATTCAGGGGCATGACCGCGCGTAATAGTGATATAACGTTTTAGGATTTGCTGAGTACTAAACTGCTCTCCTAATAATCGGGCTATGTCGGGATTAAGGGCAAAAACCAGCACTCCAGAAGTGGGACGGTCTAAACGGTGAACGGGAAAAACATGTTGATTAATTTGATCCCTCACCAGCTGCACCGCAAATTCAGTTTCATGTTTATCTAACATGCTGCGGTGTACTAATAATCCTGAAGGTTTATCAATGACTACAAGGTATTCGTCTTGGTAAATTATATTTAAATGCATGGTTTATCTATTGGTTAAAAATCTTATCAATTTGCGCCAGTACAGGTAATACCAACTCTCGACTTGAGGATTCAGAAAAGCATTGTTCGCCCATAGGGTACAAGCCCATGGTATTAGGCAATGGTTTATCTGAACGCAAATAGATGGTTAATTGTGGAATAAAGATAAATTGTAACCAATGCTCGAATGGCATTTTATCACAGGCAAAGGGCGCCGCACTTTGCAATGCCTCTAAGGACGGTTGCTGCATAGACCACAAGCCTGCTTTTCTTAATACAAATTCGAGTTGCTGCAACTGAGCTTCGACTTCTACAACACTACGTGGCATGATCACCATTCTTTTAGACTACATTTATTTAAGTGGTAACACCTTACTTTAGCGTCAAGGATAACATGAGTCGTATAAATACAATCAGCGAATTTCTGCTGCATGCTGGTACCGATTACCGAATTTTTGATATGGGCAGAGCGATACGCCCCTTATCGAGTCAAACATTTTTAGATTTTGAATTAAATCATATTTCAGCGCCCTACCCTCGCCAACAACATGCTTGGTTTGGCCTGGTGTTTTTTAATAAAGGACTCAGTCAAGAACAGTATATTTGGTTTGTGAAACTTCCTTTAGATGAACAAGGTAAGTTAATCAGTGCGGCACGTAATCAATTTTTGCAAATTGTGGTAGAGGCACTTGGTGCTGAAATGGAAAAAAGTCACAATGCAAAACAGGGTTTACCAGAAAATCCATTTACCTTTGTGCCCAAGCAATCACAACTGGCCAGCTTTAATAGTCTGACGAGGCAAAATCTCGCACTGGCCCCCTCGCAATATTTGGAATTTGCAGAGCAATATTTGCGTAGCCCCCAGAACACCAATTGGCAACAACTATCACTGCAAGGTATCGCTGATCTTACAGCGAAAATCAGCGAAGCGCCTACACACGATTTAGTCATTCAACAATTTTCAAATTTGGCACCCGAAGTTCAAATGGCACTTTGCGAAGCCTTAGAAAATCATCCAGTAAGCACTCGCTTGGGTGAACGACTAATAGATGAGTGGCGGCGCAAAGGCAAAGAGCCTAGCTATTTAATTGCGATTCTGCGCGCCTTAAGCCAAAGTGACGACGAGGCGCAAATCACTCAATTATTAATTGATGTGTTACAACAAGACAACCTCGTTACTCATGATTTGTTAATCTTAATCAGCGCTCGGCATTGGCAAAAATTAAAAGATCAGCAAGTATTAACTCTATTTATCCAACGACTCTCTAGCGCGCCGATAGAATTATTTACCGGGCTATTTCGGGATTTAGTGCAAATTCCTGACTGCCGCGAAATCATGCTAAACGTACTCCGTTGGCCAGAAAAAGAACCTGCATTGGTGCTGCGTATCAGCACCCTTTTTGAGACTCAAAGCCGATGAACTTATTTGATTTGATTGTGTTATTGCTGATTGTGTTAACTGCTATTATGTTTTGGCGGTTTCGCGCAATTGCAGAAACTGCGAATCAGCATCTACATGATTATTGCGAAAGACAAAATTTGCAGCTGTTAAGTATTGCTCGAATTAAAACCAGAATAGGTAGCTATCGGGGGAAACTCGATTTGCACAGTGAATTTTCATTTGAATTTTCTGGCAATGGTGAAGACAGCTACAAGGGTGTACTGACCATGGTGGGATTAAAAGCTTTAGATTTATACACCCCAGCCTATCGAATTCAATAAGCAAGCTACTAATAACTGTCGTATGCCCTAAGCCACATACAACCTTAGGGTTTGACAACTAATACATCGCAGTCAATAGTGTTGACTAAGTTGGCTGCGGTATCGCCAAACAATCGATCCAAAATGCCATGATCTGCATTGTTACCTATCACAACTAATTCAGCATTTAGATGCGCCGCGGTATCAGGGATGGCAAAATCTGGCGTCCCCTCCACAATATGCAAGGATTGTTGCGCTAGTGCATATTGTTCCACGTAGCCTTCTAATAAGGCTTGATGGTGAGTGAGTATACTTGCAGTACGTTTGAAGCGGCCTGATTTATCTAATTCAAAAGACATAGACGCCACCTCACCCCAAAAACAATCTATAACGTGCAATTGCCCTTTTAGGTGGTGCGCCATGCACTCACTCAACTTGAGTATGTCGACATTAAGCTTATGATTAATTTCACTGCGATCATCAACATCGAGGCAAGCTAATACTTCAATATCGGTATCCCACACACGTGATTTAACTATCCAAACTGGTACAGAACAGTTCGCGATAAAATAATGATCAAGACGTGAACCAAATATACCATCAAAAAAGTGCATGCCACTACTCAATTTCAACACCAAGTCTATTTGATGTTGTTTTATCGTTTGCTCAAATTCTTCAGGGTGAAAATGTTGATGAGTAAAAAGATAACTCACCTCAATATCTAAGTTAAATTCAGTTAATAAATGGGTGAACTCGGCGATTTGCGAGCGTTGCCACTGCAGCCACAACTCAGTATTTTTAGGGTCACATTGCTCCGTATGTCGATATATCTTGATGGTTTGTAAGGTGTTGCCTAAGCAAGCGACTGTGCGTCGTAAAACAGCTAAATCGTGATGGTTATCGTCGATGATGACGAAGGCGTGTTGACACATAGGCATTGAAATGTTCCTTAATCACATTGATATTTATGCAAACGCACTAACAGTCTAGCTGATTAAAAACCACACAGGTACCCTGTTTTTAACTTTCATATTTATACGATTTTTGATACCAATTTCATGTGGAGTATTGCGCTGAATATATGGGGGAAGTTTGTTTCGGTGTAAATAAAAAAGGCGCATTATGAATGTCTATTCAAAATGCGCCTCTTTACTGAATTTTGAGAGTCCCTCTCTGCTATCCATTGCAAAATCTATCCTGAAAATATCCCTATTACGCCCTTTCCATCAAGTCTCATTCTTCCTAATGAGGCACCATCCCTTGTGTGTCCTAGAATCCATTCGCCTCGTCAATCCTTTGCGAGATACCATCCTTTGCACGTCCTTTATCCTAACTTACATCCAATGCAAGCAGCCGTCCTAGCTATCCCTTCCCTAATTTACTCTCCGAGCAAATAAAGCATCCTGCTTTTCCTAATTCCATTTTTAAGTAAATACTATTACCTAACTCTTCAATCCTGAAGTTGTCCAAGTTCTTCCTTGTGTCTTCCTGACTCGTCGTGTTTCCTTGTGACGCAGTAACTATAAATCAATCCGTAAACTTTACTAGCGAGGGAAAATTATCTTTACAAGAAATATGGCAAATAAAGGAGAGTAACAAACAAAAGTTATTAAAAAACAATTGGTTAAAAGTGCCGTATGAAAAGAGCGACTACGATTTTACGTAATGACGTACAGAGTTGTAAGAGATCTCTTACAACAAGTAGAGGAGATTGACTGGCTTAATGCTTGAAAGAATAAAAACTGAAAAATAGATAAACTCATTTATCTGTGCCTAAACATAATATGACCTTTAATTCGGCCTGCTTGGACTGCCTCAATTAAGGTATAATTGCCATCTTCAAAAAATGACAAACATTTAGGTAGTGTAACAAACATACCTACGCCTTCACTTTTTGGATCTTCAAGCATGACGCTCTCAATCGCTCCCATCAATATATGTCCAAGCCCTCTATGCTGATGGTCAGGATGAACGCCAATAAAAGACAACATGTGAAAATACTGACTCGGCATGTGTTCACGAACAACTGATTCTTTTTCAAGCATTTGTTTGGTGCCCATAAAACCCGCTGTAAGCAGCATTTTTAAACGCCAATGCCAAAACCGATTTGAACCTACAGAAGTACTCGGTAAGTTTAAGCATGCCACCGCCACTAGTCGGTCTTCATCAAACAACCCGATCATCGGCTGCTTAGCTTGCCAAAACGCATTTAATTCTTCACGTATTGCAGAGCGTAAGCGGGATTCATAACCCTCTTTTTCAACTTCAAAAATATCAATAAATAGAGGGTCGTCGTGGTAGGCTAAGTAGAGTATCGAGGCGGCTATTTTTAAATCTTCTGCAGTTAAATAGATTGCTTTTATTTTGCTATTATCAGTCACTTGAGCCTCACAGATACAATCATTGACAAAATCCTTGTGATTTTTAACTACTGTATCCTAAGCGAATAAACTTGTTAACTGATTCGTTAACATTTTATTAATAATTAGACTCGACACTGAATAAAATAGCCGTTTATTCTTAATATTTACTAAGAAACAATGTGTTATAGAATAATTTAATACTCTGTTTATCGCTTATATGGGCTCAATCACAATATTTTCATACCGAGCGGCAGTTACCCAATAACCTGAGGAGATAACGAATGGAACAATATCATACCGCGATGAGTGAGCTTTTTGCTCAACTAGGCTTACCGAATGAAGCCAACGAGATGCAGGCGTTTATTAAAAACCATGCAGGTTTGGCAGCAAACACCAAAATTGAAAGTGCTGGGTTTTGGACTCCAGCGCAAGCAGCATTTTTAAAAACAGCTTTGGCTGAAGACGGTGAGTGGGCCGAAGTTATCGACCAACTCAGCAATGCTTTAAGGTAACCTTGTATCGAATAGGGGGAATGGTTAATTAACCGAGGCCGCCATCAATTTATACGCAGTGTCTCCCCACCCTGCGAGTTCTCCATTTTTAAAGATGAGTGGCGTACACTCGTCTTTTGTTGTGACCCCATCGCCCTCTAAACGTTGAGTGCGAAAGTATAGTACCTGGTAGGTATTACCTTTATTTTCATAATATTCATTAAAATCTGGTGTTCCCATTCGCGAAGTGACTTCTTTAAACGAAAGAAGTGGTGACAACGCATTAATCCCACGACGATTCTTTTGTTCTTTGTCTTGCCAATCAGACTGATAAGCATGATCACTATCGCCATCAACTGAAATAACACAACCACTTAAAGCAAGTGACGTCCCTAACATCGCCGCGAATACTAGCTTACGCATGAATATCTCCCATTTTTATCATTAATTAGTGTTTTAAATTGCTGGAATATAGAATAATTAAGCCAACCAGAGGCCTCTATTCAAAAATGAAGCCAGAACGTTAAGTTACTGAATTTAAAGAATTAACGGTAAAACCAGACGATTTATTTTGGTATTTAATAGCGAAAACGCTAACTTTTTAAGGAGATTAACCAATAATGCACAGTTCAAACCACGCCTTAGCTGCATGTCAAAAAATACACCGTTTAGGTAAAACGCCTACCGTGGCATTGGTTCGTCAATATTCAAGTCAATCATTAACCATCCCAGAAATAGTCAAAGCCATACAAATGTGGAAAAACAATCCCAAAATAGTAATAGAAGAGCCTAAAGAAACTAAATTAAGCGCCCCAGATAACCTAGAAGAGCGCGTAAAAATGTTAGAAAAACACGTAGTTGAGCTAAGTAATAAATTAGACAGCCTAATGCGAGCGGCCACTTAATCGGAATTCACAATAATGACGGGGTCGATTGACAATAAAAATTGGGCTAGGTTTGGAGCAATCACTTTTTTGGCCTCCATTCCTACTTGTTCTAATACCACCTCTCCGGTTTGATTATTCACGCACAGAATTTCGTCTTCCTCGTCGGTCAGGCCAAAAAATAGGGTTTCGCTTTGCTTTAAGCGCCTTTTCATTAGAATGTGACCAATTAAGTTTTGTTGAAGACGCTCAAAATCCGCTTCGTTCCACACTTGGATTAATTCTAATGGCCCAAAATGATGTTGCGCGGCTAAGTTATCACTCCAATAACATTGATAGAAACTTTTAATGCTAGGGTGCACTTGTATATTTAGCGCTTTTTCGAAGTCTGACCAATCATTTTCTTGACTCTGACGCACTGGTTGCCAATTTACGTTGCCACCGTTACCGGCTCGATCTAGGTAGCACGCCGAAGGCCATTCTGGGTCAAACTCAATCAATAACGCCGATTTATCGCTTTGGGCTTTTTGTAATAGTCGATGAATAAAACCATCTATTGCATCACTTACTTCTTGGGACATCACGTTTCTCTGCATTAAATCCAATATAACGAACAAAATAACCGATCCACATGTTCTAGTCATTTCTGATGTACGCTAAACTACTAAATACTTTGCAAACAATGATTTAAGAGTACAGATATGGCGAGTAGCGCTGATAAAACTGCTATTTTAAGCAATTTGAGTCTTGGTAAAATAACCGAATACCAAGAAAATTATGCCCCAGAGCTGTTACAAGGTGTGCCTCGAAGTCTTAATCGAGAAGAGATTCAGCTTCAGCATGACTTGCCCTTTACTGGCGTTGATCGATGGACAGGCTATGAGTTGTCATGGCTCAATCCCAAAGGCAAACCCCAGATTGCAATTCTACAGTGTGAGGTACCAGCGTCATCCTCTCATTTGATTGAGTCCAAATCATTTAAGTTATATTTAAACAGCTTTAACCAAAGCCATTTTGATTCATTAGAACAGGTCCAGCGAACGATCCAACAAGACTTATCGTTGTGCGCCAACGAACAAGTGATGGTTAAACTGGTTAGCCCGAGAGAATTTAACACCTTAGTGATGTCGCCTTTGCATGCTCATTCCATAGACGAGTTAGACATTGATATTAACGAATACCAGCTAAACCCTGCTTTATTAACTGTAGAAGAGCAATGGATAGAAGAAACCCTTTGTAGCGACTTATTAAAATCAAATTGTTTGATTACCAATCAGCCCGATTGGGGTAGCGTATTGATCCGCTACGCAGGAAAAAAAATACATCATGAATCTTTACTCAGGTATTTGATTTCATTCAGAAAGCATAACGAATTTCATGAACAATGTGTAGAAAGGATTTTTTGTGACATTATGCAACACTGCTCACCACAACATTTAACGGTTTATGCGCGCTATACTCGTCGCGGAGGCTTGGACATCAATCCATTTCGCAGCAACTTTGAGCAGATTTATCCCGAGTTTAGATTAGCTCGACAGTAGCTAAATAAGGCAACGCTTAGCGCCATTGTTTACACAACAATGACTCAGAATAAAAGAGAACGAAATATGCATAGTATTCAACTAAACCCCTTAGGATCGATGAGCCAATTGTCACAGATAGAAGTTGATTCATTAAGTAAATCAGCCGATGGCGATCTCTATCACGTATTCAGAAATTGTTGTTTAGCGGTTCTGTATAGTGGTGCTGAAATTGACAACTGTGAAAATATTTTTGAGCCTCACCGTGACTTTGACATAAGACTTATCGGCAGAGAGCGTGGCGTTAAAATTGAGTTAATTAACCCACCGGCCCTCGCCTTTGTGGATGGCAAACTCATCAAAGGCGTGCACGAACATATTTTTGCTGTTCTTAGAGATTTACTGCACATAGGTGCGAAGTATGCACTTACCTCATCGCTTGGAAAATTAGACAGTCACGTCTTAACCAATTCCGTATTCGATATGCTCAGACATGCTCAAGTACTAAAAAATACCGCAGAACTCAATTTGGTTGTGTGTTGGGGCGGGCATTCAATAGGCGAAATTGAATATCAATATACCAAAGAAGTGGGCTACCAATTAGGCTTGCGAGAACTCAATATTTGTACCGGTTGTGGACCTGGTGCGATGAAGGGTCCGATGAAAGGTGCCACCATCGGCCATGCCAAACAACGTTATAAGAACGGTCGGTACCTTGGCATTACCGAGCCCAGCATTATTGCCGCTGAACCGCCTAATGCCATCGTGAATGAGCTTGTGATTATGCCTGACATCGAAAAGCGCCTAGAGGCCTTTGTTAGAATGGCGCATGCCATTGTTATTTTCCCTGGCGGCGCGGGTACCGCTGAAGAATTATTATATTTAATTGGTATTATGCTGAATCCACAAAACAAAGATCAGGTACTGCCCATTATCTTAACAGGGCCAGAGCAAAGTAAGGGGTATTTTGAGGCACTCGACAACTTTATTGGTTTAACCTTAGGCAAAGAGGCACAAGATCTTTACGAAATTATCGTCGGCGATGCGGCGTTGGTTGCCAGCACCATTAAACAAAAACAAAGCGTCGTAAAAAATTATCGAAAAGAAAAAGGCGATTCTTTTGACTATAACTGGTCATTAAAAATTTCACCTGAGTTTCAATTACCCTTCATTCCGAATCATGAAAACATGTCAGGCTTGAATTTACATTTTGAGCAACCCAAGGCTGAACTAGCAGCATCCTTACGTAAAGCGTTTTCAGGCATTGTGGCCGGCAATGTGAAAGCTGAAGGGGTAAAACTTATTCGAGAAAAAGGGCCATTCTTATTACACGGCGACTCCGAAATGATGGAAGTAATGGATACCTTACTTGAATCCTTTGTAAAACAACAACGTATGAAATTACCAGGTTCAGAATATCAACCTTGTTATAAAGTCGTGAAGTAAACCACAAATAAGACTAAGGTAGATTCACAAATTTTTACGCTTAAGCGTTACCTGTTTAAAGCGAAATAAAATATAATTTCTAAGATCACAATGACTAAGTTAGATAAAAATGAATAATAAAATAGCTATAAGAATTGGTATCGGTGTGTTGTTGTATGGATTTTTTGTGGTGGCAGTGCTTCTATTTTATCCCGATAAACCAGAAGACATGGATTGGAAAGATCGTGAAGAATACAACAAGATCCAAATCGCAAAGATTGAACTGGGCCTAAATAAACAAGACATTCTAGCCTTATTAGGGAACCCTGATATCACTGAAGCCAAAAGATTAGCTGACAAAGAGATGCAGGTGATGTTTTATCGTACCCAACATAAACAAGCCGATGGCATTACGACTCAAGATGAATGCACCCCACTGTTATTTGTGGATGGGCAATTAATCGCTTGGGGAGACAGCGCTTACCAAAGTTATATCGATGGATGAGTTAAATTACTCATCCCTTTTTAACTTATATCAACAACTCGAACAAATAAGCACCGAGTTGGAAAATCCACCATTTCAAGCCACACTTACCAGCAAATTAGTTGTTTTTACCAATCAATTTTTATTGTTCGCTAAAAAACACCCTGACGTGTTTAGCGCTCAGCCCCACCTATATAAATCGCAGTTTTCCCCTGAAGTAAACGTGATGTTTAATACCTTGGTTTACTTAAGTGTAATAGCAAGCCGCAATAAACTCGATGAAACCGTTCTACAGCAACTGTTAATTGCAGCCATCTGCGTAAGCTCTAGCGCTGACTCGCCTCAGGCATCTAACAACAAAACCGAGATTAAAACCAGTTTACTGCATGCACAGTTAACCTTGTTTGCTGCTTCTCGCTGGAAGTTATGCCGCCGTATGTTAGTAGTCAAAGAATATGCTTTAAGATACTTACACAAAAATTCTAACAAACTGGCTAAACTAGATACCCTACAATCCTTGCTATTTATTGCCGTCAAACTCGCTAGCTTGACCCGAAATAACGGAAAAACAGCGCCTTTAAGTTTTGCGCACGCTCTGAAAAAAATATGTCTAGACGCCCCGCAGCATTGGTACGCCCTACTCAGGCCCTTGATGTTCTATCCATCACTAATACCGCCGGGCTCTACTTTAAAAGATCAACATGACGACCTACAGCTTTGTCTCGCGCTCCAGCCTGAAAAAACAATTATTTACCCACTTTTAACTGCCAACGACACCATCAAGCAAATACCAATTCGAATAATAGAAACAGCAAAAGTGAAACAGGTTTTTTCAGTGCAAAAACTGCCTAACATTATTAAGTTAGATGAGTATTGGGGGCCCAAATTTCAACAAATCAGAGCGGCTAAATCCGAAACCATAAGCCTTTGGAATAAAAAGACCAGCCTAAGCTCTGTACCATCAAGCTTAGTCGCCATTCAGCTTGAACTGAATACACCTCAACCTAATGTGGATAAAATTGTCGCGATACTGGAAAAAGAACAAGCTTTTTCCACGCAGTTGCAACACATTGCAAGTGCCAATAGTCGGCTTATGTTACCTATCGTTAGCTCTCGCCATGGGCTATTAATGAATGGCTTTGATCGCTCATATCAAAGCTTACTACAGCACAGTTTATTGTCTCGTTTAACGCAAGAAACCTTTCCTCTGCAAAATAGATTAGCTAACTTTACGCAGTTGTTTTGCTTTACGGCAGATGAAATCTCAAAACGTCTCGCAAGTAAAGCTTCCGACTTAGCTTCTACGGTTTGTCTATTCGCTTTATCGTATTTTTTTATTTCGCCAATGATCAGAACTCGGCACATGTGGCAACCAATCCCAGTAGAGCATTACAAACTCAGTCACCTTTTTGCACTTGAACATCCAGAGCAGTTCAAGCAATTTCCGGTAAAGTTGGCCCAAGCATGGCAACAACCTAAACAGGTAATTATTGCCTTAAAGCAGCTATCGATGGGCGATAGCCACATAGGCGCTTCTCAAATTTGCCTTGTTATTGGCCTAGCACTTATCGCAAGCAGGGACATTTATTTTCAAGAAAATGCGAGCTGTGAACACACTGAATTATTTAAACAAAACGCTTTTAAACAGTTAAAATTTAGTCAAACCCTATTCGACGAATTGCTCAAAGACCTTGCATTAAAAAACCAAGTATATTGCAGCCTTAGCTTTTAAACGATTTAGTGGCAAACTAGAAAAAAATAGGAATTTGTGGTATAAACGCGCCCTAAAATTGGCTTACGCCGTAAAAATAATAAAACCCTACATCGACAACCTTTTAAAACGACAGGAACATTTATGACTAAGCAAAGAATAACCGTTATCCGTGGAGACGGTATAGGGCCAGATATTATTGATTCAGCCTTACAGGTACTTGATAAAGTAGGGTGTGATTTTGAATATGACTTCGCCGATGCAGGCTTAGTCGCCTTAGAAAATCACGGTGAGTTATTACCTCAAGAAACCTTAGATTTAATTGCCAAAAATAAAGTAGCATTAAAAGGTCCACTCACTACACCAGTGGGAGAAGGTTTCACATCAATTAACGTTAGCTTACGTAAAAAGTTCCAGCTTTACGCTAACTTACGCCCGGTGATCTCTTTTAAAGGGACCAAAGCGCGGTATCAAGATATTGATATTGTGACTGTGCGCGAAAACACAGAAGGCATGTATTGTGGTTTAGGCCAAATAGTCTCGCCAGATGGCAGTCGAGCCGAAGCAAAGAGCGTGATCACTCGTGAAGGCGCAGAGCGCATTTTAGTTTACGCATACGAAATGGCGCGCCGCGATAAACGTAAAAAAGTCACCGCGGTACATAAAGCCAATATATTGAAATCAACGTCTGGCTTGTTCTTGAAGGTCGCCCGTGAAGTCGCACAGCGTTATCCTGATATAGAATCAAACGAAATGATCGTTGATAACACCTGTATGCAGTTAGTGATGAACCCTCACCAATTCGACGTGATCGTTACCACCAACTTATTTGGTGATATTTTATCAGACTTATGTGCTGGTTTAGTGGGTGGTTTGGGAATGGCTCCAGGCGCTAACATAGGTACTGATTGCGCAATATTCGAAGCTGTACATGGTTCAGCACCTGATATCGCTGGTAAAAACTTGGCGAATCCTACCTCTGTCATTTTAGCTTCTGTACAAATGTTAGAATATCTAAAAATGGGTGAACAGGCAGATAAGATAAGACATGCACTTAAAGATGTCATTGAGTCTGGCGACCGCACAACCCGCGATCTTGGCGGCGTACATGGCACAAGTGACTTCACTCAGGCACTATTAGAACGTCTATAAACAACAAGAAGGTGCTGGATGATTATTCCAGCATCTGAGTTTTTTCAGAAAATTTTTACCCTACTTTCTTTACCAATCGCTAAGTCTGAACTACTTTTTCTTTGATGCATTCGCATCCTAATGGAAATATGAATAAGGACTCGTTATGAAAAAGATCATTCCCCTTTTGCTGTTATCCAGCACAATTTTATTTTCAATCTCACCTGTGGTTTTAGCGAATTCAGTGGTTGATAAAACCCAAACGATGCAGATGAAAATACAGAAAATCAATGTTAATACCGCGACGTTAGACGAATTAATGGCATTGCCAGGTGTTGGAGCCAAGAAAGCTGCAGCTATTGTTGAATACCGTGACAAGATGGGTAAATTTACGTCACTTGAGCAATTAGCTGATGTAAAAGGAATTGGTAAAAAAATGCTTGAGAAGATGAAAGACCACGTTAGTCTTTGAGGAAAATAGCTCGGCAACTATCATTGCCGAGCTATTTTTTAAAAGGTACGACTACAGCTCTAAGCCTTTCAAAAAGCCTTTAAATTGCTCACCTAGCTCGGGGTGGCGCAGTGCAAACTCAACATTTGCCGTCATATAACCTAACTTACTACCACAATCATGGCTACGGCCTTTCATATAGTAAGCATCAACTTGCTCAGTTTTCATTAGCGATGCAATAGCATCGGTTAATTGAACTTCATCACCAGCACCTGGAGGAGTCAGTTCTAATAAATCCCAAATTTTACCAGAAAGCACGTAACGCCCCACCACTGCTAGGTCAGATGGAGCATCTTCTAGTGCAGGTTTTTCAACCATGTCGTAAATTTTACCGGATTCGCCAGGCTTTAGTACTAAGCCTTCTAAATCAACTACACCGTATTTACTCACATCTTCTTGAGGAACTTGCTCAACCATAATTTGACTTACACGACTGGTGTTAAATTTAGCCACCATATCTGCCAAGTTCTCTTTTTTCGGATTGTGCGTGTATTCATCAATAATGACATCAGGTAACACCACGGCAAAGGGCGCATCACCTACCATAGGGCGAGCACACAACACAGCGTGGCCTAAACCTTTCGCTACGCCCTGGCGGACGTGCATTATCGTCACGTCTTTTGGACAAATGCCCTGAACCGCTTCAAGTAACTGGCGCTTAACCCGTTTTTCTAATGTGGCCTCAAGCTCAAAACTGGTATCAAAATGATTTTCGATGCTGTTTTTACTGGCATGAGTCACTAAGATAATTTCTTTTATGCCCGCGTTTATACACTCGGTTACTACGTATTGAATAAGAGGTTTATCAACAACAGGTAGCATTTCCTTGGGAATTGCTTTCGTTGCCGGCAACATTCTTGTTCCCAACCCTGCGACAGGGATAACCGCTTTTTTAACTTGACTCATTTTTTAATGTTCCTTAACTGAAAGTCCGCGTCCAATTGCATAGTAATGCAAACCGTGTTCCATCATCATCTGTGGCTCAAATAAATTACGGCCATCAAAAATCAGAGGTAAACTCAATTTACTCTTAATTAAATCAAAATCAGGTGCTCTAAATGATTGCCATTCTGTACAAATCACCAAGAAATCAGCGCCTTCTAAAGCTGCCTCTTTCGTCCCCATCAAAGATAACTCTGAACGATTACCATAAATACGTTGAGTCTCTTCCATTGCTTCTGGATCATAGGCCTTAACCTTAGCGCCAGCAGCCCATAGTCTTTCCATCAATACGCGGCTAGAAGCCTCGCGCATATCATCCGTGTTGGGTTTAAATGACAAACCCCACAATGCCACGGTTTTCCCAGACACATCGCCACCAAAGTGTCGAAGAATGTATTCAAATAGTTTTTCTTTTTGCGCGTAGTTAACCGCTTCAACCGCTTCTAATACTTGGGCAGTGTAACCTACGCCCTGAGCACTACGGACTAAGGCTTGCACATCTTTGGGGAAACATGACCCACCATAGCCACAGCCTGGGTAAATAAACTGATAGCCAATACGCGGGTCCGAACCGATACCTCTGCGCACGTTTTCAATGTCAGCACCAAAACGTTCAGCAAGGTTGGCCATTTCATTCATAAAACTAATTTTGGTTGCTAACATACAGTTAGCGGCATACTTGGTTAACTCGGCACTGCGAATATCCATCACGATTATTTTGTCGTGATTACGGTTAAA
Source organism: Flavobacterium sp. W21_SRS_FM6 (assembly GCF_052119645.1). Classification (NCBI taxonomy): domain Bacteria; kingdom Pseudomonadati; phylum Bacteroidota; class Flavobacteriia; order Flavobacteriales; family Flavobacteriaceae; genus Flavobacterium; species Flavobacterium sp. W21_SRS_FM6. The sequence goes on from NZ_JBGQOM010000002.1 coordinate 313,517, forward strand.
CGGTGAATATAACTCGCGAAGTTTCTTTTCTGCTTTAGCGCTGTCTGTTCCTAAAATAATACGATCAGGGCGCATGCAGTCATTAACCGCAGCCCCCTCTTTTAAGAATTCTGGGTTTGAAACCACATCAAAAGTTTGGGTTTTACCCAATTTAGCCAATGTTTCAGATACTTTGGCTTTAACCCGGTCAGCAGTACCAACAGGAACGGTTGACTTGTTAATAATGATTTTGTGTTTATTCATATGAGTAGCAATAGTTTCTGCCACTGCCAACACATACTTTAGATCGGCCGAACCATCTTCATCAGGCGGAGTACCAACAGCAATAAAAATAACCTCTCCATGTTCAATACCGCGCGCGGCATCAGTCGTAAAATCTACACGACCCGCTTCATAGTTAGAAGTGACTAAAGGCGTTAAACCGGGCTCAAAAATAGGAATATGGCCTTGTTTTAACTTATCAACTTTAGCTTGGTCTACGTCGATACACACCACATCATGACCGACTTCTGCCATGACTGCGGCTTGCACCAAGCCAACATAACCGATCCCAAATACTGTAACTTTCAATGTCAAATCTCCTGAGGCTAAACTAGGTTTAGGATACCAATTAGGCGGGGCAGAACAAGCAAAAGATTAAGGGGAGTAAAAAAAATTATCGCTTAAATATTAATCTTGGCTAAAAGCAACAACTAAAATATAGAGTGGCGATAAAAACTAACAAGCCAATGAAAAATTTTAACAAGACAGGTGGCTCAAATAGCAAAAAATATATGGATAATAGATTTGATGCCTATCTGGATTGACATCCAAATAGGCATCACTCAAACAATGATAAAAAACAAATGACCTTTGATATCAATGAAGGGGTTTTACGATTGTTTTAGATTTCTCACTGATAGAGAAACAACATTTTTGCTATTCTCAGACTCTTTCATTCTCTCCAACCATACTAGATCACAAATACCATCTGTTGGATTAAAACCGATTGGCGATGTAAGTAGAATTTCACGAATAGTCTGATGATCAAAGTTATGACAAGCCACATCAAGTCTATCTAAAATGACTTCAAGTTTATCCCAGGGCAGATACACTTCGTGAGCAGTCATAATTCTTTCATGAGCCGTACCACTCACATCATCACCAATAAGTAATTCTTCATAGAGCTTTTCACCAGGGCGCATCCCCGTATATTCAACGGCGATATCACCTTCAGGATTTTTATCATCTTTTGCTTTAAGACCACTCAAGTGAATCATTTTGTAGGCTAAATCAACTATTTTAACTGGAGCACCCATATCCAATACAAATACGTCACCACCTTCCCCCATGGCTCCAGCTTGTATAACCAACTGCGAAGCCTCGGGTATCGTCATAAAAAATCGCGTGATTTCTGGGTGAGTAACCGTTATCGGCCCACCATTGGCAATCTGATTTCGAAACAACGGTACTACAGAGCCTGATGACCCCAAAACATTGCCAAAGCGCACCATGCAAAAGCGCGTGTGTTTTGCTTCTTTGTCCAAAGCTTGAAGCACTAACTCAGCCATGCGCTTAGTTGCGCCCATGACATTGGTGGGCCGAACAGCTTTATCAGTCGAGATTAAAACAAAGGTTTCAACTTTAGCCGCAATGGCGGCTCGGGCGGTGTAATAGGTACCAAATACATTATTTCTTACCCCTTCAACCACGTTTTGCTCAACCAGTGGTACATGTTTGTATGCTGCTGCGTGATAAACCGTTTGCACGCCAAAAGACTGCATAACAGCTAAAACCCTATTCTCTCGTTGAATAGACCCTTGCATGGGCATGATCTCAACAGTAATACTTTTTGAATGTGCGATGCTTTTGAGCTCACTTTCGATACTGTACAAGCAGTATTCAGACAATTCATACAACACCAATTTTTTCGGGGAATAATTTAAAATTTGACGGCAAAGCTCAGAACCAATCGAACCACCAGCCCCCGTGACCATCACTACCTTACCTTTTATATTGGCAGACATTAATTTAGCATCAGGCACAACAGAGTCACGTCCTAATAAATCTTCTACCTCTACATGTTTCACATCAGAATAAAGTTTATTACCGCTAACCAAATCATTAGTTGACGGAATCGTGAGCACTTGAACAGCTAATGGCTCTAAGGTTAGTAATATCTGCTTGCGTCGAGAGCGGCTAGCGCTGGGAACAGCTAATAGCACTTTTCTAACACCGTACTGTTTTACTAATTTCTTAATAATGGATGGTGAATGAACATAAACACCTTGGATAACCGTACCGTGTAGGGTTGGATCATCATCAACAAAGGCCATTGTGCGGAATTCATGGCTCTGCGCAAGTGAAGTGGCTAATTGCCGCCCACTAACACCAGCACCATAAATAATAACGTGCTCGCCTACTCGCTTAATACCACTGCCAAATGCTGAACGTACAATGGCCCTAGAGCCACCAATCAGCACCAAAGCAAAGGCGGCATAAATAATCGGCACGGTTCTGGGTAGAGACAAGCCTCCATAGTAACTAGTCAGTACCATAGAAAGAGTTGATACAACCACGCCTAAAATAACAGCCGTTAACGCTTGCAAACCCATGTAGCGCAACACGGCCCGGTATAAACCAAGCCGCATGAAAGTAAAAATACTCAGTGGGCATACGATTAACAAAAACATCCAATAGTGCGACTCAAATACCACACTAAAGTTGTCTAGTCTCACGGCCAACGCGGCAAAAAAAGCCGCTAATATAAATATGGTATCCGCCAGCACGCTTACAAGTCGTTTTTGCGCGCGAGGCATCGAAAAAAATATCTGCATAAAGTCCAATTTCTTCAATTAAGCTCGTTATCTTAACAATCTTCTGCAAAAAAATGGTAACAATCTGTAATCAACACGACCATTTAAATTTGCTTTAAATTTAAGGTAACACTCATCGTTTAACTCAGAAAGCCTCAGAGTTTTTTCACTCTGTCGCCTTTCCCCTTCCCTATTAATGTCATAAAAATGTATTTAAAGTAGTCTATAGTTGCTAATCCAACCAGCATCTTCGCATCTGTTTCTGCTAAAAGCTCAGGAGTCGACATGTCAATATCATTTACCTGCGCTAAACCAGTAATACCAGGACGGTAATTTAATACCCCGCGTTTTTCGCGCTGGTAAATTAAATCTTCTTGGTTAAATAAACAAGGTCTTGGCCCAACTAAACTCATATCACCCAGCAAAACATTCCACAATTGTGGCAACTCATCAAGTTTAGTTTTACGCAAAAAACCACCAAAGGGGGTAATAGCTGATGCACTGGCTAAATGGCTAGCTACATGGGCGGTATCGGGCTTCATGGTGCGAAATTTTATGAGAGTAAAGGGCTTTTTGTGACGTCCTACTCTGATTTGAAAGAAAAGTGGTGAGCCCGTATCAAAAAAACCGACTAAAATTAAAATAAGTAAAACAGGTAAACCAAAAAGCAAACCAAATAACGCAAATAAAACATCCATAAACCGGATCAACATTTTAAACTTTTTCCTCTACAAAACATTTTTCTATTCCCTCTTGAAAACTGACAACAGGCTTCCAGCCCAAGGTATTTTTAGTATGAGTTATATCAACCTGTAAATTACCACATAATCGGTCTATTACCGACTCTCTACCAGTAATTTTGCCAGCAAATTTCAGCCAACTCATAGGCACAGGCAATAGCCAAGGTTGCTTGCCAGCCGCACGAGTCATGGTTTTTAACAATTCAGTCGTTGAGACATCGTGATCATCACTAACCAAATACGTTTGATTGGCAGCCGCAGGGTGATCGATACAGGTAAAAATTAAATCAACTAAGTTATCTATGCCGACCAAACTACGTTTGTTATGAATAGCACCTAATGGCAGAGGTAGATTTTTTCGAACCAGATTTGCAAGTTTTCCAAAGTTCCCTGGAGCATTTGGTCCATAAACCAAGGGGGGTCTAAGTATCACAACTTCCATTCCAGTTTCGGCGGCGATTTGCTTAAGGCCAACTTCGGCTTCAAGTTTTGATACAGCGTAGTCTTCTACCGGACCGGGTTTATCTGCAACATTAAAAGGCCTTGTGTTGCTAATACCATTAACGCCGATTGAGCTCAGGAAGATAAAACGCTTCACCCCATTTATCGCAGCCGTAGTCGCTAAGCGTAAAGTGGTTTCAGAATTAAGTTGTCTGAATTCGGATAAAGACACTCCCATAACATGGGCTTTAGCTGCCACATGCACAATTACATCACAATCTGAGAAAAACCCGTCATTTTCAATTAAATCCACTAATCCATTGATAATTGGATAAACCACATTATTAAGAGCGCAAGATAATGGACGACGCACTGGAGCAACGATTGAGTACTGCGTACTTAGGCGTGATAATAATGCCTGACCAACAAAACCTGAGCCTCCTGTTACTAATATTTTAGTCATGCAAAGAATCATTAATGGTTTTAGGCTTTTTAAAAAAGCTCAGAAATTTAAAGGGTATTTTTATAATCAATATTGGAAAGGCTGTCCATATACCATTTTCATTACAAGCTCTGGATATTTCCATATTTTGATGGATACGCCATTTAATTCCTGAAGAACTTATGCCGCCTTCACGCATAGAAACAATAATCGAATTTACCCTATTAGTAGTAATGCCAGCTTTGAAAAATCGTGCCATTAATTCAAAGTCGGCAGCAACACGATAGTCTAGTTTATAAAAGCCCAACCGCTCAAAAAGCTCTCTTCTTGCATAAAAAGTGGGGTGCGGAACCATAAAACCAAATCTAACCTTCCAGCGACTAAAAGTGGCCGAAGTGTAAAGTCGCGAAAATTTACTTGTGTCGTTTTGTTTAACGTAAATAAGGTCGGCATAAACGGCTTGCGTTGATTCATCGAAACCACTAACAATTTGACTAACACTTTCGTTGGAGGTGTAGAAATCATCGGAATTTAAAATACCAACCACATCCCCGCTTGCCAGACGAATCCCTTTATTCATTGCGTCATAAATACCTTTATCGGGCTCGCTGACGATAGTTGCAATCTGATCACGATACTCATTGACGATGTCCATGGTACTGTCTTTCGAGCCACCATCAACGACGATGTATTCAATATCCTGGTAATCTTGCGCCAAAACTGATTCAATGGTGTCACGAATAGTTGCTGAACTATTGAAACACACCGTAATAATTGAAACTTTCATCTTTCTCTCTAAATTAATAACAACGACTAAAGCCGTGCACAGTGCTTTCAATTGCGCATAAAAAAACAACCAATAGCTCAATTTGTTTATGCTGCTAGAAACTCATTATTCTGGTTAACTTAAACAGGACACTTTTCTAAAACAATGTTAATAAGCAACGTATGGCTGGATAATATTAGCGGTATGCACTCGTTCCATGCTGTAATACTTTATTTAAGTTGCAACATCCTGCCTTATAAATTCTTTTGTTGGCTGCGGTCCTTAAGCACCAAAAATACTTCAAGCTGCCGAAGAAGCGTTCCATGGCCTATCCGGAAATTGTCAAACACGGTGCCACATCACCCATACTCACTCGCCAGCTAACCGCTACGGTTGTAGTTAACTATTGTATACCCATAAAGAGCGCGTTTATTTATACTTCAGGAAAGAGTGTTAACTAGTTGCAGGCCCTGTAACTCAATGCAAAGTCATTAGTTTTTCCTAATAAAATTTATAAATCTCGTTGCCATGTCATGAGTATTATAAGTTTTAGTAACTTTTGAGTAAGCATTATCTGAATATCGCCTTAATTCGCTAACATTATGTTTTAAATATAATATTTTTTCAGCTAAAGATTTTGAACAACCATTTGTAAAGCTAATACCATTGACCCCGTCTTCAAACACACCTATTTCTGGCATATGCATCATTCTTTCACTGTGTACTATTGCAGGTAAACCAAGAGCAAATGCGTGGATTATACTCAACCCCACAGAGCCAGGATAAACAAACACATGATTATCATTTAACAGGATTGAAATCTCATGCTCATCCCATATTTCACCATGGTAGTTTATATCAATATCTTTTGAATAAGGATACAATTTCAACATTTCTTGTTCAGGTATATTGCCAATAACATTTAGCTGGATACATTTTAACTCATTGGCGGGTACTTGGCTTAATGCTGTAATCAAAAGCTCAAAATTTGATTTGCTTGTATACCTTCCAATAAAGGCTATTTTAAAGACTTTAAACTCAAATTTTTTTTTATTAAAAAGAATACCTTTTCTAATACTTGTAACATCTAATCCGTTGTTTAATGCAACTATATCCGATGTAATTAATCCTTTAGTCAGTCGAATTTCTTCGTCTGTATAAAGTATAATCTTGTAAAAATTCATTAGTTTAAATCGAATGTAACTACCCATTCTTGAACTAGTCGATGACCATGCATGTCCCCACCAAAAAACCTCTACACCTTTTAATTTAAGTACTAGGCTAATAGCTAAACTACTTAGAAACCTGGGGTTTCCGTTTATGACCAATGAATCGCCTTTCGAAAGATTCATTTTTAAAACACTGAAGAATAAATGCTGCCAAAAAAACACTTTAAATATACTTGTCATCTTAACTAGGTTGTATCTAATAGATGGGTGAATGCTGTCCATCGATTTAACCCCTGCATTATCAACTTGCGAGCAAATAATACAAATATCAAATTCATTGTCATTTTCGCTAACTAAGCTATCGATAAATCCTTTTCGATATCTCCCAAGTGCAGGTTGTATTATGACTAATTTATTTTTTTTCATTTCTTTTTCTTAACATATCCTTGTGTGCAATAATTTCTTCTTTATTAAATCGCATTTTTATCAGTTTGGCAGGGTTCCCCGCAACAATAGAATACTCTGGCACATCGTTAATAACGGTAGATCCAGCTGCGACAATAGAACCTTCACCAATAGTAATTCCGCCTAGAATCGTTGAACCGTATCCTATCCAGACATCATCTTTAATAATAATAACTTCCGACCTTGCTCGAGGACCACAAAAAATTGTTTGGCCACATACATCATAAGTGTGCTCTCCTCTATTTATAAAACCACACTTAGGTGCAATTAACACATCATTTCCCACCACTAGATCACTGATAATAACAGTACCGCTATTAATACCAACATTATTACCAATTACTACGTTTTTATTAGGAGAAAATATTTCCACATTCCATTGAATATGAACATTCTTGCCATATTTAACAAATGAATATCTACCTTTAATATTCAAGAAATTCCTGATGTCATTAAGAATGCTCTTCAACTTAATAACGGTGTGACTATTTGAAAACATTGATAAACTTCCTATAAATATTCAAAGCAAAAAAGCATGTAAAAAGTAACTTAATATTTCGAAGTAACTATAATGAGGATCATGAATTATACTTTCAATTAATAACCTCTTTTCCGTAGAAAAAATCAGCTTTTTTGAAATACGTAAATGAAATAATAAGAACCAAGTACCAATATTCGAGTGAGCCAATAATAGTTCCAGAAAAAACACCGCCAACAAAATAGAAAATAAATAAGTACATTAGTAATCTAATTGCCACTTCTTTACTCTTATTTTGCTTTAATAAGCACTTCAATTTATAAAAAAGCAATGAATTTAAAATTACAAAAATAGAAAATCCAAATACTCCAGTTGCCATCAATATCTCTAAAAATTGATTATGAGGATAATACTTAAAACTTCTTTCAATAATTAGATCACCGAAAATTGGATTATTAGAGAATTGCTCAAACGCTCCCTGATAAAGTTGATAACGAATTTGTGCGCTCTCATCGCTTTTACCTCCCATCCTCAAATAATTTTCGACAACATCAATATCGGGCACCAATATTGAGAGAAGAAAAACACCAAGCATCAAGGCAATAGGCAGAAGACCAGTAATAAACAACAAGTTTTTAAAGTTAACTTGCAATAAAAAGTTAATACATAGAATAAACAAAGTACCAACCAGTGCCCCTCGAGACCCTGACAATAAAACACCGGAAATACCTATAAAAATACCACACAGCATTAATATTTTATTTTTACTCTGTAATTGCATCAAACCTAAGGCTAAAAAAAATAGGACTGCTGAGTACCGCCCTAAAGATATAGGGTTTAATCGTTCTAGGGAAAGTCGCTGCCCTCCTTGCCAACTGCCACTAAGAATTTGAAATGCAGAAATACATAACGTTAGTAAAACACCGAAAAATAAAATATAAAAACTCATTTGAAATAGATATTTCAAGTCTGTTTCATTGTATGATCGAATAAGAGATAACGCTGGGATAAAAACAAATAAATATCCCATAGTAATATACGAAATTATCGTGTTTTCACCTAATAAGTTCGATTGAAACATACTGTCATAAATTAAACGTGTGGTATAAATACACCAAAAAAATATAAATAGTAGAAAGATAATTTTACCTTGCTCATTAACAAAAGTTTTCTTTTTAATAAACATTAATTGAAATATAAATAAAAATGCCCCTCCTAAAACAAACATACGATATAAAATCGTTAATGGTGAAGATAGTACATTGGGGAATATAAGTTCTGATAAAGGTGCAGCCAAGCTATAACCGAATAAAGAGAAAGAGACATAAAAAAGGAAAAAATTGCCATTATTAGGAAGTCTAAAAGATTTCATTTTGTATTACTTCGCTGCCATAAGTAAGTTAAGCAATGGTAAATCATTTTTTATTAAGTCTTCCCAACGCTAGGTTGGCCCGGTGAAAAATTGATAACACAAAACCCACTAAACCAAATCGAGAAATCACCTGCTGATATTTTTCATAACGTTTTCTAATAGAGACTTTTGAGCCAACACCACCTGGTTCCGTTTCAGAAATAATATGGTTCAGATAATATATACTTTCCGGGTTTGGTTTTACATGGTCAACTACATAGCCATAGTCACCATATAGCTTAATATTTTTAGTATATTTTATATTCAAGTTTTTTTTAAAAAACATTGATTGATGGCACGCATGCATCACTCCAACGTTTAATAAATCAATGTTTTTTGCAAAATAAACTGTACCACTTTCTATTTTATTCCCATAAACAAAATTTATTGAATCATCAATATTTTCTGACTGAAAAATAGAGAATATATTTTCATCAAAAAAAGTATCTCCCGAATTCATAAAAACCAGCCAGTCATTACTGGCTAAGTCTATACCTTTGTTCATCGCATCAAAAATACCTTCGTCTTTTTCAGAGACCCATTTATTAATTATTGTCGAACTATTTTTTATAAAATTGACACTATCATCTGTTGAGCCGCCATCTATAACAATAAGTTCTACAGGTGATATGGTACTTGCTTTTACTTTTTCAAAATTGCTAATAGTTTTGTATAAACCTTTAGCGTTGTTATAATTGACTGTAATAATACTAAATGACATTTTTTTCTCTGTTTATGCTTTTAAACTGCTTGTTTTTCTAATTACTCTCAACAATTTTACGCATTGATATATTATGGTAAATATAATTTTTGAATACCACACATCTCTAGCAAGATATAAATTTAAAAAAGACATACTTTTAAATAAATGTAAGCCACCTAAATTGTGACTTATAGGAATTAAGCTATGTTTAACAACTAAATTTGTAAGTACCGATTGATCGTAACGATGACCTTTAGTCGCAAAGCAGGAGTTTTTATCGAAATATTTATCACTTATTATGTTTTCATTAGTGCAAAAATTTAACCACTCCGATATGATTGATTTTGTTTCATCATTTACCTTCCAAGCTGAAATAACCGCTTCAACTTGCGGGGTATTATAAAACTTTTCCGAATTACATTCCATTAGGTTAAAACACTCTTGGTGTGTCCATTCTTTATTCGTACCGTGTTCTGGTATCAACACCCCGGGCATAACATTATATTTTTTTGCATATAATATGATATTCTTTGGCTTCATAAAATTTTTATATCGAAGACCTTGTCCGCAGTCTTGATATATAACAATATCGTCATTCTCGGCGAGGTCCATTGCTTTTAATATAGCCCAAGGTTTCCACGCCCAAAACCCAGCCCCAGTTTTAGCTGAAAAAATTGACAAAAACTCATGGTATATAGGATCTTGCTTAAGGTCTTCATCAGTTAAAAAGATGATTTTATCTGGTCTAATAAAAAATCGAACAAAAAACTTATTCCAATAAATATTACATTTATAGGTTCCCGAGGCATATGAAACGAAGATAACTTTAGCCATAGTAATTACTTATAAGCCCTTTGGTATAATAAAATAAAGACAACCACTCTAAGACTTGTCATAACAGCAAGTACCGCACTTAAATCGATTTGAATGGAAAACATAAAACCAATTAAAATAAAAATTAGAAATAATAATGCCTCAGCCATTAACATTCTTCCCATATAACTAAAAGTTCCAAGGCCCATTAATATAATAACCGGCGCTTGTACCATTGATATAACTAAGAAGTACGAACCGGCAAGTACGAGCTCTTGCTGAGTAAATATCACCGCTTTCCCTAGCCATAGCTCAAATACTAACAAGCCAAAATTAATCATAATAACAAAGTTGGCTAAACCATATACTAAGAAACCAAGACCGAGCCAGACTTTAACTTTTTTTAACCAAAGCAGATCATTTTTTGCTTTAGCTTCTGTAATTAATGGCCATAGAGGTAATTGAATGGCGGCAAAAAATGTACCCGATATAAGTAAGTAACGAAAAATAATTTCCATTTTAGCTGCTGCAAGTGTGTCATTAGTCCCTAAATAAATTATCGCAAATGACTTTATAATAACAACAGAAAGTTGGATCATAAGGTTGGCTAACATAAAGTGATATATTTTTCTAAACAGAAATTTGTTAGTTTTAAAAGGTAAGTAAAGGCCTTTCACAAAAAAGCTTTTGTCTAATGTGAAAAAATTTATAATTTTCGATATTAGGAGAGGAAAATACAATATAATAACAGCAAGTGGCAGTAAAGTTTGTTCAGCTAAAGGGAGTTGATAAGCAGCGTAAATAGAGACAATTATCGTGATATTTGCACACATTATAAATAAATTATTAATATGCTGTTGTTTAGTTCCTTGCCTAATAGAATCAGCAATCGTAAAGTTAATAGTTAAAATAGATATTACGAATAAAATAAGTGCTGAAATAACTAAATCTTGGTTATTTTGATATACAAATAGACCAATAACTAAAAAAATAGCTGTTAGCACTAAACTACCTAAAACGAGCAGAGTTCGACTTCCAGCAATAACACTTTGTTGTTCTAATAGCCCTTGATTCTCAGACATAACTTTTGTGACGAACGGACTAACTCCACCAGATAAAATATTAACCCAGCCTATCATTGACATTAATATTGCCAAACGGCCAAAATTATAGGTACCAATCATAGAAATCAACAAAGGTATTGATAGTATCTGATAAATAAAACTAACTAACTTGGACAATAATGAGGAGGAGAAAGCTTTATAAAATACCGTTTTTCTTTCGATATTCACGTAATATTTTCCAAAGAGTGAAGACTATTATAAGTTGTTTTTAATAGCATCAATTATTTTAGCTCTTTCAAGAATACCTTCAAGATGTTCTAAATCGCCATGGCCACTATTAAAAAAATCAGAAAATAACCTATAAAAATGATCACAAGGGTTAATTAAAATTTCTTCTCTTTTCCCGTTGTTTTTTGTAATTGTTACTACTGTTTGTAATGATGGTGGTTTAGAAAATGCTCTTCCTACAGTCACTTGTTTATCCTCAAACTCAAGGATTATTTCACTTTTATATAATCGCCCAATGCCCCATTCAGCAACAGCATATAGTTCTTTATAACTAAAAATGGCGATACCAGATAGATCAACAGAATAACTTGGCTGTCCTGTAATTATTGATTTCACCATATTAGGCATACCTAGTAACGAAATAATCATCGATAATGGATAAAAACCAACATCAAGTAACGCCCCTCCTCCAAGGTTTTTTGAATACCTGATATTATCCGGTGATAGATGAGGAATTTGAAAACTAGTATATATTTTGACTAATCTCCCATTGCATTCATTCTTTAAGTAGTTTTTAAGCCATATGAATTGATCATGATATTGATACATGACTACTTCATGAAGTTTTACATTCGTTTTTTTTGCAAGATTAACTAGCTCCTCACTATCTTCAAAACTAACTGATAGAGACTTTTCACAAAGTACATTCTTACCCGCTGTTAATGCTTCTTTTACATACTTATAATGGCTACTGATAGGAGTCGCAATATATATGGAAGTAATATCTTTATCTGCTAGGACTTCAGAAAAGTCTGTTATAAAAAAGAAAGTAGTTTGATGCTTATATTTATCCAAATCTCTTACAACGACATATTTCACCACAACGTCTTGAAGTTTTTCTAATGCAGGTAAAATATTACGTTGTACATGATCTCCAAAACCTATAATTGCTAACATATTATATCCCTGCCAGAATGCCACGAATATGTGGTGCAACAATTGCGTCCTGTGTAGCTATAAGCTGAATTAATTGATATAACGTTACCCAACGGTATCGTTCACTTACAACATCAAGATAAATGCTTTCAGGAAGCTCGACTATCATAGAGCGATTGCGTTTATTGTATAAACGCCCGCCATCTTCTGACATCCATTCATCGAATAATACTTTAGCCCCCATTTTATCTGTATCAAGAAAATACTCAGCATAGGGAGTTGCATTCCCTTTATGAGCTCGTTTTAAGTTGCTGAAAGTGGCTTGAACTGTTGTACTAATTTGTACTAAATTATAATTGCCAGGTTCAGCCTTCGCTTCTACAAGATAATGCGGAACACCATTAATTCTTTGACGAAGCAGCCCTAATATACCACCATCATAACCAGCTTGAGTTAGTATGGGTTGATCCCAACCGCCAGTAACTTCCCTTGTAGCAGTATTAGACACTCTTAAGCCGTCTACTCTGAAAAACTCCCCTGAAGAGTGAACATAAGAACCTGTTGATTCGTCAAAGTCCCATTCTCGGCAGTCTTTCAATGGGATAATGTCTATTTTCATGTTACATTTTGAACATTGTTCTTTATACCAAGATAGGATAGATTCAAATTCATTATTTTCATCATGAGAAATCATACGCTCGAACTTAAACTCTAATGAAACATTACTTTCCTTGCCCCCGAGCGATTTATAACATTCTGCAAAGGTTTTTAGACAAGTTTGATAGTTATTGTTTTTCATTATTATTCTCTTTAACTTTAACTTTAACTAAAAATTCATCGTAATCTCTAATAACTTTATCATCTTGGTAAATACGATCACATAGTACCAACATTACAGCATCACTTGTAAAGTTACTCATTGTCCTCCAAACTAAGCCATCGACAAAAAGACCTTTCCCGTTGTTCGATATACTATAAGTTTCTTTTACTTTACCGTTGTCGAGAATGATATCAAAGCTCCCTGCAACACACAGTATGAACTGATTAAGCTGTTCATGAGCATGTTCACCTCTTTGTTCATCTTTGCCAATATTGGTAAGATAAAATATTCGCTCTACTTTAAAGTCAAAATGCTTGCCAAGTTCAGCAACAGATAAGGCACCTCTATCATCTTGGATATGATCAATTGCTGTAATATTCCAACCATTATTAATCATTACTAACTAACCCCAACAAATATTTGCCATAATTATTCTTTAGCATTGGCTGTGCTAGTTTTAGAACTTGATCTTTGGTTAACCATTGTTTTGAATATGCGATTTCTTCCAAACAGGCAACTTTTAGCCCTTGCCTATGCTCAATAGTTTGAACAAAATGGCTAGCTTCTAATAAGCTATCATGGGTACCTGTATCTAACCATGCAAAACCACGACCTAATAGTTCAACATTTAAGCTACCTCTTCGCAAATATTCATTATTGATACAAGTAATCTCCAACTCACCTCTATCCGATGGTTTAATTCCCTTAGCTATTTCCACAACATCGCTGTCATAAAAATACAAACCTGTAACAGCATAATTGGATTTAGGACATTTCGGTTTTTCTTCAATTGAAAGTACGCGCATTTCATCGTCAAATTCTACTACACCAAAACGTGCAGGATCTTTAACTTGATAACCGAAAACAGTTGCCCCGGCTATATTTTTGGCAACTTTTTGAAGTTGTAGAGAAAAGCCTTGGCCATAGAACACATTATCCCCTAGAACTAAACATACTGAGTCATTGCCTATAAATTCTTCGCCAATAATAAAAGCTTGAGCTAAACCATCAGGACTAGGTTGGATTTCGTATGAAATATTAATACCAAATTGAGAGCCATCAGATAACAATCGTTGGTAACTTTTAAAGTCTTCTGGTGCTGTTATTATTAAAACATCTCGTATACCTGCAAGCATCAACACTGAAATAGGATAAAAGATCATTGGTTTGTCATAAATGGGTAGTAGTTGTTTCGATACACCTTGGGTAATTGGATAAAGTCGTGTTCCTGAACCGCCAGCTAAAACTATTCCTTTCATATGTTAAACTCCTAAGCGTTGTCGTTGATACGAACCATCTTGTACATGTTGACACCAAGTCTTATTTTTTATATACCATTCGACCGTTTTTCTTAGACCAGTTTCGAATGTTTCTTCTGGTTTCCAGCCAAGCTCTCGCTCAATTTTACTTGCATCTATCGCATAGCGCAGATCATGACCTGGCCTATCTTTAACAAAAACTATTTGATCTTGGTAGTCGGCTTCTTGTGGCGCTAATTCATTTAATAAGTGACAGATAGTTTTAACCACTTCAATATTTTGTTTTTCATTATGACCTCCGATGTTGTAGGTTTCCCCAACATTGCCTTCAGTAACAACTTTATATAAAGCACGAGCATGGTCTTCAACATATAGCCAATCACGAATTTGATTTCCTTTACCATATATTGGTAAAGGTTTACCTTCTAAGGCATTTAAAATAACTAATGGAATTAATTTTTCAGGGAAATGGTAAGGACCGTAGTTATTTGAGCAATTAGTAATAATGGTTGGCAAACCGTAAGTACGAAACCAAGATCTCACTAGATGATCGCTTGACGCCTTTGATGCTGAGTATGGACTACTAGGTTCATATGAGGTAGTTTCAGTGAATAAGTCCGTAGTACCTTCTAAATCTCCGTATACTTCATCCGTTGATATATGATGAAAACGAAAAGCTGATTTTTGTTCTTCACCTAATTCCAACCAATATTTGCGGGTTGCTTCTAATAATTGATAAGTACCAACAATATTAGTTTCAATAAATGCCTTAGGTCCATCTATTGAACGATCAACATGTGATTCTGCAGCTAGATGCATGACAGCATCAGGCTTGTACTTTGAAAAAACACGATCTAATTCGATGCGGTCACAGATATCAACTTGCTCAAAGCTATAACGTTTTGAATCACTAATATCTAATAAAGATTCTAAATTGCCTGCATAGGTCAACTTATCTAGGTTAATCACCAAATCATTGGTATTGTTAATAACGTGTCTAATAACGGCAGAGCCTATAAAACCTGCCCCCCCCGTGACTAATATTTTCATTTATTTGTTAACCTCTAAACTTATCTTGATTGTTTAAAAACCACTCATAAGCTTTAGCGAGGCCATTTTCTAACGGTACTGTATACTCCCAGCCTAAAGATTTAAGCCTGTCTACATTCATTAACTTACGTGGGGCTCCGTCAGGCTTAGTAGAATCAAATTTCACATTACCTGTAAATCCTACAACTTTAACAACCGTTTCAACCAATTCTTTAATAGTACAATCGACCCCTGTGCCTATATTAATGTGGCTTAACATAGATTCAGTATTTTCATCATAAGTAGATTTATCTAGATTCATTACATGAATTGAAGCATCAGCCATATCATCAACGTATAAAAACTCTCGCATTGGCTTGCCACTGCCCCATGCAACTACTTCTTTAACACCATTAATTTTAGCTTCATGGAAACGTCGGATTAATGCAGGTACTACATGGCTGTTCTCAGGGTGAAAATTATCATGTGCTCCATAAAGGTTAGTTGGCATCACACTGCGGTAGTCACGCCCATATTGCCGGTTATAACTTTCACAAAGCTTAATACCCGCTATTTTAGCTATTGCATAAGGTTCGTTCGTTTCTTCTAATGTACCAGTTAGCAAAGCTGTTTCTTTCATTGGTTGGTCAGCTAACTTAGGATATATGCACGAAGAACCTAAAAACAATAACTGCTGAATATTAGCTAAGTGCGCGCTGTGAATAATATTGCACTGGATCATTAGGTTCTCATAAATAAAATCCGCAGGATAAGTATTATTTGCAACTATTCCCCCCACTTTAGCTGCGGCTAGATACACCTGTTCTATTTTTTCTGTTAGAAAAAACTCAAGTACTGCTTGTTGGTTAGTTAAGTCCAACTCAGTTCGCGTGCGGGTGATAATATTAGTATGGCCACTTGTCTTAAGTTGACGAACAATAGCTGAACCAACCATGCCGCGGTGTCCAGCGACAAATATTTTAGTATTTAACGCTACCATGCAGTTAACCCTGATTTTCAATCGATATAGCTACGTTATGACCGTGTGCTTTAAGTAATGCGTGCTGTTTTGCTTTACTTAAATCATTCTGCACCATTTCAGCACACATATCTTCAACTGTGATTTGCGGTACCCAGCCCAACTTTTCTTTTGCTTTTGAAGGATCACCGAGTAAGGTTTCAACTTCCGCTGGTCGGAAGTAACGTGGGTCAACTCGCACTATCACGTCGCCAACTTTTAGTGCTTGTGCGTTATCACCTGCGATAGCCTTAACTGTCGCTATTTCGTCAATACCTTTACCGGTGAATTCTAATTCAACACCTACTTCTTTCGCTGATAATGACACAAATTCACGAACAGATATTTGTTTACCCGTTGCAATAACAAAATCATCGGCAGTGTCTTGTTGCAACATCATCCATTGCATACGCACATAATCTTTGGCATGGCCCCAATCACGCAGTGCATCCATATTACCTAGATATAAACATGTTTCTAAACCTTGAGAAATGTTAGCAATTGCACGGGTAATTTTACGTGTAACAAAAGTTTCACCCCGTCGAGGAGATTCATGGTTAAACAATATACCGTTACAGGCATACATTCCATATGACTCACGATAATTAACGACTATCCAATAGGCATACATTTTTGCCACTGCATAGGGTGAACGCGGGTGAAATGGCGTAGTTTCTTTTTGGGGAATTTCTTGGACTTCACCATAAAGCTCAGACGTTGAAGCCTGATAAAATTTTGTTTTCTGCTCGAGCCCTAAAAAGCGAATGGCTTCTAACAAACGCAGAGTACCTATCGCATCGACGTCGGCAGTATATTCAGGGCATTCAAAAGACACAGCAACGTGTGATTGCGCCCCCAAGTTGTATACCTCATCAGGCTGCACTTCTTTTATAATACGAGTTAAGTTAGATGAATCGGTTAAGTCACCGTAATGCAAAAAGAACCGCTGGTTTTTATCATGATTATCTTGATAAATATGATCAACTCGTTCTGTATTTAACGATGAAGCCCGACGTTTAATACCATGAACTTCATAACCTTTTTCTAACAAAAATTCTGCAAGGTAAGAGCCATCCTGCCCTGTAACACCAGTGATTAACGCAACTTTATTTTTTTTCATGTAAATTCCTAAGGTTGAAAAGCAGTAATTAGGTTATCAGCTTGCTTATTTGACTGTAGGTACCATTTGGTGTGGATATGTACCTCATCATTATTTAATAGTTCTGTTTCTGAAAACCAATGATAATCACGATGTTGATCAAGAGGCAATACTGACATATCTGCGGTAAAAATGACTTCAAAGGCCATTACAATGTAATGTGTTGTGAAGTTTTCTTCAAAAAAATTATCTTCATAAAAGTGTTGATAAATACCTTTAAAACAGCCTGAGGTCTTATCCATTCCTAATTCTGCTTTTAGTAAGCGTGTAAATGCTTGCTCAATAGTCTCATCTTTTAAAACTCTCCCCCCAGGAACAAACCAAAAATCTCTGGCCGGTCGATTAGCCCGTCTTCCTAATAAAATATTAGCCTGAGTATCTCTCACTAGTAAATCAATAGATATGAGCGGGGTAGAGGCCACAACCGTTTTAAACAATTCTTCGCTTAACATCCGAACTTTTCCTAATTACCATTACAAAAATTAAGTCAAAATCAATTTCTCACGTGCAAAGTCTCTTAATTCTAATACTTAATTATTGGTAATTTTAATTGTTATTTTTTAATGCAGGATTCACTTGCTTATACGCTATCCAAGTAAAATGTGTTTTAACAGCAGGATCGAAAGTAACTACTGCTAAAGCTGAGTTTATCTGTCGCCATTAGTGGTTTTATTACTCGCAAAGTAACGTATCAACACAATCATCACTGCTACCATACCGCCTAATAATACGCCTAACACCACAATTAGAGCACGCTTGGGCTTAGCTTTTAATTCTGGAACTAAAGCCGAATCGATGGTTTTAAACACATACTCATCTCTAACCTCAGCAAACATCAATGTTTTTGTTTGTTCTTCAATCAATTGATATAAAAGGGTTTTATGCTCAGTTATTGTGGTTTTTTCAATTTGAGATTGTAAATAAGCAATACTTTTCTCGGCCTCTTGTTTATCGCGGCTCTTCATGTTGAGATTAATATCTCGTATTAACCAATCTACCCATTGCTTTGCTATATAAGGTGAATAATGTTGAATACTGATATTCACCATGCTAGTTTCCTTATCTTTCGCTAAATTCAGTAGATTTTTGAATGTCTCAATGGCCTCTTGCATAGAGGGTTTAATTTGCCTAGGTGGTTTAACTTGGCGCACCCACTCATCACTTTTCGGCAGATATATCTCTGTATCATAGATTACTGAATTATTTATTCGGTCCCACTCTTTGACCGCCATTAAATCAGGCAAAATATTATGCCTGTCTACAAACTGACTAAAAAACTCTCGAGATTTAAGTATCTCGATTGCCATATCGGTTTTATCCGCCTTTGCCCCGCCTAAATTAACTCCAGCTAATGAGGCTAAGCCACCAAACTGGCTCGCTAAAGCTCCAAGCCCACCTTGTTGTTCGCTGTTTGCAGGTGCAAGTAACGCCTCTGATTTATAAATATTCGGCAAACTTAGAGCATAAAAAATAGAGGCGATGGTGAATATGGCCGTCACCCCAATAATTATCCATTTGCCTGACCAAATTACATTCCACAGTTTTCGAAAATCAATTTCATCATTGTCCGCATCTGAATTCTGCAAATTCTCAGGAGTTATCATTACATAGCGTATATTGTCTTTATTTACTTCGTTTAAATTATTATCAGTCATACTAAATTTACTAATACTCTTTTAAGAGTTATAGCCTCCCGATCGCGACAAGTGCCACTACTGACTGATAGAATATTGTTGTAACAGTCTGCCACAACCCAAGGCGCTCAAAGTTAACAACATCTCTTGGGACTACGATGGTGTCACCCGGTTCAAGCATGATACTTTTATCATCAAACCAAAAATTATTATTTGGTACTTTTACCGAACCGTTCGCTTTTACTATGTATATTTTACCGTTGTCTGCACGCTCTGTTAATCCACCAGAACGTTCGATGTAATCACTAAACGTGAGATTTTCTTCAAGTATGTGAGTTGTGGGTACAAAAACCTCACCGATTA
The DNA here is from genome assembly GCF_052119645.1 of Flavobacterium sp. W21_SRS_FM6. Taxonomy (NCBI): domain Bacteria; kingdom Pseudomonadati; phylum Bacteroidota; class Flavobacteriia; order Flavobacteriales; family Flavobacteriaceae; genus Flavobacterium; species Flavobacterium sp. W21_SRS_FM6. The sequence goes on from NZ_JBGQOM010000002.1 coordinate 333,250, forward strand.
CCGATACAGAAGCAGAAATACTGGGCACAAAAAGTTTGTCGCCATTTTTAAGTTTAACGTCGGCTGTTTGAACACCATTAGCAATATCAGGCAAATTGATAACCAATCGGCCAACAGGCTCTACCGACATTAATTCACTGAGTATTTCACTGGCCTCTTTGTAGTCTATTGTTTTAACGTTTTGACTGCCTGATACATTACTTGAAATAATCTGCTGTTTAAGCTCTTCAACTGTTTTATCCATGTTGGCTTTTTCGCGTTCTTTGAGCTCTTCACGGGTAAAAATAGCGGCTCGAACACTTGCTTCGCTGGTAAAACCGCCTGCACGTTCAATGACTTGAGCTAAGGTTTCATTTTTTTTAATTTGATAAATACCCGGAAATACCACCTCTCCGATTAATTCAACTCTTCTATTGTCATACCAATCAGGTGCTCGTAGTACATTTAAGGTGTCTTTGCTTGTTAGCAACTGATTGGATGCCAAGTCACCATTCAAGGCATCAATTAAATTAATTTGTATATGATTAATTTTGTAAGAATTTTCATTATCAAGTTGCGTTCTGGATAACTCTGCTTTTTGCACAAAAGCTGATTCGACTAAGCCGCCACTGGCAAGCAGTAAATCTTTTACTCTTCCCTGTTTAGGGATTGGGTAAATCCCGGGATACCTTACTTGGCCCGTAATTTCAGCCAGTTTTACCGGGTTGGATTGTGTGCCTTCTTCCTTGAGCCTGGCGATAATTGGCGCAAGCAAACGAGCCCGAGAATAATTTTGGGTTTCTTTTAGTAATAATTGCTTATCTGTAAAAGAAGCTGACTCGACTTTTTGTAAAAAGTTGCCTTGTTTACCATCGAGACTATCTTGCGCGCCTTTTAAATCGCCTTCTACGAGCTCACGCTGTACAGAATTATACTCGCGCACTGCACTCGATTCTTTTTTAAGCTCTGTCGCAGTTTCAGCCGCTGAAACTGCGAAACTATCGTCCACTCCATAGCGGTTAAAAATTGTTACTTGATCATACTTTTGCAAGGCTAAGTCAAAATTACCATCTAAGACTTTAGCGGGCTCAAACTGAATCACTTCGCTTGAACTTGAAAAACGCTCTTTTCGAATAACAAGTCCGTAATTTAAGTCTGCGTTTTTAAGTAAGGTATGTTGCTTGATGATAGACGACAATTTGAGATCGTCACGCCACTGCATTAAACCTGGAGAGGTATAAGCCCCCATTATCACGATGGCATTAGTGAATTCGTTATTTGAATCAGGAATAGTAATGTAATCGCCACTACTAATCGCTAAACTTTTACCTGCCGCGGTAAGAAAATTAATCGTCTTAACTTCTAAGCCATTGTTGGGTGTTTTTCTTGCAATTTGAATCGAATCTGCCGCACCGGATGGTAAGACGCCACCGGCGATCTCTAATAATTTGCTGAGGTTCTCGCCTTCTTTTGCTTCGTAAATAGCTGGACGCCGAACGCTTCCATCGATGCTGACTAACTTTTGCACCGTTGGGACAAAAATCACATCACCTTGCTGTAAACGCAAATCACCCTGCGTATTACCAAATACTAATAAATCATAAAAATCAAACTCACCAACTGTTTTACCTGCTCGTTTTAATTGAATATTGCGAAGAGAGCCAATTTCACTCACCCCTCCACTGGCAAATAAAGCGTGCGTGATTGTCGATAATGCACTCAAGGTGAATGCGCCGGGTCTGAATACCTCACCCACCATATAAATCTGGATAGTTCTAAGTGTACCCATCGTAATATGAGGGGTAACACCGATAACTTGTTGGCTGTACTTTGCAGTTAGTTCTTTTTTAAGTTGTTGATAAGTGAGTCCGACTACAGATAATGGGCCTAACTCGGGAACTTGAATAGTACCTTCGTTGTTGACGAACAATTCAAACTGCGATGTTTCCTTGCCGAATAACTGTACGTTTATGCTGTCTCCAGGCCCCATCACATAATCAGCAGGCACTGGTATATTATTTGCTGGTGCAAAATTAACACTATTACCCTCAGCTGATGTGGCAAACAAACTGTAGCCAAACGGTTTTAATTCTTTTGTAAGATCTTTTGTCGCACTTTGCTCTGACAATCTTTGTGATATCGCTTTTTCGTTCACGTCTCGTTGAACTTGCTCGTTAGGTTGCTGTGTATCTGATGTGCTGGGATTCTGATTACCCATTTGAAAGTCAGACAAGTTGATACCCATTTGCTTTGCAAGCGCTTCTTGTTGAGCTCTTGGCATGTTTTTAAACTGTTCAATTTGCTGAGCGGTAGGAGTGAAAGCAAAAACAGGCTGCATAAAAGCAAATACTAATAATATTGTTACTTGAATTTTAAACTTTCTTAACATGCTTATTATCCATAAAAGGCGAAGGCTGAGTATGCTCGTAAATGAGCTTCTTCAAAGGCGCCGGATGATAACTGAATTACCCCATGAGTTAAATGCAAAATCAAATATTATTCCCCTCTTTGGCTGATTTTTAAGCACAATCAATTAGAAAAGTTGTGTTCGTTTGTAAGCTCTAGTATAAATTGCGCAACGCCTAGCATGCCCCCTTATTAAACTCCGCAGCATGATATCCAGATGCCCTTGGAAGCAACATTCATTTTAAGCGGCGACGCTAGGTACATTAATAATAAAAATTAAAGGCAATTTTGATGACGACAGAAACAACAATTGACCGAACAAACGATACGCGTTTTCTCGGTCACCCCATTGGTTTATCTACTCTTGCAATGACTGAAATGTGGGAACGCATGAGTTATTACGGTATGCGGGCCATGTTAGTGTTATTTATGACTGCAGCCTTGCAAGAAGGTGGGATGGGTTTAACCGTTGCTGCAGCTGGTGCTATTTACGGTTTATACACGGGCTCGGTGTATTTTGCTGGCCTTCCGGGAGGTTGGATTGCTGACCGCTTAATTGGGGGGCAAAATGCAGTGTTCTTTGGTGGGGTGATCATCATGATTGGCCATATTATTTTGGCTATTCCGCATGATGCGAGCTTTTTCATTGGTTTGATTTTTGTTGTATTGGGCACCGGCTTATTAAAACCCAATATCGGCGCCATGGTAGGTGAATTGTATTCAGCCAAAGACGCACGCCGTGACGCGGGTTATACCCTTTATTATATGGGCATTAATATTGGTTCGTTGATCGGTTACGGGGTCTGTGGTTACTTACAAGTCAATTACGGTTATCACTATGCCTTTGCAGCAGCTGCTGTAGGTATGTTAATTGGTTTAATTCAATTTAAGTTAACTCAAAAAAATCTAGATGGTGTTTCTCCAAAACCCGTCGTACCGTTGTCACCCCAAGGCGCAACAATAGCGTGGGCTGTAATCGCCATTTTCTTAGCGGTTATCGCCGTAATCACAGCCCTTACATTCCAAGGCAGTATTGTTATTGAGCCAGTAGCTATGGCGCAGAAAGTTGCCGTGGTATTTGTTTTTACCTTTTTAGTGTACTTTTTTGGTATATTTTTTCTTGGCAAGTTAAACCCTGATGAGAAAAAACGCATGGGCGCATTATTTCTTATCTGTGTAGCATCAGCGTGTTTCTTCGCCGGTTTTGAGCAAGCAGGCTCTAGCTTAAACTTGTTCGGTCAAGATTATACACAACGCATGTTGGGCACCTTTGAAATTCCAGCGGCTTGGTTTCAATCAGCCAACTCTATCTTCATAATTATCCTTTCGCCCTTTTTTGCTGCTTTATGGGTTAATTTGGGTAAACGCATGATCGAGCCGTCTTATAGCGTAAAATGTGCCCTAGGCTTAATTATTATGGCCACTGGCTTTATCGTCATGTTTTTTGCCGCAGGAATTGCAGCAACAGGCTTGAAAGTTGCGCCTTATTGGCTGGTGATGACGTATTTCTTACATACGGTTGGCGAGTTATGTTTAAGCCCAGTGGCATTAAGTGCGGTAAGTAAATTGTCTCCTAAACGTTTTGGCGGACAGTTGATGGGTGTATTTGTTTTAACCTATTCTATGGGCAGTGTAATAGCAGGCTTACTAGCCGGACAGTTCGACCCAGAGCAAGTTGACCAAATGCCAGGACTATATATGCAAATCAGTTTATTCAGTATAGCGATTGGCATTGTTTTACTGTTATTGTCTTTTAAGACAGGCAAATGGGAAAAACTTGCGGAGAAAGCTTAAGTGATAAAGTGAGTTGAGATAGTGACTTAAATACCGCTTTAGCAATAAATATTAATTATAGTATAATTAACGCCTGATATAGAGAATGTATCAGGCGTTTTACTTTCAGAGCCCTGAATTTTTCTGATCTAGCAACAATGGTAGCCATATGAAATTGTATTTTTCCAGTAAACAAATACCGCAGCTTCAAGCTCTGCCATTATTAGAACGCTTAACAATACTAAGAGAGGCACAAAAGCACCTAACGGGCCCCGAAAAGGTGCTACTCAATGTTCTAAAGCTGCTACTCCTGATCCCTGCATTTGTCATGATTCTACAAATTAGCGAAAATTGGTGGGCGCTTGCTTGGGCTTTATTGATTTTTTTACTTTATCCCATTGTTGTAAAGCCGATACAATTTAGCTTAAGCGCAAAATATATCTCACTCGTTAAACCACAAGGACATTAAACATGCAAACAATCTTAGTTACTGGTGGAGCTGGTTACATTGGCAGTCATACTGTTTTACAGTTGTTAGAGGCCGGACAAGATGTCGTTGTGCTAGATAACCTATGTAACTCTTCTGAAGAGTCATTACTCAGAGTGGCAGCCTTAACTGGCAAACAAGCGCGATTTATTCAAGGTGATATCCGAGATGCTCAGCTATTAGCGACTATTTTTGATGAAAACAAAATCGATTCTGTTATTCATTTTGCTGGTTTAAAAGCCGTGGGCGAATCGGTCGAGATGCCACTCAATTATTACAACAATAACGTGTATGGCACGTTGGTTTTATGTGAGGCCATGCAACAAGCAGGCGTTAAAAATATTGTATTTAGCTCATCTGCTACGGTGTATGGCGACCCTGTTTCTTTGCCTCTGCGAGAAGATATGCCAACTGGTCAGCCAACTAATCCTTACGGTATGTCGAAGCTAATGGTTGAGCACGTATTGCAAGACTTATACAAATCAGACAACGAGTGGAATATCGCTATTCTTCGCTATTTTAACCCTGCCGGGGCACATCCTTCAGGACGTATAGGTGAAAACCCAAATGGCATTCCAAATAATCTAATGCCGTTTATTACCCAAGTCGCTACCGGTAAACGTGAGTTTTTGTCGGTATTTGGTGATGACTACACTACCCACGATGGTACTGGCGTTCGTGATTATATTCATGTTGAAGACTTAGCAGCAGGCCATCTTAAAGCCCTTGAAAAACTGGCTCAAAACGTTGGTATTGTGACGTACAACCTAGGCACTGGCCAAGGCTACAGTGTATTAGACATGGTTAAAGAATTTGAAAAACAGAGCGGCCAGCCCATTCCATTTAAAATAGTACCTAGACGCAGTGGTGATGTAGCCGCTTGTTATGCAGACCCGCAAACCGCTTACGAAGCGCTAGGCTGGAAAGCTGAACGAGGCCTTGCCGAAATGTGCAAAGACTCATGGAACTGGCAATCAAGTAATCCAAACGGGTATTAAGCGACGAACATACTGCCTGCAGAGATAGCCACTGTAGGCGCGAATTTTCAAAGATTACATTAGCCAAGCAAGCCATTAGTATCAGATGATGTTGATTTAACCGGCCGTAAACGACCTCCTACAGGTGATGTTACGTCTTTTGTAGGAGCGCCTTTAGGCACGAATATTAAAAGGTCACATTAGCCAAGCAAGCCATTTGCATCACATGATGTTGATTTAACCGGCCGTAACGCCCTCCTACAGGTGATGTTTCGTCTTTTGTAGGGGCGTATCTAGGCGCGAATTTTCAAAGGTTACATTAGCCAAGCTAGCCATAAGCATCCATGATGTTGATTTAACCGGCCGTAAACGACCTCCTACAGGCTGATGTTTCGTCTTTGTTGGGGTGACACCAATAAATATTGGAGCACGTGACAAACAACATCTAATCAAGGTATCACGTCGCTTCGTTAAAATTTGCCAACCAATGCTAATCAAACACATATTTGAGATCGGCGTAAATTAGCGTATTTGTAGTCCAAGATGCATTGTCAATACGACTGCGTTCAAATTGACTTCCTACTTTCAGTTGAAAGTTCCGCAAATTAGTTTGATAAAAAGCACTCAGTTGACGTACTTTTTCAGACTGCCCTTGAAGTGATGGTGGAGGTGATATTCCGTCATTATTAAGCTCGATTTGTCTTAATACGACATCTACAACGTCACCATCCGCATAGTGTTTATTTAACCCAACACTTAGCGATTTAGCGTCACTATCAAAGGTGCTACCAATGGCTCTGTCATGATAACGAAGGCCTGATTGATATATACCATCTTCGTAAATACAGTGTTGTTGTGCCGTCGTCGAACATGCGACCTCGGTATCGCTTGCTTCAAAATATACTCGATAACCTTTAAAGTAAGAAGCTACTCCGTACAAGTGCGCATAATCAGAGTCCCGACTTTCAGCGACGAGTTGTGCATAGATACTGAAAGGCACACTAAACATTTTCATGGAGTATTTGACGTCTAATGAAGCAAGGCTATTAGCCTTAGTCACTTTATCGAGGTTCGAGCATGATGGTTGAGAGTCTAAGCACTCTGCTTTTAACGTAACTGCATGCCAAAAATGTTCCACTGAATTACCAAGCTGTTCACCGCCCCACATAGTGACCCAAGAAGTCCCAATCTCAAGCTCATCTATTGGCCTAAAATTAAAACGTGTCATGGATAACTTAGCGTCAGAGATATAGCGGTTACTCTCAAGTTGGCCCAATTGAGTCGTAAAATACCAAGGACCAAGAAAGCTAAGCCAGCTATTTTTAGAGCTATCAGCTTCTGCCCTCGACAGAGCGACAGCTGGTATAGGACGGGCATTGTTAGACAAAATCAAACTGCTTGAATTAGCGGGCCCCCACCATTGTTCAATAGCGCCTAAGCGAAGATTCCAATCCCCAAACTGGTATGCAATAAAACTGTTGTCTAAATTTTTCTCCCCTCCTGGTAGATAATTAACCGCCAGGTTACCCGCCCATCTTCCATAAAAAACTTCAGTATTAAAACTTAGGATTGCATCAGAGCCCTCGGCGCCATCTAAGGTCGTAAACCTATTAGTGTCTGTTGCTCCATATAATCGGACATAAGAGTGCTGTTGTTTACCTCGAATTTGCCTTAGGTAATGTTTAAGTCGTTGCAATGAAACAACGGCGACAGGAGGCAATTCGCTTTCACTCAACTTATCCAACTGCTCCGAAATTCCTTTCCAAGGAACAGGAAAACTGGTGAGGGCAACGTCAATGTAACCCCATTCACTTAATATCTGTAAATCACCGTGTAATTGAGGGTCTATAGTCCCAATCCACGGTGAAGCACTTGCATCCTCAGCTGTTGTTAAAACAAGAAATAGGGCTAAGGTTAAACATCGAAAACTGGCCAAAAAAACTCCTTGTATTGACTACCTTAAGCCAATTCAAACAAAAAAATTAGGTTTACTGAATTTACTAAGCAAATTATAAACTGATTCAAGCTCACAAGTTAAAGATTATATACTTTACAAACCTTCCAAATATGCATCAATATCATCGTCCAGGGCTTCTTCTTCGGCTGTTTTTTCTACTTGGCCGTCTTTGACTTTAAATTCTAAGTTCTGAAAATACGCATTTTTTACAAAACCGTAGGGATCGGCTGAGTTGTCGAGTTGTTGCTCTTGCTGAATTAATGCGGCTCTTGCTTCTAAAGCCTTTATGCCAAAACGCAATACACTGAAATAGATATTCAAGCTGTCTAATGGTCCGTAGGCGCTGTCAACATAATCACCTACCCCACTGCGGGGATCATTTGGGCCTAAGGCGGGTATCATCAAATAAGGGCCAGTTGCGACTCCCCATTTTCCTAATACTTCACCAAATTCTTCGTCTTTGCGTTCTAAACCAATTTTAGTGGCCACATCGATAGTGCCAAGTAAGCCGACGGTGGAATTCAGCAAAAAACGTCCAAGACTAATAAATCCGTCGCCCATTTTACCTTGCAGTACATTGTTAACTGAGTTTGATGGCTCTTCGAGGTTAAGAGCCATGTTCAACAAGCCAGTACGAGCAAATTGCGGCATATAATCAGCGTATACCACCGCTGTAGGACGCAGAATATAGGCATCCAGTACATCATAGTTGAAATCCCACATGCTGCGGTTAACTGACTCAAAGGGGTCTTTGGGATCAGTATAGTGCTGGACTTGCTCAGCATCCGCCTTGGTCCTAGGATTTGAGGCACAGCCCCCCAAGGCCAATAGCAACAATGGGAGTAAAAGAAATGAGAGCTTTTTCACAAGATTTCCTTGTTTATCAAAATAGTTTGAATATTGAGTTCATTCGGAACTAACTTAACCGTAATTTCGCCTTGCAATTCACCGGGAGCTTGGGCCACATTTTCATCACGAGAAATTCGTGCCACTAATTTTGCCTGCGATAGGTTAGATAATTTATACGTTGGCATCATGGCGTTAGTGTCTGAAAGCTCAACGGTCACCGGAAATTGACTCAAAGGTAATTTCACCACCGCAGCGGGCATTCTTACTTGCCCTGTTGGATCTTGCGCAAATACAAATAACACACCGCTGGAAGGGAGTTTTTGCTGAATGTCATCACTAATCTGAACAGTAATTTGCACGCGTTTTGACGATGCAGCTTCTGAATCGGCCCTTGAAGCAATTTCACCAGCACCTTGCTCAATACCCGTAATTTCATCGATTTTTTGTTGCACTGCGTCGTAGTTTGGATCGTCTTTTGGCAAAAAGCGTTGTAATTTTAGCCAATATTGTAATGACGCTTGATTGTCGCCAAGTTCGGCGCTCACGATTGCTAAGGTGCCGGTTGCATTGATGTTATCAGGCTCAAGTGCGATAACACGTTCCAATACCCTTCGAGCGCGCTGCAACTCTTCTTCTGTACCTATCAAAATTAACGATTGGGCATAACTGAGTAAAGTACCCACACTGTTGGGCTCGATAGCGAGCGACTTTTCAAACGCTTCTTTTGCGGTTTCGGGTTGATTCAAGGCACCCCACACTCGTCCAAGTAACATCCAACCTGTGGCATCATTAGGCTCTTCATAAAGGCGCGTTCGCAAGCCCAAAGCAAAATCCCGTAAATCTTTTGCTTCGATATTTTGCCCACTGTTGATGGACTTACCCAAGGCACTCAACTGCCCCACTGCGTTTTGCCAATGGGTGATTTGGCTTAACTGATTTGATTTGTAATAGACTGCTCCTGCTATACACAAAGCGATAGACAACCCAATAATAAGGACCCATCGAGACTGCGTAGTAGCCTGAGTTTTCTCATTAACCTCTTCAAGTAGGGCTAATTTTAATTCTTGCTCTGCTTGCTGGCGGTCTGTTTCGGTAAGTAAACCTTGTGCTTGCTCGATGTTTAGTTCAGCTAAACGCTGTTTGATTAAACGCGTATTAGTTAATACATCTTGCTGCGCCCTTTTGCTGCGCATTAACCACGGTAAACTAACCAGTAGTAGAGCGCCGAGACTGAGTACGCCGGCGCCAATTAAAAACTCACTCACTCGTCACGCTCCAGTAATTCATCGACCCGTTTTTGCTGAGCATTATCGAGATTAATTTCAACTTTGTTCGACTTGCGACTCAACACTAACCATAACATTCCAGATACCACAAACAGTGCAGGTAGTAACCAAAGCCAGATGGTCATGCTATTGACCGGCGGCTGATAATACACAAAATCACCATAACGCTGCTTCATGTAGGCAATCACTTGATCTTTGTTTTGGCCTTGTTTTACCAAGTCATGCACTTTGCGCTTCAGATCAGCTGCGATCATCGCATCGGAGTCGGCTAAGTTTTGATTTTGACACTTAGGACAGCGCAGCTCTTTACTGAGCTCAAAAAACAAATCTTGTTGGGCTTCGCTATCAAATTGGTACTTATCTTCAGTGGCTAAGGCGCTTGCAGTACTAAGCAAAATCAACCCAGCAATGATTAATGCCTTCATTGCGTTGTTCCAACTAAAGATTGATACACAGGTTCAAATTTATTGCGCCACACTCGCGGATTTAAATCACCAATGTGATGTAAACGAATCTTGCCTTGTTGATCGATTAAAAATGTCTCTGGTGCGCCAGTTACGCCCAAATCCAAGGATAAATCTCGTTTTACATCGAAGATATTAAAAGCATAAGGGTTACCTAGTTGCGCGAGTTTTTGCCTGACCTCTTGTTGCACCCGAGACACTGTTTTGATGCCAAAATCAGGATCAATATCTTGGTCATAATACAAACCAACGATATGTTTACCCTCTTGTTGCAGCTGGGTTAAATAAGGCAATTCGATTGCACAGGTGATACACCACACGCCCCACACATTTAATAAGGTCACTTGACCCTTAAAAACCGCTTGGGTGTATTGTTGTTCAGGCTGCATCAAATCAGGCAAACTAAATTGCGGCATTGATTGCTCTAATAGGGTCGATTTATGTTCACGGGGATCAGAAAACAAGCCTTGATACAAAAACACCAACAAGCCTGCAAAGGCGATTAAAGGTAGTAAAAATAATAACCACTTTTTCATCTTGAAGCTTGCTCCATTACTGTACTTTTGGCTTGAGCTAGGGCCTGCGGATTCGATTGAGTCGCTAATTTTTTCATGCGATAACGTTTATCACTCATTGATAACACACCGCCAAAGGCCATGATAAATGCGCCTAACCATATCCAGTTAACAAAGGGTTTAACATAAATACGAATCGCCCAATCACCATTTTCAAGGGGTTCGCCCAAGGCAACAAACAAGTCTCGCGTAATGCCTGAGTCAATCCCCGCTTCAGTCATGCTGTTGCGCTGCACCGGATAAAAGCGTTTTTCGGCATATAATTCTGTGATTTCCTTACCATTGTAGGTGATCACAAAGTGCCCCCTATCTGCGCTGTAGTTAGGCCCCTGCTCCTGTGATATTTCATCAAAGGTAAATCCGTAACCTTGAATCTGCACACTATCACCTATCGCCATTCTTACGTTGCGCTCAACACTGTAAGCGCTGACTAAACTGATACCGATGAGTGATACCGCAAAGCCTAAATGACCACAGACCATACCCCAATGACTAGGCGTTAACTTACCTAAACTCTGCACCATGGTCAGTTGACCTGACTGCTGAAGGGGCCCAATACGTTGTTGAATCTCCATGATAGTAGTGATCACAATCCATACACTGAGCACCATCCCTAATACCGCAACATAAGATATTTCATCAAAACTAAAATTAACCAATAAGGCGGCACTTAAAGCCAAACCAAAAGCCAACAGCAATTGTTTATACAAGGCTTGAGGTGTTTGACTTTTCCACCGAGATAGAGGGCCAATGCCCATAAAAAATACGAAGGGGACAATTAAATAGGTGAACATAGTGTCGAAAAAAGGCGCCCCGATAGAAATCGACCCAAGCCCAAGCTCTTTGTGCACCAAGGGCAATAACGTGCCTAATAAGACCACCAATGTAGCCGCACTCAAAAAGATGTTATTGCCCATAAGTAATACTTCTCGAGAGACTAATTCATAGCGCCCAGTACCACGCAACTGTTGCCCTCTAAAAGCAAATAACGCCAATGAGCCACCAATGATGACCACCAACAAACCCAATATAAATAATCCACGGCTTGGATCGCTGGCAAATGAATGCACTGAAACCAAGATACCTGAGCGGACTAAAAATGTGCCAAGCAAACTAAGGGAGAAAGCAGCAATAGCTAACAGTACCGTCCACGCTTTAAATACTTTGCGCTTTTCAGTTACCGCTAAGCTGTGCAATAGTGCAGTGCCCACTAGCCAAGGCATGAACGACGCGTTTTCTACCGGATCCCAAAACCACCAACCACCCCAACCAAGCTCGTAATAGGCCCACCAACTGCCCAGCGCGATCCCAATCGTTAAAAAAGACCAAGCTGCAATGGTCCATGGTCTTGACCAGCGTGCCCAGGTAGAATCTAATTCGCCAGAAATTAACGCAGCTAAAGCAAAGGCAAAAGCCACCGAAAAACCAACATACCCCATATACAACATAGGCGGATGAATGATCATGCCGAAGTCTTGCAATAAGGGATTGAGATCCTTGCCGTCAATGGGGAAAAACGGCAATAAGCGGTCAAAAGGGTTAGAGGTGAGCAACATAAATAAATAAAAACCACAGCCTACCGCACCCAAGATGGCTAAAACCCGCGCCACCATTCTGGCTGGTATTGCTTTACTAAAAATCGCGACCGCGACGGTCCAAATAGAAAAGATCATCACCCACAATAAAAAGGAGCCTTCATGACCACCCCACACCGCGGTTATTTTGTAGTATATGGGTAGGGTACTGTTAGACGTATTCGCCACATACGCCAAGGTAAAATCGTCATATAAAAAGGCCTGAGTTAAACAGGCATAGGCAAAGAGGGTAAATAAAAACATACCAACGGCTAAAGGTTTGGCCATTGCCATCAGTTGAGGATGTTGTTTATAGGCCCCCCACATCGGATAAATCGCTAATAACAGCGACATTAACAAAGCCATGATCAGTGAAAAATTACCTAATTCAGCTAACATTTCAACGCCCCTTAATTATCACTAGCTGATGCGCCATAAGCCGCTTCGCTAGGTTTAACATGTTTAATACCTTTCATTTTTTCAGCGAGCTCAGGCGGCATATATTCTTCATCATGTTTGGCCAACACTTCATGGGCCTCAATATGATTACTTTGAGTCAGAACGCCAGTTGCTACTATGCCCTGACCTTCGCGAAACAAATCAGGCAGTATGCCATGATAACTCACTGTGACAGCGGGGCCGGTATCAACTAAATCAAAACTGACCGCTAACGATTCTTGATCCCTTTTAACACTGCCAGGCACGACCATACCGCCAATCCGAAGGCGTTGGCCAACTTGTGGTACGTTGCCGTCTTTGCCATCAAAAATTTCAGAAGGCGTGTAAAATAAATCAATGCTTTGGCTCAATGCGTATAGGGTCATGCCAATGGCAGCGCCAAGTACAAGTACAATAGCTGAAACAACCATTAGGCGTTTTTGTCGTCTAGGATTCATTTTAAAATTCCACTCGTTTACGGTTAAACAGACTGTTGTTTGGCTTGTTGGATACGCTGCTGACGAGCTTGTTCCACGGTAACTTGCCTAAATAGACGCTTTTTGGTGAACCAAGCAGATAACCACAACGCCGCTAAACTTAACAAGCCCAAACCAAAGGACAACCAGACGTAGATGCCATACCCACCCATGGCCCAAAACTCATTGAAACTATCAAAATGCATGGTATTTACTCTTTATTTACAGCACTTGCGGTATTGTTTGACTCATTATTATTTAAAACTAATGCCACAACCCAAGGGCGTTTTATCTCGCGGCGCAACAACTCATTTTGTAATCTCAGCAGAAAAATCGCGCCACTGACTAAGGCCCAACTCACAATACACACCAGTAATGGCCACAGCATCTCGGTGGCCATAGAGGGTTTGTCCATTTTCAACAATGTTGCGCCTTGATGCAGTGAATTCCACCACTCAACCGAATAATGAATAATCGGCAAATTAATAATACCTACCATTGCCATAACGCCAGCAGCTTTGCCGCCTTGTTGAGGGTCTTCGAAAGATTTATACAAAGACATCACACCGATAAATAAAAACATTAAGATTAACTGTGAGGTTAACCTTGCATCCCATTCCCACCATGTGCCCCACATCGGTTTACCCCATGCAGCACCAGTAATTAACGACACAAAGGTGATCATGGCACCAACAGGAGCAACAGCCACCATGGCCATAAAGGCCGTTTTTACTTGCCAAACTAAGCCGATAAAGGCCGCTACCGCCATGGTGCAATACAAGGTTTTAGATAAAATAGCGCTTGGCACATGAATATATATGATGCGAAAAGCCTCGCCTTGCTGATAGTCAGCAGGCGCTATCGCCAGTCCCCAAAAGGTTCCCACCAGCAAACTGAGGCCGCCAAGTACCGCAAACCAAGGTAATAATGTTTGGCAGAGCTGATAACTTCGCTCTGGTTTAGCATAAGGATGTAACCACTTCCACATCAGTTTTGACTCACTTTTAAAGCATACGCAATGGCGAACGGCGCCAAAGCAAGAGCAAACAACAACATTGCAGCAATAAAGGCTAATTGCGCAGTATAAGGTAGTTCCATTGCGGCGGAATCCACCGCTGAGGTAGCAAAAATCAACAAAGGAATAAATATTGGAACAAGTAATAGTGCCAATAAAACCCCACCGCGATTTAAGCCAACGGTTAAGGCCACCGCAATCGCCCCCACTAAACTAAGCAGAGGAGTACCCAGTAATAAAGTCGCTAATAACGCCCAATACATCGCCTCAGATAAATGCAAAAAAATGGCAAGCAAAGGCGATAAAACAATTAATGGAACAATACTGGTCAGCCAATGGGTTGTTACTTTTGCCAAAGCAATTAAGGGCAATGGCGTAGCGGATAACATCAAGTGCTCTAAGGAGCCATCTTGATAATCGTCACGAAACAAGCGTTCAAGACCCAGTAACGACGACAATATTGCTGCGACCCATATCACTCCAGGCCCGATAATCTGCAAGGTGGACGCATTCGGGCCCACCGCCAGCGGAAACAAGGTAATAACCAACAAAAAGAAAATGACCGGTTGCAGTAATTCTGCCCTTTGATGAAAAGCCAGTGTTAAATCACGCTTTAACAAAGCCATGACAGGCGTCATCAAATTCGGTACTCCAACACCAGTTCTTGCCTCGGGTACTCTATTTGCAACTCTTGGTGAGAGGTCATAATGACCGCTCCACCAGCATGTAGAAAATCCATAACTTTTTTGGTTAATAGTGCAATACCATTACTGTCTAAGGCAGTAAACGGTTCATCTAGTACCCACAGACTTGCCGCTGTTTTCAGCCATAAACGGGCTAAGGCGACTCGTCTTTGCTGACCAGCCGATAAATGCCCTACTGGAACATCCTCTAAACCAACTAAACTAAGCTCACCTAAAATACCGTAAATATCATCCTGTGAGACCTGTATATTTTGTTGCTCACACCAAAATACTAAATTCTCGAGCGCACTTAAGCGCAAATTGAGCCCTAATTTATGGCCAAAATAGACTAATTGCTGATGAAATAACGTACGCTGCAAGGCGACTTTTTGATTTAAAAAATACACCCCACCGTCTTCGGTTTCTAACAAACCAGTTAAGGCTCTGAGTAGGCTCGTTTTACCCGCACCATTCGGCCCTTTAACGTAGAGCAAGCCATGGGCGGCTAATGTAAAATTCACCTTATCAAACAATAACCTGTCGTTTTTTACTACTGACAAATTATCGGCACTTAGTACGCTCAAATTAAACCTTATTATAGAATTACCAAAACTGGGCGATGATAGCATATTGCCATATCGATACCTACCAAGAGCCGAGAATTTCTTGGCAATATGAAAGGTCAATTTGTAACAGAAGGTTGAGAATAATAAGCATATCAGCACTGTTGGCTTTCGATAAAACTTGTTTGCTGCGCTTTTAATGTTTAGCGTAAGCTAATAAATCTGACTTTTGGCCGATAACGCTGTTATGACAGAGATACCTTTACATTCAAATATTCAGCTCAATCAAGCCTTAAACCAACTGGCAAAAGCGGCGCCAAATTCGGATGTCGCTCGTCAAGCGATTGAAGTCGTTGTTCGGCACTTAGAGGGCAATCAATTTAGTTTAAGCCCCACAACAAGTGCTCAAGTAAAAGCTGCGTTATTGCCAACCAAGCAATTACAAGGCTCACTTAATAGCGGCCAAACATATCAGGTCAACCTCAAGCAGGCTTCTACGGATTTGTTGCAATTTTTTAGTAAAACGGCAACCGGTGAGATAAGCAAATTGCCGCTAACAGACCCGCTCAGCCTAACTTTGTTAAAATTACCAGCCAATCAACTCAATCACTTATTAGGTCAGTATAAACTGGAGTTTGCAGGTGCCAATACCGCCAAAAGTGCAAATTTGTTCACCGTGTTACAAGGTACGATTGCCAATACTGCATCTGACCAGCAACTCACGAGGCAATTAAGTATTAATCTTATCGGCAGTAAACCCAGTCAAACGATTACTCTACCACTGTCATCCAATGTACCGGCGCAAAAAGGCGATTCCGTCAGTATCGATATGCTGGTCAAAGGCAAAAACTGGCAATTAATCGTCAAGCCTTTAGAAAACAATCCGTCATTGCAATCTCGGGCTACCGAACAGGTTTCTTTGAGTGACCGGAAGCTACACGAGCACATTAAAACAAGGCTCGGCTCACCAGAGGGAAGCCTGCAGCGCGAGGAGTTGTCAGCCAAAATGCTAAGCACAAACCAGCCCAGCGCTAATCTTGGCGCGCTGGCCAAGCTCACTCTTACGCCAGAAGATGCGGCTGCACTAGTTAAAACAGTTATGCAGCAGCAAGCTACTAAGCAACCCATCGACATACCGCTGCCGCTTAAAACCCTTATTAACCAATTAACTCAACATAACACCCCGAATAATCAAGCCATATTAGCTAAAGTGCTTAATTTGTTACCAGAAAAAATAAGCTTACAGTTTAGCGCCAATGGCAACGCTAATTTACACATTCAGCACCCTAAACTCGTGGCAAACATACCATTAACTTCTAGCCAATTAGAACACTTAAGTGCATTAAAAATTGTTGACAAAATGAATGTGAATACCCACTTACATCAAGCTCCTGATAGGACTTCTACTGGTCAGCTAGCGCCCGTGTCTCCAGCAACCTTGGTCGAGTTAAAACAACAAGTGCAGCTTAAACAAGCGGGTGATGCACCTTTACCCGGTAAGGACATACCCGGTAAGGATTTACTCGGTAAGGCTTTACTTGGAAATCCCATAAAACCCGAACAGATGTTAGAGGCTCAAACCCTAAAAACCAGAAATGAACCACAAAGTGCAAAACGAGCAAGTTCTGCAATCGACATAGGTTCAATGTCATCGTCGTTACCGGCAGCTAGCGCCCAAAGTGCTTCAGGACTCAGTCATCTTAGTCCTCACGCTGGTACTTTAAACGCCAAATCCTACCCCGCTACCTTGCCTGATTTTAAAATCATCATTGATGCAATACTAAATAAAACTAGCAGCGAAACCGTGGTCACTAACGAGTTTGTGAACAGTAAACCTGCTCAACTGACCATGCTGCAAAACTTACTGCGGCTTGCACAACCTAAGGCTGAATTACCGAGTGTTGTGCTGAACAATTTCGAAAAATTACTCACTGAGACTGCAACGCAAAAAACCTTGGCAGAGCCTGCTACGCAAAGCTGGTTAAAACAAGTTGCTCAAGAAATTCGGCAAGCAACGCCTCAAGGTAAAGAGCAAGATGCGGCTAATATTAAACAGTTAATGAGCGCGCCATCTTTGCCACTTTCCGCTGTGCAGATCATCTCGCCACCCGCCACTCAGGGCATGCTCAGTGGTTTGGTCACCTTATTACAAGTCTCGTTAGCCTCAAGGCTATTGCGTAATCAACCCAGTCAAGCAGAACGTTTGGCCCAAATCTTACCCTCTATTTTTAGCGAGCCGACTAAAGGTGATGTACCGGCCAACCCAGCTAAGGCATTACAAGAATTTTCTCAGCTAGAGCAACGCTCTCAACTAATACGAGAGATAAGCCGCTTACTAGCCGACCATCAAAGCAACAAATTGGCGAATAGCGAAAAATTACTGCAAGGGCAAGAAACCTATTATTACAACCTGCCCAGTCTTTTGGGTGACAAGTTTAATAACATCGAATTGCTAGTAAAACGTGAAGAACAACATAAAGAAGATAAGGCACAAAATGCATCAACACCTAAAACATGGCAACTCACCATGAAATTGAACATTGGCGAATTAGGTGAATTGTTAACCAAAGCAAAACTTCGTCCCGATGAAGTAGAAATCGATTTTTATGCCTCAAATGATAGTGTCAAACACCAGGTGATGAACTTTATGCCTTTATTGAAAAAACGCCTAGCCTCCTTAGGTATCGAAGTAGCAAAAAGCCAATGCCAATTGGGTAAAATTCCCGACACCTTGGCAGACCGACCCTATCATATATTTCAAACACAGGCCTAGGCCGTGAAGCACATTTACCAGGTGAAAAATTGACCAATAAAACAAAAAACAAAAGTGCCGTCGCTCTTAAATACCAGCAAGGTGAAGCCTCGGCTACGCCCACTGTAATAGCCAAAGGTTTTGGTGAACTAGCGCAAGAGATTATTGAACTAGCCAAACAGAATGGGGTGTTGGTGCATGAAGATCCTTACCTAAGTGACTTTTTAGCCACATTGGATTTAGGCCAGGAAATACCTGATCAGCTCTATCATATTATTGCCGAGCTCATCGCGTTCTCATATGTATTACAAGGTAAGTTTCCAGACAGCTGGGCTAAAGACTTTGGCAAAGTTTCGAAAATTGTTTGATGTTGTAAGAGCTGCCAATGACCGGCACGGCCGTAAGGGATGGTATTAGCTGCGAAGCTTTTATTTAAAATATTCAACACACGTTGATAAACAGGTATTGGTTTTAGGGTCAGCATCTGTGGCTAATTTGTTCGTCCCTGAAGGGAACTCCTACAGGGGGTTGCTTTGTCTTTTGTGGGGCTGCCCCAACGGTGTTGCCCCAACGGAGTTGTTAGCCACGCGCCATTTATTCTCGGCCTTGTAGCACTCGTTTATTGCATCTTCCTATAACAAAAAAGCCCCACTCAAGGTGGGGCAAAAGACAGCATAACGCTTAAACATTGATGAAATATTTATAATACCTCTGCAGCTGCCGCAGGTGGTTCTGGTTTGATGGTTTTAGATAACAACAAAGTCTCACGTAAACGCTTTTCAATATCATTCGACATCGCTACGTTTTCTTTTAAAAATTTAATGACATTTGATTTACCTTGGCCGATACGCTCACCGTTGTAGCTGTACCAAGAGCCTGCTTTTTCAACCATTTTTTGCTGAACGCCTAAATCAATTAACTCGGCTTCTTTACAAATACCTTGGCCATACATGATCTGGAATTCAGCTTGTTTAAAGGGCGGTGCCACTTTATTTTTGACGACTTTTACACGGGTTTCACTGCCAACCACTTCATCGCCTTCTTTAATCGAACCAATGCGACGAATGTCTAAACGCACTGAAGCATAAAATTTAAGTGCATTACCGCCCGTTGTGGTTTCGGGGCTACCGAACATCACACCAATTTTCATCCGGATTTGGTTAATGAAAATAACCAAGGTATTCGAACGTTTAATATTGGCAGTTAGTTTACGTAAGGCTTGTGACATTAACCGAGCTTGCAAGCCCATATGTGAGTCACCCATGTCACCTTCAATTTCAGCCTTTGGTGTTAATGCGGCAACCGAGTCAACAATCACCACATCTACCGCACCCGAGCGCACTAACATGTCACAAATTTCTAATGCCTGCTCACCCGTATCAGGTTGCGACACGAGTAAATCGTCGATGTTTACGCCCAACGCTTTGGCATATAAGGGATCAAGAGCATGCTCAGCATCAACGAAAGCACAGGTTTTACCGGCTTTTTGCGCTTCTGCAATAACTTGCAAAGTCAATGTTGTTTTACCTGAAGATTCTGGACCGTAAATTTCAACCACACGGCCACAAGGTAAACCGCCTATGCCAAGGGCAATATCAATAGTAAGTGAACCCGTTGAAATGGTATCAATGTCTAGTGCGTTATTATCGCCTAGACGCATAATGGCGCCTTTACCAAATTGTTTTTCAATTTGACCTAAAGCCGCAGTTAACGCCTTAGTTTTATTGTCATCCATAAAAAATCCTTGTTGCTGTCTGTGCACAACCCGATTAGAGTTGCTCATTATTTTAAATTATGGCGGAAGTATACTGTATGGTTATACAGTTACAAGCAGATTTAATAATTTTTTCGTCTTCTTGCGATATTTTACTGATACCAGCGTCATATCCAGTTACCAATTTTTGACGCCTTCCTACTGCACTGTGCATTTTTTCTACACACGAGTCTGTAATATATGCATAACTGCGCGCTGTGCTCAAATTATATATTGATGCAGATTTCGCACAGCACACGGATTATAAGAGGAGAAAGACCAGTCATGGCATTTTTCAATGACGGCATATTTCTTGTTTAGTGTTTATTCGTAGATACTCCACCAAGCCCCTTAAGCGAATACACCATCAAAATTAGGATTTGAATGAATATGCAAAGTTCAGAGCAAGGTTCCACTGCAAACGAACAGGCCTTAGCCAAAAAACTCAGCCGCACAGCCGCCCTTAATTGGTTAGCCGTATTAGCCATACTGTATACCTTATATTTTGCGCAAACCTTATTGCTGACCTTGATTGCGACTTTTTTACTCGCCTTGTTGATCAGTCCTTTAGTCACCTTGTTTAAACGCGCTCACGTGCCGCGTTTGGTATCTGCGCTGTTACTTGTCACGTTATTAATTGCACCTTTTAGCTTTTTAGGGGTGCAATTAGCCCAACCGGTGCAAAAATGGGCACAACTTCTACCGCAACTTTCAAAGAGTTTGAATGAACAATTAGAGTCGATTAATTCAGCGATTCAGGGTGAAGAAACCCAAGGCACCACGCCCCCTCCTAAAGAAAAATCTCGGTTTACGTTTTTTGGCTGGCTAGACGATGAAACCGAAGAGCAAAAAGAAATAGAAGAAGAAAACATGGTGACCGAGCGCATTAAGCAAGGAAGCTTAGAAGTATTAGTCAGCATGTTAGCCGCCACACCGCTGCTTTTAGCCCAAGTGTTCACGGGCTTAGTCCTTATTTTATTTTTGCTGATATTTGGCCCAGGTTTGTTTCAAGCTTATGTCAACGGGCTGAATGAAGACAGTAAGCGTGAGCAAGCCATTCATTTAGCCACCACCATCCAAGTAGAACTATCGCGCTATATCGGCACAATCAGTTTGATTAATGCAGCCTTAGGGGCCAGTACTGCCGTTGTATTAAAGCTATTGGGTGTAGAAGATGCCTTGTTATGGGGGGTATTAGCGGCATTATTAAACTTTATCCCCTACGTAGGCAGTGTGATTGGTATGGCTATATTGTCTTTAGCCGGCGTTACTCAGTACGGTTTAGAGTGGATGGCTTTGATGCCGCCCGCGGTTTATTTTGGTTTAAACCTCATCGAGTCACAGTTTGTGACCCCTACGGTGCTCGGCCGCAATATGCGCTTAAACCCACTTGTTGTGGTGCTATGGCTGGTGATTTGGGGTTGGCTATGGGGCGCGTTTGGCGTGCTGTTAGCCGTACCATTGTTAGTTTGTATTAAATTAGCCATTGGCCAATTGGGCATTTGGCCGCAGTGGATTGCCGTCATTGAAAAAGAAGGCTAAAAGTATCCAACATCGCCCTTTGAAGGTCGTATTGATTAACTCGACTTTCATGGGGCGGTGACGGTCACTTAGCCTTTAGGTTTGCACTTAGCTAATGGAATATGTCCCGCGGCTCAAATCATCTTCAACACTTTTGACAAGCAAAACTCAATTGATTTTTCTCTCACTTGTTGACGATTCCCCTTAAATAGTTGTTTGAGCGCAGTCACTTTTCCATCCACATAAAAACCAAACCAAACCGTACCCACTGGTTTTTCTGCGCTCCCTCCATCTGGGCCTGCAATACCGCTAACCGCAACGGCAAGCTGTGCTTGGGCTAATTTTGCCGCGCCTGCAGCCATTTCTAACACGGTTTGCTCAGATACCGCACCAAAATCGTTTAAGGTCTGAGCAGACACGCCCAATAGCTGCTGTTTTGCTTCATTTGAATAGGTAATGTATGCCTGTTTAAACCAAGTTGAACTTCCAGAAATACTGGTGATAGCGTATCCTATGCCCCCTCCGGTGCAGGATTCTGCGCATGTTACTGTCCAGTTTTTGGCCAGTAATTTTTGGCCCAACAATGCAGAAAGTTGGTCTATTTCATGATTCATAGTGCACGCCTAAGTCGCTAGTCAGTGGGCAGGTTATTTGTTTGCCCCTTAACAATAAGAAAGTATTCATATTATGACGTTGAATAAAAGTTCAGAGCAAGGCCAAATCAGTCCTGCCTTACAAACCCACACACCGATGATGCAGCAATACCTGAGTATCAAAGCTCAGCATCCTGACATACTCCTGTTTTATCGTATGGGCGACTTTTATGAATTGTTTTTTGACGACGCCAAAAAAGCCTCTGAATTACTCGACATTTCTCTAACCGCACGGGGTAAATCAGGCGGTAACGCCATCCCCATGGCTGGGGTGCCCTATCATGCGGTTGAAAACTACTTAGCCCGATTGGTAAAACTCGGCCAATCGGTGGCTATTGTTGAACAAATTGGCGACCCTGCCACCAGCAAAGGCCCAGTCGAGCGTCAAGTACAGCGTATTGTGACCCCAGGCACGGTATCTGATGAGGCCTTATTAGAAGATAAACAAGATAATATTCTGGCCGCCATCGTGGCAGTAAAGCAGGCTCAAAAAGAGTATTTTGGTTATGCCACTTTAGATGTAACAACCGGACGCTTTGCCATCTGTGAACCGCAAGATATCGAAGCCCTCGCTGCGGAAATTCAGCGCACCAATCCGGTTGAATTACTCTACCCAGAAAATTTTGCTTACCCTGCATTGATAGATGCACGCAAAGGTTTGCGCCGCCGCCCACAGTGGGAATTTGATTACGACACCTCACTTAAACTACTAAACCAGCAATTTGGCACCAAAGAGCTTAGCGGCTTTGGGGTAAACAACAGCCAAACTGCGCTATGCGCCGCTGGCTGCGTTATGCAATATGTTAAAGACACCCAGCGCGCGGCCCTACCTCATATTCGTAAAATTGAGTTAGAAGTGGCCAGTGATACTGTATTAATGGACGCGGCTACGCGCAAAAATCTTGAGCTAACCCAAAACCTCTCAGGTGGCCGTGAACATACCCTAGCCAGTGTGCTCGACAATACCTCAACACCCATGGGCAGCCGTTTATTACAGCGCTGGTTGCATCGGCCATTAACTAATGTACAAAAATTAAAAACACGACAAAACACTATCCGTTCATTAATCAATATCGATTATCCCCAGCTGCAACAGTTACTTAAGCAAGTTGGTGATATGCAGCGCGTATTAGCACGTTTAGCACTGCGTTCTGCACGGCCGCGGGACTTTGCTCGTTTACGCCAGGCCTTTCGATTACTGCCTGAGATACAATGTTTTATTAGCGACGAGTCAGCGCAACATGCCAACGCTGGGCTAACGCAACTAGCCACTGACATTAGTCAGTTTCCTGGTTTCGCTGATTTACTCGACGCCGCCATTGAAGAGTCACCACCGATATTGATTCGCGATGGTGGGGTAATAAAAACCGGCTACAATGCAGAATTAGATGAGCTTCGGGCATTATCCCAAGGCGCCACCGATTATTTAGACGAGTTGGAGCAACGCGAAAAAGATCGCACCGGCATCTCTAGTCTCAAAGTCGGTTACAACAAAGTGCATGGCTTTTTTATTGAAGTCAGTCGCAGCTCAGCGCACTTGGTGCCCGCTGATTATATTCGGCGTCAAACCTTAAAAAACAACGAACGCTTTATCGTGGCTGAATTAAAAGAACACGAAGACAAAGTCCTTACCAGCCAAAGCCGCTCACTGGCCTTAGAAAAACGATTATATGACGAGCTATTTGATATTTTGATGCCAGAGCTTGGCCGCTTGATGCAAAGTGCCGACGCCTTAGCCGAACTTGACGTGCTGACTAACTTAGCTGAGCGCGCCGACACCTTAGATTACCATTGCCCTAATTTAAACGGGCAAAGCGGTATTCACTTTGACCAAGGCCGTCATCCAGTAGTCGAACAGGTGATGAAAAATCCGTTCATCGCCAACCCTATTGCGATTAACCCCAAACGCCGTATGCTGATTATCACCGGTCCAAATATGGGCGGTAAGTCAACCTATATGCGTCAAACAGCGCTGATTGTTTTAATGGCTTACATTGGTAGTTTTGTACCCGCTGAAAATGCACAGATTGGCCCTATCGATCGTATTTTTACGCGTATCGGCGCCTCTGACGATCTCGCCTCTGGCCGCTCAACCTTTATGGTAGAGATGACCGAAACTGCCAATATCCTTAATAATGCCACCTCAAATAGTTTGGTACTCATGGATGAAATAGGCCGTGGAACCAGCACTTACGACGGTTTATCGTTGGCTTGGGCCTGCGCTGAGTACTTGGCGCAAAAGCTGCAATCTTATACCTTGTTTGCGACCCACTATTTCGAATTAACCCGCCTAGCCGATGCCCTACCTGAGCTCGCCAATGTGCATTTAGACGCGGTTGAGCACGACGATAACATTCGTTTTATGCATGCCGTCCAAGAAGGCGCGGCCAACAAGAGTTACGGCTTGCAAGTCGCTCAACTTGCAGGTGTGCCCAAACCGGTTATTCAACAAGCAAAGCTCAAATTACATGAACTGGAAAACAGCAGCACAGGTGTGGTTGAAACACCGGTTCGCACCGTTAAGCAGTTTGATATGCTTACCCAAAGTGATGAGTTACGTATGGCTTTGCAAAAGATCAATCCAGATGAACTGACACCAAAGCTGGCGTTAGATTATTTGTATCAGTTGAAGAAGTTGGCAGAGGATTAGTAAGAACAGCTTTGGCGAGCTTTGAGCTTTTAACAGCAAAAAGTATCGCTGCGCGATGGGGCATGTACTTCGAGCACAGGACATGCGCAAAGCGCACTGGCAGTCCCTGCCTTTTTTCAAACGACATCCATGTCGTCCAACTCACTTATTTCCAACAGCCGAAAGAAGTAAGCAAGAAAGGCCGCTCTCCAGCATTGCTCTTATCCCTTGCGTTCCTAGCTTACAACAGGTCGCAACTCCGTTGTGGTGAATACGCGTTCCCGACGCGAAGTCACTCAAATTGCATCCCTGCAATTTGCCCTGTTTTAATCTGCGGTACTCGGGGAGCTATGAGTCAAGGAGAAAAGCCCTTTCTTCGAATTAAGAATAAATTAATCTAAAAAAAACCAACCCCCTATTTGCCAAGCCAGCATGCTTAACTTACTGATTCTTCGCTCTAAATTCATAATATGCTTTCAAGGCTTTTGGTACAGAAATATAGGGATTTTCTGAATGACCCGCTCCTTCACTATAACTGTAATCAGAATATAAATTAGATGGTGCATTTTGCTCAATTCCTGATAGCAACTGCTTAAAAGAGCCCGTAATAATGTCATTTTCCGCAGTCCCAATGCTCAAATATAGAAACAAGGGCCTCCCGCTTATACGTTGAAGTCCTGTTTTAAATTCACTTACAACAACTGATTCGTCGTACCAAGCTGCTGGGCTAAATGCAAAGTATCCCGTAAACAATTTCGGCTTAGTGATAATTGTGTATAAAACAAAACTTCCACCAGCAGAAAAACCGGATAGCACTCTATTATCGTTAACTGAGTAACGTTCTTCTATAAAAGGAATAACTTCGTCTTCAATAAACGCTAAAAAAAGATCTGCTTTACCAAATACATTTGGCTCGTTTTCAGATGGTGCTCTCGCGCCTATTTGAACGTCTTTTCGAGCAAAAGGCGGGACTAAATCCCTATTGCGTGTGTCGAACCAAAATAAATTAGGGATGGCTACTATAATCGAATCTTCTATCACCTCATTTTTTGACAGCTGAGATAACGACTCATCCCAGCGCTTTAAATTAAAATTACCATCAGTTTTGATAATAAGAGGATAGCTTTTAGCTTTATCATAATGTTGCGGAAGTCTGATAAAAAGCTTTCTATTTTCATCAAGAACCGAGGAATATAGGGTAATATCAGTAAACTCCGACGTATATTCTTTGAAATACCGATTTGCGTTGATAAAAATAACGATGAATAAGCCTAAAGCTATAACCGGCCTTACAAATTTATTGGCTAAAATACCCACCAGATACATCCTTACTATATTAAAATCACGAAACAGCTTTCATAGGAAACCAAAATTAAACATAACTTTGTGATGCTAAAATGCACATCAAATCTTGTCTAATATACATGCTTTTAGAAAAATATAAGCGGGTATTTTTCCTCCCTTCATAAACGTACCCTGAGTTGCGCTTGCGGTATTATGACGGCCTGAAGGCGACCTACAAAACATCAAGATCTTGCACTTTTGTAGGTTGGATTTGAGTCTTTGGCATCGAAAAGCAAAAGCCTCGGAGCTAAAGCACCTCCTACAAAAGAACTTCGATGGAATTGTGCAAAGCTCTTATTTTTTTGGATGGAGGCCATGCTATGTCGCGCAGCGATAATCTTAGTGGCCGCAGGCCATATACTCTCGACTCCAACTTACCCGATTTAAGACACAACTTGTCAAATGACCAGACAGGATGTCTGGCAAGGTGAGGCGAGCATACGGACGTGCTATCCGCACCGGTTTGATCAACACGTTGGGGCTTGAAGTGGAATAGTAAGTTGGTTGGAGAGCGGCTTTTCTTGCCTACTTCTTTTAGCTGTTGAAAAGAAGTAGGGCGAGCCACGGGACGTGGTTTGAAATACGGCATGGATGCCATAAGCGCCAGCGCATGCTTGGCGTGCCGAAGCACATGCTGTTGCTTTGTATGCGTAGCGCATAATCTGTGTCGCGCAGCGATGCTTTTAAAAACGACAAGAACTGCCAGTGCGCAAAGCGAATGCCGTTGCTTTGTAAGTAACGCGCCTGCCCTGCGCGCTAAAATAATTCCATTAATCCGAGCTTTTGAATTGTGAGACAGCCCTCTTTTAAGTATACTATTTGCCCGTCTGGGGCTGATTATTAAGGAGTAGCGACATTACGCTGTACCTTGCCCCAAAAAAGTAAAAATCTTTTCAACTCCAACGCCTTAGGGTTCTCATGACAAATTATATTTTCGTCACAGGTGGTGTCGTTTCATCACTTGGAAAAGGTATTGCTGCTGCTTCATTGGCTGCAATTTTAGAAGCACGTGGCTTAAAAGTTACCATGCTTAAACTTGACCCCTATATTAATGTTGACCCAGGCACCATGAGTCCTATTCAACATGGTGAAGTATTTGTAACCGACGATGGCGCTGAAACCGACCTCGATTTAGGTCACTATGAACGTTTTATCCGTACCCGCATGACCAAACGCAATAACTTCACCACTGGTCGTGTGTACGAAGAAGTCATTAAACGCGAACGTCGCGGTGACTACTTAGGTGCCACCATCCAGGTTATCCCGCACATTACCAACGAAATTAAACGCCGCATTATTGCAGGCGCTGAAGGCGTAGATATTGCCATTGTTGAAATTGGCGGCACGGTAGGTGATATCGAATCACAACCTTTCTTAGAAGCGATTCGTCAATTAGGCACAGAAGTCGGTCGTGAACATGCGATGTATATGCATCTAACTTTGGTGCCTTATATGCCTGCGTCGGGTGAAGTAAAAACCAAACCCACTCAACACTCAGTGAAAGAACTGCGTTCAATCGGTATTCAGCCTGATATTTTGGTGTGCCGTTCAGTTAATGCCCTACCCTCTAACGAACGTTCAAAAATTGCCTTATTTACAAACGTTGCTGATAAAGCCGTTATCTCGCTAAAAGATGCGAGCAGCATTTACAAAATTCCAGCGGCGCTAAAAGCGCAAGGCATGGATGATTTAGTGGTGACCCGTTTTGGTTATGACTGCCCAGAAGCAGACCTTACAGAATGGGAGCAGGTATTATTTGCTGAATCTAACCCCATCGGTGAAGTCACCATTGGTATGGTGGGTAAATACGTTGAATTACCAGACGCTTATAAATCGGTGAATGAAGCCCTAAAACATGCGGGTTTAAAAAACCGTTTAGCAGTTAATATCAAACACATCGACTCACAAGATGTTGAGAGCAAAGGCGAGCAAATGCTGCAAGGCCTTGACGCTATCTTAGTCCCAGGTGGTTTTGGCGAACGCGGAATTGAAGGTAAAATTGCTACGGCTAAGTATGCTCGCGAAAATAAAATTCCTTATCTTGGTATTTGTTTAGGTATGCAAGTAGCCCTGATTGAGTTTGCCCGCAATGTGGCCGGCATGGAAGAGGCAAACAGTACTGAATTCAACCCTGAAACGCCCTACCCGGTGGTTGGTTTAATTACTGAATGGCTTGAAGCCGATGGCAGCACAGAAGTACGTGACGAGTCGTCTAACCTAGGCGGCACGATGCGCTTAGGGAGTCAGTTGTGTCACTTGATTCCCGGGAGTAAAGTGCATGCCCTGTATGGTTCAAGCGAAATTTACGAACGTCACAGACACCGCTATGAAGTCAACAATAAATTGCGTGCTGAATTAGAAGCCAAAGGCTTGTTAGTGACAGGTTTATCAACCGACAAACGGTTGGTTGAGGTCATTGAATTAGCCGATCATCCTTGGTTTGTAGCGGGTCAGTTTCACCCAGAATTTAACTCTACTCCTCGAGACGGACATCCTTTGTTCGAAGGCTTTGTAAAAGCCGCTGGTGAGTATTTTAAACAAAATAATTAAAATAATATAAATAACAAGGGGTCTACTTCACCTACAAAGATTAGACTCATTTATCCAGACTATATAAGGTAATGTTAATGTCAAAGATCAGTAAGATTATTGGCCGTGAAATCATGGATTCTCGCGGTAACCCAACAGTAGAAGCAGATGTATATTTAGAATCAGGTGTAATGGGCCGTGCAGCAGCACCCTCTGGCGCATCTACCGGTTCCCGTGAAGCACTAGAACTACGTGATGGTGACAAAAGCCGTTATTTAGGTAAGGGCGTATTAAAAGCTGTAGCCGCGATTAACAATGACATCCAAGCCGCTCTAATTGGCCAAGTTGCGTACGAACAAGAAGCCATTGACCGTATCATGATTGCCTTAGATGGTACCGAAAACAAAGAAAAATTCGGCGCAAACGCTATTTTGGCAGTATCACTTGCTGTGGCTAAAGCAGCTGCCCTTGATAAAAAAATCCCGCTTTATCAACACATCTCAGAATTAAACGGTACAGCGGGCCAATATTCAATGCCAGTACCGATGATGAACATCATCAACGGTGGTGAGCATGCTGACAACAACGTTGATATCCAAGAATTTATGGTGCAGCCCGTTGGCGCCGCAAATTTCAAAGAAGCGCTACGTATGGGTGCTGAAATCTTCCACAGCTTGAAAAAAGTATTAAGTGCCAAAGGCCTTAACACCGCTGTCGGTGATGAAGGTGGTTTTGCCCCTAACTTAAGCTCCAACGAAGAAGCCCTTACCGTTATCATTCAAGCGGTTGAAGCTGCGGGTTATGTGATGAATAAAGACGTAACCCTAGCCATGGATTGTGCTGCATCTGAATTTTATGTTGATGGTAAATACGATCTGAAAGGCGAAGGTAAAGTCTTCAGTTCTGAAGGTTTCAGTGATTATTTAGCTGAGCTAAGTGAAAAGTACCCCATCATTTCTATTGAAGATGGTTTAGACGAAAGTGATTGGGATGGCTGGGCTTACTTAACTAAAAAAGTGGGCAGCAAAATCCAATTGGTCGGTGATGATTTATTTGTGACTAATACCAAAATTCTTAAGCGTGGTATTGATAACGGCGTAGGTAACTCTATTCTGATCAAATTCAATCAAATCGGTTCGTTAACTGAAACGCTTGAAGCCATTCGTATGGCTAAAGACGCGGGTTTCACTGCAGTTATTTCACACCGTAGTGGCGAAACAGAAGACGCTACCATCGCTGATTTGGCGGTAGGTACCGCAGCGGGTCAAATCAAGACCGGTTCGTTGTGTCGTTCTGATCGCGTTGCTAAGTACAACCAATTACTTCGTATCGAAGAAGCCCTTGGTGGTGCAGTAAGCTATAACGGCCGTAAAGAAATTAAAGGTCAGTAATGAAAATTGTTGAGGTCAGGGCAATTAAGCACTGACCTCAACGGTTAAATTACAGTCTCGTTAACAACTTAAATGAACTCTGACTCCATCGATTTAGGTCGCCAAGTTAATATTTTTTCTGACGATCTGCGTCAGCTGCATTTTGCCGAGTTGTGTAACGCCCTTTATGAGCGAGAACTCAACCGTCTAAGCCAAAAAAACACCACCAACATCGGTTTACTGCAACGTGAAATTGGCGGATTAAAACATCACATTAAACGTGCCGCGTATAACTTATTGCAACACCAAGCCCCCCTTGACATCGATATACATAATGCCAGTTGGCAACACAAACAAGCGGCAAAATGTCCTGCAAAGCTACAAGAACAAGACAAAACGCTAGCGTGGTATAACCGCCCCTTTGAACTGGGTGTTTGCGCCGCCGTCTATGTTAATGAGCTCGGCGTTGAGCATATTGAACTTGATTCAATTGATCGTTTTGACCTTGAAGAAGCAAAATTGCATTTAAATAAGTTTGGCTGGTTTAACTTTTATGGCCAAGCCTTAGCTGATCAAAGCGATTCAAAGACAAGCAAAACCCAATTAATCAAACCCAGTAATTCCTGCCTTACCGCCGCCTGCTGTGGCCATAGCTGGAATCATAAAGGCCGCTCACAACCTCGTTTATTGACCTTACGAGAGCTAATGTTGTCTTTTTCAATAAACTGGCAAACCTTTAGATAGCGTTCTTAGCCTTATTATCTGAAAAATAAATTACCGCTGATACTGAACTAAATACTTAATAACTCGTCACAATCTGCGTATAATTTACTAACCAATTCGAGAGTTATTTACTTACCTCGTCAAAACTCCAACAGCCTTATCTGAACTCAGTTATAAAATGGAATTTATATGTTTCAACATTATGTCATTACCCGTTTTAATTTACGTCAAAAAGACTGGCTTGCTTCAAAAAGCAATAACGAAGTATTAACTGATGAATGGATGGAAAATCGTTTAACCTTGTTCTCCCATTATTGTTTTCCTTCTTTACTCAAGCAAAGTACACAAAATTTCACTTGGCTAGGGCGTGTTGACCTTTGGTGTGTGTTTTTGCAGCGTGTTGTGCGGTATTTATACAATAAAGCACGAGCGCGGTGTAGTTATTCTACATGAGCGAGTGATGAAGCAGTAGAAATGCTGCACAAACGCTTAACATCCGTTACGGACCCGAAGGGTTCAACCTAAAGCGTTTTGCTCTTTGTTGCCGGATTTTGACTTAGCCCACTAGGCCTGTAATCCGTCGTCGCGATCAAAACGCTTTGGATTTGAACAAAATTCATACATAAAAGGTCCACACGCCCTAGTGTTTTTTAATATCACCACACCAGAAAAATATCACTCTATCATCAGGCAACTGCAGCAACAATGCGCTAATTTCACCCCTGTATTTATTGATGGAATGGATGCGTTTTATGAACAATCTAAGCGAGAAATCAGACAAAGACTCAATAAACCTTTTGTTATTACTTCGCGTTTAGATAACGATGATAGTTTGCATCAAGACTACATTAAAGAAGTGCAAAGTCATTTCAAACAACAACGCTTTATGGCGATAGATTTTGTCGATGGGTATACCTTGCAGATTGAGCCACATGTTCGTTTTGCAAAACGCGCACATACCCATAACCCTTTTTTAAGTTTAATTGAAAGCAGCATTGATTTTAAAACAGTGTGGTTTATTAATCGGCATGGCCAATGGAGCAAAATAAAACACGTTACCACAGTGCGGCACAAACCCATGTGGATGTCAGTGATACACAGAGAAAATAAGGTCAACGAATTTTTGGGATTTGGGCGGGTAGACTGGCATGAGATCGACAACTTTAATTTAGCGCATAGCGCGCAATGCAAATTAACATCGCAAAAAAAGGGGTTTGAAACGTGGAAATGGCGAAGTATTAAAAACGAGCTTAAAACCCATTGGAAAGTTAATACTCGCTTATTAAAACGCATGTTAACCGGCTCTTACTATTCCGGCAGTAAAATTTAGCTGGCGTGAGTAAAAGAAACAAAGGCTACATTTGCTTTGCAAGCAGTGATCATCGTTTGGCTTTATATCATTAAGTTATAAAGTTAAATCTGCTTTAGTATTGACCGGCTGGCCTTGAAAGGTTACAAATACCGCTCTTAGTTCAACCTTACATAAATGAAGAATCAATACGTCATGAAAACGTTATTTCTCTCTACTCTACTCCTTCTGGCAGCAAGACTGCACGGGTAGATTGTAAGCAAACTAAACAAGTTTACGTTTTACAAAACCCGTGCACAGCACGGGTTTTTTGTATCTGGGATTTTAAACAAATTGGCATAAGCCAAGTATTCAACATCAGCAATGGAGCAATAGGAGAAGGTATGTCAAACCAAGTCAAAATTTTCGACACAACCTTGCGGGACGGCGAACAAGCTTTACCCGCCAGTTTAGGCGTTAAAGAAAAACTGAAAATTGCTCTGGCGCTCGAACGTCTTGGCGTCGATATTATTGAAGCGGGTTTCCCCGTGTCGTCACCCGGCGACTTTCAATCGGTGCAAACCATCGCGCGTGAAATTAAAAATGCGACCGTATGCGGTTTATCTCGCGCTTTAGACAAAGATATTGATGCTTGCGGCGAAGCGCTTAAAGTCGCTGACCATTTCCGTATTCATACCTTTATTGCTACCTCAGAAATTCACGTGGGTGCAAAATTACGCAAATCCCAAGATGAAGTAGTCGAAATGGCGGTACAAGCCGTAAAACGCGCGCGTCGTTATACCAATGATGTTGAATTTTCCTGTGAAGATGCTGGCCGAACTAATATCGATTACTTGTGCCGCATGGTAGAAGCCGCCATTAACGCTGGCGCAACGACGGTGAACATTCCTGACACCGTGGGGTATACCACCCCTACCGAGTTTGGCGGCATCATCAAAAACTTATTCAATCGCGTGCCAAATATCGATAAAGCGATCATATCGGTGCATTGTCACAATGATTTGGGTTTAGCTGTTGCTAACTCATTAGCCGCAGTTGAGCAAGGCGCACGTCAAGTTGAAGCCACCATTAACGGCTTGGGTGAACGCGCAGGTAACTGTTCGTTAGAAGAAATCGCCATGATTTTGCAAACCCGTCAGGCCATGTTGGGCTTAACAACTAACATCCGCAGTCAGGAAATTTCTCGCACCTCTAAGTTAGTCAGTAACTTGTGTAATATGCCCGTTCAAGCCAATAAAGCCATTGTTGGGGCAAACGCCTTTAGCCACTCGTCAGGCATTCACCAAGACGGTGTCTTAAAAGCGCAAAATACCTATGAGATCATGACACCAGAAAGTGTGGGTATTAACAAAAACAATTTAAATCTAACCTCACGTTCAGGCCGTCATGTTATTAAGCATCGCCTTATGGAGTTAGGTTATAAAGAAAGCGATTTTGACCTTGAAAGCGTGTACGAAGCTTTCTTAAAATTAGCCGACAAAAAAGGCCAAGTGTTTGACTATGACTTAGAAGCGTTACTGTTTTTTAGCCAACAAAAACATGATCACGCCTATTACGAGCTAAAATATCTGCACGCCACTTCAGGTAAAGAGATAATTCCCAGTGCTACCGTCAGTTTATTGGTCGGTGATAAAGAAGTCACCGAAACGGCCATCGGTAATGGTCCCGTTGATGCCGCGTATAACGCCATCACTAAGGTCTTAGGGCATAATAAAATCGAGATTGTCGACTTTAAATTAGATTCTAAAGGTGAAGGTGCTAATGCACTTGCCCAAGTCAGTGTCATCGCTGAATACAATGGCCGTCGTTTTAATGGCATTGGTTTGGCCACTGACATCGTAGAGTCAGGGGTTAAAGCCTTGATTTACGTACTCAATAACACCCATTTGGCTGACCAAATTGATCAGCAAAAAAAACAAGTCAAGATAGCAGGGGTATAAAACAAGATGTCTGAATACAACATTGCAGTGTTAGCCGGTGATGGTATTGGTCCAGAAGTGATGACTGAAGCCAAAAAGGTATTGGCGGCGGTCAGTAACAAATTCAATTTACAGTTTCACTTACATGAATTCGATGTGGGTGGTATTGCCATCGACAACCACGGCCATGCTCTTCCTGATGCCACACTCAAAGGCTGTGAATCCGCAGATGCTATTTTATTTGGCTCAATTGGTGGCCCCAAGTGGGATGCCCTGCCTTTAGAACAACGACCAGAGCGTGCAGCCTTACTTGCTTTGCGTGGTCATTTTGATTTATTCAGTAACTTACGCCCAGCCAAAATTTATCCAGGTCTTGAAGCGCTGTCTCCTTTACGCGCCGACATCGCCGCCAGCGGTTTTGATGTACTAGTCATACGCGAACTCACCAGTGGTATTTATTTTGGGAAACCCAAAGGACTAGAAGGTGAAGGCGAAGAACAAAACGCCTTTGATACGATGCGTTATAGCCGTCGTGAAATTCGCCGAATTGCCATTAGCGCCTTTGAAGCTGCGCGTAAGCGTGGCAAAAAAGTCACCTCAGTTGATAAAGCAAACGTGTTAGTATGCAGCCGTTTGTGGCGTGAAGTGACCGAAGAAGTCGCCTTAGACTACCCAGATGTGACCCTTGAACATATCTACATCGACAACGCGACCATGCAATTATTGCGTTACCCCAATAGCTTTGACGTCATGCTGTGCTCTAACCTATTTGGCGATATTATTTCTGATGAATGCGCCATGATCACCGGTTCAATGGGTCTACTTCCCTCTGCCAGTATCAATGGTAAGGGCTTTGGCTTGTATGAACCTGCTGGTGGTTCAGCGCCTGATATCGCGGGTAAAGGCATTGCCAATCCTATCGCACAAATTTTGTCAGCGGCCATGTTATTGCGCTTTAGTTTAAATGAAACCGCCGCCGCAGATGCCATTGATCAAGCCGTATTACAAACATTGGCAGACGGCATACTCACCGGCGAATTATTAGCCGCTGATCAGCGTCACTTGGCTAAGTCCACCAAAGAAGTTGGTGATTATATTGTCAGTTTATTAGCGTAAGTTGCGTTTTGAACGCTAAGACATTAAGCATTAAGTAAAGAGTAAATTAATATGGCAACAACCTTATACGATAAGATATGGCAAGCCCATATCATAGATTCTCAAGACGTTTCCGCCACCGGCGGAGAAGGCTTGATATATATCGACCGTCACCTAATTCATGAAGTGACGTCGCCGCAAGCCTTTGCAGGCCTTGAGGTAAAAGGACGTAAAGTCCGTTGCCCGCAGCGGACATTTGCCACCATGGATCACAGTATATCTACCCGTTCATTGGCAATTGATGCTTGCGGTCCTACTAATAAATTACAGCTTCAAACTTTGGCAGATAACTGCGCAAAACACGGCATTGAGTTATTCCCTGTAGGCCACCAAAAACAAGGGATTGTGCATGTGATGGGCCCGGAGTTAGGTTTGATCCAACCCGGTATGACAGTGGTCTGTGGTGATTCACATACAGCAACCCACGGTGCCTTTGGTGCCTTGGCTTTTGGTATCGGTACTTCACAAGTTGAGCACGTATTTGCCACACAAACCTTAAAACAAAGCAAAGCGAAAAGCATGAAAGTGCAAGTTAACGGCGCCCTGCCAATCGGTATAACTGCCAAAGACCTTATACTCGCGATTATAGGTAAAATTGGTCATGCAGGCGCAACGGGCTACGTAATAGAATACGCCGGTGAAGCCATCCAAGCCTTGAGCATGGAAGAACGTATGACGGTATGTAATATGAGTATTGAAGCGGGTGCAAAAGCCGGTTTAATTGCACCAGATCAAACCACCTTTGACTATGTGCAAAACCGTGAATACGCACCTAAAGGTGACAACTGGGAACAGGCTGTTGCCTATTGGCAGAGTTTGAAATCTGATGACGATGCGGTATTTGATACCGTCGTTGTATTGGAAGCCAAAGACATCACCCCACAAGTAACGTGGGGCACAAACCCAGGCCAAGTCGTAGGCGTGAATCATCCCGTGCCTGCACCAGAAGATTTTAGCGATCCTATCGACCAAGACTCAGCGCTTAAAGCATTAAAATACATGGGCTTAACCCCCGGTCAAAAGTTATCAGAGTTAGCCGTTAATAACGTATTTATAGGTTCATGCACCAATGGTCGTATTGAAGATATGCGCGCAGCTGCTGCGATTGCCAAACACGGCAAAGTGGCCAGCGGCGTAACGGCAATTGTGGTACCTGGCTCTGTGGCAGTGAAACAACAAGCCGAAGCAGAACAACTTGACAAAATATTTATCGAAGCAGGTTTTGAGTGGCGCTTACCGGGTTGTTCAATGTGTTTGGGTATGAATGATGACATTTTACAAGCTGGAGATCGCTGTGCGTCAACCAGCAACCGTAACTTTGAAGGCCGTCAAGGGCGTGGGGCTCGTACACACTTGGTTAGCCCTGCGATGGCAGCTGCTGCTGCATTAGCGGGTCATTTCGCTGATGTACGCGACTACCAATAGTTTAGGAATTATTATGCAAACACAAACAACAGATGCCGGTATTAATATACACAGTGGCCGTGTCGCACCATTAAATCAGGCTAACGTCGATACAGACCAAATCATCCCAAAACAATTTTTAACGGCGGTTACGCGCAGTGGTTATGGCAAACACTTGTTTCATGATTGGCGTTATTTAGATGAGCACGAACAAGTATTAAATCCCGACTTCGCCTTGAATAAACCAGAGCATCAAGGCGCCAGTATTTTATTGACTCGTGAAAACTTTGGTTGTGGTTCCAGTCGTGAACACGCGCCTTGGTCTTTAGATGATTATGGTTTTAAAGTGATTATCGCCACCAGCTTTGCTGACATTTTTTATGGTAACTGTATTAACAACCAATTGCTGCCGGTGCAATTAGCCAGCAACGAAATTGACCAGCTCTTTGCTGCGGTACAAAGTGATGCCAACGCACAAGTGACGGTTAACTTGCAAGAGCAAAGTGTCAAAGTCAACAACCTGAGTTTTCACTTTGATATCGCTGAGCAACATAAAACCAGTTTATTGAAAGGCTTAGATGCCATAGGGCTTACGTTAGAGCTCAATGACAAGATTACCGCCTTTGAAAACAGTCGACCCAATTGGCAGCAAAGCTGAGTCAAACTGACCTACTGGTGTTTTATTAAAACGACCCTAGGGTCGTTTTTTATTGCCTTTAATAAATAAGAGTCAACAACAATGCATACCGAGCAAGCACAACATTCTTTTGTATCGGCATTATTACTGGCTTTTGCGGGTACTTTTTTATTTTCGATGAAACCTATCTTGGTAAAACAAGTGTATTTATTAGGCATCGACAGTAATCAACTTATCACCTTGCGAATGCTTTTTGCTGCGCCTATTTATTTGGTAGTAGGCGCGATGTTGTGGCGCAAAAATCCGCAACTGCAACCGGCCTATAAAAGCAACGCAGCAATGATTTTAGTGTTAGGGGTACTAGGTTATTATGTGGCCAGTTTTCTTGACCTATGGGCCTTACAATACATCAGCGCACAATTAGAGCGGGTGGTGCTGTTTTGCTTCCCTACTCTCGTTGTGTTGTTATCTCGCTGGGTATTTAACACTGCATTGCCTCGTCATATTTGGGGCATATTAGCGCTTTCTTATGCCGGTATTTTGCTGATTTTTGCCCACGACATGGTGACTTTAGGCAATGAAGTCCTTTTTGGTACCACCTTGGTCTTTATCAGCGCCGTGAGTTTTGCAATTTACACCTTGTGGAGCAAACCTCTAATTGGCAAGGTCGGCAGTTTAATGTTTACCTGCATCGCCATGATATCGGCCAGTCTGTTTTTTTTATTTCACTTTGCGCTCAGCCACTCATTTGAAGATCTGCAAGTGGGCAACGATGCACTATTACTGTGTGCTGCAATTGCATTATTTGCCACTGTCATTCCTTCGTTTTTGGTGGCAGAAGCCATTAACCGTATGGGGCCTGAGCGCACTAGCGTGGTGGGCACCTGTGGTCCGGTGATCACCTCTATTGTTGCGGTGCTGTGGTTAGACGAAGCATTCACCTATTACCATCTTGCGGGCCTAAGTTTGGTGATGGTGGCGGTGTGGTTAATGATTAAGAAACCTTAAAGCGCTAGCTTCAATCACATTTTTTGGTCGATATAAAATGAATCACTGGATATTTACCGGCCATGGGATTAGGGTAATAAGACACGGTAGCAAGGTAGCGTTTTCAGTCACTTTTTGTTCACTAAAGACTGACTTGTCTGTAGTTGCGCTCAACACATGCTTACTTCGTTTTAAGGACATCCTTCACTAAAAGGGTAAAATACGATGCACAAAGGTATCATCATCAGCTTAGCGCTTATCACCGGTGTAGGTTTGTTTGGCATTTATGCCTGGCATTCACCTATTGAGCCAATTAACCCTCAGCAAAACTCGGCGTTTACGCCACAAGAAATTGCCCTGGGTAAAACCTTAGCCTCGGCAGGCTATTGTGGTACGTGTCATACCGCCCCTGACGGCCAGCAATACGCTGGCAATTACCAAATGCATACTGAGTTTGGCACGATATATACAAGTAACATTACCCCCGATGAAAAAACCGGTATTGGCTCATGGTCTTTAAAAGCCTTTGAGCGAGCCATGCGAAGTGGTGTCAGCCGTGATGGTCATCATCTTTTACCTGCCTTTCCTTACGAGCATTTTAATAAGATGAGCGCTGAAGATATTAAGGCCATTTACGCCTACATCATGACGTCTATTCCAGCAGTAAACCAAGTAAAAGAAGAAAATGGTATTCCGTTTCCCTTGAATATCCGCTGGTTACAAGCGGGTTGGAAATTATTATTTGCCGATACCTCTGAATTTGCCAAACAAAGTGATAAGTCTGAAGATTGGAATCGCGGTGCCTATTTGTCTGAAGGCCTAGCGCATTGCGGAGCATGCCATACACCGCGCAACGCAGTTGGCGCTGAAGATTATGACAACATGTACGCCGGTGCAGCGATAGACGGCTGGTATGCGCCATCTTTAACTGCAAGTAATCCCGCCCCCTTACCGTGGCAGGCTGAAGACTTTTACGAATATTTAAGCACGGGGAACTCTACTTACCATGACAGTGCGGGTGGCCCCATGGCGCCGGTTGTTCACGCTGGATTATCAGCATTAAGCAGTGACGATCTTATGGCTATTAGCCTCTATTTTGCGGATAAAGCAGGCAGTGTTGAGCAAAACATTAAGAACAACGAGGCCTTATTAAGTGCCATTAATGCGCAACAAGCCCTGCCTGATTTGCGTTTAGATAAGGGGGCTAACCTCTATGCCGCCGCTTGCCAATCCTGCCATTATAGTGGTCAAGATATGGTAAAAGGTCGACCTTTACTGGCTCTTGGCTCTTCGCTGCATTTGGATGAACCAACCAATTTAATCAATGTTATTTTAGACGGCTTTCGCGCAGACCAAGGTATTCATGGCGTCGTAATGCCCGCGTTTAGACAAGCCTTTACTGATGAAGACATTGCAACTATCGCGGCTTATCTGCGTCAATCAGCAGGCGAAAAAGCTTGGCCCAATCTTATCAGTAAAGTGGGGGAAGTCAGACGTCAGCCCCAATTTGCTCACTAATTCGCAAGGAAACTCAAGATGGCAACATTTAATCTAAACGGTAAAACAGTTACGGCAGACGTAGAAAGCGACACGCCGCTATTGTGGGTTATTCGCGATGAATTAGGCTTTACCGGCACTAAATTTGGCTGTGGTATCGGCACTTGTGGGGCCTGCACTGTGCATGTGGGTGGGAGATCAACTCGCTCATGCATCACCCCTGTCGTCGCGGTAGAAGGGGCAAACATCACCACTATCGAAGGTTTATCAGCAGATGGCGACCACCCAGTGCAAGTCGCTTGGCAAGCGCTGCAAGTGCCACAATGTGGCTACTGTCAATCTGGACAAATCATGCAGGCGGCCGCATTGCTCAAGGATATCCCAAATCCGACTGATGCTGAAATTGATGCTGTTATGAGTGGAAATTTATGTCGCTGCATGACTTATGTTCGCATTCGTCAAGCCATACACGATGCCGCTGCCGCGACCACTCAGGCAGAGAAGGAGAATAACAATGCGTAAATTAGGTAACACACATACCGGCGCAACTGGCGTGACTCGCCGTGGATTCTTAATTGGTATGACAGCCGCGGGCGTGAGTTTTGGTTTTCCACGTACTTGGGCCGCCATGGATCCAGCAACACCAAACGGTGCAGTGCTACCGGATGCCGCCCAAGTGTATGAGCCTTCGTTATGGTATTCCATCGATAGCGCCGGAAAAATTAAAGTAAACATCATTCGAGCTGAAATGGGTCAGCACGTAGGTACCTCTATTGCCCGTATATTGGCAGAGGAGCTGGAAGCCGATTGGCAAGACATTGAAATCATTCACGTAGACAGCAATGAAAAGTGGGGGCTCATGGTCACAGGCGGCAGTTGGTCTGTGTCGCAAAGCTGGTCAGTTTACCGTCAAGCGGGTGCGGCAGGTAAAACCGCCTTACTCGAAGCCGCCGCCAAACAATGGAACATATCACCGAGTAAGTGTCAGGCCATTAAAGGCAAGATAGTTTATGGGAATAAAACACTGAGTTATGGGGAGTTAGTCGCCACAGGATTAAGCCGCCAATTCAGCGAGGATGAACTTAAAGCCTTACCTTTAAAAGCGAATAAAGACCTAAGCCTTGTGGGACATCACGTCACCTCCTTAGATATCGTTAACAAAACCAATGGTAATGCCCTATTTGGTATCGATGCGAAGATCGAAGGCATGGTTTACGCCTGCCCTATCTTACCGCCGACTCGTAATGGCTCATCAGTTGCTAGCATCGATGACAGCGCAGCCAAATCAATCAAAGGCTATCAACAAACACTCGCTCTTGACGATCCGAGTGAGACCGCACCCGGTTGGGTCATGGTTATCGCTTCCAGTTTTTATGCTGCGCAAAAGGCGGCTAAAAAAGTCAAAGTAACATGGCAAGCTGGTGCAGCGGCTTCTGTGTCAGAAGCAGATTTTATGGCCGAGGGAAGGAAATTAATTCAAGACCCCAAACAAGGCGCTATTTTAGACACGGGCAGTCACGACACCGACACAGCCTTTACCCAAGCAGCGTCAAGCCTTGAGCAAGAATACCTGACCCATACTGTCTTACATGCCCAAATGGAGCCTTTAAACGCCTTAGCCTTTTTAAATAGCGATAAGATCTGGGAAGTGCATTCAGGTTGTCAATGGCAATCACTGACCTTGCCTTCGCTCGCTGCGGCGCTTGGCGTCACAGAAAAAGATATTATTATTCGCAGCTATTTACTTGGCGGTGGTTTTGGTCGTCGATTAAACGGCGACTATACCGTACCTGCTGCATTAGCATCTAAAGCCTTAGGCGGCAAACCGGTTAAAATGGTATTAATGCGCCCAGAAGACTTACAGTTTGACAGCCCCCGTTCGTCCTCCGTTCAGCTTCTAAAAATGGCGTTTGACCAAGACAAAAAAGTCAGCGCCATGGAGCATCATGCAGCAGCAGGTTGGCCCACTAAAGTGATGGTGCCGGTATTTATGCCCAAAGGCACGAATGGCGAGTCATATGATCCCTTTTCAATCTCTGGGGCCGATCATTGGTACAGTGTGGGAGCGCAAAAAGTACGAGCTATCTCAAACGAGCTAGCTAATTCATCCTTTAGACCAGGTTGGCTACGCTCAGTAGGCCCGGGGTGGACGGGCTGGGCTGTGGAAAGCTTTATGGACGAAGCCGCTCATCATGTGGGCGCTGATCCTCTGACTTTTCGCCTAGATCATCTTATTGCTGAAGGGCGCAATGCAGGCGTTGAGCCTATATCAATCGGTGGAGCAGCGCGCCAAGCGGCCGTCTTGAAAAAAGCCGCAGCAATGATTGGTTGGGGTCAAGCCCAAGCGCCCGATACCGGTTTAGGTATTGCCTCTACTTTTGGCCAAGAACGCGACATGCCAACGTGGGTGGCGGTTGCTGTTCAAGTGCATGTCAATAAAAGCAATGGCTTGGTGACTGTGCAAAAACTGCATGTTGCGGTTGACGCTGGCATCATCGTGGATCCAGACGGTGCCGAAGCACAGTGTCAAGGTG
Organism: Flavobacterium sp. W21_SRS_FM6; assembly: GCF_052119645.1. NCBI lineage: Bacteria > Pseudomonadati > Bacteroidota > Flavobacteriia > Flavobacteriales > Flavobacteriaceae > Flavobacterium > Flavobacterium sp. W21_SRS_FM6. The sequence continues at coordinate 375,468 of NZ_JBGQOM010000002.1, forward strand.
CGGCCTTGTGGGGCTTATCTATGGCATTGTACGAAGGAACTGAGTTTGTAAACGGTAAAATCAAAGACGCCAACTTTGATACCTATACGCCACTACGCCTGAGTCAAACACCTGAGGTTAAAGTCGAGTTTATCCCCAGCACAGCGGCACCAGCAGGTTTGGGTGAGCCAGCCACAACACCAGTGGCTCCCGCTATCGCAAATGCCATATTTAATGCCGTGGGAGTGCGCTTACGCTCTCTACCGATGACACCTAATGATGTGAAAGCCGCGCTGGCCAAAGCCTAGTTTTCTTTACTCAACCCGCTCTTGTAGCGGGTTTTTATTAGCCACTTAAAAGATCAGACTTAACACCCACGCTAAAATAAAGGCAATGGTACCCAAGAGTGTTTCCATCACCGTCCATGTTTTTAGCGTGGTGCTTTCATCCATGTTAAATAAACGGCTAACCAACCAGAACCCTGAATCATTAAAATGCGATAACACCGTTGCGCCACCCGCAATGGCAATCACGATAAAACAAAGATCTAAGGATGATAAACCCGTGCTGGCCGCCACCATCGGTGAAATAAGTGCCGCCGCGGTGGTTAATGCAACCGTTGCTGACCCCTGAGCCACCCGCAAACAAGCTGAAATAACAAAAGCTGCAACAATTACCGGCAAGCCGATACCACTTAACAAGGTGGTTAATGCCTCGCCAATGCCACTGGCCCGCAGTACACCACCAAACATGCCTCCCGCACCCGTGACTAAAATAATGCCGCAAATAGGCGCTAAGGATTCACCGCACCAAGATTCCATTTGTTTCATACCAAAGCGTTTATGAAATAACCATAAGCACAACATCAAGGTGATCAGCAAGGCCACAGGGGTTTTACCAATAAGACGTAAAAAATCAATCCAACGAGAGTTTGATTCGATAAGACCAGCTGATAACAAGGTGTTCAAGCCTGTGTCCAAAAATATAAGTAACACGGGTAACAGCAAGATCATAATCACGCTGGAAAATGCTGGCAAGGGGTGAGCGCTCTCATGCACACTTGGCGCAAACAAACGATTATCAAGTTCAACCAAGAATTTTTTACCCGCATAGAGGGCAAAAAGATAGGCCCCAACATACCAAGTGGGAATAGCAATAAGTAGCCCAACCATCAATAACAAGCCGATGTCAGCCCCTAAAAAATCAGCGGCAGCAACAGGACCTGGATGAGGCGGCACAAAAGCATGCATCACTGCAAATGCGCCAGCCGCAGGGAGAGCATAAAGTAACAAAGAGCCGCCAAAGCGCCGCGCAACACTAAAAATAATCGGCATCATCACAATTAGCCCCGCGTCAAAAAAGATCGGAAAACCAAAACACAAAGACGCAACACCTAAGGCCAATGGCGCTTTCGATGGGCCAAATAAACTGACTAATCTTTCTGCTAGTACTTGCGCACCGCCTGACACTTCAAGCAATTTACCAATCATCGCGCCAAGTCCCACCAACAGTGCCACTGAAGCAAGGGTGCCACCAAAACTCGACAGTAAAGTGGGCACAATCGCATCTAAGGCAATACCCGAGGCTGCAGCGGTCACTAAACTAACGACACAAAGTGCCACAAATGCATGTACTTTTACAAAGACAATAAGCCACAACAAGGCCGCTACGGCACCCAGTGCAACCAGTAGTAAATAACTTGATTCAGTCAAAATGACACTGGTATCCATACTATTTTTACCACCTGAAAATTGTTACTGTTTTGTTAAACAAAAGATTGAATACACATCAGAACAACAATGCTAGTTTTATTTTTAGTAATCAAGTTTTGAAATTACGCTGAATCAATTAGGATAGGGTTCGCGGCCAACCAACACGAAAATCAAATGAATAGGGTTATGCCAATGAAACGTATATTTCTAACTAGTTTCACCCTTATTAACCTGTGTTTTTGCTTCCCAATATGGGCAAATGCAGACATGAAGAACACCCTAACATTCCAAGCGGAACAGGGCTCTCCTCGGGCCAAAATAAGCGATGTGAAGTGGTTAGAAGGATACTGGAAAGGTCAAATTTGGGGAGGCCAAGCAGAAGAGCTGTGGTCAGGCCCTTCAGCAGGTAGCATGATGGCAAGTTTTAAATTTGCAGCGGATAACGAAGTGAACTTTTATGAAATAATCACTTTGTTTGAACAAGACGAGACCCTCGTCTTACGCCTAAAACATTTTTCAGCCGAGCTAAAAGGTTGGGAAGACAAAGACCAGTACATGGAATTTAAATTAGTTAAATTGGCCGATAATAGCGCGTATTTTGACGGTTACACCTATCGATTGGTCAGCCCCAACGAATTACATGTTTTTGTGGTCATGGAAGAAAATGGTGAGTTACACGAAACCAAGTTTGTCTTTACCCGTAAGTTACTTTAGGTTTATCAATTTGCTATTCACAATGCCTATGCTGTAAGTTGCGTAAAGCCACAATATAAATCACGTTTACAAGGATGGTCTTATGACAAGCAGAAACGTCTTAATCCAACTGCTAGTTCTTTTTACCCTGTCAGGTTGTGCGGGATTCTCTGACCGCGCGCAAGAGCAAGCGAGTTCAGCCACCATTGTTAATTTTAAAGCAGACAGTGATAAAGGCACCTCAGTCGCCCAACTCATGTGTTTTAAACGCCATCTTGCTCCTTACATCGAAATCGACCGAAATGTGCCGCCTGCAGAGCATGAGATTTTTATTAGAGTCGTAGATTATGCCTATATGCTCCCTGCCCTTCGCGATCGCACCGAGTGGGGAGGTAACATCAAAAAAGGCAGTTATTTAATGCTGAATGCGACGTTAACGGCTGGCCAAACAGTGACGATTCAGCGCCGAGACAAAGATCGTAAGAGTTATATATGGCTCCAAGATAAAGTTACAGGCCAAGCAGTGTCGGCAGTAAAATTTACCACATTAAAACGCCAATTTAATATCAACAGCGATTACCTTGATAGAGAATGCGCCAAAGGTACAGTGTGAACAGCAAAGGTTGCCGCGAAGCGCATATGTTCTGTTGATTTAACCGACAGGGATATTGATAACAGCAAGGTGGTTTTATTCGGCCGTAAACGACCTCCTACAACGTCGGCCCTACAAAAAGGTTAGGCTCTCTGGCTTTTTACATCCATTTTTTCCACAGCATGTATGCAAATATTCCTACAGCTATGCCCACCATACTAAAACCTAACCACGTAAACGCTTGAGGGTTTTCGGTGCCGGGCAAGCCTGCGACGTTCATACCAAAAATACCGGTTAAAAAAGACAGGGGTAAAAAGATAGCCGTCACTAACGAGAGCACGTACATCCGCATGCCTTGTTGCTCAGCAATCCGGTTGCGAAGTTCGTCTTGCAGCACCATGGCGCGTTCTTTGGCTAAATCTAAATCTTCTACATAACGGGTCATGCGATCATATTCAAAACGCAGTTGATGGATTTGCTCATCGTTTAAATTTTTCGAAATTCGTGTAATGGCATCTAAGGCATCGCGCTGCGGAGCAAGATAACGCCGAATAGCTGCCGCCTGACGCCTAGCACAGGTTAAACGTAAGCGAGATTCGTTTTGCGGCACATCCAAAGCTTCAAACTGAGTGAGTTCGTCGTCTAATTCATCCACCGTATCACTAATGCGATCAGTGATACGGCGTACAATATTAACCATCAGTTCGTGCGGTGAACTTAGGCTCATGCCTTGTTCGATACTTTCTCGCACATCTAAGATAGACAGCAAGCGACGATCTTTGCGTCGTAAAGAAATAATTTGTTTGTCTTTTACCCACATACGCAAAGACACCATGTCTTCTGGGTCAGCCTCAGGGTTGCGATTAATGCCGCGCAAATACACTAGCATGCCATCGTCAAATTGCTGCGCCTTTGGCCGCGTGTCGAGGGCGCACAACGCGTCAATTTGTGGTTTATTTAACCCAAGTTGGCTCAACGTCTGGGCTGAGTTGATCTCATCACTTTGCATATGAACCCAAGTAAAGCCGTGGCCCTGATAAGCGTGAATATCAGCAAACGTGCAGCGCCGGCTATGCGCTGCATCAATGATAAAACACCACAGTAAACCATCGGGGCCAGCAACACTGGCGGTTTCATTATTTTGCTTGAGCATGAATTATCCTACTTTAAGCATCATTGGCTAAGAAAAGTATCAGCGAAATGATGCAAATCGGTGTGTGCACCATAATAAAGGGGTAGTATGTTGCTAGTAGAGTCATGCAAATGAAAGACTTTTGTCGTTCAATTGCGTATTTTGGTCTGCAATTTATTGATAAAGGAAGTAAACATGAAGAGGATAATGAGCGGTTTATTGGTTTATTTAGGGTGCTATTCGAGCGCGCTGTACGCTGAACAATTCACTATTTCAGCAGCACAAATAAATCAACAAGTTCAGCAACGTTTTCCACTTGTCCGGCAATATGAAGAGGTTGAAGCAACCTTTTATAATCCTAAGGTCATTCTAAAATATTTGGACAACGAGATTGACATTAAACTTAAGGTGAAAGTCAGCTACCAAGGGCAAACACTCGAGGCAGATGGACTCATAAAAGGCACAACCAGTTTTCAGCAAGCCACTAATTCACTGAGATTTGACCGCCCCATCCTAGATGAGTTTTATGTGGTACAGGATAATATGAGTGATTCGACCGAAGCCATCAAGGTCGTCAAACAATCGATTGGCCCTTCTCTACCGCCGATTATCTTACTTAACTTTGAGCACCTTGATGTCAATACGCTCAGCAACGAACCCACATCAGTCACCCTATCTCCACAAGGCTTAGAGCTGGAATACTAGCGATTGTGAGTACAAAACTACCAAGATGGATTGAATACGGGGCGTTTATCTTGGCGTTTAGTGCCGGCTGCATCAACGTCATTGGCTTATTGGGTGTTGAGCACCAATCTATTTCTCATTTATCCGGCACGGCAACCTTAGTAGGCAGTGCCATTTTCAATCAACACCCTGCGCTATTCCATTTACTGGTTATTTTGTTGAGCTTTCTTGCGGGCGCGGCTATATCGGGTCTATTTTTGTCCGGCCGTTCAATCAATGCGGGGCGCCACTATGACTCGTTACTGGTTATTGAAGGGCTACTGTTATTAGCAGCGATGTTTTTAATGCAAAACAATTCGCTCATTGGCCACTATTTAGCATCGTGTGCCTGTGGCATTCAAAATGCACTCGCGACACGTTACAGCGGTGCAATTGTACGCACAACTCACGTTACCGGCATTTTTACCGATCTTGGCATTATGCTGGGGGCAAGGGTGCGCGGCGAGACCATTGATAATCGTAAGATGATATTATTTATGTTGATTATTTTAGGGTTTATCAGCGGTGGCGCCGCTGGCGCTATGCTATTTAACCACTATGGATTTATCGCCTTTAGCGCGCCGATAGCCATTTGTTTTACCCTCGCCTTAAGTTACCGCTTGTTAGTTAAAAATAAGCACTAATCAGGTTTGATCTGCGCAAACCAAAGGTTCATAAAATCGCCAGTCAGGGCTTGTTCTAATTCGGCCGCACGTTGAGTAGGACAAAATAAGGTAAACGACACCACGGTGTCGCCCACTGATGTGGTTGATACGGTAATTTCGGGCTCAGGGCCGGTGATTTTCACATCGAGTCGACGTTCAATCATTTGGTTATAGCGTGTTGCAACCTCATAAAAATCAGCACAATACTCTTGCGCTTTAGCCTGCAGCTGCGCCATAAATACATAGGGGTTAACACTCTGGTCTCGAATAATCGAAAATTTATGGGAGGCATAACGCTTTAAAAAATTAAAGTTTTTGATGGGGCTGGCAATCAACTTGTTATTAGGAATAAACAAGGTTTTACCGGTGTATTGGTAAGTACGAGGCTCCACTTCTATCAAGGTGGTTTTTATCCAATCGGTGGCAGACACCTCTCCTATTTGGTTTTCAACTTCAATCCAATCGCCAATGCGAAAAGGACGTGTAGACAATAAATAGAAAAAACCAATAATACACTGAATAAATTCTCGAGTGGCTAACACAATAGCGACAGCAAACGCCGCTATTGACAGCGCAAATTTTTGCAACTCAGGCGCCCACAGGGCTAACAAAGAAATAATCAGCGTAAAATTAATAAAATTTTTAATATTATTAATTAGGTCCCTTTTATCATCGCCTTTACTTTTTGCCCGGCGCCGGCACCAACTCACCAATAGAAACTTAATGGTCAAGGCAATCGAAGGGATGATGAGGGTCAGAAAAAACTGACTACTGACAATATTTAACACTAGTTCCACGCTAGGACCCTTTATTCTTTTCTATATTCACAAAAATTAACCTTCGGTAGGTTTGATTTGACACATACTAAGGCTTACTTTTGATCACATCTCTCTTGCATAAACCAAAACACGTCTTTTATGCCTAGGGATTGCACTTGCAGCATTGTATAAGTGTGATCCTATCATGTAGGATGGATGAGTGATGGAGAAAAATAACGAAAAAAGTATGAAAATTATCCTTGGATTACGGCAAAACATGGCAGTCATATTCACACTGGTCAATCAGCTAGTGGGCCGCGTTGTCACAATTCAGCTACTCGCCGCAATGTGCCTTGCTTGCCCTGCCTTGGCCTTAGCGCAAACCATCAAGCTAATTGACCAATATGGCCAGCCAGTCACCAACGCTGTTGTCGCTATTGCGCAAGAACAAAAGCCCCATATAGTCCCCACTGATATTGCCGTCATGGATCAAATGAACAAACAATTTGTGCCACAGGTCTTGGTTATTCAGCAAGGTCAACAAGTCAGCTTTCCAAATAGTGACGATATTCGTCATCATGTTTACAGCTTTTCCGCGCCAAAACCCTTTGAAATTAAATTGTTTAAAGGGGCCGTCACCGAGCCCGTGACATTTGAGCGACCGGGTATCGTTGTGCTTGGCTGCAATATACACGACAAAATGCTGGGCTATATTTACGTGGCACAAAACGAAACTAGCTATTTGAGTAATGAACAGGGTATCGTCGAACTTCCTGAAAACACCACTGAAATTACCCTGTGGCAGGCCAACTTGTCAGCACAAAATAGCCAACGTGAAACCATTAATCTCACCGCGCTTAACCCCTTACCTAACAGCGATGTATTGACTATTTCGTTAACCTTATTGCATGCACCAATGCCCAGTGAAACCGAGTCAAAGAGCACATCTAAATTTAAGAAAAAATTTAATTAATGGCAGTGATTACGCTCAACAAGAGCATCTTTAGGCTAGTGGTTGGCACAGTGTTATTTACCACTGTGGGCGTGTTAGTCAGTATGTGGGCCACTACGTCAAGCCATGCTCAAAAACAGCTCAATCGAAATCTCAATGTAGCGCAAAATGTACTAACACAAGTATTGGCCAGTCGTGAACAGCAATTGTATATAAGCGCCAACGCCCTGACCCTGGATTTTCCTTTTAGAAGCGCGGTAGCAACACGGGATGAGGCCACCATACAAAGCGTATTGCAAAATCATGGTGACCGCATCGAAGCGGATTTAATGGCCTTGATTTCGCTCGACGGCCAGTTAATTTCCAGCACCAATGATGCTTTAGAAAAAAACACCCCCTTTGCTTATCCAGACTTTATCAAAAGCACAGTACAAGAAGGTGGCGGCACCACCTTAATGTTACTTGACGACAAACTTTATCAAGTCATTATTCTCACTGTTGATGCCCCAAGGCCCATTGCCTTGGCCTTAGTCGGCTTTGAGCTTGAAAGCGAGCTTTTGGCGCAGCTTAAAAACATTACCCAATTAGAAATCAGTTTGCAGGTAAGACAAAATGCGCTGCTAATTTTTTCAGAATCAACTCTCAAGCCCATGCAAGCCTTTGAGGTATTTGACCAACAAAACCAAGATTTTAGCTGGTTTGACACCGTGTTATTGCAAAAACAAGATTACATATCCAAGTCTTTTGTTATTTCAGAAATAAACGAACAAGCAGTATGGGTAGTGCTGTCTGAAAACATCGAACACGTTTTTTCTGAGTTTAACCAATTACAAACCACTATCTCTGTCGTGGCGTTTGTATCGATGCTTATTACGCTGATATTTGGCGCAATGTTTTCTCGGCGCTTGTCTAAACCCTTAGGTAAGTTAGCCCGAATTGCGCAGCGCATTTCCAACGGTGACTATCAAAAAAGTTTTAATCACGAGCAACATGAACTCGCTGAAGTGCAGGCGCTGTCATCCGCATTTTCAGCCATGCAAGACAACATCCAAGCCAGAGAATCAAAAATCATTTTCCAAGCCAATCATGACATATTGACTCGAGTGAACAACCGCTACCACATCGAAAAGCTGCTCGATGACAAGCTACAACTCAATGAAAACTTTCAAGCTATTGGCATCAACATCTTTGGCTTTCGCGGCATCAACGATATTTTTGGTTACCAAAGCGGCGACACCTGCTTAAGAATCTTAGCCAGTCGGGTGGCAGAATTAGGAGGGCTAACGGCGCGTTTAACCGGTGGTGAATTACTGTGGGTACCTGATTCAGCACAATCTTTTGAGCACTTAGCCCGTCTTAAAACGCAACTTGAGCAACCTATTGACGACGCTGGGGTGGTGATCAATTTAAAAATCGCCATTGGCGTAATCGAATGTCCCATGCAAGCTGATAGTGCACAATTGCTGTTTAGACGGATGAATATCGTGTTAGATGAGGCCCAGATAACCCGTCAGCTACTGTTAAAGTTTGATCCCGCCATTGAGCAGCGTTATCTAAGACGTTTATCCATCATTGTTGAACTGAAAAAAGTCCTCGCCACTGAACAACAAGAATTAAGCCTAGCCTATCAGCCCAAACTCAATATTGGCGCTAATAAGATTAGAAGTGTTGAAGCCTTGATCCGCTGGAACAGCGCGACTTTAGGCTTTGTATCACCAGAAGATTTTATTACTATTGCTGAACAAGCGGGTTTTATCGATAAAATAACCGAGTGGGTGATCAAGCGCGCCGTCAGCGATGCCTTAGTGATTAAAGCCGCCGGCATTGAGCTGTGTATCGCCATTAACTTATCGGCCCACGATGTAATGAATGAAGACTTATTACCCTTTGTAGTGCAGTTACTCGACCAACATAATTTGCCCAGAAGTGCCCTATCCTTTGAAATCACCGAAAGCGACGTGGTCAAAGATCCGGCCAAAGCCATCAAGCATCTTTCGGCTTTCAGAGAATATGGCTTTGTGGTGGCAATTGATGATTTTGGAACGGGGTATTCTTCCATGGCATACTTGAAAAACCTACCAGTTGATACCCTAAAAGTAGACAAGAGTTTTGTTCTTAAATTAAACACCCAAGTGGGCGATCAACATATTGTGCAGACCGTACTGAAGTTAGCCAAAAGCTTCGGTATGGATGTGGTTGCAGAGGGTGTTGAAAACCAAGCAACCTTAACGTTATTGCAAGAGTGGGGCTGTGAATACGCTCAGGGTTATCATATTTGTAAACCCATTGCGGTCAGTGCGCTAATAGATTGGTACCACACCCACATCGATCAAAATTGGTTGGAGAGCCTATGAATACACGCGCAATAAAAGTCGCCGGTTTCGCTATAGCCTGGATAGCTGTAGTAGGCAGTGTAGCCATGCCAAGTGCAGCGGCCGACGGTAAACTGATCGGCACCGCTGGTTTAACGCAAATTGAAGGCAGTGGTGGTGGCGGCATTGTGCCTTGGGCAACCCTTGCAGGTTATGATAGCCGCGAGCAAATATCAGTCGGCGCTACGCTATCCCGGGTAGATGTGGATGATTTTAGGCTGAGTATGTTAAGCGCTTCGATTTCGTTGTATGACAAAGTAGAAGTCAGCATTGCCCAGCAGCACTTTGAAATAAAAGGCGCAGGCGTCGATATTAAACAGAACATTGTTGGCCTTAAATACAAGCTATATGGCGACGTCGTTTACTCTGAATGGCCACAAGTCAGTGTGGGCATGCAGTACAAACATCTTGAAGACTCGGCGGTAGCCAGCTCGGTGGGTGCACAAAATAGCACGTCTGGCACAGATTTTTATATCGCCGCCACTAAAGTCCACTTGGGTGCCATCGCAGGATTTAACGCCGTTTGGAATCTGACGGCTCGTGCGACCAAAGCCAATCAAATGGGCATATTAGGCTTTGGCGGTCCACAAAATAACGACTACGAGCTGATGTTAGAAGCATCGGCCGGCATATTATTTTCTCGTCATATCGCTCTAGGACTTGAGTATCGGCAAAAGCCCGATAATCTGGGTTTAGGCGAAGATGATTGGACCGATTATTTTGTCAGCTACATTCCTTCAAAACATATCAACCTCACACTAGCGTGGGCTAAATTAGGCTCGATTGCTGGCGCGCCAGGTCAAGATGGCTTGTACCTCTCGTTAAACGGACAGTTGTGGTAAACAAATGAAAATAATATTCAGTCTTTTACTTTTATTAAGTGCGCTTAGTGGCTGTACAAATACCGGCAAAACCACCTTGTATGACGAACTAGGTGGTAAACAAGCCATTGCCTCTGTGGTAGATAATTTTATTCATGAAATAGAATTTAACGAGACCCTGTTTCGTTATTTTGCTGAATCAGACATTGCACGATTTCGAGAAAAACTGAACGAACACCTGTGCGTATTAGCGAAGGGCCCTTGCGAGTACACCGGCGATACCATGGAGCAAGTACACGCGGGGATGAATATCACCGAAGCCGACTTTAACCTTGGCGTTGATTTGTTTATTCAAGCCATGAACAAAGCCAAGGTCCCCCACCCAGTGCAAAACAAATTATTAGCTAAGATGGTCCCAACACGTAAAGAGATCATCTATTTGTAGAAGGTTGCGGTAACCGCGTTATCCATAACGGATGTGATTACGGCCGAAATGGTAGGAGGTCGTTTACGGCCGAACAAAACAACCTTGATGTTATCAATATCCGTGGTAGTTCAAGTAACTGAAGATGTTCGCAGCTAGACTGCGCCGGTCACCGGCTTCTCCTACAAAAGACAAATCGCCCCTGTAGGAGGTCGTTCACGGCCGAACGAAACAACCTTGATGTTATCAATATCCGTGTCGGTTAAAACAACCGAACACAATACTTTTTTGATTTTATTTAACCCCTTTTCTATTTCTGTAGCGTTACTCCAACAAAGCACCTATCTGCTCAACACTGGAGAAACCATGAATACAAATCTTGTACTGCCGCAAACCGCTATTTCGATCCCTAAACGTGTAGGCTCTGTTGTCATTGCTTCAACGATAACCTTTGGCCTTTTTGTGATGATGCAAAAGCTTATCAATAACAATGACATGCCTATTGTTGAACCGAGCCCACCACCTGTTTTGACCTTTTTGCAAACCATTGAAGACATACCAATCAATGAGCGCCCCACGCTAAAAAAGATGCCAAAGACGAATCCCATCCCAAAACCTGAAACGCGGATACTGGAAGAAACGCCAGATAATAAAGGCCTTGTGGCTAAATTTGTGCCAGATATCAATATTGGGCGTATTGGTTTGGGGATATCAACGCAAATGTCGACTGGTGAGGGTGATGCACGCCCTATAGTAAGAATGGAGCCCAAATATCCACCAGAAGCAGCCCGTGAAGGCATTGAAGGTTGGGTAAAACTATTGTTCTCGATTGATACACTTGGCCAAGTAGCCAATATTCAGGTGGTCGAATCCGAGCCAAATCGGGTATTTGACCGTGCGGCAAAACAAGCCTTAAGTAAATGGAAATATAAACCACAAATTGTTGCTGGCGCACCACAAGCTCAAGATGGCATGATGGTGGTACTTGATTTCAAACTCGCTAAGTAAACGCATGATACAAGCAGGCAAAGCAATCATTACCAAGGAGTGCCTATGAGTATTGGCTTGTCATTAAAAACGTGGTTCACCCGTTTGTCGAGTGACGCAAGCTGGAGTAACGAAGCGCTCATGCTGCGTTACGCCAGCTCTGGCGACAGCCACGCGCTAAGCACACTCTATGATGCATGTGGCAACGACCTCTATCATTTTATCTTAAGTTTATCAGACCCCACATTGGCCAAAGATATTTCCCAATCCACATGGTTAAAGGTCATTGAAAAAAAACACTTATACAAAGATTCAGGCTCGTTTAAAGCATGGATATTTACCCTAGCCAGAAACCAGTTAATAGATGAAATACGCCGACAAAAAAATACCACTGCAGACTTGGCAAACGTAGTTGCAGAGCAAGCAGACGAAGCACACGATGCGGCCCTGCTCTCGCGCTTTAACCGCGCATTAGTTAATTTGCCTTTTGCCCAGCGTGAGGCCTTTTGCTTGCAACAAGAAGACTTTAGCCTAGAAGATATTGCAGTCATTACCCACAGTAATATCGAAGCAGTTAAAAGCCGTCTTCGTTATGCCAAAGATGGCTTACGTAAACAATTACATCACATCATCGAGGATGAGCATGTCTAATTCCGATAACTACTCAGACGACGAACTCAAGCGTTTATACCAGCAACGCAAAACCCAAAATCCGGCACCGGCTGGCGTAAAAAGACACGTTTTGGCTCAACATCAATCAAGCATAAACCATGAAAAAGTATGGCGGCGCCTGACTCAAGTAGCATTAGCCGCAAGTACCTTACTGCTCTTTGGTTTAGTGTTTTGGCACCAATATTCGTGGCAAAATTTAGAGCCACAATTAGCGGCTGAGCAATACACCACCATTGAACTGCATTCATTAGCGCCCCGTAAACAATCAGATGCGATATCAGAACGCTATGCCAAACATTACAATAACTACCTAACTCAGCAGCAAGTACTGGCCTTTCATCACAAAAAACAAGCCGTGTTACAACAGATGGACGATGGTTGGCAATTGCAAACCTGCGATCAACAAGTGGTTAAAGTATCGCAAGAGTTAATCAACGCCCTGCGTAACATACATCAAATTGAAGGGACGTTTAGTACCGGCGACAAGGTAGAAATGATGTTTGATAAAACAGGGCTTATTCTCGGCATCAAACCCAGTGCAAAATTAGCGCATTGTTGAAGAATAGCGGCAAGCAAGGCAGTTGAACGTCAAGCTCCTTGTGAACGTCCCGTTATGCAGCAGCCCATCCAATAGTTAAATCGACCACCTGTAGGTGGTCCCGGTAACCGGCGTAGTTCACGGCCGAACGAAACAACCTTGATTTGATCAAAATCCGTGGTAGTTAAATCAGCATGAAAAGATCGCAGCTATACTGCGCCGGTCACCGGGCAGCTCCTAAAAAAGACAAATAAACCACCTGTAGGAGGTCGTTTACGGCCGAACAAAACATCATTGCATGTTGTTACTGGAGATAGCGCCAAATCAACCTGTTGTAGCAGGTCGTTCACGGCCGAAAATTGACATGTCTAGGCTAAATGACAACGTGCATCGCATGCTGCGCATCGCATGCTGTGCATCGCAGGCCGAACAGCGCATTCTGAGTCCCGCAAACTTATCATGGGCGGTGCCTACAATGGCACTATCCATCGTTTTTTACTTTTGCTCAGCATTCCTTGTTCAAGTCTCATTGCTATTTTGACTTTTACCTTTCATATTCAATGAATTAGTCTGCTTTATCGACAAAAATTAGATTTATTGATGGTGCCAATTAAGGCTACAATAGCCATGTAACGCCACTACTTTCGCACTAGGAGTCAACATGGACAAAGATAAAAACGTCAGCGCACGTACCACGTCGCAAAAAGCCCTACGATTAAATTTAGATGAAAAAAAGTACGGGACCATCGTTGAAATAGGCGCGGGGCAAGAAGTGGCCAGACAATTCTTTATTGCAGGCGCCGCCGCAGGCACCATCGCCAAAACCATGTCAGCCTATGACATGAAATTTTCTGACGCAATTTATGGTGTACAAGAAGACGGCCGTTACGTGAGTAAAGCCCGCGTAAAAGCCATGATGCATCAAGAATTTGATTTAGTATTAGAGCGTGTCGGAGATATTCGTTCTAAATCATCTCGTTACTTTGCCTACGCTGCAACCGTAGCTGCAAAAAGTTTTAATCGTCAAAATGAATGCCACGCGTGGTGCGGCATTCGTATTCAAATGTATCCAGGTGCTGAACCTTCCAATATTAAGATTCACGCACGTATGCTTGATGACAATGCAGAAGCTCAGCAGCAAGCTTTGGGCGTATTAGGCGTAAACCTAATATACGCTGCTTACTATTATTTTGAAGATCCTAAAAAGATCATTGATTCGCTCACCGACAACATCAAGGCGGGCCGCATTGAAATAGATTCAATCGAATTTTTAGGCCCTTATTTTGAAGACTTAGACAACCGCGCCATCAACTTGCACTTGATCAGAAGTTGGAAAACCCGTGCCATCATGTTTCGTCCAGATGGCTCAGTAGCTGTTCCTGCTGAGATGCTGTACAAAAAGAATGTATTGACGATCCGTGGTTCGTTCAGGCCAGTCACCAAACTAAACGTTGACATGATTGAGCAAGGCAAAAAGTCTTTTTTTACCTTGCCTGACGTCAATGACAAAAACACCATCGCCATTGCCGAAATCTCATTAAATGACGCCAAAGGCCATGATGCTAAAGTGCCCGAAGAAGATATTATCCAACGAGTGCAGTTGCTTAACCTACTTGGTTACAACGTGATGATTTCGGATTACACCCGTTATTTCTCGTTACGCGCCTATTTCCGCCAATACACCAAAATGCAAATTGGTATTGTGGTGGGAATGGTCAATATCAAACAAATTTTTGATGAAGATACCTATCGCGGTGTAGAAGGCGGCATATTAGAAGGTTTTGGTAAGCTGTTCCCCGATAACACCCGTTTATTCATCTATCCTGAGCTCACCGCCGAAGGTGAAATGAGTGACTTTACTGCGGTAAAAGTACAAGAACATTTGCGCTTTTTATACCGTCACTTACTTGAAAATGGCTTTTTAGCCGGCATCGAAAGTAGCGACGCCAGTTTGTTTAAAATTTACTCACGTGAAGTCTTAAAACAGCTGAAAAATGGACGCGGAGAATGGGAAAAATCACTACCAGAACCCGTTGTAGAAGAAATTATAGAAAAACGCCTATTCGGTTTTAAACCCTAAAATACGCAACAGCAATTGGCTTAGTCAAAGCACTAAGCCAATTTCAAGCCCCTAAACCAGCTCCTACAGGATGATGAAATAACCATATGTAGGAGGTCCCGGTAACCGGCGTAGTTTACAGCCGAACGAATCAACCTTGATGTTATCAATATCCGTGGTGTTAAATGAGCGTGAAAATGTTCGCAGCTAGACAGCGCCGGTCACTAGGCCGCTCCTACAAAAGACAAATAAACCATATGTAGGAGGTCGTTTACGGCCGAAGATAAGATCTACCTAACATGTGCCAATATTCGTAATTCAAAACAACCTTGCCATCACTGCTTTTAAGGCTTTTTTATGTGAATCAAAGGCCAACCTTTCAGGATCAATATCAGTAGGCTTTAACCAGCAAAAATCGCTGATTTCAGACTCTTGTATTATCAGTTCAGGCAAGGCATTAAGGTTGATCATAAAAAAGCTGTCTAAGGTGGGGTATGTCACTTCCTTGTAGGTATAAGTATTCGAGTAAGAAAACAAATACGCCATCGACTCAAGCGGTAATTGCAGCTCTTCCATCAGCTCTCTGGCTAAAGCCTCTTCATTAGACTCTGCAGGGTCGACAAACCCTCCAGGCAAGTCCAACATGCCCAAGCAAGGTTGCTGGCCGCGTTTAACCAATAACAGCTTATCTTGATAAAAAATAAAGCCAGTGACAGTTGCTGCGACGTTATGAAAATAGGTAAAGCCACATTCGCTGCACACTAATGACTTGGCGCAGCGCTGCGAAAAACATTGTGCCCCGCACTGGGGGCAAAAACGTAGGTTATTGTTTAACTGTATCATTTAAATGGGTGACCCTGGCGGTAAAGGTAATACGCTAAATAGCGATTGCCACTCGCCGCTTTGCCAGTATTGCTCAAGCTGTTTAGCCATAATTTTGTTGTGCGGATTGCGTTTATTGTTTTTCAGCCATCCGTACAAATTAGTCAATTGCAATTCGACATCCGCCCGTACTTCAGGCGCTAAGTTGCTTTGTAAACTCGCTTTCACCACGGCATCGAGTACTACAAAATTAATGCGCTGGGCCAATTCGCTGCTAGCTCTGCCTTGAATACTTGCCGCAAATATCTGACTTAACACACTATGTACATCAGGTAAGCCTCTTTGTTGCTCAGCCTGTTGGGCTAAACGGTTCAAACGCTCAGCTTTTAATAATAAACCAAGGGTATAACTTGCCGCAGACTCACCAGCGCTGATTGGATCAAAGGTTAAGCCGCTGCGGCCTTTAAAGCTCTCGCGATTACGAGACTCGCCATAAGCCTTTGGTGTAATGAGTTGCACCACAGAGTTAGGGATCGCTAAATACGTCGGATCAATCGTTTCAATTAAGGCTTTAATGGCTGCTTTTTGCTGGTCTAGGCCAACTGGCACCGCGCCTTTAGGAGTTGAATAATCACCTTTGAGCTCATACTCATACTCAACTCCAGCCACCAACTTAGCCACCGCGTCTAACTGGTAACGATGCAATAAATAAATCGGCACGAGTGTTTCTTCAAGTGAGGCCAAGCTACTCCCTGCTTTGAGACTTTTCAGGCCAAAATTACTTAAAGCAAGCTCACGTATTTCATTGATTCGAGCCAGTTCGGCAACTGCATCAGCGCCGTTATCCCATAAATTACCTGAAGGATTAGCGGCATGCGAAGGTCGTGCATCGGGATCAGACTGATAACGGTAGCCTTTTTCTCTGGCCTGCTTGACTAAAGCGGTTAACGCAGAATATTCATCAACCTCTGCCGGAAAATCTTGGTAGCCGTAAGCGATTACATAATTATCCCACGCGCCCATGCCTATGGCATAAGCATCGTCTAAACTTATCCGCCCATTTTTAATCGACACTTGCGGGTGTGGATAATCCATCACCGACTCACGACCATATTCACTGGCAGAAAAATTATGGGCAATACCCAAGGTGTGCCCTACTTCATGGGCAGACAACTGGCGAATACGAGCAAGCGCCATGTCTTTTTGCACTTGAGTATTAACGTTTTTATCCTTACTGGCATCCTCACTAAACGGGCTGGTTAAGCCGAGCGCAATTAAATAGTCTTGGCGAACACGCAATGAGCCCAAGGTCACATGGCCTTTTAGGATCTCACCGGTACGTGGATCAATTACCGACGACCCATAAGACCAACCACGGGTGGCACGATGCACCCATTGAATTACGTTATAACGCACATCCATTGGGTCTGCCCCCTCAGGTAAAACCTTAACCTGAAACGCATTTTTATAACCAATTGCGCTAAATGCTTGATCCCACCACAGCGCCCCTTCTTTTAAAGCACTCATCACCGGCTCAGGAATACCCGGGTCGAGATAATAAATAATGGGCTCAACCGCTTCACTCAGTGCTGCAGTTGGATCTTTTTTATGAAGTCGGTGGCGCGGGATCATGCTAACCGTCATGCTCTCACCCAGTGGTGCCGAGTAATCTTGATAAGCCACAGACCAATAGCCTGAAAAGGGCGTAAACTGCCGCGTTTGGTATTGATCATCAGGTAAGCGAATCAAAGAATGATGTAAATGCACCGAAATGCTGCTCGAATCAGGCGTTACTTGGCGTACATACTCGCCCGCCTTACTGCCACCAAAGGTCACAAGTGCTTCAAGTTCAGTATTATCAACAAAGGCTTTACTGCGCGGTAAATACACACCACTGCGCATAGGGTCAGGGCTAAAGCTGCCCTGATTAGTCGACGCCAATTGTGCACCAATGTTATGAATATCTGACAGCAAAAAAGCCGTATAGTCCACCAGTACCGCACCGCCCTCGGTTGCCACAACAGGCAAACCAACAATCACCGAATCGGCAAAGGCTTCATCAATGCTGGCTTGTTCAGCCAGGTTGCTAGATGAGGCGCGATAAGCCGTATTCAGTTGTTTCAGCAATACCTTGTTACCATAGCGCTCAAATTTAACTAAACGGGTTTCACCCAATTGGCCACGATCAAGCCCAATATCATTCGAGCCAATGCCCTGCGGCATACTGCTTTGAAACAAAAACGCTTGATCAAATTCATTAATTTTTAGATAGATTTTGTCTTGTTCAAGTTGATAGTAAAAATCGTAAAATCCACCTTGGTGTTGCATATCTTGGGTAAAAGCAGAGATATCTTTACTCGCAGTATCTTCCCGAGCAACACTATACAAGGCCAGTACCAGTAGCGGTATACATAAAAATCTAACACCCATTTAAGCCATCCCCGTTTATTGTTTTTAGACGCTCACCATAACCACAAACCCAATAAAAAAAAAGCCAGAATTTGTCTCTGCTTTGATGAAACCACGTAAGAAGCCCGTAAGGCCTAAACATGTAGGAGGTCGTTTACGGCCGAACGAATCAACCTTGATATTACAAATATCCGTGGTGGTTAAATGAGCATGAAAAGATCGCAGCTAAACTGCGCCGGTCACCGGGCAGCTCCTACAGGGTGATAAAATAACCAATTGCACCTGCCTCTGGTAGCTTTGACCAAAAAGCGCTCATATATCGTGCAATCAAAATCCCAATATAGTGCAACTCACAAGGTCGTATTTAAACATAACCCATTAAATGGCTTGCAGAGAATATTGACCTTTAGATCATACTGTTCAGTAAAACTATTAAAAAATATTTTATATCAACAAGTTAAACTAAAAAAACGTGTTTTAAAACGCTATTTCTTCAGTAACATAATCCCAGAAATTTCTGGTTTTCAACCTAAATAATGAATAAAGCAAAAAAATATAAAAAACTGACAAATAGGAGCGTGTTTTGCAATAATGTGGTTTCCAAATAAAATTTTGTTTACAACTCTCGGGATTATTTTAAAAAGCACTCGCCAAGCAAAAGAAGCGATGATTGATATAGAAGTACGGTATTGTGTGGCAGTAATTACCTACGCGGTGCTCTGGGTGAAAATATGGTAACTTTCAGCGTGTAAACCGTTAATACAGCAAAAACGGGGCACTTTACTTTTATTTTAATAAAGTCATGTTTGCGATTTTTAAATATTTGAATGATAAAAATACATTTTAATTAGTTATAAGGATTTAAAAATGAAAGTCACGTTTTATGGAATTGGGTATGTCGGTTTAGTGCAAGCAGCGGTTCTTGCCGATGCAGGTCACGATGTCTGCTGTGTAGACATTGACGAAACTCGAATAGAAAACCTTAAGAAAGGTGTGATTCCTATTTTTGAACCAGGATTAACTCCATTAGTTGAAAAAAATCATGCTGAAGGTCGGTTGATTTTTACCACAGATGCAAAATTTGGCGTTGAATTTGGCGAATTACAGTTTATTGCAGTGGGCACTCCCCCAGATGAAGATGGTTCAGCCGATCTAAAATACGTGTTAAAAGTGGCTGAAACCATTGCTACCTACATGCAATCACCCAAAGTCATCATCGACAAGTCTACAGTACCCGTTGGTACAGCTGATAAAGTCCGTCTAAAAGTACAACAAGTGCTAGACAACAGAGAGTCAGATTTACAATTTTCTATTGTCTCAAACCCTGAGTTTCTCAAAGAAGGGGCTGCAGTCAGTGATTGCCAGCGCCCAGATCGTATCGTTATCGGCACAGACTCAACTGAAGCAGAAGACTTGATGCGCGAACTTTACCAACCATTTAATCGTAATCATGAAAAAATTATTGTCATGGACATTAAAAGTGCTGAGCTGACCAAATACGCAGCAAACTGCATGTTGGCCACCAAGATAAGCTTTATGAACGAGATGGCGAATATCGCTGAATTAGTGGGTGCGGATATAGAACATGTTCGTCATGGTATAGGCTCAGATCCACGCATAGGCTATCAGTTCATCTACCCAGGTTGTGGATATGGTGGGTCTTGTTTCCCGAAAGATGTGCAAGCATTGGTAAGAACTACCGATGCCATTGGCTACAACTCAGAAATACTCAAAGCGGTTGAAAACGTTAACTTTCGTCAAAAGAACAAGTTATTTGAATACATTTCAAGATTCTTTAAGCTTGATCAAGATCCTGATGCATTAAAAGGCAAAACCTTCGCAATTTGGGGCTTATCATTTAAACCCAATACCGATGATATGCGTGCTGCCTCTAGTTTAGTATTGATGGAATCGCTATGGGCTGCGGGTGCCAAAGTGCAAGCGTTTGATCCAGAATCAATGGAAGAAACCCAGCGTATTTGTGGTAGCCGTGATGACTTATCGTTAATGGGCACCAAGGAAGCCGCACTAAATGGCGCCGATGCGTTAGTAATATGCACAGAGTGGCAAAATTTTAGAGCACCTGATTTCGATCTAATAAAAGAAAAACTCAAAACCAATGCCTTCTTTGACGGCCGAAATATGTTTGACCCCGAACGAATGAAGAAAAAAGGATTTGCTTATTACAGTATAGGCCGAGGCCTGTCGGTTTCTTCATCAAAAAGCGGAGCTAAGTAATGAAATATTTAGTCACCGGCGCTGCGGGCTTTATTGGTTGCTTTGTCGCTAAAAAGCTATGTGAACAAGGTCATCAGGTTATTGGGCTCGATAACGTAAATGACTATTACGACCCCAAGCTAAAGCTCGCTCGCCTAAAGCAACTTGAACATTTTGATAATTTCACTTTTATAAAAATGGATTTAGCAGACAGAGACGGCATTGCAAAACTATTTAGTGACGAGCATTTTGACCGAGTTATACACTTAGCCGCCCAGGCTGGGGTGCGTTACTCGATTGAAAACCCAATGGCTTACATTGACTCAAACTTAGTCGGTATGGCGACAATCTTAGAGGGATGTCGTCATAATAACGTGCAGCATCTGGTCTACGCATCGTCTAGCTCGGTATACGGCATGAATGAAAAAATGCCATTTTCAACCGAGGATGCGGTCGATCATCCTGTGTCTCTTTATGCCGCCACTAAAAAGTCAAATGAATTGATGGCCCACAGCTATAGCCATTTATACGATCTACCCACCACAGGCTTGAGATTTTTTACCGTATATGGTCCATGGGGACGCCCTGATATGGCGCCTTTCTTATTTACCGATGCCATACTAAATGACCGAGAAATAAAAGTATTTAATCACGGAAAAATGAAGCGAGACTTCACGTATATCGATGATATTGTTGAAGGAATTGTTCGTATTCAAGCCGTAGTGCCGGTGCGTAATGCAGAAAACCCCAATACATCACCCTCATCAAGCAAAGCACCTTATAAAGTGTTTAATATAGGTAATAATGACCCAATTGAGTTAATGACCTTTATTGAAGCGATTGAAAAAGCCGCAGGCAAAAAAGCCCAAAAGAATTTCATGCCGATGCAAGCGGGCGATGTACCAGCAACCTTCGCAGACATTGATAGCTTAAAAGAAGCAGTAGGGTTTACGCCGGATACGGATATTGAATATGGTATGCAGCAGTTTGTTGACTGGTTTAAAGCATATTACAAACTGGCTTAGTCGCTTAACCTAAAGATAGCTCCTACAGAGTGATGGATAACCACCTGTAGGAGGTCCCGGTAACCGGCGTAGTTCAGGGCCG
The DNA here is from genome assembly GCF_052119645.1 of Flavobacterium sp. W21_SRS_FM6. Lineage (NCBI taxonomy): Bacteria > Pseudomonadati > Bacteroidota > Flavobacteriia > Flavobacteriales > Flavobacteriaceae > Flavobacterium > Flavobacterium sp. W21_SRS_FM6. The sequence continues at coordinate 397,102 of NZ_JBGQOM010000002.1, forward strand.
AATAAACCAACCTTGATATTACCAATTTCCGTAGCGGTTAAACGCGCCTGAAAATATTGCGCTAAAACTTCGACCGCCATCGGCAGCGCCTACCAAAGGCCATTGTAAAATCAATAATTTTTAAATATTGTCAACTTGGTTCGTGATATGCAATGAATGATTAGGTAAAAATTAAAGGCAAAAATTTATTGAACTTTGTCATGTCGCAAAGACAAGTACAGCGCTTTGCTCTAGAGTTAAAGACTCTACTGTTGTCTAGCAGTAAACGATGCTTCTATTTAAGTCACTGAAGGAGAATTGATTATGACTCAATTGCGTAAAATCATGGGCCTCGGTACACATTTCATCGTAATCTGTCTAGTCTTAAGCCTTGTAAGTTGTGCACAATTTGATGCCCCCAAGCGCTTATCGATAAAAGGGCAACCGGGTGATTATTTTGTAAAGCAGATTAAAGAGCAACACCTTAGCAGCCAACAAGAAATTGTTGCCATGTTGCAACACCCTCATTACCAGTCAAAAAAAACAAAATCATATTTAGTTAAAGAAGTGCAAGACACCGCTATGCTGTTAAATACCATCAGTCAAAGCCAAGATGTCAGCCAAGCCGTAACGCGATTAAGTGCAACGCAGCCAAATAAGACTGAAAAATGGGTAAGTTTAGCACTACAGCTTTATCCTATAGATGCATATCAAGTTGTCGATCAATTATACGCGAGCGCAACCATTCAAGAATCCACTCTTGAATCGGCCGCTTTATCCGCAGGGCTTGAGCCCTCAAGGATATTTCCTCCTACCGCTTCAAGCGACTTAGAGTATCGAATTGTCCCACTAATTCATTCAGCCAGCTTAACCGTTTACAATCAATACGAAGAGTCCACCACACGACTTTGGTTTAAGCCCAGTGATTCAGACAGATGGCTACCGGCGTTAAGCTTGCAGTGGGAGCCAATAATGGGCGCTTTGTCAGGCTCGATTGTGCGACTTCAAGCAGATACAGCTTACGATATCAAACTTGAGTATTTAGACAACGCAGAAATCACGGAAGAGCATTTATATAGCTTTAAAACTCGCCCTAACTCACCGCCAATCGACCCAGAAAAAACCTATTACCTCTCTGATATTTATACCGGTGGTCAACTCAACTTAACAACGCTAGGCATCGAAGGCTCAGAAGATGGCTGGGCGCTTATTATTGGTGATGGAACCGAAGTCATTGCCGGTGAAGATGACTCTTCAGCAATAAATATTGGCAGCCAAAGCTATATCATGTTTGAAAATATTACAGTTAAAGGCGGTCGTCGCTTTGCAATTAGCGCCAACGAAGCCCATCATATTTGGATTAGAGGCTGCGACATATCCGGTTATGGACGCACGGGTGAAGACATGCGCAACGGCGTTGCCTACGAAAACAGCGAAAGCACTAGTCCAATTAATTACGATTCGGGTATTTATCTCGCAAAAACCGGTGTAGTCACAGTCGAAGATTGTGCAATACACAGTCCTAATGGTAAGGCAAATAATTGGGCTAGCGGCCACCCCAATGGTCCAAATGCGATGTTAGTTTGGGCTTATCACCCTACTGAACAATACCGAGGACAGTACATCATTCGTAATAATCGTTTTTATGGCAACCCAGACCATCGCTTTAACGATGTAATAGAAGGCCTCAGAAACTTTAGGCGCGATGGCAGTTTTGGTAGAGACTCAGCGATTTACAATAACTATTTAGCCTATGCAAACGACGACTTAATAGAACTAGATGGTGGACAAAGTAATGTATTGTTTTACGACAATGAATTAACTCAGGGTTACGTAGGAGTAAGTACCGCACCAAACATGCTCGGCCCAAGTTATATATTTAATAATTACATTCATGACCTCGGAGATGATCGAGGCAAAGACTGGACAGCCATTAAAATGGGCGGATTGTTCGCCAGACCCGCCGGCATAACTAATTTATTCGAAAACTTCATTGTCGTTAATAATAACGGGGTTGCTAGATCAGGAGTCGAGGGAGATTCCACATTTTGGCTCAATGCGCAGAATAACATCATTATCAGTAAGATTCGGGGAGGTCGTGGTATTTATGACAAAGAATTCTACGAGGGGTCAGTATTTAAAAATAATCTAATTTTTAATACGACTTATGGGGCATCGTATGTGGATGCAACTATTGACGACGATTTTTATCATCCCTGGTCAGAGCAAAGTGACAAAATTGACGAAATCATCGATGCAGGTTCGTCTTTTAAATTAGATATTGAAGACCGTTTTATAATTCCCAATTTTTCAAAAGTACTACCATCCGAGTCTTCTCCCGAACTGAGCTCATCGTTCGCAAAAACTGAAATTAAAGGATTAATTAATTTTAATGAAATCGAAATAAGCGCATTCGATAACCAAGATAGAAATGGACAATATCGTATTGAGGATAGCGGAGATACCCTGGTTTTAGCTGGAAATGCGTGGAAAAGTATTGATTTTCCCTACACCATTAACATGAATACGGTGATTCAATTAGATGTAAACACTAATGGTGTGGGTGAAATTATTGGCCTAGGGATAGAGAACGACAATAAATTAACCTCAAGTAGGCTATTCAAATTTGCTGGAACGCAAGCTTGGTCTCAAGATACATTCAAATATAACCAAGCAAACACTTTTAAAACAATAACCCTGCCTATCGGCCAATATATGGCTGGCGAAATAAATCGCTTAGTATTTGTATTAGACGAAGACAAAACCGGCAGCAAACCAGCAGAAGTACAATTTAAAAACGTCAGTGTGTACGACACTATTAACGAATACAACCGAGGGCTACTGCAAGCAAGCACCTCTATCTTAGATTTTTCAGAAGGGGTTATTACGTCATTCAGTAATCAAGATGTAGATAATAATTATGAAATCACCGATGCAGGAACATCGCTCTCGCTCTTTGGAAATACTTGGAAGAGCGTTGCTATAAATAAAACGATAAGTCCAAGAACCATTTTAGAGTTTGAAATTAAAACCAACGGAGCAGGTGAAATAGCGGGCATTGCATTTGAAAATGATAATACGCTAACTAACTCAAGGTTATACAAGCTCTCAGGCTCTCAGCAATGGTCCAACGACTTATTCCAATACAGTAATATTGGTGAGTTCGAAACGGTACGATTACCCATTGGCATGCTTTCACTTGGAGAGATTAATCGATTGGTTTTTATCATGGACGACGACAAACCTTCCGAAATTCAAGCACAAGCCACCTTTAGCAATGTTAGATTTTACGAACTAGATTCGAGCCCTGCCCCGCAAGATGCTAGTGCAAGTTCAATAAACATAGGCATTTTGAATAATCATTAGAATATTCGTACAATTGATAAATCCTTAAATTACCTCCCTTGTAGGAGGTCCCGGTAACCGGCGTAGTTCAGGGCCGAATAAATCAACCACAATGATAAAAACTTTGCCGCCAAACGGTATAAAAAACCACCCTAGGTTATAAAACTAAATAGCTAAGGTCTGGTAACTTCAATATCACCATTCACAAACTCTCTGCTACTATTAGCCCTTCATCATCAGCAAACAACATTACCGTAATATCCTATCTGTTTATCGTGGGCCACATGGTTATTTAATCGAAAGACAGCTATGTTATTTAAGTCGTTGCGTAATGAGGCATTAACATGAAAACCCTTTCGTTTCTTACCACTGCGTTCAGTTTTTTTATTTCAACCCTCTTGTTCACCTTACTGACAGCAAGCGATGCGACCAGTAAAACTCACGACCATGAAAACCACCGAAGTATTAAAAAGATATCCGCTTTAGAAATACGCCCTAAAACTCAGTCAAAAGCCTCTGCTTTTGATATCGAACTCAGCGTCGATGGTGTGACCTATACCTTTGCTTTACAACCCAACCAGAAGTTGTCTAAAAAGTTAAGTAAAAAACAAAGCAGTGCACTGAGTATTTTAAAAGGCACAATAAAAGACACGCCCAATTCGTGGGTAAGACTAACCCTGAAAGATGGCCTGTATTCAGGCGCATTTTTTGATGGTACTGAACTGTTTTTTATTGATCCTGAATCATCAATTGCAGACATTATTGTACCAAATAGCAACAACCAACGAGTCATGAGCTCTCGCACCAAGCAAGTGATATATAAAGCCTCCGATGTTGAGCTAAACGCCACTTGTGCGCTAGAAATACCCAACCCTAATGCGGCTGATACCTTTGATTACTCAAATTTTGTTTCAAACCTTTCAAGCATGGCCGCTGCGGCAGCGGATCGCAGCATTAACGTTAAAGTGCTCGCCGACACTGAATACAACACTATTCATAACGGCGCTGCTTACGAAAAAATGCTCAGCGAAATGAACGTGGTAGACGGTATTTTTTCAGAACAAGTCAACGTTGAACTTAATATTACCGATGCCATTGTACTAAGCGATAACGGCAACCTTAATACCACCAATGCGACGGATTTGGTTTACAACCTGCGCACCCAAGTGGCGCAAACAATTGGTAATCAAGGCATCACACATTTGTTTACCGGCAAAGAACTCGACGACAACACCGTTGGTATCGCCTTTGTTGATGCACTATGCAGCTCGTACGGTGTCGGTTTATCACAACATTTCGGTAGCCAAACCGCCTTGGTCGTTGCCCACGAAATTGGCCACAACTTTGGTGCGCCGCACGATGCACAATCAGGCTCATTGTGTTCAAGCACAGCCAATTCGTTTTTGATGAACCCCTACATAAACGGCAGTAATCAATTCTCAGCCTGTAGTTTAACAAACATCGAACTTGGCATTACCAAAGCCAATACTTGGTACAGCAATGCCTGTGTGGTTGATATTAGTGAACCCGGCTCTATCGCTCCGCGCATCACTTCAGTTGCAGGGCTTGAGGCAACAGTGGGTGAAGCTTATGAATACGACAGTGACAATATTGTAGAAGCAAGCGGCAGCACACCGCTAAGCTACAGTTTTGACTACGCACCAGATGGCATGACTATCGATAGCGATGGCTTAATTAGTTGGACACCAAATGCAGCGCAAATAGGCCTTAACTCAGCGCAATTACGAGTAAGCAATGCAGCCGGTGAAGACATTCAAGTCTTCGACATTAAAGTAAGTTCAGCAAACACAGAACGCCTAATTAACTTTAATGAATCACCTAACTTTAGTTATGGCGGCAGTGCACAAGACACCGCAAATGGCACAGTTATGGTGGAAGATAACGGCGCAACCTTACACTTAATTGGCAATCGCTGGCGCGCCATTAATCTGCCTTATACCATAACCCCCACTACGGTCATTGAATTTGACTTTAAATCAAGCATGAAGGGCGAAATCCACGGTATAGGTTTTGATACCGACTTAGCCTTATCGGAAAACGCAACCTTTACGGTCTTAGGCACACAAAAATACGGAATACAGGACTATGTGTATTCTGAAAACGCTGACTACCAGCGCTTTAGCATTCCGGTTGGACAATATTATACAGGTGCAAAAGCGTATTTATTTTTTGCCATGGATCATGATGTACCTAATCCGGCAGCACAAAGCTATTTTAGAAATGTACGTATTTACGAGCCAGGTCAAATCGCACCAAGCGTCATTTCTGCACCAAGATTGCAAGCCCAGATCGGAATAACTTACCAATATTCTGTTGAAACAATTGGAGCAAAACCTATCATTTATGCTCTAAATGACTCGCCTGAAGGAATGACCATAAACACGGCGGGGCAAATAAACTGGACGCCAAGCAATCTGCAATTGGGCGAACACACCATTGAGATTGTAGCAACGAATGACATTGGGCAAGATATCCAACGCTACACCGTGACGGTATCTCAGCCTTTTGGCGAGCTTATTAACTTCAACCACTTTTCATTGCTAAGTTATGGGGGTATCAACGGCGATACAAACAATGGTACAGTGAGTGTTTCTTCAGCAGGCGACAGCATTACATTAATTGGTAACCGCTGGGTTGCGATCAATTTTCCCTACTCAATAACAAACAATAGCATTATTGAATTTGATTTTAGCAGCAGTGTAATAGGCGAAATCCACGGTATCGGTTTAGACAAAGACTTAGTACTAGGTCCAAACACAACGTTAAATTTATTTGGTATGCAAACATATGGCATTGAAGAGTATAGATATACCACTCAAGGTACCACTCAACATTTTTTAATCCCACTGGGCGACTATTTAAGTGGAGATAGCCAATATCTATTTTTCGCTATGGATCAGGATGTTGAATCACCTAATGCGACGAGCACCTTTCGTAACATCACGATTTATGAAAAACCCAACAGTCCGCCTGTTATTACCTCAACCCCCAATGTTAACGGTATTGTAGGCTCTGTTTATCATTATGACGACGATAACACTGTAGAAGTAAACAGCCCACTAGCGCTGCAGTTTACCTTAGAGTCTGCTCCAGAGGGCATGACAATAAATAGTGCTGGCGTAATTACATGGACACCCACCAGCGAGCAAATAGGCCAACAAAATGTAAGAATTATTGCTACTAATGATGTTGGTGCCGACACACAACAATTTAGCATCACGGTAAATGAGGCCAGAGAGATAGCCATCGATTTTAATTCGCTCTCATTTCAAGGTTACGGCATCAATAAGGATGGCAGCCTCCAAGATACGTCCCAAGGCACTATCACCGTGCTAGATGCCGGCACAACGCTAGAATTACTTGGCAATCGATGGCAGGCGGCAGCTCTTAATTACACCATCACCCCCAACACCGTTCTAGAATTTGACTTTAAATCCACGTCTCAAGGCGAGATCCACGGCATTGGTCTAGACAACAATTTAAACCTCGACCCAAGCACAACCTTTAATTTATATGGCAGCCAAAGCTACGGTTTACAAGATTATCGTTATACTGGCTCAGGCGAATACGAGCACTACAGTATACCCATCGGGGCATACTACACCGGCAGTAAAACCTATCTATTTTTTGCCATGGACGATGATGTAATATCACCAAATGGCAATAGTTATTTTAAAAACGTAAATATTGTTGAGCGTTAGAAAAAGGGCAAGGACGCCTAAAATATTTTAAACACAATATATCTCTGACACATTGCGTTAAGCAGTCAAAGCAACTACTGCGCAATAGCGCACTCATTAAGTCAACTGCGTGATATACATAATGGCGCTTTCGCTTTATTGTTTTTAAAAGAATCATGCCCCTAATAAACACTTGCGCTCAGATTTATTAGGGTAACGTGTAGTTCGTTATGATTACTTTTGAGATTAATCATATTAAAAACAAGATCGTTGAGCAGCAATTCCTTTGAATGTCACTGTTAAATAACTCACAGGCGTAGCTAAACAATATTTAAAGTATCGGTTTTACCTGATGTAGAAACTAGATGTAATATTCAAGTGACTCGAACTGAGGCTCTTAAAAATTTTCGATTGATTACCTGTTTGTCTTTGCTGTAAAGTCGTTATCACCTAAATGGATTTTTTAAGTATTGTTATGTCAACCCTCTCGTACCGCCCCGATATTGATGGTCTTCGCGCAGTCGCCGTTCTGTCCGTAGTTTTATTTCATTTTGATGCTAATTATTTGTCTGGTGGTTTTCTAGGCGTCGACATTTTTTTTGTGATATCCGGATTTCTTATTACTAAAATAATTTTGCGAGAGATCAACGAATCAAGATTTTCCTTTGCTTCGTTCTATGTTCGTAGGGCCAAGCGAATTTTACCTCCTCTGTTTTTTGTGTTACTGCTCACTGCTGGCACTGCTTTCGTTATATTACTCCCTTATGATTTCTACAAATTTGGCATATCGCTAGCCAGTGTTTTGACTTTTATGGCTAATATGCAATATGCCTTGCGCACGGGCGACTATTTTTCAGGTGACTCATCAGAGTGGCCATTGCTTCATACGTGGTCGTTAGCAGTTGAAGAACAATATTATTTTATTCTGCCCTTCATGATTTTTGCCATTTTTAGATTTATCAAACAAAAACTTTTATGGAGCTTTGCCATAGTAGCTGCTCTGAGTTTTGTTTTAGCTGAAAGTTTATCCAGATCTGCTGATTATAGTTCGATTAGCTACTATTTGATTTTCACAAGAATGGGTGAACTATTAGTGGGCTCGATCCTAGCCACCCTGCAGCTAAATTACCGACTAAAAACTTTTTCCTCAGAGGTGTTATCGATAGTTTCTTTCATTGTTATCTTCGTCCTACTGTTTTTTGTTAATAAACATATTCCCTTTCCAGGTATCGTTGCTCTCGTTCTATGTGTTCCAGTCGCGATTATTATTAACTCAGAAAACACCTCAGTAAATAAAGCTCTTGCTGTTAAACCCTTAGTATATGTTGGGCTTATATCCTACTCTTTATACTTGGCACACTGGCCGGTACTTGCGTTCAGCAGATACATCTTTACAACATCTGAAGGGAGTTATAGTTTTTCCCTTGCCTTACAAATTATTCTTCTATTCATAATGGTTTTTGTTGCATTGGTCTCGTATTATCTCATTGAAAAGCCCTTGCGCGCTCTCAAAACTAAGCCTTTAAAAGTGTTTTTGTTCTATTTTGTGCTTCCAAGCTTATGTTTATTGGGTATCGCACTGTTTATCATTAGCACGAAAGGTCTACCCTCGCGCGTGAGTGACTCAAATATCGAAGCACAGTTTCAATATAGCCATATTAATAAAAAAGAATGTCCATCGCTTATAAACCTTGGGTGCCAAGGAGGCGATCCGCAAGCGACAGAGACCATTATCCTATATGGAAATAGTCACGCAGAGCATTACTTTGCCTTAGCCTCAAACTTAGCAAAAGAGTATAAATTTAAATTGAGGATGTACGCAGCAGGTGGTTGTTCAATTGCGCTCCCAAGTTACAGATGCACAAGCGTAAATGAAAGCTTTGAGGCTAACAAACACCTCAGTGACACTATTTTAATCGCTTATAGACATGACACCTTGTCCAGAAAGCCTACGGAGCTAAATGAGCTGGCATTATTAATAAAAAGATTAACGCAGGCGAAAAAGAAAGTCTTTGTTTTAGCACAACCACCTCTACTAAATGCAAACCCTGCTAAAATATCTAACTGTAAGCGACTGGGCTTTGATTGCGGTGAAAATATTACGATCTCGTCTGGCTACCCTGCTTATAACGAACTTGTTAAAAAACTTGTAGATTCAAATGGAGGCATATTTGTTGATCCGTTTCAATTCCTACCTAATCCATTAATCACCCATGATGGTAAACAATTTTACTATTCAGATTTTGATCATCTATCTGTATATGGCAGCCGTTGGTTATATGATGAAACTCACGAACAAATAGGTAAAATTATCTTCAGTGACAGACAGGGTATTACTGAATAATTTGCCCCCTTTTAGTTTGTTGAAAAAATGTGTTTAGTTAAGTTACTGGCTAATATGCTGTATCCAAATTCGTTTATATGTAAGGTGTCTGCAGCGAATCTAGCATGTGTATATTCCCCATCAGATGATAATAGGCTAGCAAAATCAACTCTCTTACAATTGCATTTTAGATCTTTTAAAATAAAGGCATTTAGCGTATTTGTTGCCTTAACCGTCGCAGATAAGTCATAAAAGTACCATTCGTCTAAGTATATTGAAGGCAGAATAATAGTGGTGACAATTACCTGTATATTGGCACTCTCTATCTCAGACACTATTTTTTGATAGTTATTTTTGAGTTGTTGAATAATATCTTTATCCCGTTTAGGGGCAAACGCTAGTAGCTTCAAATCATTGATCCCAAACTGAATTACTGCCAAACGCGGCTTTAAATCTATCAGATCTTGTTTAATTCGATATACTATTTGCTCACTTGTTTGACCGCTTATACCTCTGTTTACAATATCATCAACGTTATAACCGAGAGTTGACACATCCCATTGTTCAATTCTCGAATCGCCAATTAAAACGACATCAGGATTAAAACTCAGCATTGTGTTAGCTTGCTCGTAAAAACGCAGATTAATGGGATCAAGCCTTGATAAATGTGTGTACAAACTATTCTTAACCAAAGTGTTAACAAGAAATGAAATAACGACTAGGTTAAGTAAAGTAAATACACAAAAAAATACAGTAAGCTTGTTTATTCTTTTATGAGTCATGTTAATTGCTCGTTATGCAGGCTTTCGTTTTCGAGCCAGTATCTTTTGAATGTGGCCATCGACTAGGGTAATTCGCTAACGTTATTAAAATTATAAAAGCGAACTGGAACGAAAAAAAATCATCATTTAACAGATAATAACACCACATTTTGATGGCCGCTTTTTACCAGTATAATTCCATAGCTTTTTACACAACGCTTTTTTCAAAAGCACTTTTGAATTTTATTAGACTGCCTTCGCAAATTTAATGACTCTTAATCGACAACTTAGCCCTTCAACAGGCATTGTATTTATATTCTTTGAGCAAAAATAAAAAAAGCAAACTCCGCATCATGATATTTAAATCAAATAATTGATATGTCGTCACTCTAATCATCTCAATATTAAATAATATTTATAAACCATCACAACTAACCAACTTGGTGCAATACATTAGTAAAAATATGACAACTTTGCACCCCTGTGTAAAATTAAAATCAATAACATCAACTAAAAACCCTAAAACAACAACTTAACGCCAATCAACTAAATATGGCCTTTGGATTGCTTATTTGGTTGTTTCTATCAAGTAAACACGCAAAAATAGCGCAGAGTTGATTGAAGCGTTAATAAGGGAAAGTCATGTTAGAAAAAAAACGTTATCGCTGGGATATACAAGGATTAAGAGCTTTAGCTGTATTAGCAGTTGTCATTTTTCACATTGCACCGGAAAAACTCCCGGGTGGCTACTTAGGTGTTGATATATTTTTTGTGATCTCTGGCTATCTAATTATTGGCTTTATTTGTCGCGACATCTTTGCCAATAAATTTAGCTTGGCGGGTTTTTATGTAAAAAGGATCAAACGTCTATTCCCTGCCCTACTTGCCACTATTCTCGCTACCATCGTCGTAGCCTATTTTTATTTACTTCCAGTAGAAACTGCCGCTTTCGCTAAAAGCGTTATATCCACACTGCTGTACGTATCAAATATTTTTTTTTACACCCAATCAGACTATTTTGCTGCCGACTTAAAACTAGCGCCGCTGTTACATACTTGGTCACTCTCGGTCGAAGAGCAGTTTTACATTCTGTTTCCTATTTTGCTCATAGCCATCATAAAGTTTAAAGCGCACTGGCTGCAAATATCACTCGCCATCATTGCAATTGCGAGTTTTATACTCAGTGAATACTTAGTCAACCTTGATCCATCATTAGCATTCTTTATATCACCGACTCGTTTTTGGCAGTTTATTGTAGGGGGCTTATTAGCCCTGAATATCGACAAAATTAAACTATCAAACCGCTCAGGCAACCTGATCGGATCCACGGGCCTTTTTACCTTAGTAATATGCTTGTTTGTTTATACTGAACACACATTATTTCCGGGTGTAAACGCGATCATTCCCACCGCTGCCTCGCTTTGCGTGATTTTAGCTGGTAGCACAAGCAGTCTGTTTACCACGATGATGTCGCTACCTATCAATCGCTTTTTTGGCAATATCTCATACTCACTGTACCTCTGGCACTGGCCTGTCATCGTATTTTATCAGTTGGCCTTTGATAATGACTTACCGAGAATGGTCAACAGCACAGTTATGTTGCTTGCCTCTATTTTACTGGGTTATTTAAGCTGGAAATTTATCGAATTACCTTTTAGCAGTAGTCATTCAGCCGATAAAAAACGTAAAACATTTTCTGCTGCAGTGGCAGTAAGCAGCGCTTTAATCTTACTGATGCTTTTTTTCAATAAAGGTTTAACCGATCGCTTCAGCGAACAGCAACTTTTTTACCTTTCATACATGGATTATGATTTAAGCGGATTCAGAAGAGGTAACGGAGGAGCAGATGATGATATCTGCTTGCTTGGGCCTACCACAAACGACATAAAATACTTTAATAAAGATAAATGTATTGATGTTGACAAAAACAAATACAATGTTTTATTAATTGGTGATAGTCACGCTGCACATTGGAATAGTACTTTACAAGCATTAAAAACGAACAACCAAACTGTCAGCCAAGTGACGGCTTCAGGCTGTCGCCCCTTACTTAGTTACCGCGGGGAAAGACGTTGTACTGATTTGATGAAGTTTGGTTTTGAACAACTAATTACCCAAAATCATTTCGATCGGATTATTATTGCGGGTAGATGGGAAGAATATGAAGTTAATTCTCTGGTTAAAACCGTTGAGTATGTAAAAAAATTTACAGACGATATAGTAGTGATTGGCAGAACATTAGAATATAGACAAGATTTACCGAAAATTTTAGCAACAACGGACATTCAAAATATCCAAAACGACAAACAAAACCGCTATTCATATTTAAAAGGACTAGACAATAAATTTAAAATAATTGACACACTAGATGGCGTCAATTTCGTGTCACTAATTGATGTAATCTGCTCCACAAAAACAATATCGTGTGAGTTTTTAACAGAAAAAGGGGCGCCCATCACTTTTGACTATGGCCATTTTACTCATGAGGGCGCACTTGAGGTGGCAGGTCAGCTAGAACAGCAATTAATGGTACCAAAAGCTACGTTTTAGTTCGCGACAGTTTTAGCCAAATACAAGTTATCAACATTCAGGGAAAGTTAAACGCTAGTGAAATTTAGAGAAGATATCAATGCGCTGCGAGCTATTGCAGTAGTGGCGGTCGTAATATTTCATTTTAATCATCAGTGGTTACCAGGGGGATTCGCTGGGGTCGATGTTTTTTTTGTTATCTCTGGTTTTTTAATGACCATGATTATTGTTAAAGGGCTAGAAAAACAAACGTTTTCAATCTTAGGGTTTTATGCGGCTAGGGTTAGGCGTATTGTCCCTGCACTGGCTTTTTTAAGTTTTATTTTGTTAGTTGTTGGCTACCTTACTCTGCCACCTCTCGATTACCTGAGTTTAGGTAAGCACGTCGCAGCCAGCTTAACCTTTATTTCTAACATGGTGTATTGGGCCGAATCAGGCTACTTTGACGCTTCATCTATCGAAAAATGGTCATTACATACCTGGAGTTTATCGGTTGAGTGGCAGTTTTATTTAATATACCCAGTAGTTTTGGTCGCCCTAAAAAAATTCTTAAGCCTTAAACAAATAAAGTTGGTTTTAGTATTAGGCACGATAGCGGCCCTAATACTATCGGTATTGGTGACATTTAAATCGAGCAGTGCCGCCTATTTTTTATTGCCAACCAGAGCGTGGCAAATGCTTGCTGGCGGTTTAGTATTTTTATACCCCCTGACATTAAATGAAAAAGCAAAAACTACTCTGCAAATTCTTGGTCTTGCCAGCATTTTTATATCGTTTTTTATCTTTAACGAAAAAACGCCATGGCCTGGTTTTGCTGCTTTATTACCTATAATAGGTGCTTGTTTGGTATTACAAGCCAACAAGGGGCAAAGTTTTTTAGTAAATAATCGATTATGTCATGCCTTGGGCAAATGGTCATATTCTATTTATTTGTGGCATTGGCCGATTGTTGTAGCGGGGGTTTACTTTTCGCTTGGTGAAAATTGGTGGTACATTGGCTTGCCTTTATCTGTAGGTTTAGGTGCCCTCAGCTATACCTTTATTGAGTCAAAACAGTTAAGTGATTATCGATTAGTTAAGTTGGGCTCTGTGTTACGCCCATTACCAGCAGCAAGTATTTTAGCTGTTGCAGGTTTAGCGGTTTTTATGACCAATGGAATCGTTAATCGTTTACCTGAGGCTGAAAGGCCACTTGTCGCCATGGCTCTTGCAGCCAAAGATGATTGGTATTATCCAAAGGCCAATCTAACAGTAGGCTCACTTAAAATCAGAAAGATAGCTGGTGAGTCTAGTAACAACATATTAATTTTAGGCGCAAGTCATGCAGAGCAGCTTTATCCTTATGTGGCAAATCTGCAAAGCCCTTACAACGTATACTTTCTCACCAGATCTGGCTGTTTTGTTACTCCTTCGATGAAAAACCCAAAATGGTCATGTGCCAATATACAAAATTATCAACAGTTATTAGACACCCATAGTTTTGACAAAATTGTATTACCTTTTTACAGTTTTAATTCCTACCTTTCTCCAAATAATGAAGAACAAGCCATTGAAATCGCCAATCGAATTAAAGAATTTGACTATTTTTTAAAACACATAAAAACAACAATAAATCACGTTTATCTTATTTTAGGCGAGCCCAGAGGCGACGAATTTGACCCGGTTCTTTCAGCCAGGCAGGGCTTGCCCGACCATATAAGTGAAGATCAAGTTAGAAGCTACTATACGGTTCACCAGTATGCCCTGCAACAGCTCAGCGAATTAGACGGAGTAAACATCATTGATCCAATACATCACCTGTGTAATGACGGAATATGCAAAACTAGAGATGGGGTAAATGGTTTTTTCTATAGGGACGGGAGTCACATGCGTCCGTGGTATGCGATAAAAAGCTTAAGGTATCTGGATGAAGTATTCTTAGAGTAGTTTTAGTAAAAATTATAATTAAATAAATTTCTAATGGTGTTAAGTGTCAAAAAATTTTACAGTAGTTAAAAGTTGCATAAAGATAAAAAAAGCAAAGCATTGATAATAATCAGATTTTAATATTCGGCATGATTAATGCTAAATAGTAATCAAGTTGAGTAAATTTAGGATGTATTTATGAAGTTAAAAGGTTTTTTTGCTCGTATTAGCCTATGTGTTTTATTGTCGGCACCGTTTGTAGCTAACGCCACAGTCATCACCATAGATAACTCTGATGCAGGTTTTATTTCGAGCGGGTTTACAAACAGCTCGTTTGTTAAAACTTTCATTGGGAGCAACTATATGGTTGACAGAGTTAACAAGTCTGGTGACTTTGCTATTTGGGACCCAACTAGTAGTTCTGATTGGTTGGCGGGAATCTGGCAAGTCGAGATGTTTTGGGCTGCTGGTTCAAATCGTGCCGAAAGCTCTGCTGTTTCAATTGATTCGGGTTCTGCAATCTCCAAATTGTTTGTTGATCAAACCATAAATGGTGGTGCTTGGTTTGAATTAGGTTCTTATAATTTTGCTGCCGCAGGAGCAACAGTAAAAATTGATGACACTAACTCTACAGTTGGTAGATATGTTATGGCAGATGCTGTCAGATTTACGTTAGTATCAGCAACACAAGCTGCGGTCGTATCAGCACCCAGTTCTCTATTATTGCTTTTGTTGGGGGCTGGATCATTAGTAGCGCTCCGCAGAAAATCTTTTTAAATATTTAGAAAATTGATATTAAAAGCCAAACATTTATGTTTGGCTTTTTTGTTTACCCTCAGAGAATATAATAGATCTTAAGATAATTTATATTTTAAAAAGTCTAGCAAATATGAGATAACTCAATAGCGAACCGATATAGGGCTTTATTCCTAAAAGACAAGGGATGCTTTAATTAGCTAAGTGACTATTTTAAATTTAATTACCGGTATAAATCGAATCCATTATTAACGAGACTACCTGCACTTAAATAATGGGAGTAAAGGAACCCTAATGCAATCAACTATTAAACATGAAGTATCATTCTTAGACTTTCTGAGGGGGTGGTCAGCTGTTTTTGTTTTTTTTCACCATGCAGCGATATTAGGTGGCGGCCCCTCGATCCTAAGAGGTTTTCTAGGTCAAGAAGCAGTAAATGCTTTCATGTTAGCTTCTGGCTTTTTAATCTACTATCAATGCTCAATTAGCAAATCTTATCAACAATTAACTAATAAGATTGGAATACAAAACTTTTTCATTAGGAGGTTTTTCAGAATAGCCCCGGCATACTACTTTTGCTTGTTTATTGCATTACTACTATCTAATTATCTCGGCGAATGTAGGGAACTAATCGCAGAGGTTTTGCCAAACTCAGCGACCAGTATGGATCGATATTATATAAACGAACCAATTAAAAGCTTTTTTATTCATGCATCTTTTATCTTTGGTGTAATTCCAGAATATTCTTTTAGCACTCCACTACCAGATTGGAGTCTTGGATTAGAAATGCAATTTTATTTTATATTTCCGTTTCTTTATTTTTTTTATAAAAAGAACTTCACGCTATTTTTTACTATTTCTTTAGTAGGTATGTTCTGTATTTGGTGGATTTCAAACCTGATAAATTTTACTTTCCCTATGCCAAGTTACTTACCACTTAAATTCCAAAATTTTGCCGGTGGGATTGCATTAGCCTATTTGTTCTTAAACAAATCCAAGATATCCTTTGAGAGTATCTTCATTTCCTGTGTTACATTATTCTTTTTGATTGTCGGGAACAAAACAATAATCATCCCATTCTTGTATTTGTTTAGTTGGTGGTGGATTTGTTTCGATTCTAAAAAAGAAAATATTTTGATACAGACACTTAGTTATATAATCGGACATAGAGTGTCTAAATTTTTAGCAGAGATGTCTTATTCAGTCTACATCGCGCACTTAATCTTAATGATCCCATTTTTTGCATTAGTATTAAATCGAGGAAAATTAGATTTTGTGAGCTGGACTGCGTTTACAACTATGCTATTGTTTGGGACTTTTCTTTTTTCATATATTATTTACCGTTTTATTGAATTGAAAGGTATCAAACTTGGGAAAAAATTAATTAAATTAACCTGAAAATAGGTTTTAGGAACGGCTACCATCTCAGCGTAACAAAACTATGATAAGTACCATTGAAGCATGCTAGTTGAAAGATAATGAATAATTAACGAAATTAATTAACTGAATTTGGACGCTCCTCAACATTGTTTCTTAAACTTCTTCTAATTTCAAACTCGGATTCTTATGAATTTACAATATAAAACAAGTTGGAATAATAAACTCGATGAACTGAAAACTATGCACGCAGATATTGCTGTGCTATGCGATGGAAAGCAGGTCGCATACATCGATATTGCTTTACATTTTAATGTCGGTGACCATCTTATATACGCAGGTACAGAAGCCTTTATCAAAGAGCACAAAATTGATGTTGTTTATCGCGCCTTTGACCGAAATGTAGATATTAAAGCGATTGAGAAGTGTGACATCATTATGTTTCATGGTGGCGGAAATTTTGGCGACCTTTATCCAAGACATCAACGTTTGCGTGAATCGATGATCCAAAAGTTTCCGAATAAGCGAATTATCATTTTGCCGCAAACCATACATTTTTCTAATGATACTGAAATGAAAAAGAGCTGCGACATTTTCTCACGCCACACTGATTTACATATGTTTTTAAGAGACCAAAAGAGCCTTGGTATTGCTAAGGATTTTTCAAAAAACTCATCTTTAATGCCAGACATGGCCCACAGTCTGCATCCTTTAATCGATGCTTCAGAGGTAGAGCCTCTTGAAGTTAGCACACCCAAGATCCTTAACTTAAGAAGGGTCGACATTGAAAAGGTATCGGCAGCGCTGGATATACAGAAAAAGTCATTTGACTGGGAAAATATGTTAACACCGTGGGATCATACATACCGTAAATATATTACTAAACTAGAGCGCTTTAAGTTTCTAACACCTAGATTAGTGCGGAGCTGGAAAATGCATTCTGATAGCTTAGTCTTTAGAGCAATCAATTACTTTAATCTTCATAATACGGTTTATACCGACAGGCTACATGGCTTCATTCTGTCTTACTTACTCGGTAAAAACATTAAACTCATGGACAACTCTTATGGAAAAAATTTGAATTATTTCAAACAATGGATTAACGACACCAATCTTGTAGAAGTCATAACTGAAAAGTAAAAAGTCTTTAATAAAGTATCTAACCTGACAGTACACAGTTTGTGTTTAGGCCCTGTCAGGTTACTTTGTTAATATGGGCTTGTTAGCATCCAGTGCTCGTTTGTATGACTAAGACAGCCAATCTAGCTAACGAGTCCTAGTTTAGATATGCGCTTCACTCTTCCTACTAGTTATTTTTTTTACGTAAGTTCACTAAGAGTTTGTGAGCTGTGGGAAAGAGAATTCTGATAAAAAGCTTATAATTTATAAATGCTTTAAAATTAGTTATCAATGCCCATTTTCGAGATAATTTAATATTACCTTGAGAGACTTCTTGTTCAATTTTGAGCCCGCGTTGAAACAAGTAATTGCAGTATTTCGAGAGCTCTTTCGAATAGGCTGATTGGCTTAGTAAATGTTCACGCAATACTAACGCCGTTTTATAATATCCTATCGCGTGTTTTATCGATAGTGCGCTGGTTGTTATGGAATTTTGACGAATGCGCCGTTGAAAAAAACGCTCCGCTAATACTTGGATTTTTGATGAATTAACAAACAGCATGGTAGTAAAATAGTTATCTTCGTGCAGTATGCCGTGTATAAATCGCAAATTCATCTGTGCACTAAATCGATACATATAACAACAAGATTGTACGATGTAATTACCGACGCCCTTGGAGTCTTCAAACAAATCATGTCCGTTAGTATAAGACTGGTGTGGCAAATTGCGGGTATAGTCAAGTCTAAGCAACAAATCTTCGGGCATACCATCACAAAATGCTTTGGCATTAAATATCACTAAGTCAGCGTTATTTTTCTCAAAGGCATTTACGCATGTTTCTAATGTGTTGGGCAAAATCCAATCATCACTATCAAGAAAGTAAATAAATTGCCCAGCAACGTTCTCTAGCCCTGTATTGCGAGCCGCAGACAACCCTTGATTTTTTTGCTCAACAATTTTTAATTTGCCAGCAAAACGCTCTTCGTATTCTAATAGAATATTAATAGAGTTATCGATCGAACCGTCATTGACAGCGATCAATTCAAAGTCTTGAAAGCTTTGTGTCAATACTGAGTCTAAACATTCAGCTAAGTATAATTCGACGTTGTACACTGGCAGAATCACACTGACTTTTGGTGTTCCTTTCATATTCAAATCCCATTCAATTATTAAATCTTAAAGAAAGTCACCAATATCTTGAACTTACAACAGAAAATATCTGCTTAAACGTTAATTGTTCTGTTGGCAATACCAAGATTAACACCCTATAAAATAGTCTATTTAACACTATCGCAAAACACGTTTACTTTTATTTATTCGGCTTTTTGCCCTTGAAAAACATTGTTTTTATTTCGTGTAATTGGCGCATTGTATGTTTATAAAACAACAGAACACTAAACAGCACATAGCTACTACCACCAAGCAAGACTAATGCGAACAACAATAATATTTCGTTATTAATAAGCCCATTTAAGTAACTTTTACAGATTGAAACAAACACAAACATAAGAAGGGCAGAAATATACTGAGGGTATAAAGCGATAAACAGTTTCTTAAAATCAATCGGTACATATTTTGTCACGATTTTAAAGCGTATTGGCAAGATAATAAAATTAACTAAAACAAGTGCGCTGAGCATCACTGTAATACCAAACCAAATAGTACAGGCTGCCACCAATACATTACTGCACACCGTTAGCAAGGTTAGATTGAATGCTTCTTTCGTTTTGGCCTGTGAAATAAGTAAGGTTGGTAAAAACCATGTCATCAAGCCTGGGAGCATCGCAAAGGCAGATATGCTCATAAATACTGCACTATCGCTAAACTTGTCACCAAAAGCGATGGTTACAAAAGGGTCTGCAATTGCCGCTAAACCAATAAAAATCGGCAAAACTAAGGTTGAAGTCACTGCCACAAGCTTGATGTATAAATCACCGATATTTGCCCCTTCTTTCGCTCGCGAAAAACTCGGCACCACCATTGAATTAATTGAACTCATAGTCACTTGGCTCACCATCTGCTCGCCCTTTTTCGCCGCATTTAATAGGGCAAAACTCGCAGGACCAAGCACCAAGCCGGTACATAAACTAGCAACGCGCTGATGCGCCATGGTAAGCAATGCTGAGCCTAATAAGGGCATACAAAACTGAACCAACTCAGCCGTATCTGCCTTATTGTAATAAAGTTTGGGTTTAAATCGCGCTAGATAGAATAGAAAAATAACTTCAAATAGCGCGTTAACTAACTTGCCAATGACAAGCGACCATAAGCCTAAGCCAGATTCTGCACAGATGATTATGATGATACCGGCTATCACTGAAGCGATAAACTTGGCAATACCCATTTGTTTGTTTTTAAAATCTCTAATCAGCTTGCCGTTTACCACGGCCTGCAAACTAATGAGTACGGTTATAGGCGCTAAACTCATTAATACATAAGCCGCTGAGGTTGAGTATGAATAATGGGCAATTGGCGCACCAATCAATACCAAAATCAAAGCCAAACAAACCGCCAACCCTGCCACATAGATTAGCGTACTAGAAGCATAACCCTCATCCCATGTTTTTCGTTGCACAATATTTTGGTTAACACCTGCGTTGACCGCAATATTAGCAAATTCAATAAAAAGCATACAAAACGCTACTAAGCCAAAGTCTTCTAGGCTGAGAATGCGGGCAAGATAAGCAAACACGGCAAAATCAACAATATTCATGCCAGTGCGGGTAAGTGAAATCCAAAGGCTACCTTTAGCAGACTGCTTTTTTAACGACATCCCATAATTCTCATTGTTTTGTTTTATTCCTTCAATCTTGTATTTTTAACTAATCACATCTCTCAAGCGGCTATGTTGTCGCTCTATACCTTTAATGCCAAGCATATATTACATCGAATTGTATTTTTAAACGTTTAGCAGGTGCACTCACTCAACCGGATTATGTCCTCACAACTTGTTGCATTCAATTTTTTACTTCAAGTTATTTTTTGGCAAAGAAAAAAAGAGTATCAATATTTAAAAAGCTTTGCCCTGAGCGTAGTGTAAGCTTTTAAAATTATGTGAGCATAAACATGAGAAAGAGTGACTGCGTCAAAATAGTAAAGCCAACATTTCACTAGCGTGATTTCCAATAGATGACGGTGATAAACCCAAATAAAATTGCACAACACTAATAGCGCTATAGCCTACAACTTATCGATATCATACCTGTACTCCATTCATTATCCTTAATAAAGTTTGGCTTACTATAAATTTTTTCTTAGAACGCAGTGAGAACACTATACTATGAAAAAATTAAATCACTGTGCAAGAGAGTAATTGACGTTTCTACAACCAAGACTCAATTTATTCGATTCCGTCAATTTAATTCATCATTGGTTATCGTTAATCTGTATTATTTAACTAAATCATCCAAACCACATCGCCCTAATTGGCTGTTGCATAGGTTTGGCTATTGGTTTAATTTACTTTTGCTGAATATAACAAACGATACTGTTTAAGCGACCTGGGTTTTACCGCCTTGCTTTCAACCCAATTTTTACTACTAGATGCCGAAATAATGAATATACGGCGTTAAATATAACTAACTTAGTGGCTTTGAAAAATGATCACCAATCATAATGAATACAGAGAGTACTTAGAATCGGATAAATCAAAAGGTTACTTTTCGACTTCATTCAGCAGTTATTTATTCAGTGATACGTGGCGGTTTTTAAGATTACTCCGCAGACTTGAATACTTAAAAAATACCAAATCAGGTGTCTTTTGGAAATTTTACACACTCTTTACTAAATATAGATTTAATAAATTAAGTAAGAAGCTTGGTTACACCATTCCACCGAATACCTGCGGCCCAGGCCTGTGTTTACCTCACTATGGAAATATTGTCATTAACCCTGGGGTTAAAATAGGTAAAAACTGTAAAATTCACATTGGTGTTAATATTGGTGCTGCTTTCAATAATTCAAAAGCGACCCCCGTAATTGGTGACGATTGTTACATTGCGCCTGGTGCCAAAATATTTGGTGCGGTTATTATTGCAAACGGCGTAAAAATTGGTGCAAATGCAGTGGTTAATAAAAGCTGTGATACAGAAAATTCTACTTTATTGGGCGTGCCAGCTAAAATTTATCCATCAGTTTAATCTTTTATCTCGACACTACAATTTGTGGTTTCATATTTATAGTTATTTGAGGTGTACACGTAGTAACTGCAACATATAAAACTATATGGTTTTTACGTCACGTTTGATGCTTTTACGTAAATTAAGTATTTGTGATTCTCGAAATTCAGCGAACGCTCTTAAATATCTTCATTATCATGAAAAAATGACTAATTCATCCTAGCCAGAACAAACATTAAGTGAATAAACATAACGCCTTATAATTCTAAATGAGCCACTTAAATGTTAAGTTAATGACTCAAATGTTAACTGCTTGTTTCATATTTATAGTTAATATTCAAGCATCATGTGTTTTATTGATAAAGCTACCTATCTCACATACTTTTTATTAAACTTAAGAAAATATAAGTGCTAACGTTGCGAGTGAGTAATTTTCAAGTCTGCTGGGAGCGAGTTGTGGAAAAGAAAAAGGTTGTTTTTTTACTAAAGGAATTAATTATTGATGGCGGCGTTGAGAGAGTCACTGCGAATCTAGGTAACGCTTTCGAAGGCTTCGGTTTTGAGGTTTATTATTATGTCCTATGGGAAGACGAAACAGTTGTAAAAGAATTATACGGTAACAATGTTATTGTTGAACCGCGCAACTCGGATAACAAAGTAAAAAAAACATCAGCAGCCCTTTCTCGGTTTAAGGCATTTTTGCAAGAAAAAGACATCGATATTGTAATTTCGGCCAAGGAAACCGCTAACATTATTGCTTTTTTGGCAGCTTTAAGTACTTCAAAAACCTCATTCATTTTAACCAGGCATGTCGACTTTAAAGGCAGTGGGCAAAAATTAGGCGCGCTCACATTAAAAGTCATGTACGCACTGTACTCAATGGCGAAACTTAGCATCGTTTGTGTATCTAGAGACTTGGCAAATGAAATTAAAGCCATGCCCTTTGTGCAACAGAAAAAAGTGAGCTTTGTCGAAAACGCGGTATTTAATCAAAATGTGATAGAGAAAGGCTTAACGCCCCTGAATGACGAAAACATACAAGGTGATTACATATGCGGTGTAGGTAGGCTTAAACATCAAAAAGGCTTTGATATATTGATGAAGGCCTACTCAGTGTGCGTTAATGCAAAAGCCGATATACCTAAGTTAGTATTAGTAGGTGATGGTCCCGATCATGATGCTTTAATTAAACTTAGAGCCGAACTGAAGCTTGAAGATAGCGTTATATTTGTTGGTTTCACCAACAACCCTTATAAATACATGAAAAATTCAAAGCTATTTGTGCTTTCTTCTCGCTTTGAAGGTATGCCCACGGTGCTGGTTGAAGCCATAGCCCTGGGCGTTCCGATAGTTGCTACTAACTGTCCAACCGGACCATCTGAGTTAATCGGTCACATTGATGGTGTCAATCTAGTGAAGGTGGGCGATCACGAAGCACTCGCTGCAGAAATTATGGCCAATCTTGCCAACCCACGACCCATTGACACCGCTGTGGTCGAAGGCTATGAATTCTCGAACGCTGCCCGTTCTTACCTTAAATTAACTGAAGAATAAATTATGCAAATCGTATCGAATGAAATAGTAATGGATTACCTTAATCGTTTTTACTGTGGTGATGTAGCCTTATCTGAGTGTATTTCTAGTAGCACTCTGGCTGGCGACTTTGCCTATAAAGACCACTATACGGATTGGGATTTTTATGGCTCTGTCGACATCATCTTTACCTTATATGTGATGGGATTATTATACGAATACACCAACGCAAATAGCAGAGAGAAATGGGCAAAAAAGATCTTGTCATGCCAAGATGAAAACGGCTATTTCACCAAAAAAAATGCCACTGCGCATGGTAAAGAGCATGCTACTGCCTACGCCATTTCTGGCTTGATTCTGCTATCCAGAGACGAGAACTATATTAAAGATTTACGCCCTTGTAGTGAATATGTTGAGCTAATAAAGTCCAAAGCGAAACTCACCAAGTTTATCGCCCAAATGGGCTTGCGTTTTCCAAGGCTTTACAAAGGTAAAGGGTTGATGGGAAGCATAAAGAAAAGCGCTTGGCATTTGGGATGGCATAATATTTGGCCCGCATCACACATTGGTGGCGGAGCGCTCGCGGCAATTCAAATGTCGCAAGATATGTATATAGAAGCTGGATTGGTCTCAGAAGCGCAGATGAGTACTTTTTTTGAAAATGCCATATCTGAGTTAAACCAACGCGTTGACCCCAAAACCGGTTTGTGGAAAAAGGGCTTTCACGATGTATTTATTAAAGATGCGACCGTTAGAGATGTAGGCGGAGCCGCCCATTTCTTCTGGATTTACGATGCAATTAATGCCGATAAACAATCGAAGGTAGCACTTATCAAAAGTTGCCTACGCCATCAGACCGAGTCCGGCCTGTTGAAAGAAAAGCCCTATTGTATCGACTTTGATTTTGTGAATATTCTGTGCCGGGCCTACTTTGACCTGCCAGAAGACCAACAAAAAGCGGTTTTTGCCGACGTTAATGCGTTTATTGAGCTTAACTATAAGTCAGTGACCACATTTTTTGAGCGTAGAGATAATCTTGCGCAATATGATAATTCGCATGGCTTCCCTGGTGCCTTGTGTACACTTGCTGAAGCGCAAAAGTTTGGTGTAGGGGGAAAAGATGCGTTAGTCCAGCATCCATTTGATAAAGTGTGCTGGCTATAGCCAGCACTACTGTTTTTGATTACGCTATGTGTAATTGAACTGAGTTTTTAAAATAGAAACTAGAGCTCTAAGAGGATCCGACGGTATTCGTTTGCTGAGTTGACCGAACTAAACCTAGCCACATCCTGTGTATAGTCTACTGACTTATTTGAGTTTAGCGTTGACACAATAGCCTTAGCTAAGGCATCTACATTCAAGTACTCAACTAAAGGTGCCACAGAGCCGTCTTTGAGTATTTCTTTAGGTCCGTGGGGACAATCAAAAGCGATTACTGGGGTATTAACCGACATGGCTTCGACGATGGCATTAGGGCTTCCTTCAAACCTAGATGAGAGTATGTATAAGTCTGCGGCTTTCATCTCTGCTAGCGGATTGGCTATGTAGCCCGGAAAGCTAACCGCTTCGCTTACCAATAATTCTTTCGCCTGCTTAGCTAAACCTTCTTTTAATTCACCTTCTCCGTATATGATTAATCTGCACTTAATTTCACTTTGCACAAGGCTAAAGGCTTTCAGCAACAGGTCAAAACCCTTTTGATGAGATAAGCGACCTATACTCAATAATACTGGTACATCGCTGTGTTTCAGCCATTCGTGCTGGGGTGCAGATTTCGCAGCTTCTATTGTCTCATCTGTAATAACGGGATTGCTTGCGCTTGTCACATCTTTGCGCCTAACTATGGTGTGCGCCACCAAATCATCTGCAACTCCATTCGAAACCGCTATCACTGGTTTAGGCAATAATCGGTAAATAAGCGGCGCAATAAAATACACCAATTTCATTACCGTATCCGTTTTCAGTGAGCGATCTAACGAAAAAGCATTGCGCTCACTGACAGATAACTTGTGTTGCCAGCCAAGACTAAAACACGTAATAGCAGCAATTACATTGATATGAGTCAACACTGAAAGAATTGAGTCGGGCTCAATCGCTTTTAATGTTTTACGTAACTTGCCAAAAGACGAGAGCGTTCTTTCGCAACCAAGTTCGACTAGATTAACCGTGTCACTAAGAAACTTTCTATTGACCCCCCCTTCAGCTGTCAGCACCAAATGCACACTGTCCCCATTGGCAGATAGCTGATTAGCAAGCCTGACCATCATTTTTTCGGCTCCGCCGCCTCTAAGATCGTGCATTACTATTACAATTTTAGCCATTTGCTTAATGTATCCTTTAAACTTATGTTTTTACTTCAATGTGCAAAATAACACTTCTTTGCTAGCCCAAAAATAAATGTTTGTAGAGAGTAACGAACAGATTTTTGTAATATTGAGCTTTTACAAAAGGTAAATTTTATACTCGGCTCGATTCTTTACCTAATGCTAATTTAAAACTTTCGGCAACACTTATAAAAAACAACTTTAATAAAAGCACTTCGACTTTCCACTTCATAGTAAGTGGCAATGAAGATTCAGTTAACAATGTTAAGGTTCTTTCCATAAGTTGTTTTAAAGCTCGCCAACTCAAGGTTAACAACCCGCGAAAATGTTTTGATTTAAAACTTTTATCCCACGAGCCACCAATAACTCTTCGGCGTTTCAGTATCAATTCTGCTGTATTTCTAGAGGGATGACGAACGACAGCGTTAGGATTTAATATAATCTGGCCTATTGATTGCGATACACGTTTAGTAAAATCTACATCTCCACCCGACTTCAACTGTTGATTAAAAGGGCCAACTCTATCAAACAATTCTTTTTCGCATAAAAGATTAGCGGTAATGCACTGACCATTTTCTACATTTTTCGATTGGTCCATCGAAAAATGCCGCTCAAACAACAAAGCCTCTTGTTCAGTATTTTTTTCAGCATCAATAAAAAAGTCAACTTGACCTGCAACAATAGTATTGGGTAAAGCATTAAGAGTTGAAGAGAGCATTTGCCTTAGCCAATCTGGATCAGGTATGCAGTCAGAATCAGTAAAAGCCAAGTATTCGCCTTTAGCACTGTTAATGCCCATATTTCGTGCCGCATAAGAACCCGGAACAGGACAGTCTAATTTTATAATACCTTCAATGCTATTTAATATATTTTGAGTATTATCGTTAGAGGCATTATTAATAATAATAATCTCGTAGTCTGCCGCATCCAAAGTCTGCTTTTTTAAAGCCTCGATGCACTTAATGATTCGATACTCATCATTATATACAGGAACAATTACGCTAACTTTCAATTTGATATCCTAAACAGTTAAAAACAGTGCTTTTTGTAAGTTTTGAAATAACACATTATAGGACTTTAAGCCTATCAACAATTGTCTCTCCCATTTCAAGGGACTCTTTCAGCACGTTTGACTTACTAACATTATGTTGTAAATTTACACTAATTGAACTTTGTCTTTGTCGTATTAGTTATGCTTCGAATACAAAAATCACCTTAACCACTTCAAGCCCAAAATTGAAAATTTTTTTAACCTTGTCTTAATTAGGCTGATCACGACAATGCTAAGAATAACAATGGGCTTGATTCTCATTGATTTTTACTTACGGAATCGGCTGATTAAATACTTTAAAGTAGCTTTTAAACCAATTACTTTTATGCACAAAGCTATCCAACCAAACTTGTAAGAGCGTTTAAAAATACCGACTAAAAGCTGGTGTGCAACCCTATCATTAAATGCCTCTTGCCCCAGCCAAGCTTTGTGTTTAATCGAAGATACTAATCGACTTTCAGCTTCAGAAGGATGCATGGTTCTGACTCTTCCAGAAATTCCTGAATTAATACTCACACGGTAGAAGAATAAAGGCGCCGTAAT
Source organism: Flavobacterium sp. W21_SRS_FM6 (assembly GCF_052119645.1). NCBI lineage: Bacteria > Pseudomonadati > Bacteroidota > Flavobacteriia > Flavobacteriales > Flavobacteriaceae > Flavobacterium > Flavobacterium sp. W21_SRS_FM6. The sequence continues at coordinate 424,467 of NZ_JBGQOM010000002.1, forward strand.
ATTGATTATTGTTTTACCACTTTGTACAATTCTCACAAAAAAGTCCCAATCTTGCCCGTTTTCTAGGTCCTCATCAAAAAGCGTTTCTGCAGCTACAGTGCTTAACACTGTCACCCCACTCATCCCACAATAGGTATTACCCAACCTAAGTTCATCTTCTTGTACTTCGTGTAGCTTATTAACAACATCTATCGAGTGGTCGTGCATTAAACGTCGGCCGCAGGTTGTTCCTACCGCATGACTATTTTTGAAATAGGTCTGTTCTACTGTGGCTAAATACTCGGGAAACCAAATATCGTCATCATCTAAAAACGCAATAACATCACCTTGAGCGAGTTCAATACCTTTGTTTCTAGAGTAATTAGCCCCAAAAGACTTTGTATTTACGTGATAATGAACATTAGCGGCTTCTAATTTAACGATAATCGGCTCGTAAGAGGTAGTTGAGTGATCATTAATAACAATGATTTCAAAAGGTGGTAATGTTTGTTGCAAAACCCCTGCTAATGATTCGGCTAAGTAATCAGGTCGATTGTAGGTAGTTATAACGACTGAAAATTTTATTTTGTCATGGCGCTTGTTCATATTGTTGCTGTCCCTTTTATTCTCAATTGTGTCGTTAGTGAAGTTGCACAAAAATAGGTTACCGAGAACAAAAACATGTCAAATGAGTTGTGATTTAAGATTACGTAGCCAGCATAGTTTATGACCGTTTGCACAATTAATACTGCAAAAAACACAACTGATATTTTTGATGTATTGGTGTTAAAAAACAACTGCAATGCTTTGCGAAGAAACGAAATAAGCAACAAAAATAAGGCAGCGAGCCCCAACATACCTGCGTTCAATCTGGTTTCAATAAATCCACTATGGGCATTGCCTAAAAACTGCCATACTTGCAAAAAGCCTTTAACTGCATCGCTAGCCCAAAAGGCACCAAAGCCAAAGCCAAGCCAATACTCATCTTCTAACGATGGAGCCAGTAACTGCCAAATTATCGCCCTATCAGTTAAGTTTGCATCTCGGCCCATTAAATCCAATACGTATTCATAAACAACACTCAGTAGGCCGATACCTATAATCGAAAAAATAATGAGCACTGCCAGTCGGTTAAAGCTTTGTTGATTACCGCGCCCTCTAGCTAGCCGGATAAGGGTAATAATGGCAATACCCAATATACCCATTATAATTGCAGAGGCCGATTGAGATAGTGACAACGCGAGCACAAAAACACTTAGCTTAATATAATCTAGCTTGGTAAATTTATCGGTAATAGCGATAAATACAATTAATCCGTAGGCATAAACACGAGCTGCACCATTTTTATCGCTATATATACCTCGAAGTGCACTACTTCTATCACTCAGCCCAATTGCTAAGGCCTTACCGCTAGCAATCTCATAGACGAGACCGATGGCAATGGCTAATAAAATAGCATTCACCAGTAAGTTAAATAGCGATTTGGGGGAATACGTAACTGCCAAATAGTAAGCGACAATGATTAATGTCGTAAATGCAATTAACCGTCGAAAAGAGACTGATGGTTCATATGACCAAAATATTGAGCATGCGAATAAACTCAATAAAACTAGCAACGGCCAACTTTCTAATAAACTTTGTTTTATAAAATTACTTAGCTGCCGGTATAAAATGAACAAGCATAAACCGAGTAAGAGCACACCCACAAGCTGATTAATTAAGTTACCCGATGCAGCACTTTCAAAATCACCACCACTTCGACCACCTTTTATAATTCGTTCAAAAAAGCTAACAAAACCCACATAGTAAGCGACACTCAAAAATAAAATAAACTTGTGTACAGAACTCATTTTCATTTAATTAAAGCTGCCTATGATGTTGCTGCATTAGCCGCTGTAAATTTGCTGATGAATAGTCTGCCATATCACTCGATGGGAAATGACAGTAAGTAAACCACTTATGAAAAATTTGAATATTTACTGACACTGCTTTTCCCTTACTCTATCCATTTTTCTTGTGTCTATGTTTAATGACACAATAAATAGCGTGTGGATTAGTTGTTATGTAGCGCCATAATAGTTTACGAGGCTCGGTAAAGGCACGATGTAACCATTCTAGGCCTAATTTTTGAAATATTTCAGGCGCCCGTTTGTAGTCACCCGTCACAAAGTTGTAGCAACCGCCACAAGAAATGATTACAGGCACTTTTAGTTTTTCTCGATTACGAATGATAAAAAGTTGTTCTTTGGGCTTACCTAAGCCTACCCAAAGGACATCTGCTTTAGATTGGTTTATTTGCTTAACAATATCCTGCTCATCTTGCTCAGAAAAGTAACCATGTTGCGTGCCAGCTATCTTAAAGTTGCTGTATTTACGACTCATGATGTCTGCACATTTTTCGATAGTATTTTTATTGGCCCCAAGCAAAAAGTGCGTGAGTACCTCATTTGACATCATGGGCACGTCATGAATGGTATCGGTCGTAGCGCTACGCTCTGGAATTGGAAATTCACTAAAATGCTTTGAAAACGTGACAACACTCTGACCATCTGCATGCAAAATATCAGCCTGATTCAGCATTTCACGCATTTTAGGGTCGCTGTTAGCTATCGAAATACTATGACCATTAGTCGAAAAAATAACCAATGGTTTAATGAATTCTGAACTTTCTAAGGTTTTACTCTGATTAGCTTTAGTTACCATCAAGTTTACAAGATCAAGTCGGCTTATACATGCCGTGACTAAACCACCCACATTAGTCTTTTTTACTTCGTTTAAATCCATTCATTATTCCTTTAACAATAAAACCATTTCATTTCTTGTATTCTTGTTAGTCAATCAAGAAAGGTATTGATAAGTTCAATGTTACGCATTGTTACCGTCAAAAACAAAGCAAAGTTAATACCAGACCAGCATTCAGAGAATTAAGACTGATAGATATAACGTATTCAAATATAAACACTATGATTCTACTCAATAGCTATTTAGAATTCATGCTAAATGAACAATTTAGTTTACGTTGTATTATGTTTTATCATTCGCTTTGCTCAATTTTGAATCACCCGACTCTGAAAATATCTTAACGTGCGTATTGTGACGGTTATTCGTGCCTTACTTTTACTCTGGGTTGTTTTTCAATTCAGTGCTAAAGCAAACATTACTTTTAGTGAGGCTTTGTTTAAAAAAGTGCAATTACTATACGGGGACAACGCTGTTAAACGGGTGCGAGATTGGCAAGAACTCATCGATGACAACTCTACATCTGGCATACCAGACCAGCTTTATGAGGTGAATCGTTTTTTTAATCAATTAGAGTTTGTTGATGACTTAAGCCATTGGAATAAAAACGATTACTGGGCCACGCCGGTTGAGTTTTTAGCCACTAATGGCGGCGACTGTGAAGACTTTAGCATTGCCAAGTATTTTAGTTTACGTGCTTTGGGCGTTCCCACTGAAAAACTGCGTTTAATGTACGTAAAAGCACTGCGTTACAATATGGCGCACATGGTGCTCGCCTACTACGACACCCCCACGTCTATTCCTTTGGTACTCGATAATTTAAATCGCGATATTTTACCGGCTAATAAACGCCGAGATTTACAGCCGGTTTATAGTTTTAACGGTGATGGGTTGTGGTTGGCCAAAGAGCAAGGCCAAGGCAAACAGGTGCAAAAAGGCGGTAATAACGGCCTGTGGGAAGATTTAAATAAACGCATGATGCAAGAATTAAATAATAATGAGGATAACTGATATGCCCTTGTCGAGACAACTTGTTCTGAGCTTGTTCTCTATCTTTTTAGCCCTGTTTATTGGTGCCGTATGGATAAGTGTTAGCAATACAAAAGACTATATCGAACAACAGCTTACCTCTCATGCGCAAGATACGGCGACGTCTTTAGGCATGTCGATTACACCCTATATTGGCGATGACGATTTGCCCTTAATCGAAACCATGTTGAACGCGATATTTGACCGCGGATATTACAGTGCAATTGTGTTAAAAAATACTGAGGGCGAGGTGATTTTAGAGCGGCGTAATCCGGTATCTCTTGAGCATGTACCAACGTGGTTTATTAACTTGTTTCCCTTGTCACCACCGATTCGTCAAACCGAAATTAACGACGGCTGGACCATTGCCGGTGAGCTGTCGGTACAAAGTAACCCTGGCATTGGTTACGAGCAATTGTGGGATAACGCGGTTGATTCATTTAGATTATTTTTATTCGTGTTTTCCGTGGGGCTAGTACTGGTATGGTTTTTAGTGCGCATGGTAACCATTCCTATCATGGCGGTGGTAAAACAAGCCGAGGCCATTAGCCTACAAAAATTCGACAAAGTGAATTTAAAACCCAAAACTTTGGAGCTGCGCATTTTTGTTGATGCGATCAATTTGATGTCAGAACGGCTTGCTGATTTATTTGGCCGCTTGTCGAATCAAACAGAGCGTTACCGCGACTTTGCGTATTCTGATGGCTTAACCAAAGTCGGTAACAGGCGTGCATTTGATTTAGCGTTTGAACAAATTTTGGGTGACGCAGAGCATCAAACTAGCAGCTTTTTGATGTTTGTACGCTTGAGCAGTTTAAATCAAATAAACCGCAACGTTGGCTTTTTAGAAGGCGACGCTTATATAAAAACCGTTTGTGAGCTTATTAACGAGCACTTACGTCAGCAAAAAATTGGTTATAGCCTTTACCGCTTAGTGGGCGCTGACTTTGCGGTGATTATTGAAGATATTGACGAGGCAAATTGTTTGGCTCTTTGCCAACAACTGATTGATAAATGTAATGCCATTGAAAAGTCTGAGTATGAATCAGGTACTGCCCACATTGGTGTGGGCAGTTTTAATTACGGCGATAATAAAAAAGCCGTGTTAGAACAGGTCGATAATGCCCTCACCCAAGCTAATTTTGGTCAGTTAAAATGGCAAGCGGTTGACCAAGCGCAAAGCATAAAAAGCAATGATACCTGGCGTGAGCAAATCAAGGCTTTGTTGGCTAAAGATACCGCCGACTTTTTAGCCCAGCCTATTAAAGATTTTTCAGGTGAGCTGGCTTACCAAGAATGGTTAGCGCGCTTTCCCGATCCGCAAAGCGATCAATATTTGCCCATGGCGGAATTGATTCCGGCCACCATACGCTTGGATTTTGCACAAAAATTAGATGAATTATTGGTGCGCTGCGCCTTTAAAAAATTAATGCAACATAGTGGTCAAGTTGGTCTTAATATCTCTCGCCTGTCTTTGTTAAAGCCCGCTTTTCAAAAATGGTTGTTGTTGCAACTGACACAATTAGGTGCACAACGTGTTAATTTGGTGCTTGAGATACCTGAGCGTTGCTTGCTGGGCGATACCGCTCACTTTTTAGCGTTTATCGCACAATTGAAAAGTCTAGATGTAAAAATTACCGTTGAGCGATTTGGTGCACAAGTGGCATCGATTACGCAACTTCGTACGGTTAAGCCCGATTATTTAAAGATAGATGGCCGCTTTACTAAAAATATTGATAAAGAAAAAGACAACCAGTTGTTTGTGCATTCCTTAGTTAACATTGCACACGGCCTCGGCATAAAAGTCATCGCCGAAAAAATAGAAACCGCAGAAGAAGTAGAAATATTAAAAACAATGAAGCTTGATTATATTCAGGGTTATTTTGTTGGCAAACCAGAAAGGGTTGTAGGGTAAGGAAGACCGTTTTTATTCGATCGGGTTGTTGTTTTAGTCGGCCGTGAACTACGCCGGTTACCGGGACCTTCTACAGGAGGGTGTTTTGTTTTTGGAGCTGAAGGTAAGGGATAACGGGGATACTGTTTACTCTATAGTCTATAAATAGAGACAAACTTCACCCCACATAACGTCAGTTTTTTTTACATACAGGTAAAGTCGCTCTGTAGCGCTTGCTCTGCTGAGGCCGTGCACCCCCTGTTTTAAAAGGTTTTTATCTAAACTGATGAGACTATTCAGCATATGGCATGTATAATGCTTTATCTTGCTAATTAGTTTATCTTTCGTTCGTTGAGTGTTTTATCCTTTATAAGCCAAACGAATTCTTAATTTTTGTATATCTAGGGGTTTTCCATGAAAAAAATATTTGCAGCAGTTTTACTTGTTTGTGGTTTGGTCAGCAATGTTGCGATTGCCCAAGATAAAATTGCCAGTGTGATTGTTTATGGAAATCAAAACCAATCAGGTACTCGTGTACATGAAGAAATTCAAGCGCTTATGCTAAATGGCGAAACTCTACTCAAGTCGAGTGAAACAGTTGTCAATAATGCCCTATCTGGTTCTGCCGCTGTGCTTTCACCGTCTGCCTCACAAGCTGTGTCTAAAGATAAAGAATCAACAATTGAATTTATGCGCAACATGGTGGCAACCAACAGCTTGTTTGAAGCAACTAAGGCAACCATTGAAAGTGCACCAGAAAATATCGTTAGGATTATCGAAATTACCATAGCTCTGTACCCAGATTATGCTCAAGAAATTATTAACGCGGCAGTTATGACCGGCGAAATGGATTCAGACCAAGCCTTACTCGCCGCAATTACGGCTGGTGCCGATCCAACGACAGTTGGTGAAGCTACCGCAGCGGGTGGCCCTGTTGCTCTTGCATTAGCCGCCCCAGTGGGCGTTGGTGTTGGTGCTGGCGGCACGGGCGGTGGTGATGCAACGGCATCAACCAATTAATCGTTAAATAGTCAAATTTAAGAGCCAGGCTTATGCCTGGCTTTTTTATGCCTGGCATAGGGTAAACTTGTATTGATTAACAAACAGGATGTCGAAATTGGCTGTTCGGCCCTGAACTACGCCGGTTACCGGGACCTCCTACTTTCATCTTCAAGAATAATCACTTTGATTAATCTGGCCTTTTTGTAGGACAAACGGTTAGAATCGATAAAAATAGACAACCTTAAGTTACTTTTTTACTTTGAAATATTCATTCCATTCGATTTTGTTTTTTTCACTCTTAGCTATTTTGTTTTGGGCGCCCTTGCCATTAGGCTCAAACCGGCCTTGGGCGTGGAGCATATTAGAGGTAGCCATATTTGCGCTTCTGCTGGGCTGTGTGTTTTTAAAAAAAGATGTCGCCTATTTAGGCCTGCAAAAATTTAAAACCGTCATTGCTATTTGGGCCGTTTTTTTGATTTTTGCGACCTTCCAAGTTATCCCCTTGCCTGAATTTATCATTGACCTGCTCTCACCTAATGCTAACTTATCGCCGGATGCTCAGGATATGTATCTTAGCACCGACATCGGTCAGACTAAGGTGAGCTTGCTTAAGAGCTATGCCTATTTTTGTTTGTTTTTGTGCAGCTTAGTGTTAATCAATAACGAGAAAAGAGTTAAGCAGGCACTCACTCTTATGTTGGTTGTGGGGTCGTTGCAGGGCCTTTATGGCATATTAGAAATTTTACTTGGCGCTAAATTCAGCTTAGTGTTCAACATCCCTATTGCGGAATCAGCCACAGGCACATTTGTATATAGAAACCATTTCGCCAATTTCCTTATGCTGTGTTTATCGGCAGGTACTGGGTTAATTATTGCGAGTTTAAATAACAACCAATCTATGTCTCGCCGTGATTGGTCTCGGGCGATTGTATCGAGCTTGCTTGGTAATAAAGCTTTAGTGCGAATTTGCCTTGCTATTATGGTTATCGCTTTGGTTATGTCACGTTCAAGAATGGGCAATACTGCCTTTTTTGCTGCGTTAACCCTTGTTGGGATTTATGCTTTATTTGCTGATAAAAAGCGTTCTAGGGGATTAAGCATACTCGTTGTGAGTATGATTATTATTGATTTATTGATCGTCAGCTCATGGTTTGGGCTAGATAAAGTGCAAGAGCGGCTAGCTGAGACAAGTTTAGCACAAGAGGGACGTGACGAAGTCGTTATTGATGCCTCAGTTATCGTGGCTGACTTTCCTCTAACTGGCAGCGGTGGAGGCAGCTTTTATAGTGTGTTTCCATCCTACAAGAAGGCCGATGTTTACCCCTTTTATGACCAAGCACATAACGACTATCTACAAACATTGATTGAATATGGACTTGTGGGCTTTACCTGCTTAGCCGCCATTGTCACACTGTGTTTTATAAGCGCTGTAGCGGCTATTCGAAAACGAAAAAGCTCAGTGTATAAAGGCGCTGCATTCGCCAGTTTAATGGCCATTATCGGTATGTTGATCCATATGACGGTCGACTTTCCTTTGCAGGCTGCCGCTAACGCCGGCTTTTTCATCGTTTTTCTGGCGATAGCATTAATTAGTAGCGCAAATTTGAGCACACGTTCACGTTCAAGTATAAGATCACCCCATGGCCATTAGACGTCCAGCCTCGATTCACGAAGACCCTGCGTTGCAAAATTTGCTTGCGAATGTGCCCGAGCGAGTAAAAGACACCTTTACCGAAGAGCAGTTGTCTTATCTTAGAAACGCCATTGTTAATCGCCAGTGGCGCAATCACCCTGTAGATGTGCGCGGCACCATACCTTGGTTTAAATACCGCTACTACTATGTGGTAATTGCAGGTAAAAATAAACGGGAGTTAAGCCGTGCCGAACAAAAAGCTTCCAGATTAATTAATGCAACTTTTTTAGCTGCTTTCCTAACGATCTCGGTAGCCTTGGGTCTGTTACTTTTATACCTAATAAAATCTGCCTTAGGTATTAATTTATTTGAAGGGTTTTCACTTGGCTTATGGGATTGGTTTAAAAATACATGAGGTTAAATATAGCCTTGTTATTAGCTTATTTGCACTTTGAAGGTAACCATTTTGTCGCATTAGGTTTATCCCGTAACCAACGACAAACTAGAGATTCGGCATCGTAATTTTTAATAACATTTCTGATGGCGTCACGACTGAGGGGATTGAAAAGCCCTTGAGCTAAACGCTCATAAAATATTGGTCTTATCTTAAATAACATTGGATGGTTATTTGTATAAAGTGCTAAGCCTAGATCAGCAATGAGTATACTGACTTCTGCTTTCTTAGGCCCAAGTGTATGAGCTCTTTCAATAAAATAAAGCATTTCGTCGTCAAATTCCTGCAAGCGCCATTTTACTTTTACTAATGAAGCCCATGTAACCGGCCACAAAGGGCGCAATTGAGTTGCTTTAAGATACCGTTGTTTAGCCGAATTTAAGCCCTCTGCTTCGTTCTCAAATTCAAATATCACACCCCATTCATCAACTTGCGCCATCAGGTCCAGATATAGCGCATTATTGGGGTGGTACTTATTGGCAACGAGGCTATTATTTTTGGCCCTTAAATAGGGTATTAATGCGCTATCATGTGAATCTGCATGCCATTTTTCAATGTTATTTTTAACGTTATAGAAATTAAGACTGGCAATACCATAATCATAAGCTGTTGCTATACCATAAACGCCGATAACGACCAGTATTGAATTTAAAAAGTAATGATAGCGACTCATGATCCACTTACATCCACTCTAGTGATTGGGTCATCGCGCGAGGATTACTATCAACCAAGCTTGTGACATATGCGCCATCAAATTCATTAAGCATGAATTCTCTGCAGCGTCCCATATCATTGGGCCTGCGCTCTAAATTATGCGAGTCAGATGCAATAACTGTAATGGATTTTTCATGCAACATTTTAAGGGCTAATTCTTGAATTGGTGCCGAAAAACGACCAATGACTGACCCCGCTGTGAGTTGGAAAATACAACCAACGCGTTTAAGCATCTCAAACTTACGATAGTCAGCGAGGATATCTCGGTTTCGTTCAGGATGGGCTATTAGCGGCTGTACGTTATTGTTTAATAACCATCTAATTAGGTTATCAGTGCCTGCTGGAACATGGCTGTGGGGTAACTCTAACAAAATAACGTTTTTATTTTGCCATGTGCCTAAATAAGGTAAGATTTTTTTACTGTACCACGCCATAATTTCGGGGCAAATTCGTAACTCAGCAGCACACGCTATTTTTAATTTACAACTTGATTCGACTAAATATTGTGAAAATGCTTCGGTAGCCTGAAGAATAGTAGTTTGGTCATTGTCGAAATAGCCTTGATGAATATGTGGTGTACACACGATATGGGTAACACCACATTCTAAGGCTTGTTCAGCCATCCTTAGGGATGTTTCTGAGGAAGCCGAGCCATCATCGATGCCCGGCAATATATGGTTGTGTAAGTCTATCAAACTTGTTTTGTATCAGTTTGATAATTGTTGTACCCGTACTGATCGTAAAAACCAGCGTATTCTCCCTGCTTCTTGGCTTTTTTCAAATCAACTTGATTCAATACAATACCGTCGACCCTGTGACCTAAACTAATAAAACGACTTAAGCCGCTGTTGATCATTTTGTGACTGGTACTGTCAGATTTAACTACATAAATCACTGAGTCACATACTTTTGATACCACGACAGCATCACTAACAGCTTGTATGGGAGCACTGTCAACTATAATGTACTCATAAGTCTCTGCAAAACTTTTCATAATATTTTTAAACTGATCAGACGCCAATAATTCTTGAGGATTATTAGGCACAGTACCCGCACAAATTAAGTCAACACCTGAAAACTCATCATGCACGATACACTCATCTAACTTGTGAGTTCCGGCAATTAGGTTGGCAATCCCCGGTTGAAATCCAGGCAAATCGAACTGCTTACCTAAGGTAGGCCTACGTAAATCAGTATCGACTATCAGTACTTTGTGCAATTGCCCCAGAGCAAAACCTAAATTAATTGCTACGGTACTTTTACCTTCTTTTGGCACACTCGAGGCTATTAATATGGTTTTTGATGGTTTATCGATATTCAATAGCTGCAAGCTTGTTCGCAGAGTCCTAACGGATTCACTGAAGGTATGATGCTTAGAATCGAAGAAATGTCGAAGAGGAACATTTTCTTTTTTCTTATGCGCCTCCCAAGGTATAAGGCCTAACATGCGCTGCGATAACTTACGCTCAACATCATCGAGGGTACGAATTCCACTATTAAGGGCATCTAAAGCTATAGCTAAAAATACGCCAAAGCCTAAGCTAACAATTAAAGCTGCAGCAATAATCAACGCTTTTTTCGGTTTTGCCGGAGCACCTGGTTTGGTTGCAACATCAAGTAAACGTGCATTGGCCGATTCGAAACCACCCAATTCATTCGTTTCTTTCAGGCGAGTAAAAAAAGAGCTATACAGCTGTTGGTTAACATCCACTTCACGCTGTAAAGTTTTACTGCGATTATCTAAATTAGAGAGCTGACGAAAACGCTGTTTGGCTCGCTCAACTTCAATTTTTAACTCTGCGACTTTTTGAGTAGCATTACGATAATCTACGGTTATGCCTGAAACTAGCTCTCTAATCTGCGCCGCTAAACTAGATTGAATCGACTCTAACTCAGCGTTCGCAGCAATCATTTTAGGATGTTTGGGTCCGTAAACCTTGCTAATCTCTGATACTCGGCTTTGCGCTTTGACTTCTTCACGTTTAACTGAGACCACAGAAGGATGGTTGATCACCTCATTTAAGGTAGAAAGTTCAGCGATGTTTGCTCCGCTTTGTTTCACCTGATTAAAAATAACTTCGTTTTGCTTTAGATTAGTTTGTGCTTCTAACAATTGCTGACTTAATTTTTGCAGCTCTTCAGACGCTAAGCCCACAACGCCATCGATGTTAACTAATTGCTCAGTTTCATAAAAATCAGATAATTGTTTTTCTGCCGCGAGCAATTTTGCGCGTAAGCCCTCTAAGCTCTCGTTCAACCAAGTAGTGGCCTTTTCGGTCATTTCGAATCGGGCTTGCAAATAACTTTCAATGTAAACATCACCCACGGTATTGGCTATCAGTGCAGCTAATTCAGGATCTTCGTCTTCATAAGAAATATTGACAATTTGAGTATTGGAAATCGGCAAAATCTGTAAATTTTTCATGACCTGAACAACGGCATAACGTTGCTTGATGCTTTGTAACTGCTCAGGGGTGTAAGCTACAGGTGGCTTTTGCGGCATAAAAGGCAAAAGACCTGCTAGTTGTTCTTTTACGCTGGTTTTCCATTTGTCTAAAGTGTCTTCATTTCTAAGCTCAAAATTGTAATTAGCTTCTTCTGTTAAATTAAGTTTTTCGACCACATTTTCTGCCACTTTGCGCGAACGCAGAATTTCATATTGAGTCTGAAAATATTCTTTACGGCTGGCATCTAAGCCGTAGACTTCTTGAATTGACAGTACTTTGGCTTCATTTGATTCAATCAATAATTTTGCTGTAGCAATATACCTTGGCGTTATTGACATCACGATTAGAGCCACAAGAATCGTTATCAACACTGACAAGCTAATAATGCGCCATTTAAAGCGCATAACAATATGCCAATACAGACCTAAATCGATTGTCTCTTGTTCAAGCAGTTTAGCTTCTATTTGTCCCACATTCGTTTGAGCATTCACTTAATTAATCATCCTTGCCTAAAAGAAACTTTGCTGAATGGTGACAATATCACCAGGTAATACGGTATCGGTCGGCTTCGCTTCTATTAGTTTTTGCTCACCTGAAATATCACGTCTTATCAGAATTTTAGTGCGCGACGCTCTTTCTGTGTAGCCTCCCGCTAAAGCTGCGGCTTTATCTACAGACAGCCCTGGTTGATAGGGATATCCGCCTGATTTTTTAACTTCACCGTCAATAAAGAAAGGACGATATTCTTCCACTGTTACCGAAATAGAGGGTTCGACTAAATAATCACCTTTTAATCCCTTATAAATGTTTGATTCAAGTTCTGAGGCGGTTAAGCCTACCACTTGAATATCGCCCAAAAATGGATAATTAATCACACCCATATGGGGCACTCTGGTGGTTAACGACAAATCACTTTGGCCAAAGACAGAAATTTTAATTACGTCTCCCGAACCTAGGCGATATTGACTTAAATTGATTTGTTGTGAAAAACTAAGCGTGCTGATTAAACAACACATAAGAAAACCCAAGACCTTATACTTCATCTAATATACAACCTTTTATAACGAAATTTGCGCTGTAAAACTAACGAGGCTTCTATTGTAATCAAAGTTAGTAGTCTCGCTATCGCTATTTCTATCGAAATAACTTACCGCTGTGATGAATTTAAGCCAACGTCTAAATTGGTAATTGGCGGCTATACTAAATTCTTTGGTTTTATCATTACGAAGAACTGTAGTACCCTCGTAACTATCGTCAGAATAAGCAAATGTTGCCACAGTATCAAAACGCTCAAGCCACTCATGACGCCAATCAACGACATAGTCTATACGGCGAATATAGTTGCCCTGACCATTCGTCTCTCGTGTATCGCTAGCAGTCGAGAACTCAAATACTGCTCGTTCGATTGGGTTCCAAGCGACTCCCGCCTCCCACTTTAATCCGGAAAAACCATCTCGGCTCACTTCATCATACTCTCGTTTTTCATAACCGATTTTAGCAAAGCCGGAAGTAGCAGCGGTGCTTTCCCACTTGGCGCCTGCTAGTATTGATTTTGTGTTACTATCTAGTGAAGAAACGCCGATTATATCTTCAAGGTAATCGGTTATTAAATACCGACCTTCAATTAATAAATCAGTAGTCGGCGAAACACCATAATAAAAAGTCGAACCTAGAGACTTCTCTTTTCTGTCTCTCAGTCTGTTTGGGTTTATTGGAAGTATATCAAGATCGTAGTCAATATCTCTTAATCGCATATTAACATCGATGTTGGCACTGGCGGTAAGTGCTCCGTAGGAATAAGTGGCATCAAATGTATTGGTTGTAAACTGATCTGGGCTGGTTAGCTGTTCACCTGCGCCATTGGAATAAGATGTGCCTCGAGCATCATGTCCGGATAAATGTACCAGCGAACCAGAAAGACGATTACGTCGGTCAAACTCTATAGCGCCATTGGCAAAAAGGCTATAATCGTCATAATCATCTGCATCACTCGAATGATAAATACCTTTACTGGCGCTTACGCCAACAGTGATGCTATTTTCACCTACTTGTTTACCTAACTTAAGCTCAGGATTAAGAACGGTAACCCAACTGTCTAGTTTATTGTCGTTAGTTCGCAATACATTACTGTCTTTTAAAAGCGTCACTTTTAACGTTGGCGTCAGCTCAAAAGTTCCAACAGGAAGACTTGCTTTCTCTTGCGCTTGAGCATAACCACCTAAAATACTGGTCATGCTTACACTGATTAGAATTGTATTTTTAAACCTACTCATTCCATTGCCTCAACATTAATTTCAATTGTTACCCTCTGTCATTCTTCTGCAACTAGCCATCATTTAAGTGATATTTTACGGAAGAATACGATATATTTATCTTTAGTACGACAAGCTATTTTCATGCCACTCTGCTTAACTACTTTTCTGCAATATCCGTTCATAAATCTCTGTTAAACAAACGTTTTTAAGCTGCCATTCCAAGGATTAACAGGAAAATAACAGCCATTACTTTTTAACAAAAATACAAATGCCCTAAATTTGTACAATATCAGAACGATAATAGTGCGCACTATAACGTAACGACAGGTAATAATCATTCTTGTCAGCCGAGATTTCATCAAAATATCATCAATTAAAATGTTGCTGCGTATGCTCGAACTCGTAGGTGGATTAAAAAATGTGTTTCAGAATAAACACCCCTTATCAAAAAATACAATTAGTCAAAATCAAGGAATAAAATTTGCTAAGCGATCTTGAGCGAGAATCGTAATGTAATATTTTGTGCCATTGTTCTCCCTCGATAAAGAGTCGGTGTCTCAAAATTTTAATGTAGACATAGTAAATTACGCCGAGGTCTATGAGGAATATCTGTATATTGACTCTCATAAAAAAAAGTAAAGCGACAGAACAAAATCACGGTACAATAGAATTGCTTATTTCAATTTTGCGCAAGATTCTTAGTTAAATCAGTAAGTTGCATGACATTAAAGAAAGGTTGAGGTTACAATGGACGCTGAAAGGCCAAATAACACGGGTAATAGAGGGATCATCCATAGCAATAAAAGTAGTTTTTCTACTTTGTACCGAATAATTGATGTTATTGTCATTTCAACCGCCTTTTTTACTATTTTAAGGTTTCTAGACGAGAATATTGGCCCTGAGGTCATGTCGATTCTTTTTGTTAATATAGTCTGTTATAACCTCTGCGCTGAAGCACTTGACTTGTATCGCTCGTGGCGTACAGCCTCTACTACTATCATGATAAGAAGTGTCTCAATTGGATGGATGATCTCAGCCTTTGTGACTTCTACCTTTGCGTATATGTTTCCGACTATCGTTAATCTGCATAACTTTGCAGTCGGCTGTTGGTTAATTGCCTGTATTGTTCTGCTAGCTAGTTGGCGAGTGGTCTTCCGACAAATCCTTTTTTATTACCGTCGGCAAGGACACAATACTCGTAAAGCGATTGTTATTGGTGCAACAACGTCCGGCTACAGTTTATGCAATCAAATCATCGACAACGAACGGTTAGGTATTGTATTCACCGGATTGTTTGATGATCGAACGCCCGATAGATTGCCGCATGAAGTCGCCAATCAAATCGCGGGAAACATTAATGATGCTATCGCAAAAGCTAAACGCGGCGAGGTAGATTACGTTTACATTGCGTTGCCAATGAGTGCTGAAAAACGTATTTTGCATATAATAAATTTGTGCAGTGATACCACCGCTACTGTGTATATTATTCCTAACTTCTTTATGTATAACTTAATCAATGCTCGTTGGCAGAGTGTTGGTTCGATTCAAACATTAAGCGTATTCGACACACCTTTTCAAGGTGGCAGTGAAATACTTAAACGCATCGAAGACGTGGTTTTTTCTACATTGATATTAATGTTGATTGCGGTTCCCATGTTAATCATTGCTGCGGCAGTAAAACTCACCTCGCCTGGGCCCGTTATTTTTAAACAAAATCGTTATGGCTTGGATGGCAAAAAAATTACCGTCTATAAATTTCGCTCGATGAGTGCCATGGACAATGGTGACGTAGTAAAACAGGCAACTAAAAATGACTCCAGAATTACCCCATTGGGCGCATTTTTGCGACGTACCTCTCTGGACGAATTACCGCAGTTTATTAATGTATTGCAAGGCAGAATGTCGATTGTTGGCCCCCGCCCTCACGCCGTCGCGCATAACGAGCAATATCGTAAATTAATTGAAGGTTATATGTTGAGACACAAGGTGCGACCTGGCATTACCGGTTTAGCACAGGTCAATGGTTTACGCGGCGAAACAGAGACCATTAACAAAATGGTTAAACGGGTTGAGTACGATTTAGATTATATTCACCGCTGGTCTGTGTGGCTGGATATAAAAATAATATTGAAAACTGTATTTAACGGTTTCTTAAATAAAAATGCCTACTAAGTAGGCATTTTTTTTAATCGACATTTGGTGCTGTAGGTAAGGCTTCGCGCCTAAACTGCGCCGGTCACCGTGCAGCTCCTACAAAAGACAAATAAACCATATGTAGGAGGTCCTTTAGGGCCGAAGTTAAAAAGTGCGACGAGCAGCGCCTGCGCTCGGCGCGCGTGACTTGCTGCTGGTCGCTGCCTAGGTTATTCGTCGTCTTCTACCAGTGTCATGAGCGAGGTGTTACCCCCTGATGCGGTAGTATCGGTACTCACGGTTTTTTCGGTTAGCAGACGTTGAATCAGGTTGTCGTTATATTCGGCACTGATCACCGGCAATATTGCCCCTTCACGTTGTGCTAGTTTATGAGTAATAAATGCACTTCGCTCACTGTTACTGTCGATAACTACACCAGCCAGTTGTGGCTCGCTTAACAACGACTCTAACTGATTCAATTTACCTACCTGCAATACCCCTTCAGGCGAGCCGGTAGCGATAAACTGATTGCGAAAGGCAATGGCTTCGTCATAAAATAAATCTGACACTACTGAGATAACCACATTACCCGTTGCCAGAGCGGTCACTATCGACAATGCCCAATATTCGAAGGTCACGTTTTTATCAGCAAAACACACTAATATGCCGCGAGGCTCTAAATACAGTAGGTTTGATTCGCCGGTTGGCCCTGGTAATACCTTAGGCTTGCGTAAGCGTTTTTCAATGCTGATCAACTGACTACGCGCGGTAGACAAGGTGCGATTTAAATCTTCAGCAAGTTCTTCCATGATATCGACTTTGGCTATTTTGGCCAGCAACTGCCTTACCGCCGACACTCGCGTGTTTAGTACGGTCATGCGCCACTCTTGCTCAGCAGCAACGGCTTTTTGCATAATAACTGAGGCTTGTTTGCGGCCTTCATCATCACTTAGCACTGCTCGATCTTGCTCGGGTTCATAGTCACTTTCGACTATTTTAGGTGTGGCTTTTTCAATCATCAAACGAGATAAATAATGTGGACCGCCCGCCTTCGGACCTGTGCCCGATAAACCGCGTCCCCCAAAAGGCTGTACACCAACAATGGCGCCTATCATATTACGATTGATGTATACATTACCCGCTCTGGATAAACGTGCGAACTCTAGCGCCCGTTCCTCGATGCGCGAGTGAATGCCCATCGTTAATCCAAAACCAGTTGAATTGACTTGCTCAATGACCTTGTTGATCTCTTTCGCTTTAAAACGCACGATATGCACGCAGGGGCCAAAGACTTCGCGTTTTAACACGTTAATATTGTCAATCTGATATAAACGCGGTGCGAAGAAGGTGGCGTTTTCAGGCACGTTTTCTACTTTACATTCATACAGCAAGGTCGCTTTATCTTGCATATCTGCAACGTGATTGTTGAGGGTATCCAAGGCTTTTTTGTCAATAACTGGGCCAATATCGGTCGATAGATACGCAGGATCGCCCACGTGTAATTCGCTCAACGCTCCAATCAACATTTTAGTGACGTCATCTGCGATGTCTTCTTGCAAAAACAGAATACGTAGGGCTGAACAGCGCTGCCCTGCACTTTGAAAACCAGAGGCGATTACATCATCAACCACTTGCTCAGGTAGCGCGGTTGAGTCAACAATCATGCAGTTTTGTCCACCGGTTTCAGCAATCAACGGGACTTGATCGCCGCCACGACTGGCTAAAATTTGCGAAATTAATGTGCCTGTTTGCGTAGAGCCGGTGAACATTACCGCTTTAATACGCTCATCGGGCACGAGTACCTCACCCACATCTTTGCCCGGACTGATGACTAGATGCATGATGTCTTCTGGCATTCCAACTGAAATCATTAATTCACGGGCACGCAGGGCAATTAAGCTGGTTTGTTCTGCTGGCTTGGCGATCACGGTATTGCCGGTCACTAGTGCTGCCGCCACTTGGCCCAAAAAGATAGCGAGTGGGAAGTTCCAAGGGCTGATACATAAGATTACACCACGCGGCGCCAAGCGTTCGTCTTGGGCTAGCTCATGTGCTCGTGCTGCGTAATAACGACAAAAATCTACCGCTTCACGCACTTCATCAATACCGTCTTGGGTGACTTTACCGGCTTCTTTAATACACAGGCCGATAAGCTCGTCCATGTGGCGCTCTAATATATCGCTGGTGCGCAATAACAAGCTTGCTCGTTCTGTTATGGGCGTTTCTGCCCAGTTGGCAAAGGCTTTATCAGCGGCATCCAGCTTTGCCAACATACTTTCTTTGCTGTCATAAATATGAAAACCAACAATCTCATTTGGCTGAGCAGGGTTGCGCACGGCATGACCATTCGCGGGCACTTGGTCTTCACGCAAACGCGTTTTATTAAACCAGCGCTCTAGATTATTTTTTAGCGGGTCGATGGTATTAATATCGCTGATGTCCATGCCCTTAGAGTTGAAACGCTCGTCGCCATATAAATCAATTGGCTTAGCAATTTGATTATTATATTTGCGCAGTAAGCGCTGGGTTTTTTCAACCGGATCTTCTAACAACGCTTCAACTGGGCGGCTATCGTCAACAATGGCGTTAACGAATGACGAATTAGCGCCGTTTTCGAGTAAACGCCTGACTAAATAGGCGAGTAGGTCTTCGTGCACACCCACTGGCGCATACACTCGGCATTGAATTTTATCGTTACTCACTATTTGATCGTATAGGGTATCACCCATACCGTGCAGACATTGAAACTCGAAGCCCTCTTTGTCATCACCGGCTAATTCAATGATAACTGAAGCGGTATAGGCATTGTGGGTAGCAAATTGGGGATAAATAGTATCGCGATAGTCCAACAAGCGATTGGCACAGGCATGGTAAGACACGTCTGTTGATGACTTGCGGGTAAACACCGGAAAGTGGTCTAAACCGTCTTTTTGGGCATTTTTGATTTCAGTGTCCCAATACGCCCCTTTCACCAAACGCACCATCATTTTACGACCAACTGTTTGCGTTAACTCGCGTAACCAATCAATCACGTATAACGCGCGTTTTTGATAAGCTTGTACCGCTAAACCAAAGCCGCTCCAGCCTTCAAGCTCTGGATCACTGAAGACTTTTTCGATGATATCGAGGGAAATATCTAAGCGTTCTGATTCTTCCGCATCAACCGTTAAGCCAATGTCATATTTTTTGGCCAACAGACAAAGCTGTTTTAACTTAGCGGGAATTTCTTCAAGCACTCGCTCACGATGTGTAAATTCGTAGCGGGGATGAATAGCAGACAACTTTACTGAAATACCTGGGCTTAAACGTGGCCCACGTCCCGCGCCAGCCTTACCGATAACATCGATGGCTTTCGCGTATGAGTCAAAATAACGCTGGGCATCTTCTGCGGTGCGGGCTCCTTCGCCCAACATGTCGTAGGAATACACATAGCCATTTTTTTCTTTTTCTTGTGCACGTTTTACCGCATCTTTTATGGTTTCGCCCATGACAAACTGTTTACCCATGATTTTCATGGCAATGTTCATGGCTTTACGAATAACGGGCTCACCTAAGCGACCAATTAGTTTTTTCAATATGCCGAAATTTTCTTTTTGACGCTGATCAGCATAGTTCACCATGCTACCGGTCATCAATAAGCCCCACGATGAGGCATTAACAAAGATTGAATCACTGGCACCTAAATGCGGTGTCCACTGCCCTTTGGATAATTTGTCGCGGATCAATTCATCTTGAGTTTCTTTATCTGGCACCCGCAGCAAGGCTTCGGCCAAACACATCAACACCACGCCTTCAGCGGTCGACAATGAATATTCGTTTAATAAGGCATCAATACCACCGTGACCTTCTTGCTCACGCCTGATGCGCAATACCGTGGTACGGGCGCGCTCCCATGCTCGACTGCGGGCCAGCATGTTTATTTCAGCATCGGGTAAAATGTGGTTTACGGCGAGGTTTTCTTCTATTCGATAGAAATCTCTGATTTTTTGACGAAGGGGACTGGCGGTAATCAATGTACCGTTAAATAACATAGCTAACCTCAAAAATTAAAGTGCGATAGCGGGGAGTGTTGAAAACACAAACGTATTACAACGTTAACACAGCGCCAATGAGCACACAAAGGCAGTCAACTTTTAAGCGTAAACAGAAGTTGACTGCGAAGGGCTGACTACACCTAACATATCTCACTACGGGGTAGGCGTTTCGGGTGTTTTGGTGCTCGATTCATCGACGGATGCTTCGGGCTCTTGTTCAAGAATGGGTTTATCCAACGGCTCGAAATGGGCCGAACTCCCCTGTTCAATAATAGCTTGGGCTTGCTTTTGCAAGGTTTCCTTACTGACAAGTGGCTCTTTTTTCGATGACAATGCCTCAACAGAATCAAGCAAAGACACATCAAGTTCTACCTCTTCGAATGAGAGATCCACAGATGGTTGTGGTGCAAGTGCGGGGGTTAATTCAAGCAACAGCTCTGCAGGCACCTCAGGTGTAAGGTCAGGAATACGCTCTTCAATTTCTGGCACAATAGGCTCAGGAGCACGCACAAAATGCTCAGTAATAGCTCGGAACATGGCCAAATGTTTTGGTCCCCATTGCGCAGATTGATCGGTGTAATTTGGATTAGCAGAGTTTTTTACGATCACCAGGTTTTGGTCCGGATCGACATAAATATACTGGCCATAAATTCCTTGTGCCATAAATTCATCTTCTGCTCCAGGCGGGATCCACCACTGATAGCCATAACCATATGATGAATCTGACTGAGGATTATCAGAGCCTGGCATAAGATGCGGTGCATCTGGCGTGACAGAATCAATCACCCATTGCTTGGGCACAATTTGTAAGGAACGTCCACGCGCACTGAGCCATTGCCCCTTGTGTAAATACAGCCAGCCAAATTTGGCGTAGTCGCGCAAAGTAATGTTAAGGCCGCCTAGGGCTAGCTCCATATCATTGCTGTCTTTCATCCAATATGCGGCATCTTGCATGCCCATTGGTTGCCAAATTTTTTGGCTTAAATACTCACTCAAGCTAACACCGGTAGCGCGCACCAAAATCATTCCTAACACTTGCGTATCAATACTGACATAGTGGTGAAAGGTGCCAGGCTCACGCTCACCTTGCAGTGAGGCAGTAAAACTATCTAGCGATGTACCAAAGGCAATGGCCCGCGAAAAACGATTTATATCAGAATTATAGTCAGCGTAATCTTCATTAAATTTTACCCCTGAAGACATTTGCAGCACGTCTTTTATTCTGACTCCCTCATAACCACTGCCAATTAATTCGGGCACATAATCTGTTACTGAATCTTCAATACTTTTAATATGACCTTCGTCTATGGCGATACCAAATAACGCGGATACAAATGACTTTGCCACTGAAAATGAAATATGCTGTTTTTCGGGGCTATCTTCTAGAAAATACTGCTCGTAAACAATTTCGCCGTCTTTGATGACCATCATTGCATGTGTGGCGCTTTGCGCTAAAAAGTCTTGCACCACAATGCTTTCGCCTTCGACGGAAAAGTCATAAGGCAATGCCTGATAATTAACCGGAAAGTAGTAAGTGGATTGGCTCGCCTCAATCGTGCTTGAGTCAAACATGGTGTACATGTTTAAAAAATTATGCGCTATTTTGTCTGCGTCATACAGCGTAATGGCTTTATACAGGCGCCATACATTGGTATGAAAAAGGCCAATCAGTACAAACAAGGTTAATAAAAAGCCTAATAAAATCCCTTTAATACTTACTTTCTTAAACATGCATGCCCTAGATATCGCTACTTCAATTGCCGACAAACATAATTCAGAGTAAAGAAAAACGCCAGAAGATCGTAACAAACAGCTTTCGAATGAGCAGAAAAAAACCAGGGCGAGGTTTTCTTGTCACGTCAATTTGCTCTGCACTCCTCGCCCTACTTGCTTAATGTGAGTTAATCGACCCAACGATTTTTAATGTTGAGTATTTTGTCGATATTTTGCTGAAATACCGTCACTAAATAGGGGTCGAAGTGTTTACCACTTTGGGATTCAAGAAAGTCCATGGTGGCCTCGATACTCCAGGCCTCTTTATACGGACGCACACTGGTTAATGCGTCAAATACATCAGCCAGAGCGACAATCCTACCTTCAATAGGAATTTCTTCGCCTTTGAGGCCTTTGGGATAGCCAGTCCCATCCCATTTTTCATGGTGGGTCAAGGAAACCGAAATGGCCAATTTGATTAAGTCAGAATCAGGATCACCGAGTATTTCGGCGCCTATTTCCGGGTGTTTTTGCATGATTTTGAATTCTTCATCGCTTAACTTGCCAGGCTTAAGCATAATGCTATCGGCAATGCCAATTTTACCGATATCGTGCATGGGCGCAGCATGCAATAAGTTTTCGGCCTGTTGTTCGGAGTATCCAATGGCTAAGGCGAGCACCTGCGAATAATGACTCATACGCATCACGTGCATACCTGTTTCATTATCTTTATATTCTGAGGCTCTGCCTAAACGCTGGATCACTTGTAAACGGGTACGTTTGAGCTCATCGGCTTGAACCAGTGATAAATGCGTTTTTACTCTGGCCCGCACGACCGCAGGTGAAATAGGTTTTGAAATGTAATCAACGGCGCCTGCATTTAGACCATTTGCTTCATCAACGGCATCATTAAGGGCCGTGACAAAAATAACAGGAATGTTTTTTGTGGCATTGTCGCTTTTTAACGTGGTGCACACTTGTAAACCCGTCATGCCCGGCATCATGACATCTAATAAAATAAGATTTGGACTTTCTTGTTTGACTAACTTAAGGGCTTCAGCACCACTTTTAGCGAATATCAGTCGGTATTCATCACCCAAAGTTTGCTTGAGAACACGTAAATTGACCGGTTCATCATCAACTAACAATAAGGTTGCTCGACTATCCATTATTATTCCTCTTCAAGCCTTGCAACAAGTGTGTTGCAGCCTGTTAACGCATGTTCAAAATCAAAATCATTCAGCGCTTGAAATACCGCAGTGACCTCTTGTTCATATTTTTGTGGCGCCGCTTGTTGCAGTTTGGCAAACAAGGGCTCATCAAACTCATTCTGCGCCACCATTTTATGTATGGCTTTTGCCAAACGCAAAAATTCTGCAGCATTATACCTTACATCTTGCGAACTTGGTTCACTGTACGCTTGGTCTAGTTCTTGTAATTTCTGCCAGATTTGTTCAAGGTGTTCTTTGATCTCATTGATTAAACGCTTGGCAACAAACTCATTTTGATTATGGATGCTAATCTCAAATTCGGTGACAATTTCCAGCAAATAAGTCAGGGCCAAATTGCCCGCAGAGCCCTTCATTGAATGAGCGAGGTATTTCAACTCAGTCCAATCGAGAGAATTCAAAGCAAGTTGGTACTTTTCAAGCACCTCATGTTGCTTATGCAAAAACTTTTTGATTTCGGCAAATAATAGCTCTGCACTGCCCCACAACATCACGCCCATGTTTTCATCTATTACCAAGCTTGGCTTTTTGATAATGGTTTGTTGCGTGTCGCTAAACTCAGTAATATTTAATACCCGTGCAATCTCAGCGTTAAGAATATCCATGTTGACTGGTTTATTGGCAAAGCCATTCATACCCGCATCAAAAGCCGCCTTTTTGTCCTCCGGTAACACGCTAGCGGTAAGCGCAATAATTGGCAAAGCCGCAAGCGCATTTTCGAGCTCGTACTCTCGACGTTTTTCGGTGGCACTGAGTCCGTCCAGCACCGGCATTTGCACATCCATTAGGACGACATCGAAGCGGCTTGCTTGCATTCTTAGCAAGGCTTGTTCGCCATCGCGGGCGGTTTGAACCTGATGCCCCGCCCGTTTCAATAGTACCGTTAGTAAGTCTAAATTTTGCTCGATGTCATCCACAATCAATAAATTCAGTGGCGGCAATTCATGCATAACTTGCGTGGATTTTTCTTTGAAAATATCAATGGGCTGTAAAGGCAAAATAAAAGAAAAAGTAGAGCCTTGGTTTAGCTCACTTACAACATCAATGCTGCCGCCCATTAATTCTACCAGCTGTTTGCTGATGGTGGTGCCCAGTCCAGTGCCGCCAAACCGGCGACTCATGGTGGCGTCAGCCTGAGAGAATGCCTCAAATACGTTTGCTACTTGCTCAGGCGTCATGCCTATGCCGCTATCTTGGATCACGAACTCAATTTGCTGTTCACGCCCTTTCTCTTGTGCAGCAAGCAAGTTGATGGCCACGAGGATCTGGCCCTTTTCTGTAAACTTAATTGCATTGCCTAAAAGATTGGTTAATACCTGACGCAGTCTGTCAGGCGCGCCGTGATAAAAGTGACCAAGATTTTCGGCAAACCGTAATTCGATATCCAAACCCTTATTTTTGGCTTGCAGCCACAGGGTTGAAACCACGGCGTCAATTTCTTCTACCAACGAAAAATCACGATATTCAAGCTCAATTTTACCTTTGTCTAATTTGGCACTGTCGAGCACATCGTTAAGCAGATGCATTAAGGATTTAGCAGATTGGTTAATGGTATTGAGGTATTTTTTCTGTTCAAGGGTCAACGCGCTGTCTAGTAGGATATCGCTAAAACCGATAACTGCGTTCATGGGTGTGCGAATTTCGTGGCTCATGTTAGCTAAAAATGCCGCCCGTGACGCCGCCGCGGCTTCGGCAATTTCTTTCGCTTCAATCAGTTGCACTTCCATTTCTTTACGCTGGCTAATATCCATAATAAACCCATCAAGCCATACCTGTTTTTTATCTGGACTGCTTACTTTGCGGCCAAACTCTAACAACCATTTTTCGTTACCGTTTTTATCGATAATACGATATTCAAGCTGAAAGCCCTGTTCCTCACTCGCGTCACTTGACATTATTGTCGGTAAATCTTGTGGATGATAAAAGTCAGCAAAACTGCGTTTTGGGTTAGGCAGCAAAAAGTCTTCTGCGGGATAACCAGTGACGTGCTCTATCTCATCACTGACAAATTCCATTGGCCACGTTTTATCGATTAAACAGCGGTAAGCAATGCCTGGTATATTAGCTATTAGTGAACGAAATTTGGCTTCGTTGTCCCGTAAATCAGCTTCCATTTTATTACGTTGTCTGAGGTCTGAAATAAAGGCAACGTATAAGTTTTCATGCTCGGTTTCTACGTGCCCCACAGCGATCCTAACCGGAATTAACTCGCCATTTTTGTGCAGTACGTTGCATTCTTGCCCTGCGCCCTGTGAGTCATGTTCTTCGAAACGACTCAAATAACCTTGCACGCTATGAGTTTGCTCATCAGACATTAACTGGGGCATGATCATGCGCACATTGCTACCGAGTAGTTGGGCACTGCGCCAGCCCAGTAGCCGCTCAACCGCCTTATTAATACTGGTAATAATGCCGCGTTCATCTATGGTTACGATACTATCGTGCGCCGTATCCATGGTGGCCAGTAAACGGCGCTCGTTGTAGCGTGCCTTAATAGACGTTTCTTTGTAACGCATGGCTAAATTGGCTGCTAGTACTAAGCTGGTGATGATAATAGTGATCAGCGTTACGCCGATGGCTAAAAAAATCGACATCTCACTGCTTTGCTCTGAAAACTCAAATCCGGGAGGACGTACAAATCGCGCAGCAGCCATGCCGGTATAATGCATTCCGGTGATGGCCATTCCCATCACAATGCTGGCGATAAGGGTTTTGCTCATTGTTGTAAGGCGATACTGCATGACCGCCTCTAAACCGAACCGAATCCACAAGGCTAACATGGCTAAAATGACGGCCACTATAATGGATATGAAAAAGGTGCTTAGGTCGTAGCGCAATAATAAAGACATGTTCATGGCGGCCATGCCAACATAGTGCATGGTACCGATACCGGCACCGACTAACAGCCCGCCTAGTAGTAGTCGTTTAAAATCAATGCTTGAACGGGTAATTAGGCTCATTGCAACCCACGATGCAACGAGTGCAGGTAGCATCGACAGTGCCGTAATACGCCAGTTGTATTCCACCACAGTACACAATTCGAACGCTAACATGCCGATAAAGTGCATGGACCAAACGCCACCACCTAAAGCAACACTTCCGGTCATTAATGACAGTTGGCGCCCAAATTCCGTACGACTATGAGACGCATACGAGGCCACTTGAAACCCCATAAATGAAGCAAAAATAGCAATAGCAAATGAGAGCACGACTAAGGTCGGGTCAAAATTACCAAATACCAGAAGGTTGTCTTGGGGATAATCAAATAACGCAGTGAATATGTCTGACATGTAAAAAATTTAAATAAACGCAGTGGTCATTGAGTTTATGTAAATACCGCTTGAATGCAATAGTAAAAACGGATGTCCATCATTGCGTAATTGCTTTTAGCTAGCAAAATTTTGGATTGAGGCCTGCGATGTAATCGTTACCTATACCAAGGGTAGTATTTGCAACATCTACATTTTGCTCGGTAAAAATTGCACGAGCATTATATTAAAACACCAGCAACAAGTCCTTTTAAATTAAAAATACCTCTTACATTTCAACAGGTTAAATCATTCCAACTTGTTTGGCACAGTTCAAGCATTAAACAAATCGAAGTGAACTAAACAGTAATTTAAAGGAGAAATATTATGTTAGGTTGGGCATTAACATTTTTAGTAATCGCTATCGTAGCCGCAGTATTTGGTTTCGGTGGTATCGCAGGAACTGCAGCGGGTATCGCAAAAATTATCTTTTTCGTTTTTGTTGTACTACTTGTTATCTCATTGATTGCCAATGCCGTTAGAGGCAAGGGTCCAAGAGTTTAATCATTTTTAATTAATATGGAGATTTATCATGAAAAACATTAAATATTTTACAATATTATCAATCTTACTAACTGCAATGACCTTGTTATCAGGTTGCGGCGACGACAATGCTGAAGAAGCCGGTGAGAAAGTTGACCAAGTTATGACTGATGCTGGCAATGCCGTTGAAGATGCATGTGAAGACGTAAAAGAAGGTGTTGATGCTGACGATACCGATTGTTAAGCAGCAACCAGAAAATAAAGGGGGCTTGCCCCCTTTTTTAGTGTTTGGTCAAGACCAATTCATGAGTTAACCAAAAGAAGGACCACTAATATGAAAGTTTCTATTCTCATCATTGTTGTGGTGATCAGCGTAGGTTTTCTGTTTTCATTCATTACGACTGAGCGATTTGGTTTACTAATGCAGTTTTTAGTGGCTCTTGGTCTTTTTGTTTTCATCGGTTTTTTCGCCCTTATTTCATTAATGAAAAAGTCTAAACGCAAAGGTTGAACAACTAAGCTATCGTTTCTCACTGGCTAAGGTTACATTGGTCAGCAATATCCGCTCTCACAATCAGTTAAAGGATTAAGGATGAATAACAGGATCCTAAGTCTACTCGAAACCATACGCACCAGCTTTTGGTTTATTCCCGCTCTTCTGGTCTTTTCAGCTACCCTGCTAGCCAGCTTAGTGCTGAGTTATGACCGTTATTGGCAAGATTACACCCCAGAATTTCTACAATTTATTTATCACACCTCACCTGAATCTACTCGGGCAATATTGACTACCATCGCTAGCTCAATGATGACGGTAACCAGTATTGCGTTTTCGATTACCGTGGTGGCATTGAGTTTAGCGTCGTCGCAGTTTGGGCCAAGACTGATCCGCAATTTCATGTCTGATCGCGGCACTCAATCGGTTCTTGGTGTGTTTGTTGCCATTTTTATTTACTGCTTACTGGTTTTGCAGTCCACTAAGTCGGTTGAAGACTTGCAATTTATTCCAGGTATGGCTACCTATTTTGCCGTACTACTCGCCTTTGTTGGCGTTGGCGTTTTGATCTATTTTATTCACCATGTGTCTTATGCAATTCAAGCGGATGACGTGGTTGATAAAGTGCATTGTCAGTTACAAAAAGACATCGACCGCTTATTTCCAAATCAAACTGAATGGAATAAGCAAAGCGAACCTAAAGCATTGTTTATGGACAACGTTAACTTTAGCCGAGCGGTAAAGGCAGGGAAGGACGGCTATGTGCAAACGGTAGATTTTGAAAAACTGGTTGCTATCGCCAAAGAGCATGACATCAAAATTAATGTATTAGCCAAAGCAGGCGATGCCATTGTAAAAAGTTCGACCTTGCTTGAGTTAAGTGTGGAGACAGTTAAGTCACTGCCTGATGACGCTGCACTGCGAAACTGTATTATGCTGGGCGCAAAGCGCACGCCGCTACAAGACCCCGAGTTTGCCGTACGTCAATTAGTTGAAATTGCCGTGAGAGCCTTATCGCCTGGGATCAACGATCCTTACACAGCGATTACGTGCACCGATAAACTGTGTGCCATGCTCTGTGACCTATCGCAGCGTCCTTTCCCTCCCAGTTTGCATACTGATGACGAAGGTGAGATTAGAGTGTGCACTCGTTCATTTGAATTTTCACAAATTGCCAACGCGTCATTTAATCAAATTAGGCAATATGGTAAAGACAGTATCGCGGTCACCATCAGACTATTGGAAAGCTTAATCTTGATAGCCGAACATGCTGCCAACGACAATCAAAAAGGCTTTGTGCAAGAGCAAAGTGACATGATTGGACAGGCTTGTGAGCAAAGCACTTTTTGCAAGAAAGACAAAGCCGATATTAATTACCGTTTACAGCAAATCAGAGAAATTTTAGATAAGTAACCGTGCTTGTTAAGCGCCTCGCAATGGATGGCGTGGCGCGTTGCCTTGCCCCTTAACAGCGATTAGCTGCTCCCAATATTGTATGATAAAGCGCCTGACAAACGATTGCCTTTCGTCCCAGTCCAGCTTAGATGCTGTTTATCTTTAAGCGGTATTATTAGCTAAGAATTAGGAGGGAAAAAGGCATGGGTGAGATTGCAACAGCGCGATTAAACCGTTTTAGTCACAGGCTTTCAACGCTTATTGGTCTTTATGTCTTGAACCTATAGTCGTGTTAACTACTTTGAATAGCCGATAAAAAAGCCAAGGTAGTATTCGCCTTGGCTTTTTATTGTCTTTTACGCCTGCTTTTGTTCTATGGCTACGTGGCTTTTTGATCAGCGTTATCGAGGGGTAAACTCAGCACATTTAACGAATTGGGGTTTATTTTAATGACCAGTTCATCTGCCTCGGCATTTTCACCATCCACCACATAGCTTAAGCGATGTTCAGCGCGGATAATGATTTGCTTAGCGGTGAGATACTTAACATTTTCAGATTTAAACTCTTTTGTTAAACCACTGATGGCCAATTCAGACATTGTTAGTAAATGGTCATTTGGATTGTCTTGTTGTGGCATCCATGTGATATCTAGTAAACCATCTTGATAGTTTGGACTGCCGCCACCTTGAGCAAGCACGGTGGCAAAAGGGGCAGCGTTGGCAACGATGAAACTACTGGCTTCAATACTTTGTTCTTCTTGCTGATCAATTGAAACGCGCAAGTGTTGGGTTTCATTGGTATGCACCGCATCCCATAAGCCTTTCAAATAGGCAAACTGGCCCCCTTCGTTTTTTTGGTCGCGATCGGCACTTTTGATCATTTGTTGCTCGAAACCTAAACCCACGACTAACAAGACTAATTTGTCGTTGCAGCTTGCGGTATCAATGGTTTGCACGTGTTTTGCAACAATGTGCTCGCAGGCCGTTTCAATTGGCAACACCTTGCTTTTTGTGCCAAATAACACATGGGCGAGCGCATTTGCTGTACCTAGGGGAATAATACCCAATGTTAAATCAGTACCCACGATTTCTGCGGCAACTTCAGACAAAGTCCCGTCTCCACCACAGGCAACAAGGGTCGTTGCACCCTGCTCTATGGCTTTTTTAGCCAACATTGAAGCGCTCACCTCTTGGGTAGTTTCTTCGATATGCAATTGAAAATGGGGCGCCAAATTCTGTTCTATTTGTTCTCTATATTCCTGCCACTTGCCGCCGCCAGACACTGGGTTAGCAATCACCCAAATAGGCGAACTCAATTTTAGAATACCTGCGGCATGATATTTTTTTAGTGCTTTGAGTTGAGTGTGATTTAGGGCTGCAGTTTGGCGAATATCATTAATCCTGCTTAATGCATCTTCGACACTTAAATCTTGGTATTTTGCTAGCAAGTACGCTGCAACCACTAAAACTGAGCGACCGCGGCCCAACGCACAGTGTACCGTCACCGCGCGCCCAGCACTGATTTGGTTTTGGATCCAGTGGATAGCGTGCACAAGCTCTTCTTCTTGTGGACTTTGATGATCCAGCACAGGCACATTAAGATAAGCAAGGTCTTGATCTTGTGCTGACCAATCTAAGCCGTCAAATTCTGCGGTAACATCCAGAATAGCTTTGACTCCGCGGCCTTGTAGGTCGAGTACATCATCTGAAAATAGTCTGCAGGCTAAAAATAACTTGTCTTCTATTTGTTGGATAGCAGGGACCTTGTCATTTTTTCTAGACCATAGGTTGTATATTTGCACCCCTAGTAAAAAGGGAACAAAAAGCCAACGGCTGTAAAGAGGAATGGAGCCGTTTTGCTTTTTACGAAATATGCTGGGTTTTTGTAAGACATAGGCCGAGCTTACCGCTGCCATCGATAGAGCAATCCAGCCAAATCCCACTTTCAAGATCAGGAAGGGGCTGATAACGGCTAAAAGCAATGCCAGTAACGCGCCTGCAATATAATATTTAATGATGAACATGGCTGAGTAACCTCTTGAAGATAGTCTCGTAAGGTAGGCATAAAAAAGACCTGACACAAACCCAATGGAACCATTTAAGTTTATGCCAAGCCAAGGCTTACCAGTAGGGGTAAATTTTTACTTGCTTTGTGCCTGCATCTCTTGCTGATAGGCATCGGCTAATTCTTGCTTTTGATCGCCGGTCAATACTTTGCCTGCTTGCTGAAAAAATTCGCGCTCTTCTTCTTTGAGGTGATGAAGAACCTTATGTTGTAAGTTTTTCATGTGCGCCATCCAAGCTGCAGAACTCATATCTGCCTCCTCAACTTTTTCGATGAGCTCATCAATTTCGTGATGCTCTGCAACAGCGTGACGACAAGGCTCCATGGTATTGTCGAACTCCATCAGCGGAGCGTAAAAATAACGCTCTTCGGCTACTTCATGATGGGTCAAGGCTGCTTTAAGTTCTGCAAAATATTGCTTGCGTGTTTCGCTGCTTCCGGAGGTATCCATTAACTTATCTAACAATTCTCGTTGAATGTCATGGTCTTCACGTATTGCTTCAAAAATGTTCATTGTTACTCCTCAGCATCAGGTGCTGTTTGATATTTTCTATCCGTGACGTAACTATAGCGAAGAATATGCCAAGTAATTAATTTAACTTAACCCATTGATAAATAAGTTAAATTTAAGATAATTGAAATAATAATCAGGATGAGGGAGTAACAAGATAGGAAATATTTACAGTCAATGTGCAACTATTACCTTAGGAATATGACGAGCTAATCGGCAACTAATCGATAAGACTTTGCAGAGTGGACAAGTTTAAGGGTTTAAGCAAACTGCGACTGATATTTAAGGCACTAAGTTGAGATGCTTCTATCTGCGCCCCACTGACCACCACAATTTCTAATTCTGGGCTAATAGTTCGAATTTGTGCCGCGAGGGATAAACCATCGGTGTCAGGAAGGTGTAAGTCTAAAAGTATCTTACATACTGGTAAGGAGGATTGTAGGACCGCTAAACATTCGGCGCCGGTAAACGCTAAGGTGACCTTTGCACCTAAACTTTCTAATAA
Source organism: Flavobacterium sp. W21_SRS_FM6 (assembly GCF_052119645.1). NCBI lineage: Bacteria > Pseudomonadati > Bacteroidota > Flavobacteriia > Flavobacteriales > Flavobacteriaceae > Flavobacterium > Flavobacterium sp. W21_SRS_FM6. Next base: position 456,481 of record NZ_JBGQOM010000002.1, read on the forward strand.
CATCTTACTGACTTCTGCCGCGTCAACATCATCTTCGACCAACAATATGTGGGGCTCTACCTCGTCGATTTGCTCACCGCTTTCTTGCGCCGCTAAATGCATACTCATGCATTGATAAAGGGCCTTTTTATTGATGGGCTTGTGTAATACATCAGAAAAACCGATATCCACTAAAGAACGTTTAACCCCTTTGAGCGCTGCTGCGGTGAGCGCGATCACTGGCGCAGTAAAGCCCGCTTCACGAATTTGTGCGATAGCTTGTCTGCCGCCTAATACGGGCATGTGAATATCCATCAAAACCAACGTAAATGGTGTATCTAAACTTAATGACTCATTACACATTTGTACGGCTTGCAAACCATTTTCAGCGGTGACCACTTGTAAACCAAAGCCATCACATATTTTTTGGACCAACTGACGAATATCCGGTGCATCATCAACCACTAAAACACGCCCTTGCAATGGGTCATAGTGTTCATTGTCTTGATTAGTATCTGCCTTTACAAAGTGTAATTCAGAGCGTGGAACGTCACTGATATCACCGGGCTCTATTGCAAAACGAAAGCGACTGCCTTTACCCAGCTCTGATTCGACACTTAATTCACCGCCCATGCGTCTGGCCAGTTCAGTACAAATTGCCAAGCCAAGACCGGCTCCCCCTTCTTTACGGGTAACGATATCTTCTACCTGTTCAAAGGGTTTGAATATTGATGCCAAGCGTTCTGCGGGGATACCGATGCCTGTGTCAGCCACTTCAAAAAATAGCAGCTCTTTTTGCTCGACCCATTCAGTCCATAACTTGATGGCGACTTGACCGTGATCGGTAAATTTTATCGCGTTATAGCTTAGGTTAATTAAAATCTGGCGTAAGCGGGTACTGTCAGCACGGATTCTTTCTGGTAGGGCTTGTGGCGCAGTAATGACCAAAGATAAGCCTTTGTCTTGCGCATTAATTTGCAGCAAATAAAACACATCTGCAATAAAACTGTCTAGGTTAATCTCACTAGGATTTAATTCTAATTTGTCAGCGGCAATTTTGGATAAATCGAGTACATCGTTTAACAAACTTAAAAGGTGTTTACCGTTACTCAAAATAATATTTAACTCAGAGCGTGACTCTTTTGCCTTTTCACCTTGCAAAAGCAGCTCGGTATAACCAAGAATTGAAGTTAAGGGTGTGCGTAATTCGTGACTTAAATGCGCTAAAAATCGGTCTTTTGAACGATTTTGCGTTTCAGCTTTTAGACGCTCTAAACGCTCAGACGCCACTTCATTGCGAGCCAATGCATAGCGAATTGCTCGAGCAAAGCGACCAGTCGAAATATCTTCTTTATTGATGTAATCAACTGCACCCGCGTCTTGGGCTAACTTATCAAGATTGTCGTCATCTTGCCCAGTCAGCATGATAATGGGCGTCATGCAACCTAGCTTGATGGCTTGACGTAAGACATCTAAGCCACTTTGCGCACCAAGTTGAAAGTCTAACAAACAGATGTCGAACTCTTCTTGGCTTAGCTTTTCAACGGCGACTTTAGGGTTGGTTACCCAGTGAATATCGAATTGGTATGAATCAAGTTGCTCGAGAGAATCGCTGGTGAGAATATAATCATCCTCATCATCTTCAACCATCAAAATGCGTGCGACTTTACTCATACCAAGACCTGTTGGTTCAGTCATTATCTGCCAGCGGCAACTCGACAAACTCAACCCAATATTGACCAATGGCTTTCATTAAACCCACTAAGCCTTCAAAATTAACCGGTTTGGTGATGTAGGATGCGGCACCCGACCCATATCCTTTAATCATGTCTTCTTCTTGTTTTGAGGTGGTTAGAATGACAACGGGAATGCTGCGCAAATCAGGATCGGCTTTTATCTCTTGTAAGGCTTCACGTCCATCCATTCGGGGCATGTTGAGGTCTAGGAGAATAAGCCCAGGACGTGGATACAAATCTTTGTCTTGATACTTACCTTCTCTGCGCAAATACTGCAGCAACTCAACGCCGTCTTCAACACAAAAAAGGCGGTTGAGTACTCGACTCTCATTTAGCGCATCCTGTGTTAATAAACGATCATCTTCATCATCGTCTGCCATCAATATGGTAATGCTACGGCTTTTACTAAAGGGCATGGTATTAGTCTCTCTCTAGGTTTAAAGGAGTAAGAATAGTAGGTAGCTTAATGATAAATTTGGCACCCTCACCTTCTACACTAAGGGCTGAAATTTCACCGCGATGGCGCTCAACAATACGTCGACACACGGCTAAACCAATGCCGGTACCTTTGTACTCTTCACGTGAATGCAATCGTTGAAACGGTGAAAATATCTTATCTGCGTATTCTTGAGCAAAGCCGATACCGTTATCGCTGATGGTTAAAACGTGCCATTTTTCACTGACCAAAGCTTGCTCAGGCGTGGCATCAACTAATTCATAATTGAGGGTGATAAGGGGGGCAACATCGGCTTTTTTAAACTTAACGGCATTGGAGATGAGATTGAGTAAGAGCTGATAAATTTGGCTAGAATCACCATCGATCGTGGGCAATTCACACGAAATGATCTGGGCATTTGATTCTTTAATGGCAATTTCTAAATCATCAATAATGGTTGCTATGGTGTCATTTAAGTCAACTTCGGCAAAGTCTTTCCCTCGTGTGGTAATGCGCGAAAACTCTAACAAGTCGTTGATTAAGTCTGACATTCGCTCAGCGGCATTGTGCATACGGCTAATATAATCTGCGCCTTTCGCATCAATTTGATTAGCATAGGTTGAGCGTAGTCGATCGCCAAACGCTCTAATTTTACGTAAGGGCTCTTGTAAATCATGAGACGCGACAAAGGCAAAATCTTCTAATTCACGATTACTGCGTTGTAGCTCTTCAGCATAAATATCTAATTCGGCCGTTCGGGCTTGCACTTCTTCGGCTAAACGCTCGTTTTGATACTCTAGTCTTGCTCGACTTTGGCGATCTATACGGATATTCAAAATCGCTAAAAACACCATGCCTAACAGTAATAGAGAACTGGTAATAGCTGAAATCACGAAGGTCACACGCGCTTCACTTTCCGCACTGGACAGATTGGCAAACAGACTTAACCTAAAAAACTCTTCGGCTTCTACTATCTCGGCAAATTGTTCGCGAATACTCGCATAGATATTTTTTCCTCGTCCGGTCAAGACGATTTTCAAAGCCGTACTTTCTTTATCAGACAAAGCCAAATCAACGGTGTCTTTTAGCTCTTTCATTTTGTCTTTGATTAGCGTTAACAGGGTGGCAATACGATTTTCTTGCTCAGGTAACTCGGGTTGTAGGTTTGCAACTGAAGAAAGTTGCATCGCCAGCTCATTAAGCGCTTCAGTGTAAGGAACAAGGTAAGTCTCGTCCTCGGTAAGTAAATAACCACGCTGACCCGTTTCAGCAGATAAAACTAGCACATGCAGATCGTTGAGGGCATTCAGCACATTACCTGAGTTGACTAAGCTACTTTGCGTGATCGAGAGTTTGTTAATGATATTTCGGGTTAGTACGGCATTACCTACAATCACACTCAAGGTAATGATAGAGATCAAGGTCCAGGTTATTTTAGTGTTTTCTAACCAACTTATTCTGCGCATGGCCTACTCACTATCCTTGTGCTCGGCAATGAGTTGTAAGTGCTGGCTGCATTCTTGGCAGCCTTGAATGATTTTATCCAAAGCCGCCAACGCTTTTTCCTTGGGCATATCGTTTTCTAACACCAATTTGATCAATTCAGCGTTCATCGAAATTTTATTTAGTGGCCCTCGAACATCATGCACTAATTTTCTCAAGTCTTTGTTGTCCTTAGGCATCAAAGTCTCCGTACGCATGCAAACGGTTATACAACGTTTTAGTGCTGATCCCAAGCATTTCTGCCGCTAGGGTTTTATTACCATCTACTTTTTCTAAGGTGGCGCTAATCAATAAACGTTCAACATCTTCGATTGTTTGACCCGCAGTAATACCACTTGATTTGGTTTCTTCGCGAGCAAAAGGTGACTCAAAATGGGCTGGCAATTCCACTTTACTGCCTTGCATGTCTGACATAATAAACGCGCGGTGCACGGCATGACGCAGTTCACGCACATTTCCGGGCCAATGATAAGCAGACAACTTATTTAATTGCTCGCCAGACCAGGTTAAATTGGCATTATATTCTTCATTCAACTCCCTTAAAAAAACCTCGGCTAAAAGAGGTATATCATCACTACGCTCACGCAGTGGGGGAATATCAATAGGAAACACTGCCAATCTAAAATAGATGTCTTCGCGTAAGGCTTTGCTTTGTGCTAAGTCACTGAGATTACGGTTGGTTGCCGAAACTACGCGACAGTTCACGTCAATTTCAGTGGTACCACCTACCCGAACAACTTTTTTAGACTCGAGTACTCGTAAAAGTGTGGGTTGCATATCTAAAGGCATTTCGGTCACTTCATCTAAAAATAAGGTGCCATTTTCAGCGCGTTCAAATACCCCTATTTTTCGTCCAACTGCCCCAGTAAATGAGCCCTTTTCATGACCAAACAATTCACTGCCTATTAGCTCTTTAGATAAGGCTCCACAGTTAGTTGCTACCAGTGGCCCTTTCACTTTACTGGCCTCATGAATCGCTTTCGCAAACACTTCCTTACCTACACCGCTTTCACCCATTAACATGATATTTGCTGGCGTTTGCGCCACTCGTTCAATCATAGTGTAAAGCGCCTGCATCACTTTTGATTCGCCAATGAGGCAACCAAAATGCAAAGTAGGACCAGCTGAAGTTGCATTAGATGTTTTCTTTTTTGCTGACTTGCGCGATAAGGCTGACTCAAGATCTTCACGTTGCAGTGGCTTCAGAAGATAATCCACTTTGGGCCCACACAGTCCAGCCAACATGGTTTTCACCGAGGGATGGCCTGTAATCATGGTGATATAAGGAGAGGAGCTCAGCTTTTTGACGTGATCGATGAGGTGCAGACCACTACCATCTGGCAACATAAAATCGAGGAAGATATGATCAAATTCATTAAACTCTAATATCTGATACGCTTCGGCTAGATTTTGTGCCGTCGTAACATCATGGCCCAGAAATTCAATTATCTGACTGGCTACATCGGTAAAATCGTTGTCGTCATCAACCAATAGTACGTTTAACACACTGTCTCCCTACATTTTTTAAATATAATGTGGCGAAGATATCAAACTTCAACGAAGCTTGCCCACCAAAATATACATAATTCAGTAAGAAGGCAGAAAATAAACGATAAAGTGCGCAGTTAATAAGCGAACTAGCACAGAAGTGACTGAAACGGGTTGTTGCCGCGCACGGGTAGGCTGCCTAAGACTCAGGACTCTCAGTTGGCTCAATTGCCGATTTATGTGGTAACGAAACAATAAATTCGGTGCCCTTACCAACGGTACTATTTACATCGATATTACCACCATGGTTTTTGATAATATTGTACGACAAAGATAAGCCTAAACCCGTGCCACTGCCCACCGGTTTGGTGGTAAAAAATGGGTCAAAAATCTTAGACAAATTGTTGGGACTGATGCCTTGACCGGTATCTCGAATACTTACTTTTTGCCAATCACCATCTGTAAAAACCCGAATATAAATGTGTCCACTACCTTCAATCGCTTGGGCAGCATTAAGAATTAAGTTCATGAACACCTGATTGAGTTGCATGACCATACAATAAAGAGGAGGGATACCCTCTTGGTAGTCTTTTACTAATTCCACCTTGTATTTAAATTGGCTGTTAATGATCTTTAAGGTACTTTCTATCCCCTCAACGACATCAGATACAGCCCATTCATTGGTGTCTGAATGTGAGAACTCTTTTAAACTTTTTACGATTTCTTTGACCCGCACCGCGCCATCTAAAGACTCACTAATTAAATCAACAATATCCTCTTTAATGTAATCAAATTCTGCTCGTTCATAAAAATCATTTTTTAAACGTTTGAATTTCATTTCACCGCTTTTGTCTATTAACTTTGCGGCAAAGGTGCCAACTTTAATAAGCTTTTCGGCATAGTCTTGCAAGCTCTGTAAGTTGGAATAAATAAAACCAATGGGGCTATTAATTTCATGGGCAACACCGGCGGCTAGCTGACCTATTGAAGCCATTTTTTCTGACTGAACAAGTTGGGTCTTGGCTTCTTCCAATTTTCGAATAAGCCTTGCTTGTTCTTTATGCTCTTTATCGAGCTCTTCTGCCGCTCTGGATAAATCGGAATAATAACTGGCTTGCGCGGTGACATCTTGAATGGTGATGCAAACATATTGCACCTCTTGCTGTTCGTCCATTAGGGGTAACACTTCCATATTTTGATACATCAGGGTCTCTTCACCTGTTATCGGACGAGAGCTTTGAAATTCAAAAATATGGGGGCGTTGTTCCCAGTAAGAAAAACTCTCATTTTTCAGAATAAAAACACTGTGAATTTTCTTTTTTAAAAAGCGAGCTTGTTCGGGAAATATCTCCAAAATTGATTTGCCGATGACATCGGTTTCTTGTAGGTCTAAACGATCAGAAAAAAAATCATTCCAAAATACGATCTGGTACTGAGCATCGACAATACAGGCCCCCATGGGTAGTTTGCGTAGTAAACTCTCCAACAACTCGGGATTGTGCATGCGGGATTATCCTACCAAAACATCTAAGCTTTTCTTCAGGGTCAAGATAGAGTTTTCTTCCATACAAATCATCACTCTTGCATTAAAACTAAAACTCTCAATGCTAAAGGTCACTTCAACCAGCAAAGCAGTACTCCAGCTATACACCGACTTTTCTGAAGCAGAAGGGTTGAATAACGTGGGCATATTGAGGTTAGTTTTAAGTTCAAGCTGTGAAGACAATCCACTTAAACACGCACCAGACAGAATATTCGTTAGTTCAAGGATCAATTCTTGAGTTTGCACTTCCGTCAGTGGCATATCGTAATCCATTAATTCGGCCAGGGCTTCACAACCATTTTTACCGATTAAAGACAGCACCTCACCTTTGATTTGTCCTAAAAAAGACTGTCGTGCATACCACGTCACCTTTCCAAAGCTGAATATTTCCGCTAAATCACTGGGGCTTGCCTCACTGATAGTTGGAATTGAAAGGGTAATTTGTGTGTCAATTAACTGCGCTAAAGAGCGGGCGGCTTGGCCCATGGAAATGTTCATCATCTCCTGCAGGGCATCTCTTTGGTCTTCTGATAATAATGTCTGATTCATAGGAGACCTACTTCATGTAAGGTTTCTCTGAGCTCTTCGGCTTTTAAAGGTTTTTGCAAAAAACGAAATGCACCAAGAGAATTAACTAATTCTACTGACTTAGGTTGAATATCCGCACTGATGACGATGACTATCGTTTTTTGATGATGACTTTTTACATATCGCAATACATCAAATCCATCTAGCACTGGCATGGTTAAATCTAAAAAGAGAATATCAGCTAATCCTGCCTCCACCGCATCGATGGCTTCCTGCCCATTGGTAGCCTCAGAAATACTTACATCCCAGTCTTCAGGAATAGCGCGACGAACATTTTTACGAGAGAGGGCGGAATCATCCGCAATGGTTACCGGTATTGGCATATTAATAGTCCTATTTACAGCATTAAAAAGGTAAGACATCAAAGCAAAGATAGTTCAAAAAGTAGATTAATGAAGCCCTTTAGGAAAGTTTAGTCATAAATTTTTTTGAAAAGCAACGATGGAAAAATGCATAAATAAAAACGGAGCACATCGGTGCTCCGCTTATAACTACTGTTTACCTATACGCCCACCACTTACAGCGAACATTTGCCACACCATCCTCATTAGGCGGCCTTTTCTTGTTTGACCGGCACACTTTGGCGGATCAGGTAGTCAAAGGCGCCAAGGGCTGCGTTGGCACCATCACCCATCGCGATAATAATCTGCTTGTAAGGAGAGGTCGTCACATCACCGGCGGCAAAAACGCCGGGAATAGAGGTTTCACCTTTATTGTTGACCACTATTTCTCCGCGTTGATTCATATCGATATCGCCCTTCAACCACTCAGAGTTTGGTACTAAACCAATTTGCACAAAAATGCCTGAAAGCTCAATATGTTTGCTACTAGCGTCGGTTCTGTCTGTGTAATTCAAACCAGTAACCCGTTCTTTATCTCCCACCACTTCGGTAGTTTGAGCATTGAGAATAATCTCAATGTTTTTCATTGAGTTCGCTTTATCTTGCAGTACTTTGTCGGCACGTAATTTACTGTCAAATTCTAATACGGTGACATGCTCTACAATATTGGCAAGATCAATAGCCGCTTCGATTCCAGAGTTACCGCCACCAATAACCGCTACACGTTTACCTTTAAATAAGGGACCATCACAGTGAGGGCAATAAGCGACTCCCTTGCCACGATACTCTTTTTCACCCGGCACATTCATTTCGCGCCATCTGGCGCCTGTCGCTAAAATAACGGCTTGACTGCTCAAAGTTGCGCCGTTGGCAAGTTCAACCTTAATCACATTACCGAGTTCGCTAGCTACTCTAGTTAGTTTAACCGCTTTATTGTCCGCCATGATATCAACAGGGTAGTCTTTAACATGCTCTTCTAAACCTGAAACCAACTTAGGACCTTCAGTGGCTTTGACCGAAATAAAGTTTTCTATCCCCACCGTTTCAGCGACTTGACCACCAAATTTATCTGCCACAATACCGGTGCGTAAACCTTTACGTGCGGTGTAGATAGCCGCTGCTGCACCAGCAGGACCGCCACCAATGATCAACATTTCAAAAGGTGCTTTTTGCTTAAGCTGCTCAGCCTGTTTTTTGCCCGAACTGGGGTCAATTTTTTTCAACACTTGGTCAATGCTTACGCCGCCTTGGCTGAAAACTTCACCGTTTAAATAAACACTGGGCACAGCCATGATGTTACGTTCGGTGACTTCATCTTGAAACAAGCTCCCATCAATCATGGTGTGGCGAATATTAGGATTGAGAGCCGCCATCATGTTAAGGGCTTGCACCACGCCCGGACAGGTTTGGCAACTTAGTGAGACAAAAGTCTCGAACTCGAATTCACCTTCAAGTCCTTTAATAAATTCAATTTGCTCTTGGGTAATTTTAAGAGGATGACCACCGCTGTGCAGCAGTGCTAACACCAAAGAGGTAAATTCATGCCCCAACGGAACACCAGCAAAGGTTATTTTAGTGTTATTAACAGCAGAAACCACCTGCATCGAAGGCACTCGCACATGTTTGTCTTGTTGTGGTAGCACTTTGACTAAATCTGATAGCTGTGCGATTTCCTTAGCCAATTCACTTATTTCATCTGATTTTTTAGGATGGGCAGAAGTATCCAAGGCAATATGTAATTGCACTTCGGTTTTTAAGTTCTGCAAATAGGCTTGTAATTGAGCACTTAATTTAGCGTCTAACATGTGTGTACTCCTTTGAGCTAAAGACTGCTGAAAAATAACCTTGATACTGGTGACACTTGGCCACCAGTATCAAAGCGTATTGCTTATTAAATTTTACCGACAAGGTCTAGTGAAGGAGCAAGTGTTTCGCTACCTGGCTGCCATTTTGCTGGACAAACTTCACCATCGTGACTGGCTACGTATTGAGCTGCTTGTACTTTACGTAACAATTCAGCAGCAGAACGACCAATGCCTAAGTCATGAATTTCAGCAACTTTAATAACACCTTCAGGGTTAAGTACAAAGGTACCGCGTAGAGCAAGACCATCTTCTTCAATCATCACGCCGAAGTTACGAGTGATTCTGCCCGTTGGGTCACCGATCATTGGAAAAGTAATTTTACCAATGGTGTCTGAAGTGTCATGCCATGCTTTATGCGTAAAGTGAGTGTCAGTTGACACTGAATATACTTCAACGCCCATCTCTTGTAATTGTGCATAGTAGTCAGCTAAATCGCCTAGTTCAGTAGGACATACAAAGGTGAAGTCAGCTGGGTAAAACATAAAAATTGCCCACTTGCCCAAAACGTCTTTTTCAGTGACGTCAACGAACTCGCCGTTTTTGAATGCAGTTGCTTTGAATGGTAACAAGCTAGTATTGATAATAGTTTGAGTCATGTTGATTCCTTAATAATTAGTTTGGCTTGGAGTAAATCTCGGAAAGGATAATATGACGTTGACGAATACTATTAAAATTGATGTATTAGATTGATTTAATCGATTTATTTAATGAGAGCTCACCTACCGCACAAATCCATCTTAGTGCTTTACCCCTTGCTACTGAACCGACTGCCCTCAGCGCCTTATTTCGTCTCAGCATTAAGCCACAAAAAACATCATGGTCAAATTCACCAAAAAGTAGTCAATTATTTAAAACTGGGGAAACTCCCACGACACCCAGTCATAGCCAAAACTATAAAAAACCATCAAACTACTGATTTATAAGACATTTTTAAACTTGGCACTGCCATTGCTCTAGCTAGTTCAGGTGACACCAAAATCAAATCAAATAAACTTAAGAGGCTTACATCATGAAAAAATTAACTCAATCAATTGCTATTGTTTCCCTAATTTGTGGCTCTATGGGCTTGGCTCATGCAGAAAGTGACTTCGTTGCATCGGACAAAGGTACCAGCACTGAAATATGCATGGCAGCGGCAGAAGGGAAAAAGTTTAAGTTGATGAGCACCATCAAAGATGCCGGTTTGAGCAAACGCTACGTCGAAACAAAAATACAGTGCAATCAGCTTAATTTTGTGGAATTTGTCGCGCAATACAGTAAAGACGCTGACAAAATTAATCACTTTATTACTAACGGTAAATACCATGACGCTGCGGTCATTGCCCAAGTAGCGGCGCACTAAAAGCTTGATGAGGTATTTTAGCTCTCCTTAGTTGGCCTATCTGTCGTACCAACTAAGGCGTGCGCTAAAATTTTCATTGGCGATGAAATCGATTATTTAACTATATCTTGGTTTAACACTTCAGCCGCTTGCTCTAAACTCCCCAAATTACGTACCTTGCTATAACCTGCTTCGTTTAGCAAAGCCATTGCTTTTGACGCCCGATTTCCACTTCGACAAAATAGCGCTATAGGTTGGTTTTTGTCGAGTTTTAGGCTTGCTACTTCTTCGACGATCTCCTGCCAAGGAATCAGCCTTGCTTGCACCAAATGCCCTTCTTGCCATTCTGCTTGTGTTCGAACATCAATAATGAACGCATCTAATAGCTCAGTCTTAGCCTGTTGCTGCTGCGCCAAACAAAGTGTGCTAACAAACAGCAGTAGAAAACCCATATAAACACACTGTTTAAACATAAATACCCTATTTAACTTACTAGATAAAACGATGAATCAATCAAGGCTATTTTATTGGCCTATACCAACATAACAGCAGCTGCGATAGCAGTCATGGCGATAACTAACCAGCGGTAATATTTTTCTGCAATACGTTTTACAACCCAAATCCCTGCCCAAGCGCCAATCGCGATAGCGGGCAAACACAACAGGTTTAGCATAAAGGAATCCACGGTTATACTGTGCCAACTGGCAATATGAAAGGGGACTTTAAATAGATTTATGGCTAAAAAGAACCATGCCGCTGTGCCGATATATTCGTTTTTAGGTAGGCGCATACTGAGTAAATACAAGGCCATGACGGATCCGGCAAGGTTACCAATCATGGTAGTAATCCCTCCTAGAGTGCCCATTAAAATCGCAAACCATAGATAGTCAGGAATGTTCTCTTTATTAGCTTTTTCCATCCACAACATAATGGCCAAGCTAATAAAAATAATAATGCTCATGACTGAGCGAAAAACCTCATCGTCAATGATATTACCAAGCCACGTACCAATGACCACTCCGACTGCCGCAGAGGGGAACAGCTTTAATAGATAACTCCAGTTGGCATGTCGATGGTAATATTTAACCGCGAATAGATCGGCCATAATAAGCATAGGGAGCATTAAACCCGCCGACATTTTGCCACCAAAAATAATAGCCAGTAGTGGCACAGCAAACATCGAACTACCATGCACCCCTGTTTTAGCCATACCAATAAAAAACGCCGCCACAAACAACAAGGCTAAGGTGCTGTAACTTAAGGTATATCCAAATAGTTCTATCATGTAAAACTTGCGAACTCCAAGTGCCCAGTACACTGCAGGCAAGGTAACGCGGCACTAGAGCGGTGCCACATTATCAAGCTTTAGCAAGGCTTAGTTTATGAGGCCTGAAGGTTTACTCAAAATCGTCACAGTGCTGGTGCACCGCATCTTTAGCAAAGTTAATTTGGCCCACATCTTGAGTACCTTCAGCTTCAACTAGATTCAGTTTGGCTTGTTGGCACTTTATTGGATTTGGTATTTTATCTTGGCTTTCTGCTTTGATTTGACTTTCTTTAGCGGCTTTTGCAACTTCCGCTGCCGTAGGCATTTTTTCATCATCAATAGAGGGAGATTGGCAAGCACCTAGACTCAAGACTAAAACAACAAGCGATATAACTTTATACATATCAAGAAACTCATTTAGTAAAACAAAAAGAGTAAAACAGCTGATGCCTAATGTATATGCGTTTTGCTGCAATACCTTAGAAAAATCTACGACAATGCCGAGCGACTTTGCAATTTAACAAGGTAGGTTTTAACTCACTAGCCGTGCAAACAATCAAGCGCTTAGTGGCGCAAATGTGGCAGCGCTTATTTTGGCAAGGGCTTGTGCTGCAATTTCTATCTCTAAGCCTCGCTTCCCGCCGCTTACAAAGATAGTGGTAAATTCCTGACTGGTCTCATCAATCACCGTTGGCAGGCGCTTCTTTTGCGCTAAAGGACTCACTCCACCCAACACATAACCCGTGCTGCGCTGCACATCAATTTTATCGGCCATCACGGCTTTTTTAGCACTGAGCGCTTTTGCCATTGCTTTCATACTAAGCATTTGATTAACCGGCAAAATTGCCACCGCAAGTTGCCCTGAATCGAGTTTAACCACTAAGGTTTTAAACACTTTGGCAGGCGGTAGATTCAATTTTTCAGCGGCCTCTAAACCATAACTTTCATGCTGAGCATCATGGGAATATTCATGCACTTGATGAGCTATGTTGAGTTTATTGAGCAAATTCACGGCAGGTGTCATGTTCTTTAGGCTCTGTTTCGCTGGTTTGATTTATGTTAGTTGCTAAGAACGCTAATTTCTGCGCCACACGCAATATAGTTCAATATTGCGTTTCAGCTCGCGTAAATCAGATAACTGGCCTTCTTCTACCGCCTTATCTAACTGGTATTTGGCGTCTTCGCATTTTTTACCCGGTGGCTTGTCACGCTGACCTGAGTTTTCACCGGGGTCGGCATTGGCCACTTTTGATTCTGCACAAGCCGTTAACGACAATACAATAATACTGATAAACAGCAGAGGGATTCGCATACTTATCCTTTTAAAACAAAAATTTACGCGTTTGGCGCCTTAGCCAAACTCGGTAACTCACCGGTCAAACCCATCGCTTGTTTAATAATGGCATGTTTGGTGCCAAAAAAACGGTTAACACTAACTAAACCCAGATCACGAAGCCACTTTTTTGCACTGTTGTTACCACTAAATAAGCGTTTAAAGCCTTCCATCGCGCCAATCATTTTAACCGCTTCGGTTTTACGCCAGCGTTCAAATGGGCGCAGATTTTTAGCCAAAGAGAAATCTTTTTCTTTATTCACCAAGGCAATAATTTGCTCTGCTAAGGCCGCAGCATCAAGAATACCAAGGTTGGCGCCTTGCCCGGCGAGCGGGTGAATAGTATGGGCCGCATCTCCAAGAATAACCACGCCATCAGCAAGCCATTGACGAGCATAACGCATTTTTAAGGGGTAAGATTGACGCTCACTGACAAGATCACAAAGACCAAGTTGCCCATCAAAAGCGGCCATCAAGGCCTTATTAAATTCAGCGTCTGATAAAGCTAACAAGCGTCTTGCTTCTGGTTCATCTTGTGACCACACGATGGAACAATAGTTTTGTTGCCACAAAGGTAAAAAAGCCAAAGGACCGCTGGGCGTAAAGATTTGCCGAGCGATATTATCGTGACCTTTCGCTGTTTTGACAGTTGCAACGATAGCATGCTGGTCGTAATCCCAAAACGTCAGCGGAAAACCCGCTTGCGTCCTCACCATAGAATTTGCCCCATCAGCGCCGATAACTAAGCGCGCCGACACCATGCGCTCATCACTTAAACTGATAAAATTACCGTTGGAGGATAAAGCCAATTTGCTGATATGACATTGGCTAAACAAGGTTATATAACTTTCTTCGGTGGCTTGTTGCCACAGACTGGCCTGAATACTCTGATTTTCGAGGATGTAACCTAGATAGGGCTGATCTACATCTTTGCTATTAAAAGCAATATGTCCAAAGCTATCTTGCTCCCATACTTCCATACCTTGATAGGCCGTTTTGCGCTTTTCATCTATATGTTGCCACGCACCAATGGCTTGCAATACACGTTGCGACGCTAAGGTTAAAGCACTCACTCGCAGTTTTGGTTCACCAGTGGGTGAAGTGATCGCACTTTGTTGGTCGATGATCGCGACACTCAGACCACTTTTTTTTAAGCTCAAGGCCTGAACCAGTCCTACGATGCCGGCGCCGATCACCACAATATCAAAAGATTGCATGTTGGTTTTAGCTCCGATTAAGTGTTGTCAAATTCATACTGATTGTTGCGCCATTAACGATTCGATCTCAGCAATCCGTTTTGGGGTATCTTTGGTTAGATTGTCATAGCCCTGCTCGGTAACTAGAAGGTTATCTTCTATCCGAATACCAATGCCTTGCCACTGCGTGTCTACATCAGCATCATGTGCCACATACAAACCAGGTTCGATGGTCAGCACCATACCCGGTTCAAATGGTCTGTCTTCGCCGGCGAATTTATAGCTGCCTACATCATGCACATCGAGGCCTAACCAATGGCCAATGCCATGCATAAAGTACTCTCGATACAATTGTTTTTGCAAATTAAAGACTAAACTACCTGATAATAAACCCAGTTTAATCAATCCTTGCGTTAACACAGAAACTGCCGCGTCACTGACTTGTTTGAAGGTATTGCCAGGCTTGACTTGTGCAAATGCCGCTTGTTGCGCCTCAAGTACCAATTCATACAAGATTTTTTGCGCTGGAGAAAAACGGCCTGAAACAGGAAAAGTGCGCGTAATATCGGCGGCGTAACCCTGTAATTCACAGCCCGCATCAATCAGCACCAGATCACCATCGTTTAAGGGCTGATCATTTTGCGTGTAGTGCAATATACACGCGTTTGCGCCACTCCCAACAATAGAACCATAAGCAGGATGTTTCGCGCCATTCATTGCAAATTCGTAGTGCAATTGAGCTTCAAGGTGATACTCATTAAGCCCTGCTCGGCAGCGCTGCATAGCCCGCTGGTGTGCTTGCCCAGAAATCTCAGCAGCACGGCGCATTATGGCAACTTCAGCCGCAGATTTAAATAAACGCATTTCATCTAACAAAGGGCGCACATCAATTATGCTGCTTGGCGCTTGCATACTTTGTTTGGGGGCGTCTCGTAAGGCTTCTAGCAACGAAAAAACCAGCTCGTCTGCCTCACTATTATGACCTTGAGCAAAATAAAGATGATCGTGACCATCAAGTAACGTTAGCAATTGCTCATCAAGTTCATCAAGGCTAAACGCTAAATTAAGCTCGAAGCTTTTTTTGGCTTGCAGGGGTCCAATGCGCTTACCTTGCCACAATTCTGCTGTAGGGTCGTTATCTAAACAAAAAAGCACACTTAAGCTGGTTTTTGACCGTGCGCTTGAACGCCTTTGATTAGACAACACCAGCCATGCCTGCGGCTCAGGAAACCCACATAAATAATGAAAATAACTGTCTTGACGAAAGGCATATTCCGTATCTCGGCTGCGTGTCACTAAGTTAGCGGCTGGCATAATACAAATACTGTTGTCCTGCATCATGTCCAATAAACGTTGGCGGCGAGTGCAAAATTCTTTCATGGCTAGCATAAGGCCTATACTTCTGTGGAGTAAAATTGAGTTTAACTTAGTGAACGATCTTAGGCTCGCCCTGCTGCTGTTCTGGTGATTTACCTAATTCGTTGAAACACAGCATCACCGTCACTCTGACATATTCCATTACTTCAAATAAGGCTTGTTCAGATTCTTCATCTTCTGACATTTCGTCATCCATACGAGCAATCTCGGCAAAATCTTCTAGCCCTTCTTTTACGTCATCTGAACAACCAGTTAAATCGGCTTGATGCAATCCAAAGCCGAGCATAAACCCCTGTATCCAGTGAATCAGAGCCTGTCCACGCTCATTGATTGGCGCAGCATCATCGGGCAAACACAGCACCAAAGCAAAGTCATTGGCCACTAATTGCTGGCAGGTAGAGTCATATAATGCTTTAAATACCTCAAGGACGTCTTTAGATAAGGGCTCGCCCTGATTAATCACGTCGGCTAAGGGCTCCATCCAATCTTGACACTCAAGCGGCATACCGCCACCTAACATGCCACACATCATGCCCTGCACCTCTGACGCCGTGGTCAGAATGTTATTGCGCTCTAAAATAACACTTACTGATTCGAATAACTGACTGCTTGTCTTCAAAATTAACTCTCACTTGATTTTTGCGCTAATGCTACCATTGTGACGTTGTGATGCCCAGATGTAGCCATGATTGTTGAAAATCATCATGGTATATCAGGGCAATAACAGTTTATAATAAGGCGCACTAGAAAATGATGTGGTTTTTCTAGTCTCGTGCACTTTTTCTATGCCTCCTGGGGTCTTTGCCAGTTTAGTTGTGTCCCTGGCCGATGCTTTACCACCTGGAAGTTGATTCCACTACTATTGCGCAAGCTCGGCTCGTATCGAGAAGCCTACGGTAGTGATGATACTTCCGCCCTGAACTTTCGGTTCACGGGCGATTACTAAACAGCGGGATTTTGGGAGGCACCCTATTTATGGATAATGTTCACTGGTAGCAGGATGAATGAATAAAGAACAACAATTACAAACTGAAGGAAAGGTGGTGATTGAGTCTTTATCACCCTTAGTAAAGTGGCAATACAACGATTTTCATCAGGTTATGTTGGCTGAGTTCTCAGTAGACAAACAACAACAAGTTATGACTACCCTCGAACAAATACTGCCTTGTCAGTGGGACGCAAAATCCATTAAAAAAGCCCCTGATGAAGTCAAACATTTAGCCGGTTTTTTCGCTAAACTCGTTAAAAATCAAAAATTACTCAGCACTGATTACCTAACACAACCCAAAATAATGGTGGCGTGGTGGCCGTGGGGACATGGCGCAACGGTTTCAGTCCGTTTATTTTTAACCAATACGAGTGAATACCAACCTAAACAAGGTCTTTTACAACGTTTGACAGCCATTTTCTCCTAGACTAGACCAGATGGTCTGGTTTGCGTTATATTTGACCTTTGGTTTTAACCCGTCGCGCTTAAACAGACTATTACAGATTAAAGCGGCTACGAATAACAATGAGGCTCAGTACCATGGCCGTTATAAATTTTGGCTCCATCAACATTGATCACGTTTATCAAGTTGATCATTTTGTGCAACCGGGCGAGACACAAGCCTCTACCTCTTATCAGCAATTGTTAGGAGGCAAGGGTGCGAACCAATCCATAGCGCTTGCGCGCGCCGGATCTGATGTGTGGCACGTGGGTAAAATAAACCAGGCAGATGCAGGTTTTAAGCAAACGATGATCCGCGAAAATATTAATTGCAAATACGTCAATTGCACAGAGACAGCCTCTGGCCACGCAATTATTCAAGTCGTTCCTTCGGGTGAAAATGCCATTGTATTATTTGGTGGCGCAAATCATGAGTTAGATGACAAAGACATCATGCAAGCATTGGATAACGCTAAGTCAAGCGACTGGGTGTTAACCCAAAACGAAACTAGTGCTATTGATCAGGTATTGCTGCAAGCGAAAGAAAAAGGCTTGAAAGTGGCATTCAACCCTGCACCGATGACTGAGTCAGTGAAGCACTTACCCCTGCATTGTATTGACTTATTGATTGTTAACGAAGTGGAGGCTGAAGAATTATCTGGCCATAGCGATCTTGAACAAACTGAAGCCTATTTTCGCAAAGAATGGCCTCAAGCCGAAGTATTGATTACGCTTGGTAAAGCCGGTGTGAGAATGCTTAAAAAAGAAAAAACCATCGATGTGCCAGCATTTGAAGTGACCGCAGTTGATACAACTGCTGCTGGCGACACCTTTATCGGTTTCTTTTTGTCAGCCTATGCTGCCCATAGTGATTCTAAAACCGCATTGACCCGAGCGTGTGCGGCTTCAGCATTGGCAGTAACAAAAATGGGCGCTGCACAATCAATCCCTACTAAAGAAGAAGTCAATCGATTCTTGGCCAAAAGACAATAAACTAAACGAATAGCGAGAATACTATGAGCCACAAAATAATTTTAGACACCGATCCGGGCATTGATGATGCGATGGCCATTTTTTTTGCATTTCAATCGCCCGATATTGACGTGCTTGGTTTAACAACCGTATATGGCAACGTGCCAGTTGAGATGGCTGCACAAAATGCACTCACATTGTGCGAATTGGCAGGACAAGATATTCCAGTATGTAAAGGTGTCGCCATGCCTTGGGTTGGCAAAGAGTCTGCCTATGCGCACTTTGTACATGGCGACGATGGCTTTGGTAACATCAATTTTCCAGCAGCAAGCAATCGCAAACTTGATCCGCGCAGTTCAGCGCAATTTATTGTTGATATGGCGCGTCAGTACCCAGGTGAAATCACCCTTGTTGCCATTGGTCCTTTAGGCAACTTGGCTTTGGCTTTACGTTTAGAGCCTGAGTTACCTAAGTTAATTAAGGGAGTATCGATTATGGGTGGCGCCGCGTTCGTGCGTGGCAACGTAACTCCCGTTGCTGAAGCCAATATTTGGAACGATGCCTATGCGGCAGAGATCGTTTTTGGCGCCGACTGGGAAGTGACCATGTTTGGCCTTGATGTCACGATGACAGTACCTTTCTCTTTGGAATTTTTAAACACCTTGAAGCAAAACAACCAAAAATGTGGTGGTTTTGTGCATGATGCTGCGCAATTTTACGTGGACTTTTATTCTCAGAATCGTGAAGAAAGAGTGTGTTTTTTCCACGATGCCATGCCGATTGCACACTTAGTTGATCCGAGTTTATTTGAACTGCAACGAGGCCATGCCCGAGTATCCACGGATCCATTAAATATTGGTCAAACGTCAGTTGCCTTACCTAACACCACAACGAGCCCAGACTGGTTAAACGCGCAACAAGTTAACGTTGCGGTGAAAGTTGATAGCCAAAGGTTAACTAAGCTGTATACCGATACCTACGCTTTATAAGCCGCTTACATAAAATAATTTACCCAATATTGAAAGTAGCTTAAGACAAACTTTTCATCTAAAGTCTGTCTTAGGCGTTACTGAGTCACCAAAAATCAACCTTGATTGGGTCATTATGCAATCTGCTCCGCTAACTAAAAACGAAACGGCTCGTCTTCAAGCTTTGTATGACTATGACATTCTTGATACCGAAGCCGAAAAAGTATTTGATGATCTTACCCTACTTGCCTCTGAAATATGCAACACCCCCATTGCACTAATTAGCCTGGTTGATCCAAACAGGCAATGGTTTAAATCAACTATCGGGATTGATGCGACAGAAACACCAAGAGATATCGCTTTTTGTGCCCACGCGATTCATCAAGAACAGATTTTTCAGGTCGAAGATACCCTGTTAGATGAGCGATTTTTTGATAACCCTCTGGTGACTGAAGGGCCTAAAATTCGCTTTTATGCAGGTACTCCGTTAGTGACACCCCAAGGTCATGCCGTTGGCACCTTGTGTGCGATAGATTCAAAGCCTCATCGCTTAAATTCAACTCAGATTAATGCTTTAGAAATTCTGGGAAGAAATGTCATTTCACAAATGGAGTTGCGCAAGAAGATAAGAGTACTAAAAGAAATCGACAAAAATAAAACAAACTTTTTGTCTTCAATGAGTCATGAGTTACGCACTCCGATGAACGCTATTATTGGCTTCAGCCGTTTGTTACTGGATGATGCCGCAAACCGCGGTGCAACCGACCAAAGTGTAGAGTATTTAAAGCACATTGATTACAGCGGAAAACGACTACTCGGCGTTATCAATTCAATTTTAGACATCAACAAAATAGAAGCGGGCATGATGACGCTGTCACCTACTTTCATCGATGTCAGACTGACGATTGAGCAAATCGCTGGCATGCTCAGCAACAGCGCGCTTGAAAAGGGTGTTCATTTTCAGTATCAACTTGCCGATTCATTGCCAACGTCTTTATTGCTTGATGAAGACAAATTTAGTCAAGTCGTAATCAATCTAGTCAGTAACGGTATAAAATTTACGCCAAGCAATAAGCAGGTTACGATGCGGATCCACGCTGACAACAATCGTCTTATTGTGGAAGTTGAAGATGAGGGTGAAGGTATTTCTGAAGCTGATCTAAGCAAGTTATTTACGCAATTTCAGCAATTAGGTAAATCCCAAGGTCAACAAGGCTCAGGCTTAGGCCTAGCAATAAGTCAAGGATTGGTTAACTTGATGGGTGGCAGCATCACAGTAAAAAGTAAGCCCAAACTAGGCAGTACTTTTACTGTTAGTTTACCTTTGACTTTAGCGAAAGATGAACCAGTAGCAGGCCTTGTAAATAAAGACCAGACACACATTTTCAGCGCCAATAATATTATTTTAGTCGTTGAAGATAATGAAATTAACCAAGTGGTTATTGGAGCGATGCTAGCCACCTTTCAATTAGTGCCAATATTTGCTGATAGCGGTGAACAAGCTCTAGAAAAAATAAGCCAGCATGACTTTAATTTAGTCTTAATGGACATACACCTACCTGGCATGAATGGTATTGAAGCCAGTCAATGTATTCGCCAACAATATCCCACGCTTCCTATTGTCGCCTTGTCCGCCGACAGTTTTGAATATGAAAAAATGAAAAACAACCACTCAGTATTCGATGATTTTTTAACGAAGCCTGTCGAAAAAGAAGCGCTCGCAAAAATGCTTAACGTTTATTTAAAGTAGTGTTTACCTGATGTTAGAAAATGAGCCAAGCAGAGCTGAGTTGCGCAAAACCTTTCGCGCCATGCGTAATAGTTTAACAGAAAAAGAGCAACAACTTGCTGCGACAGGGCTATTGTCTCGCTGCCTGAAATGGGCGCCTTTCAGGAAAGCATCTCGTATCGCCTGTTATCTGAGTAATGACGGCGAACTTGATACCCACAAGGTGATTGATTATTGCTGGCTGAACAATATTGAAATCACACTACCTGTACTTGACCCGCTTACACCTGGCCATCTGTTGTTTGCGGTGTATCAGGCGCAATCTGCGATGCACAACAATAAATATGGTATCGCCGAACCCCAATTCGAAAAAAAGAACCTAGTTGAACTGCACAACATTGATATTATTTTCACTCCTTTAGTGGCCTTTGATAGCAGCGGGAATCGTCTTGGCATGGGCGGAGGTTACTACGACCGAACACTGGCAACATTAAGCGATCACGGCAAGCAACCTTTGATCATTGGTGTGGCACACGATTGCCAACTGATTGAAAAATTGCCTGTGCAAAGCTGGGACATTCCCTTACATGGCATTGTTACACCTAGCCAAATTTTTACCTTCTAAGCCATTTTATTCAGCTTATCTTAGGTTACACTACGCGCTTTTCTACTTGTAAAAGTGACTGAATACTTATGATGACTCAAGATCAAAAGAAACACGCTGTGGCACAAGCCGCCTTAAAATATGTGCAAGATAACGCTATTATCGGGGTGGGCACGGGTTCAACCGTTAACTATTTTATCGATGCCCTAGGTACGCTCGCTCATAACATCCAAGGTGCGGTGTCGAGCTCTGAAGCATCTACCAAAAGGTTAAAAGCGTTAGGCATCGAAGTATTCGACCTTAATTCCGTTGGTTCATTTGATATATATGTGGACGGTGCTGATGAAGTCACTCAACACAAACACATGATTAAAGGTGGTGGAGCTGCACTGACTCGCGAAAAAATTGTTGCGGCTGTAGCTAAAAAATTTATATGTATTGCTGATGACTCAAAATTAGTCGGCATGCTGGGTAGCTTTCCTCTGCCGGTTGAAGTTATCCCGATGGCACGTTCTTATGTAGCCAGAGAAATTGTCAAACTCGGTGGTGACCCAGTGTATCGCCAAGGTGTGGTGACTGACAACGGCAATGTCATATTAGATGTTTATAACCTTGAAATACTCAAGCCCATTGAACTTGAACAACAACTCAACAATATTGTGGGTGTGGTGACCAATGGTCTATTTGCGGCAAGAGGCGCCGATGTGGTTTTATTGGCTAACGAACAAGGTATACAAACCTTAGAATAATCCAGTAATCGCCGGCTAACAGCCTGCCCTAATCAGGCAGGTTTTGCTGTAAAAAGCGCAGCATATTGTCACCCATGACTAAGCGAATATCCTCTTGAGAAATACCTTTTGTTAATAATGCCTGTGTTAATTCTACTAGTTCACTGGTATCAAAGGCCACTTTAGTCGCGCCGTCAAAATCAGAACCTAAGGCAATATGTTCTGCACCAAGTAAAGTAATACCATATTCTATTGCGCCAGCTACACTGGCCGGTGAGATATCACAAACCGCTCCATCCCAATACCCGACAGCAATTAAACCACCCGCCTCAGCAATCTGCTTCATTAGTGTATCGCTGATATTACGTGGAGAATCACAATGCCCCAGTAAACCTGTGTGACTCATCACCAAGGGCTTTTGACTCATGGCAAGGACATCACGCACCACTTGCTCTGACGAATGGGAAACATCAACAATGATGTCTAAAGACTGCATCATTTGCACCGCTTCACGACCAAAGTCACTCAAGCCATCGCCACTTGTACCATGCAAGGAGCCACCTAATTTATTATCAAAAAAGTGTTGGAGGCTCATCATTCTAAAACCATAGTCGTACAACACCTTTATGTTGGCTAAGTCTTCATCCAAAGCATGTGAGCCCTCAGTGCCTAGCAACGCCCCCACTAAAGACGGCTCTACTGCCCGTTGGGCAACAAAATCTGTTAAGGTGGATTTGGAGTCAATAAAACGAATTTTGTCTGGATTCTCCTCTACAAACTCATGTAATTTGTCAGCTTGATAGATAGCCCTGGCTCGCAAGCTTTGCCACGTATCCACTGGCCAGCGTTGGAGTAAGGCTAACTTAGTTACATTGTCGCTGGCATCAGCATCGTTTTGCTCATAGTTGAGCCCGCTGGGCGATTTAGTGACGGTAGTAAACATTTGAAGGGCAACATTGCCTTTTTTCAAGCGGGGGAAATCAACGTGCCCAAAGTCACTAGGACGATTCAAGTCGCGATCCCACATCAAACTATCAGTATGCCAATCGCCAATAAAAAGTTGGCGATGTAAATCAAGTGCCCTTTGCGTTATCAGTTGAGATTTTTTATCTGCTATCTGATTAAATTGAGACTCAATATAGCTCGGACCAAAAGAAAACAATGCCATCAGAGCAATTACCACAAACAACAAAACCGTCAATAAGCCTTTTTTCAACATAAAACATGGGTCTTTTATTCAATGCCTGTGTTAGCTAGGTTAAATGTTAATTATTTTTTAACAAGTGAATTTTAAACAACCCGAAAAAGGGAGTGAACATGCAAAAAGTTGTCTTAGTATCTGGAGCAAGCCGCGGTATTGGCGCAGCGACTGCGATTAAATTAGCTAGCCAAGGCTATGGTGTTTGTGTCAATTATCAGCACAATAGCCAAGCGGCTGAACAGGTGGTTAATACAATTAAGCAACAAGGTGGGGTGGCCTTCGCTTTTCAAGCTGACGTATCACAAGAGCAAGAAGTAAAAGCGCTATTTGCCGCTATCGATCAACAACTGGGAGCAATTACTCATTTAGTCAATAACGTTGGCATCTTAATGCAGCAAAGTAAGTTAATTGATATGGATGCCCAGCGTATCAATAAAATACTCAGCACTAATGTCACCAGTTACTTTTTATGTTGCAAAGAAGCCTTGCAACGCATGCAAACAGGCTCGGCTATTGTCAATGTATCATCTGGTGCCGCGCGGTCGGGATCGCCGAACGAATATATCGACTATGCGGCTTCAAAAGGTGCAATAGATACACTCACCAAAGGTTTATCTTTAGAAGTTGCACCACAAGGTATTCGCGTTAATGGCGTGCGGCCAGGCTTTATCCATACCGACATGCATGCTGATGGTGGAGAGCCTAATCGCATAGCGCGCTTAAGGCCTCAAATCCCTTTGCAGCGAGGTGGCACAACCGAAGAAGTCGCAAATTCGATTGCGTGGTTATTATCAGACGAAGCCTCTTATGTTACCGGCAGTATCATTGATGTGACGGGTGGTAAGTAAACGTTGCGTTAGCCAGCTCATTTTTGACAACATTTCCCACTTCCTTGCAAAAATAGTGTTGAGCTTAGCGAAGAGATTATTTCACAGGTGAACTAAAGCAGACTGAAATACGTTTAAACTTGGTGTTTTTATATTAAAAAAATATTTACCCTTACACTTATTTACATCCTCTGGTGTTTGAAGTTGATATAATTGCAGCCTGCACTCAGTGTGATGCTGAGATTTTAAGAGAGACTAAGGAACCATTATGAAAGCGCCTATAAGGCAAGTGCTTGGCATTATAGTTGGTGTGTGTTTAAGCCATTCGGTGTTTGCCAGCCCAAGCGACCCATACCAGTTACTCCAAACGGTTGCGGATAAAACATTTAGCCAGATTAAGGCTGAGCAGATTAAGATCAAACAAAACCCGGAAATTTTACGTGACATTATCAAGCAACAGATGATGCCGTACGTTTTCTACCAGTACTCCGCGTTGAAGGTACTAAGCAAAAATTTGCGCTCGGTGCCCAAAGAAAAAGTGCCGGAATACACGGAAGTATTCCGTGAATATTTAGTCACCAGTTTGGCTGTAGCCTTGTCATACTACACTAGTCAAGAAGTGTTATTAGAGCCCGCAAGAAATGTGGGAGGTGACAAAGATATTAGCATCAAGGCCTTGATCAAAGATCCCGGAGCGCCTGATATTCATTTAGCCTTTAGACTGCGTATTGATCCAGAAAGCGATGATTGGAAGGTGTACGACATTGTGGCCGAGGGTATCAGCTTGCTATCAAGTAAAGAGACTGAATTTGCCCCAGTTCTTCGCACTGATGGCATCCAAGCGGTTATTGACTCAATGAAAAAAACCAATAGTGCGCCGATTAAATTAGAAACCGCGGCAAAAAAATAAAACGCACTGTGCAGTGAACAAATTATGGGGTGCTGCGTAATGGACTTACTATTGATTATAAGCTGTTTGAGTTGAGCCATGACAAGCCCCTTTTTTGCAGACCTTGATGTATCCCGTGTCATTGAAATGGCATGGGAAGATCGCACTCCTTTTGAAGCTATCGAGCGCTTATACGGCTTAGATGAAAGCGCTGTTATTAATTTGATGCGCAAGAATTTAAAAAGCAATACCTTTAAAAACTGGCGCGAGCGCGTATCAGGCCGTAAAACTAAACATTTAAAACTGCGCTCACCGGACATATCAAGAGCGTATTGCCCTTCGCAGTACAAAAGACAATAGCTCTTACACCTATTAAGCAGTAGTGATGACTGTCGCGACCTAAATCAATTTAAAGCGCAGGAAATCGCACTTAAATGACTTAACATTGATTCTTAGTGTTGCGTGCTAATTCAGCAGTTTACACGACCTAACGGTTTTCTAAGCGGTTGTAATCTAACCAGCCTGCTTCGATAGGACTGTGTTGCCTGAACGCCGCATTAAACCGATCACTAAAACGCCAAAAATCAGCTTGCGTGCGCCTTACGCCAAATTGGTCTAGTAAAGCAGCATAGGCTTTTTCTGTTTTAACCCGAGTTGCCGCCGCGACTAAGGTGCTTAGCTCAGCCTCTTTAACCTGCCAAAACACATCGGGATAACTGCCCAATAAGCCATGCACTAAGGTCATGTTGTCATGTTGTTTGTCACGGTTATCTTCTTCATCAAACAGGCTGTTTACATTAAAATGTGCACTGTTGCGGATTAAGGTAAATATTTCATCTTGCTGACCTTCAGTTTCCACCATGATCATGGTGATTTCAGGAAAAATACTAGCCGATTGGCCCTTAATAGTGCCTAACTCAGCCAAGATATCCTGACTTTTCTGCTGCAACTCACTGTCTGCCAGTGCATAGCCTTGCGGTTGCACATTTTTCAAATATTGATGTAATTTTTCAAATAGCTCGGCCTTGGGCTTGTCTGAGGTAAAGTTGATACCTGAAGGCTGCTCAAATGAGAAAGCGTAGTCGTTCATAAAGTCTTGCAGTTCTTGACCGGATTTTTGATACCAAGAGCGCCCTTCAGTCCGGCGAGTTTCTAGCGGCAACAATGCCAAAAAGTTTGACTCGCCTTCCATACGTAAAAAGTCCATGTATAAGCGGGTTAACAGTTGATGGCCGTAATTGCCGTATACGTCAAAACCCGCCACCAGCAAATAATGGATACGCTCAAGTAGGGCATAATCGATTATCCACGCCGTTTTAGGAGGCTCACCCACAAGACCTTTAACGACCGTAGCGTTGTCAAAATGTCGAAACACCGTCAAACTTGCATTGGTATTTTCACCCTCGCCATCCCAAAGGCCGTCTAACTGCAGATGCTGCCCACCTTGCAATGTTTTGTTTAAAAAAGCATGACGAGCTTTTAGGTATTGCCCTTGCCGCTCGGCATACTCAATCCAATTAAGCGCAAAAGCAGTGCTTTCATGCTCTGCAGGCAATCGCAGATTGTCTTTTTGCGCCAGATAAAAGGCTTCTACATCGGGAGAATCCGCTAATTCTGGCTTTAAAAAATACACCCAAAAATGGTCGTTTATAACGTTTAAGGCCACCTGACCGCGACACACGGGCCCCTTGATATAGCCCATTATGGTGTTTTCAGCCCGCTCTAACATAAAGCGATAACGTGCATTGACAGGTAACTGTGTAAATGCAGTTAATGGATTGGCAGCCACTTCTGGCTCGTAGTTAGGTAATGACTCAACTTGATAGGCCGCGTCCACAAACCACCTTTGCCATTTGCTCATCAACTCCTCATGGATGGCATAAGGTTGATGGGTTTTATTGACGATGGTTGACCTAACTGGCAGTAAGCGGTAATACACTCGTTCAACTTGCGGATCGTCAAATGGACGCCGTGTTGCGATGACCTTAATCGGCGTGCCCGGCGCCGAGCTTGAACGCACCAAGTTGTAAAATTGTGCGTGCGAATTGGACTCTAGATGTTCACTAAAATACAAATGCGAGGTAAATAAGTGCTCGTATATATAACGCGAACTCAAACGCATTTTAAGATTGTCAGCGTTTAAAAACGCCTCAAGCTTATCGATTTCAAGCTGTTGCTCAGTTGAAACCGTAAAATCAGCTGGCATATTTGCGCCATTTTTTATCCAGTTGATTAATACATTATGTTCTTTTGCGTTTATGCCAGGTAAGCCATAGGGCATGCCAGCGAGGGGCTGATTATTTTCATACCGCTCAAACTCTTCGATAGTTGGACATTCTTGAGTGCGATTTAAACTGACATCAAATTGCTCGTTTAGTAACTTGCTGGCTGGCAAGGGATGGTGTTGTTTCAGCATTAACATGCGCGCTAACAACGAGGCTTGTGTATTGGCTTCAACACTTTGCTGGCGCTCATTCAGCACAGGAAAAAAACCTCGTTCGCGCCACTCCTGAGTCTCAATTGCATCAACAAACAAACGGTTTGGTTGCGCAGCAAGCAGGCGAGAACCTTGGTACACTTTGTCTTTATTGGCTCCACGCTCAATACCATGTGTCGACGTCATTTTAAGTTGGCAAGGCGCATCGTAGCAGGCATGGCACACCACGCACCGGCTCTCTATCACAGCGTTGACCTCGTCAAACTTCGTTTCTGGTAGTGGTTCGCTTAAATTAACCTCACGATTGCTTGGTTTGGCCTCACCGTATAAACGGTTTAAATCAAAACGCGCAATGGCTGCACAGCCAACACATAAGATGGCAACTACGATCACTAGATTGACCCAGCGAGGTTTGACTAACATGGCGACTCCGAACGGTATTAAGTAAAGTGTGTATGGCTACATCAGACGAAGCGATGCTCTGACATCAAACAAAAGGGGCTAGTGTAACGTGCCTTAATTCGACTCTCAATAAAACGTAACTAATTGATTAAGCTTATTATTAAAGGGATTCGTTGGATGGCTTCAAAAACGGGGGTAATCAAGACAAAAATGGCTAGTTTATCGCCTAATATCGACTTTTTGCTGCATAGCAATTACAGTAAACTTAGGCTGTGTTGAGCACAGAAATTGCGTTTATCTTCTTAACTGACTACCAATAACAGGTTGTGACTATTGTCTTCATTGCATCAGAGTGAGCATGAAAAAATTGAATTAGAGCATCAAGCCGCTAAGATTTTTATGCGCTGGTACGAACACGACACGGGTCATCATATTCGTCACTTATGGCATAATAAACCCAATAAACCTGATGTAAGTTGCCGATTAGACGGTGAACGCTTAGATTTAGAAATTGCCCATTTATATGGCAGTGAACAAGAGGCCATGCAAATTTTAGGGCGCGAATTAAGTGAGCTAACCCGAGCAGAGTTGCAACAATTAGAACAAAGCACTCTGCCCAATCAACGCCTGCTAAAAGCACTTAACCGTATCTTATTAAATAAATCTCACAAGCAATATAAAACCAAGAAAGTGTGGTTAGTGATCAGAAATGCTCACCCCGCGTGGGATACTGCGCAAATTGTTGCCTTACAGCCTTGTATTGATGTGCCCAGCACCCATCCATTTGAACAAATATGGTTAGTGGGTGACTGGCAAGGTAATAGCGGCATTGTGCGGCTTTACCCTTAGCGCAAACCATTATGGCTAAGGGCGAACAAAAAGCTTAAATAGCCGCTTCAGTACTCTTGATTAATTGATAAAGTTCATCTTTTAAAACCACTCGTTCACGTTTTTTGGCTTCTAACACCTCGTCAGATGGGGTTTCTATTCCTGTTTCCATTCTGTATATTTCTGTGGTCAACGCTTCGTAATGATCAAACAAACGCACAAAATGCTTGTCGTTCATTTTTAGATGGCGAATAGTGTGGTGATGTTCTGGAAACTCTTTTAGTAAATCATGTTTTTCAATGGTCATTCTCTTTCCTCAGGTCAGCTCGTTAAGGTCAGACTCACTATGACATGAGCATAAACTCCCATCTTTGATCTAAATCACATAGTCGGGCGATGAATCAGTATTGTTTTTGATATCGCTACAGAGTAGTAATTGAATCCTGATTTAACGCACACCTGATGGGGAGAAAACCTTGCCATGAGTAGCAATATCTAACTTAATCCGTACGAGAGAGAACCGAGTTTCAAGCTTGACTATGATGAAGGGGTTTACCTCCCCCTTCATAACTTATTGAGTTTTGATGATTAAGCTGGTTTTTTCATCCATGCTGCACACCATCCGTTGGCATTCACCAATTTGCCAGGGAAGATGTTACAACCACGCCACGCTTCGCCATCAGCGCCTTTTATTTGCATACAATTGGCACAAACAGCCCCTTCTACCGGGGTTTTATGCACGTATTTCAGGGCCTTAGCAGTCACATCGTCTTCACTTAATCTTTCTTCAGCAGCAACACGCAAACTGACACCGCCCAGCGTTACGCCGACCAAACCGCCCGCACTAAACTTTAAAAATTTACGTCTATTTATGTTTGACATATCAACACCTTTATCCTGCTTATAAACTGAAAAATGTCCAATGTATTAAACGCGCTGTTAATCCTTTTGGATCGATGATTTCGCCAGTAACCACAAAAATAATAAGGATTTTACAACGTGTGCTTTTATAAGCTGTGCCCAAAGGACTCAATATCTTTAGTCCAAATATTCTGCTAATATTTTGCTAAGTGTTTGATACAGCATTGGTATTCAACGCTGTGCTTATGTGTCAGGTTGCAACACGACGGGCCTACGTGTCGTTCACAACTCAATGTTCGCTGTTATTCCCCAAACCGTACCTTTGCATTTGCAGAAGTGGCCAGACAATCGCCTAGCCATATGCAGGCGGTAGCCCGTTTATTGGCACAGTATTGAGTACTTGAACGCCCAATAGCGTGCTGTACTTCGTCCAAGAATTATTATTTTAGGAGTAGTTATTATGGCAGACCCTTTGCCCGACTTGATTGAAGAAATCATCGCTGCGCCTGAAGAACCAAATGGGCTAAACCCAACGGTTACCGAATTAGTAGCGGCAAAAGATGAAGATGAACTTGCCTTATTACTCGAATCATTGCCCTTACAACAGCGTTTAGATGTATGGCAAAACATTGCTCAGCATAAAAAGCTCGACGTATTGCTTGCCATGCGTGGCGATCCTCGTGAAACCTTAATTAAAGCCACCGATGAACAAGATTGGGATGAGCTATTTTTTGATATTGAGGCTGAGGACTTATTAGAGTTAGCTGACTCCTTACCCAGTGGCTTAATGGATCGTGCTTTTGCCGCCATGGACAAGTTGCAAAAGCAATACTTTAACCAGGCTAACGAGTACGACGAAGAACAAATTGGTCGTTGGGCTATCCACGATCTTTTGATCTTGCCTGTCAATGCCAAGGTCAGAGATGCAAGTCGCTTGATGCGCCGTGAAATCAGCGATCATGTTGATACCATATTTTTAGTCAATCGCACCGGACAATTTTCTGAGGCAGTGAAGCTCACCAAATTATTTGGCTTACCCGAACATATCCCCTTGGTGGACTTAGCCGAAGAAACCTTTCATGTGCTGCAAGCCGACGATGATTGTCAAAAAGCCGCAGTAGAGGTGCAAAAATCCGGGTACGCCTCTCTCCCTGTGATCGACAGCAATGGCAAGCTGGTTGGGCGTTTAGATATCACTACCGCCAGTGAGCTAGTCAATGAGTTTTACGAGCGCCAAATGATGGCATCAGCGGGTATGGACGAAGATGAAGATTTGTTTTCACCCGTGCGCAAAAGTGCACAAAGCCGAGCCTTGTGGTTGGGTATTAACTTGCTTACCGCATTTTTAGCCAGTGCATTTATTGGTATGTTTGAAGCAACCCTGCAACAAGTGGTGGCCTTAGCCGTACTGATGCCTGTCGTAGCAAGTATGGGCGGTATTGCAGGTAGTCAAACCTTAACTCTCATTATTCGGGGTTTGGCCCTGAGGCAAGTGACTGCTGGTAACTTAAAAGCCCTCTTAGCCAAAGAGCTTAAAGTGGGTGGTTTAAATGGCGTTATTTGGGCCGTGGTCATTGGCGCTGTGGCCTTTGCTTGGTTTAATGACCCAACCCTAGGCGGCATTATTGCAGTGGCTATCTTGCTTAATATTTTGGCAGCGGCCTGTGCTGGAGTATTTGTGCCGGTGATCTTAGACAAATTAAAAATCGACCCTGCCCTTTCAGGCTCGGTTATTTTGACCACCATTACCGACATTGTTGGTTTTGTGGCCTTTTTAGGCTTAGGTACCTTATTTTTGATTTAGGCACGGTAAATGTTAGTTGGGTAAAGGGGTGGATCTAAAATCGCAATGAGCCCCTTTCCTATTGAAAAACAATAATTTAATGCACTTAACTCTGAGTACTTTTGAGGCAGTGCCTAAATATTTTCTTAAAAATTACCGCTAGCGAATAAACTCAAATAATTGTTGCTCTCTCAATCCTCTTACTGCCCAAGTTCAATCTATGAGCTTGGGGTACTTATCGCACAATTCCGACAGCTTATCTCTTGTGTATTTTTCAAGCGTTGCAATACGCTAAGAAAGTAGCGAGTATTCAGCGTGTCATAAAAAATACTATAAAAATACAATCTAGGCAGGGGAAAATTACAATGCAAAGACGAGATTTTATTAAGCTCGGCGGCTTAGGTGTGGGTGGCTTAATGCTTCCACTCTCAGGTATCGCAGTGTCTGCAGAACAATTGTTAGATAAGCCCATGGACGTGGCTTACAAAAAGAAGCTGGCTGATATTGCCTTAAATGCCGCAAAGGCAAAGGGCGCCACTTACGCCGATGCGCGTATTGGTCGTTACCTAAACCAATTTGTTACCACTAATGAAAATCGCGTTGATAACATTGTTAACAGAGAATCTGCCGGGATTGGTGTACGCGTGATTGCCAATGGCACATGGGGTTTTGCCTCTACGTCAAATATGACCCCAGACAGCGTAGCTAAAACGGCGGAACGTGCTGTAGCCGTTGCCATGGCTAACTCTAAGTTTCAAACCACTCCCGTGCAACTTGCACCAGTGAAAGGTGTTGGCGAAGTCAGTTGGCAAACCCCGATCACAAAGAACGCCATGGAAGTGCCAATTAAAGAGAAAGTAGATTTATTATTGGGGGTTAATGCCGCAGCTATGGAAAACGGCGCTAACTACATCACTTCTATCTTATTTGTAGTCAACGAGCAAAAGTATTTTGCTTCGACAGATGGCTCTTATATTGACCAAGATGTGCATCGTTTGTGGGCGCCTTTTTACGCTACCGCAATTGGTGAAAACGGCTTTAAACAACGCACAGGCCTCGGAAATCCAGTAGGTATGGGCTTTGAATACCTAGATGGCCTAGAAAAAGACAAGATCAAAATCACTGGCGCTAGCGTAGGCTATGGCAACTCCTATGACATGCTCGAAGACGCTAAAGCCGCGGGCCAACAGCTTAAAGCAAAATTAAAAGCCAAATCCGTTGAGCCGGGCAAATACGACTTAGTCCTTGATCCTGCCCATTTAATGTTAACAATTCACGAATCAGTTGGGCACCCTCTGGAGCTTGACCGAGTATTAGGATATGAAGCCAACTACGCTGGTACGAGCTTTGCCACTTTAGATAAGTGGAAGAGCGGTAATTTTCAGTATGGCTCTAATATCGTCAACTTATTTGCTGATAAAACCCAAGATTATTCATTAGGCAACGTGGCCTACGATGATGAAGGGGTTAAAACCAAACAATGGGATTTGATCAAAGACGGCATTTTAGTGAATTATCAAGCCACCCGTGACCAAGTTCACATGATCGACCAAAATGAATCACATGGCTGTTGCTATTCACAAAGCTGGCGCGACGTGCAGTTCCAACGCATGTCTAATGTGTCACTCAAACCCAATGAAAAAGACTTATCCGCTGAAGACGTGATCAAAGATGTCGAAAAAGGCATATACATCGCGGGTCGTGGTTCATTTTCAATCGACCAACAGCGTTATAACTTTCAGTTTGGCGGCCAATTATTTTACGAAATCAAAGACGGCAAGATTGTTGATCAAATTGAAGATGTGGCTTATCAATCCAATACCCAAGAATTTTGGAATAGCTGCACACAGTTAGCGGGTAAATCAGATTATCGCTTAGGCGGTTCGTTTTTCGATGGTAAGGGTCAACCTTCACAGGTTAGCGCCGTGTCACACGGTTGCCCTACCACACGATTTAATAATATTAACGTGATCAACACTGCACGTAATGTGTAATTGCTGCCGACGAAAACGAATATAGGACTTAGCTAAGATGACCATATTATCTGAACAAACAGCTAAAACGCTGTTAACCAAAGTAATCGCTTTTTCAAAAGCAGACGCTGTCGAATGTAACTTAGACGGTTCAGTGGGCGGCAACATTCGTTACGCGCGAAACACTGTGTCAACTGCAGGCGAGGAAAGTGACGTAACCCTCGCTGTTCAATCTACCTTTGGTAAGCGCATGGGTGTGGCAACCATCAATGAATTTGATGACGCCTCGCTCGAAAAAGTCGTACGCCGCTCGGAAGAACTGGCGAAACTGGCGCCCGAAAACGACGAAATGATGCCAAATTTTGGCAAACAAACGTACCTAGAATCTAAGACCTTTTTTGAGTCTACCTCTAAGGTCACACCAGAAGACCGAGCACAAGCCGCGCAAAACAGTATCGCGCCTTCGAAAAAAGACAAACTCGTTGCCGCAGGCTTTTTAGAAGAAAACACACGCTTTACTGCCATCATGAATAATAGTGGCTTGTTTGCGTACAATACCTCTACCAATGTCGACTTTTCAGTGACCATTCGTACTGAAGATGGCAAAGGCTCAGGCTGGGTTACACGGAATTATAGCGACGTAAAATTGCTAGATACCGCCAAAGCTTCAAGCATTGCGATTCACAAAGCCAAGTCATCTGTTGATGCCAAAGAAATGGAGCCGGGTAAATACACCGTTATATTGGAGCCTGCTGCCAGCAATACCTTAATCAGCAACATGATGCGAAGCTTTAATCAACGTGGCGCCGACGAAGGACGTAGCTTTTTAAGTTACAAACCTAAAGAAGGCGAAGATCTTGAAAAAGCCCCTAAAAATAAGCTCGGCATGAAAATGTTTGATGAAAGAGTGCATATTTACTCTGATCCTCAACACCCTATTGCACCGGTCGCGCCCTTTGGTAGCGATGGATTTCCACGTCAACGCATCGACTGGATTAAAGATGGTACTGTTGTCAACATGCCTAATAGCCCCTATTGGGCAAAAAAGACCGGCATGCCTTACATACCTAGCGGTGGCAATATCATCATGTCCGGTGGCAGCCAATCTTTGGAAGACATGATAAAAAGTACGCGCCGCGGCGTATTAGTAACGCGCTTGTGGTACATCCGTTCTTTGGATCCACAAACCCTGCTTTATACAGGCTTGACCCGTGACGGCACTTTTTACATTGAAAACGGTAAAATAAAATACCCAATTAAGAATTTCCGTTTTAATGAAAGTCCCATCGTGATGTTAAATAATATTGAAGCCTTAGGTGAGCCACAACGCATTGATGGCGACATGATCCCACCAATGAAGATCCGTGATTTTACCTTTAGCAGTTTGTCTGACGCGGTATAAACATCCTATGGCCCAGCTCATTAGAGTCTGGGCCTAGCCCTTAGAAGTTAACACTGTAATGCCTATAACACGACGTGAATTTATTCAGGCTTGTAGCGCCCTCTCCTCTGGTTTGTTATTTTCCAAGCTAAGTTGGGCACTGTCAAAACCTGAGTATGATTTTGTATTTACTCGCTTAAGTTATGAATCGGGTAACTGGGAAGTCGATGAACGAATGCCAGCCAACGTGCTTAACTCACTAATTGAGTACACCAGTCTGAGAGTCGACTTAACAGAAAGAGTGGTCCCCTTGGCAGATCCTGCCATGTTAGGTGCCCCCTTTTGTTATTTGGCGGGACATCGTTTAGTCCAATTTTCAAGTGAAGAAAAAGACAACTTTAAACGCTATGTGGAAAATGGCGGCTTTGTATTTGTTGACGATTGTAACCACGATATAGACGGCATGTTTGCCACGTCTTTTGAGCGGCAAATGGCCGAGTTGTTTGGTGATGAAGCCTTACAAAAAATACCCAATGATCACCCTCTTTACTCGTGTTTTTTTGAGTTTGATGGCCCTCCGCGTACTTCTATAGAATTAAACGGTTGGGGCGATGATTTAGTGCATAACTACTTAAAAGCCATTGAAGTTAATGGTCGTATCGCCGTGTTATACAGCAACAAAGATTTAGGTTGTGAATGGGATTATGATTTTCGCAATAAGCGCTTTTTACGAGTAGATAACACCAAATTTGCGGTTAATATCGTGATTTATGCAATGACAGCATAAAAGCAGCTACGAACTGCGCGCTACAGAAACAATTAAGACAGAGAGTTTATCTTTTTGTAGCAACTGCTTTAGCTGCGAAGCGTTTATTTGGAACAATCGATACACATCGATAATGACACAATGCCGATAAATTTAGCTTTTGCGGTTAATTTATTTGCCACCAAAGGAATTCCTACAAAGTCGATGATTTATATTTGTAGGAGCTGCTTTAGCTGCGAACATAAAGCTCGAAAGTCGTAGCTCGAAACTTAATAAGTGCGCACCAAGGAAAAATGAAAATGAGTGACCAAACAATAAGCGCCCAGCAAGTTAGCGAACTTCAACAAAAATTAAGCCTGGTACAAGATGAAGTCGGCAAAGTCATTGTAGGCCAACAAGATGTGGTTCAACAGGTATTAATGGGTATGTTGGCTGGCGGTCATTGCCTATTAGAAGGCGTACCAGGCTTGGCAAAAACCTTAATGGTGAGCTCCTTGGCACAGACCTTAGACCTTGACTTTACACGTGTGCAATTTACCCCTGATTTAATGCCTAGCGACATCATTGGTACCGAAATTTTAGAAACCGACCACGACAGTGGTAAACGCTTTTTTAAATTTCAACAAGGCCCTGTTTTCACCAATCTGTTGCTAGCTGATGAAATTAATCGTACACCACCTAAAACCCAAGCGGCTTTGCTTGAAGCCATGCAAGAAAAAAAGGTCAGTTACGCTGGTCACAGTTATGCCCTGCCAAAGCCCTTTTTCGTTTTAGCCACCCAAAACCCTGTAGAACAGTCAGGCACCTATCCGCTGCCTGAAGCACAGCTCGACCGCTTTTTACTGTTTATTCGTGTGGGTTACCCCAGTGCAGAAGAAGAAATAGAAATATTACGCCGCACCACCAGCAATGTTTCAACGCATATCAATGCAGTATTACAAGCCCAAGATATTATCGCCTTACAAAGCTTAGTGCGTGAAGTGGAAATGGCTGAGCCACTGCTTGACTATGTGAGCCGTGTAGTCAGAGCAACCCGCCCAGAAACCAGCGACGTTGCTGCCATTACTCAGTTTGTGCGCTGGGGAGCTGGCCCAAGAGCCGGACAAGCACTGACCCTTTGCGCCAAAGCGCGGGCTTTTTTACAGGGCCGTTTTGCGGTGACCGTAGACGACATAAAAGCGGTGGCACACAGCGTATTGCGCCATCGCATCTTACTCAATTTTCAAGCTGAAGCCGATAATATGCAAAGCGATCAGGTTATTGATAACTTATTGCAAGCTCTTAGTTTACCCGTTAGCCCTTTGGTGTAAATGACAACCCATGGCTAATACCACTTCGCAGTCTCTTAACTTGCTCAACCCGAGTGCATTAGCGCGGATTAAAGACTTACCTTTATTGGCGAAATGCCTCGCTCAGGGCTTTTTGCAGGGCGTGCAACACAGTATTCAAAAGGGTACAGGGGTAGAGTTCAGTCAATATCGTAGTTATGAGCCAGGCGATGCGTTAAGCAAAATAGATTGGAAATTGTATGCACGCTCCGATAAATATTTTGTGCGAGAAGCGCAGCGT
Organism: Flavobacterium sp. W21_SRS_FM6; assembly: GCF_052119645.1. Classification (NCBI taxonomy): domain Bacteria; kingdom Pseudomonadati; phylum Bacteroidota; class Flavobacteriia; order Flavobacteriales; family Flavobacteriaceae; genus Flavobacterium; species Flavobacterium sp. W21_SRS_FM6. Next base: position 493,801 of record NZ_JBGQOM010000002.1, read on the forward strand.
GAGAGCAATATCAATGTATGGCTGGTGATTGATAGCAGCAATTCTATGTTGCAACAGTCCGTGCATAGTCAACCTGATGACCCACGCTCTTGGCATAAACTTGATTATGCTCGTACTCTGTTGGCCACCCTGTCCTACTTGGCTCAGCAACAAGGCGACGCCATTGGTTTGTTGAATTTATCGCAAGACAATCCGCAGTTTTTACCGGCCCACAATGGGGCACAGCATTGGCGCAAGGTCTTACTTGCGCTGGCGCGAATAAAAGCGGGGGGCACCTTTCCTGCGGCCCAAACCTTGCTCAAACCTTTAGCCAGATTACAAGACAATGCCTTAGTCATTGTTGTTAGTGACTTTTATCAACATAACCAAGATATTTTAGCCTTTATGCGCAAGTTAAATGGCAGTAAAACCGAGGTGATGGCGATACAGCTAGAGTCAGATGACGAGGTACTTTTTCCCTATGAAGGGCTGATTCGATTTGAAGATTTAGAAAGTCATCAAAGCCGCTTATTGTGGGCAAAAGATGCAAAACGTGACTACTTAGCTGCCCGTGCTGAGTTTAACCACGTTCTAGCATCACAGCTCAATCAAGCCCAGATTGGCCATACAATAGCCAATATTGATAAACCTTTGGATGCAACCTTGCATCAAATTTTAAGCTTAAGGCGGCGACTTCGATGAGCCTAATGCTAAACGTCGTCTTTGAGATAGCGAGCCCTTATGTTTGATTGGCTCAGTCAACCAGGCTGGTTGCAACTGGCTAATCCCTGGTATTTGCTGACGGCACTGGCGACGTTAATCCCTATAATTATTCACTTGTTTAATCGATATCGGGCGCGTTTGATTTATTTTGCTCCGGTCACCTTGCTGCCCCAACAAAAAAACCAACTGCGTCGCCAACTTACATTACACCAGCGAATATTGTTGTTACTTCGAGTGCTGATATGCCTGCTTCTTGCGTTTTTTTTGGCTGCCCCAAAACTCAACCATAATAGAGAAGACAAGGGCCTCATACTGGTGAGTCAAGATTGGTTACAAGCCAGCTCTATAGAAGAAAGGCAAGCACTTGCGAGTCAGGCTCAACACAAAAAAGTCGCGCTGCTTGATAGCCCGGCGAGAATAGACTTACAACAAACTTTAGACAGCACACAAATTCTCAATGGCCCAGTAGCCAGCCCTGTGGCCCCAGTGAATATCTGGGCTAAGATGAGTAGTTACAGCAGCCAGCTTGCAGCGCATGAGTCTTTGACTGTGTACGTGACTAATCGAGCTGCGCAGTTTAGTGGCCCAAGCGTACCGATAGCCCAAGCCATTGAGTGGCATGTCAAAGATCTCAGTGCCATCTCCAAGGCCATTGACAAACCACACGTCACTATCGCTGTGTACTTTGAAGCACAAACCGCACATAGTCAGCGCTATTTGGTTGGCGCCATTAATGCATTGAAAAAGCAAGACCGCCCTGATGTGACACTCGACGTCAGAGCCATTGCAAATTTAGCCTCGCAAGGGGGCCCCGTCAGCGCGACCCCATCAGAAACGCTGCCATCAGAGGATGCCCCCCAGCAGGCCCAAGTGATATTTTGGTTAAGCGACAGTCCTGTGCCAGATAGGCTGCTCAAGCAAATTAACGACTCACGTCGCCTTATCTTACAAGCCCCAGGTGATGGTAACGCAGCCTTGTGGCAAAGTGACTTAGGGCTTGGGTTGTCAGGCGCCCGTTTAGCGATAGTCCCCCATATCAGTTTTCCTGAAACTCGAGCAAAACATCGCTGGCATACCACAGCATCGCAGCCTTTACTCAGTGAGTCGGAACAGCAAGCTGGCAGCATCGTGCAGTTTTATAGCCGCTTTGAACCCCGGTGGAGCAATGCCCTTGAATCAGTCACCTTGCCCCTATTGCTAGCTGAAATGATGTTTCCTAGCGCCGACAACACTGTTGAATTTTATTCTGCTGAATATATTCAAGCCTTAGGTCAGAGTCAGAATACCGCAGGTGCTTTAGACCTGAGATCCGAACAAAAGGCCGCTCGGAGCGATTCAGATCTTACGTGGTTAATCTGGTTGATTTGTTTGCTGTTTTTAGCCGAAAGACTACTGAGTGAAAAACAGTCTACATCGAGCAGCACGCAATGAGTGAGCAGCAAACCCACATTGACCAAGCACTAGCAAAAATTGTAAAGCAATACAAAGCGGTTCGCTTGCTGCGCGCGCTATTAAGCCTTTTACCCTTGCTGTTATTACTGTTAGCCTTTGGTAGCTATTATCTTAATTTACCTGCCCTGATGCTTAGTTTCATCAGCCTAGTACTGCTGATTTCTAGGCTCTTGCTGACCAGCAAATCACCCGCTTTTCAAGCCATCACCCCGGCTAATCTGCTATTGCATTACAATCGCCACTATCCCGAACTACAAGAAAGCGCTCAGTTGGTGCTACAAACACCAGCCCAGCTCAATGTGTTACAAAGCATGCAACGAGATAAAATTATGCCTCGTGTAGCTGCGCTATTATCACAGCAGCGCTTTTTGTGGCATTCTTTGCATTTAAACAAATATATCAGCCTCAGTATTATGAGTTTGTTGATCATTTTAGCTGGTATAAATTTATCGCTACAAAGCGATAATTCAGCATCCCCGCAGCAGGTAAGCGCAGAGGCAAAGCAGGTGCTACCCCCAACACTGGCTTCTATCCAAGTACAGATTACGCCGCCGCCCTACACTCAACTTGCTAGTGAAACAGGCTCTAAACTAAGCCTGCAAGTAGTAGCGGGTGCAAAGGTTGAATGGCTATTGCAATTTGAAGAACAAAACACGAGCAATGTTTACCTATTACAACTCAGTGATGGCCAACAAATTGAATTTGAATATCTCTCGAATCACACATACCGAGCTGACGCTATATTCACTCAATCCACTGTCTATTCTATCATTGGCCCTGAGGGGCAAATAGGTGAACTCAATACCGTGGCGGTGACTGCCGACCTTGCGCCCATTATTCGTTTTATCAAACCCGTCCTCACCACCACAGAATTTGCAAAAGACACTTCACCAGTACTTGATGTTGAGGTGGTGGTGAACGACGATTATGCTATTACTGCCGTTGATATAGTGGCATCTATTGCCAAAGGCTCTGGCGAGGCGGTTAAGTTTCGCGACCAGCAGTTTCATTTTGATCAGCAACAACTTATCGAAGGCAAGTCTCATTACTTTAAAAAATGGACATTGAGCGAACTTGATATGGCGCCTGGTGATGAAATGTACTTCACCATTATTGCCACAGATAATCGGCAACCTCAGCCCCAGCAAACTCGCTCACCAAGCAAGATAGTGCGCTGGTTAGAAGAAGAGCAAAATGAATTAGCCAGCGAAGGTCTGTTGCAAAGTGTGCTCCCAGCCTATTTCAAAAGTCAGCGGCAAATTATTATTGAAACCGAGCAGTTAATCGCTGAAAAGCCCCTACTTAGCGACGACCAATTTAAACAAACGTCTCAATCCTTAGGCCAAGCACAAAGCGACTTGAAACAGAAATACGGCGAATTTTTAGGTGATGAATTTGAAGGTGCTACTCTACACAGCATGGAATCAGGCCCCGTTATTGAGCATGCTCATGAAGACGAGCAAGACCACGATGACGCAGATAAGCATGATGAACAAGCAAACAAACCCGAGCAACATGCGCACGGGCATGAAGAAGCGTCATCAGAGACCAATAACCAAGATGCCTACGGTCAATTGATCGCCCAATACGGTCATAACCATGGCGAAGCTGATTTAGGGTATATTGGTAAACCTGAACAACCCAGCCCTGTAGCCTTAATGAAACGGTCAATTGCCAATATGTGGGACGCCGAACGCCACTTATTACAAGCGGCACCAGAGCTGGCCCTACCTTTTGAAAAAGAAGCCTTACGCTATTTAAATAGAGCGAAACAAGCCGAACGTATTTACGTCAAACGTTTGGGATTTGAACCGCCTCCAGTGAGTGAAGCTCGCCGTTATCAAGGCAAGCTAAACGATATCGTCGCTCGCTCTCAGAACAAGGACCTTGCCACGCTTATTCAAACTAACACCTTGATTGAAGATGCACTTAGAGCGCTTAACACTTGGTTATTCAGCGCCGATACTGCAACACAATTAACTCTTAATTCAGAGCAATTTACTTCATTAAAACAGCTTTTTTTGGATGAGGCCTCTCAGAATACTGATGCCATTAGTTTTGTCGCCACACTGGAGCAGCTCCAGCTCAATGCCGACAAACTTAAATTGCAATGCCGTCGTTGTATTGTTGCGTTAAGCCAACAGCTTTGGCAACGTTTACCAGCACCTGTAGCTAGTCCAAGCACACTGAAAAAAGCGTACTTAAATAGCAATTCTGCGGTAAGCAACTATCAGAAGTTTTTACAGCAGGAGCCCTAAAGGTGTTTGCAGCATTGAGCCTTAATAGCCAAACTTTCACCACCAGCTTAACGGTAATTAGCGTGTTAAGCATAGCAATGCTAGTAAGCATATACTTTAGCTACAAGCGTTTAAAATCAAAGAAAGCAATTTACAAATTTACCATTATGGGGCTAAACGTGATTGCTGCCGTCGCCCTTATGCTGCTACTTACTGAAGTGCAAATAAGCCAGCAAAAATTGTCAAAAGCGTGGCTGCTGACCGCTGGTCACTTGTCTGAAGTGAATCGAAAAACGATTCAAGATGCACAGGGTGAAGATCCCGCTTATGTATTGCAAGGCGAGCGTTTAACACCTGCAATCGATAGCTCAAACATGCGCCAACTCAGTCATCTTTCACAGCTGGCTGATTGGCAACCTAGGCTTCAACAACTCACCGTGGTAGGTGATGGCTTGAGCGCTGAACAATGGCAATCATTGGTAGCACAGTTCCCTGAGTTACTTATTGAGTATGTGCCATCTGAACCGATTTCTGGTTTACTCAATATGTCGTGGCCTCGCCATCCACAGCTTGGCGCACCTATTACTATCAGCGGACAACTCTTTATCGCAGATAAGCAAGATGCGCAGTCAACGTGGTACAAACTCTCCTTATTGGATCCCACTCAACAAACACTGCAAAGTCACACTTTGCGTAACGGTGACGATTTCGAATTTACGTTGCCCGCTCAATTAGCAGGTAATTGGCATTACGAAGTACAGGTATATAAAAGCGCCGAGCAAAATGTCGATGACAGTCCAATGATATCAGAAACAATTGCATTGTCGGTTGAGTCTCCTCAACCCTTTAACTTACTCATTTACCAATCGGCCCCCTCTTTTGAAACACGCAATGTCAAAGATTGGGCAACTGCATTCAACGCAGCGGTTAGTGTGGTAAGCCAAATCAGCAAAACCAAGCACTTGGTACAACATTATAACTATGCTGACAAACCTTCTGCGACCTTCAACCTCAACAATAAAACCTTGAGTAGCTTTGATTTAATGTTAATGGATGGGCGTGCATACAATGCTCTTGAGTCAGACCAGAAAAAAACACTTCACAGTGCGGTTGAACAGGGTTTAGGTTTACTGATTTTAGCTGATGCTAGCGTCGTGCAAAGCACTGCGCAGCCTAATGATGAATTACTCAGTCGCTTTAGCCTCAGTGCAATCTCGCCTGTGCAAAAAAATGAGGTTTTCGTAAAGTGGGCAGAGCAACAACCTTCAAAGGCCCTCGACGTACAACCGTTCATCCTCGAAACTGACCAAGGGCAAACATGGGTTACAACAACACAGGGGCAAGCCTTAGTCAGCTCTGTTGCCATAGGTAAAGGTTATGTAGCCCTGAGTTTGATAAACAGTAGTTATCAATGGCAATTATCGGGCGCCAGTGAGCACTATTCGCAGTTTTGGCAATACTTAAGTGCTCAACTTGCGACCACCTCAGGCTTAGGATACTGGTTAGAGCAAGCAAGGGATAGCTTACCCATTGTCCAGCAACGCATGTCTCTGTGCGCCTTAACAACAGCAAAGACCCCCTTTGTGAAGCAAACATCGCAGCTAGCTTCTTTGCATGGAATACAACGACAAACATTTCCACTGGCGCGTGCCCCCTTCCAGACAGAAAAATACTGTGGGCAAATTTGGCCTGACACCTCAACTTGGCTAAGGTTTTCACTTTATGATGGTGCGCCGCAACCAGCGACTGAGCAAGACGCTCAAACCGCCCCCGTAATTGATGAACAATATCTCTATGTCTATCAAGCTGATGATTGGCAAGCCTGGCAACAGCAACGCAAACAAAGAGCGAGTTTATACCAAGCTAAACGCAGTCAGGCACTGACTGCGCCAAGGCCCACAGAACAAAGTGAAGCCTTGAATAAACGTTGGAGCTTGTTGGTATTTTTACTGGCCTGCACTGCCCTATGGATTGAACGCAAACAGTTTGTTAGTTCATAAGTGATACGATTAGGTATTAATGTAACTGCTGATGGATTTGCCCCAGTAACGAATCGAAATTGAACGGTTTGGTTACATGGGCGTTAAAACCCAGGGTTTTATATAACTCGATTTCGTGCTTCATGGCATTGGCAGTTAAGGCGATTATTGGCAATGACTGGTATTTATCCATCGCCCGAATAGTGCGAATGGCGGAACAACCATCCATAACCGGCATTTGAATATCCATCAACACCAAATCAAATACGCCTAGTGCCAATGTATCTATGGCAATCTGGCCATTTTCAGCACACATCACTTCTGCACCCACCTTTCCAAGTAGCTCTTCAACAATGACGCGATTTATTTCATTGTCTTCTACCACCAAGATCCGTTTGCCAGCCAAATCGGCTTTTTTAACAGGTTGATGCACAGATCCGGGTGCAGTGACCACTGGCAAGTCCAACGTAACGGTAAAACAACTGCCTTTGTTGGGTTCGCTGGTTACCGATATGCTGCCAGACATCATGTCTACTATGCCCTTAACAATGGACAAGCCCAGACCTGTACCACCAAACTTGCGACTAATCGAACTATCTACCTGAGTAAATTTTCTAAACAATATGGCAAGAGCGTCTTGATTTAAGCCAATACCGCTGTCAGTAATTTTAAGGCTCAGCTTCCCGTTAAGGCCCTCTTGAACAAGTCGACATGCTAAGGTCACCTCGCCGTGTTCAGTGAACTTAATACTGTTCGAACACAAGTTAATCAAGATCTGCATTAAACGGGTTGGATCTCCCGCAAGCCAGATAGACTGAGGACCATGATACTGGACACTAAAGCGGATATTTTTAGTTTGTGCAATATAGTGAAACTGCTCGTTCACATTGGCTAATATGGCTTTGATATTGAAGGGAATAACTTCTAAGTCCATTTGGTTGGCTTCAATCTTAGAGATATCGAGGATGTCGTTAATGATCTGCAAGAGTAGATTGGCCGACAACTTAGCCTTGCTCAGATAATCTGTCTGTGTCCCATCAAGTTTGGTTTGGAGGCTTAATTCGATAAGGCCTAATATACCGTTAAGAGGGGTACGAATCTCGTGTGACATATTTGCTAAGAACAGCGACTTAGCTAAACTGGCTTGATCAGCAAGCTGCTTTGCATCCCTAAGCTCTTGCTCCATTAATGTTCGTTCTGTTACATCATGATAGGCACTTAAAATTCCCAATAATTCGCCATTGTTTGTCACTAACTGCTTACGAGTCGCAGCGAGAAAGACGGTATTGCCCTCTTTATCTTTGTGTCTTTCTTTGCTGTTCTCTGTATTTTGTCCATTAATCAAAACCTTTTGATCTAATGGTGCAAACTGATCAACCAAGGCTTTTGGGAAAATCTCCGCATCGTTTTTGCCCAATATTTTCGATAAATCTCGTATTTTAGCGTCATCTAAAAATCGTTGATTAGCGCCTAAGTAGCGAAGCTCAGTGTCTTTCCACAATACGCCGTAAGGCAACGAATTAACCACGGCTTCTAAAATACTTTCTGAGGTGACTAACTGTTTAGTTTGAGAACGAATAATGTTGGCTTGCGAACTTAAAAAGCCTCTGAGATAAGCAGAAAAGCGCTTAATCAATAACAAACTGATAGTCACAATAAAACTGAATGTGATTGCACTGTTTAACCATGCTGCAGGCGAAAGCAAAAAAGGACCGACGTCAATATTAAAATTCAACTGCCCTTTTAGGGCTAAAACAAACCCTGCCAATTTCAGCAGGCAGGCAACAATAGCAAATGCGACGGCTAACTTCATATTCACCAATAAACTGGCAAAAATACAGGCGCCAAGCAATAAAATAGTGCCTTCCCCCGCTAGACCGAAAGACACCAAACCAACAAGCCCTGCAACAAAAAAGGCACTGCATATGGTGTAAGCACGTATGGACAAAGAAATATGTTTTCTAAACAAAAATAACAAAGTGACCAATAAAGACAATATGACATGAGCCGCCATTACGGGCTGAAACCCAATTTGTTGATAACGTGACAAAGACGCCAGTAAGGCAAAAATGGTTAAAACGGAGGTACTGGCGATAACAATATTGGTTAGACCATTTCTGATATCGCTTTGCGATAATTTTACTTTAGTTTGTTGCATCTCAACTACTGACGTAAACGTTGATACTGAAAAGTAACACCATATTTGTAAAAGCGATAGTACGACCAGTGTTCACTGAACAGTTAGGCAGACAAACAATAAACCCACTACTGAGTGGGTTTATTGAATATTAATGCACATGGGGGAAAATAGCTTATCCACTTTTAATGTGTCAAGACGAGCGAGATACTTCAGAATTGACAGCATTCGCCTTGTCGTGAAAAGCATCCTTACTCTGAGTCACCACTGGCGCCAAGTAGATGCAATAAGCTAGTAAACAAATTAAAAATAGCCACAAAAAGACTCACCGTAGCCATAATATAATTGGTTTCTCCGCCTTTTATTATGTTGTTGGTTTCATACAAGATTAAGCCAGACATCAGCAGCACAAACATCGCTGAAACCGCCAATGATAAAGCGCTTGATTCCATAAAGAAGGCAGTGAGGCCCAATACAAAACCAACGATGATGCCAACCACCAAAAAGCTACGTAAAAAGGAAAAGTCTCGCTTACTAAAGACGGCATAAGCTGATAGACCAACAAACACCACAGCTGTTGTTACCGCTGCTTTAATCACTACAGTAGGCGCCCCAGCCCAATAAGCGCTTAATAATGGTCCTAACGTAAGCCCCATAAATCCTGTCAACGCAAAGACACTAAGGAGACCAGCGGCAGAGTTTTGGGTTTTATGGGTCAAAAACAACAGGCCGAAATACCCACCCAATGTAAGTAATAGGCCCAGTGGTGGCATATTCAAAACTACCGCCAAACTCGCCGTAAGACCACTAAACAATAAGGTCATTGCTAACAAAGCGTAAGTATTACGCAGCACCTTGTTGACGCTGCCTACCTCCACTCTACCAGTAGCAGTGTGAGAAAATTGCATTTGACTAGACATATGACACTCCAGATTGATCTAAAATTAAACTTAATTCGCCATGAGATAATTGCCGCACAGAGACATGCTCGACTTTGCGCAGTTTGTTGTAACGCCGTCTAAGAGTGCGCTTAGCTACACTTAGCGCTCTTGCTAAAGCCTTGTGCAAATTGGCTTGTTTAGCAACCACATTGACCGTCGGTAAACCAAACAAAACAAGTTGCACACGACACTGCTTATCTTCACCTCCTTTAGGGCCGTTTACATCACTGAAAATGACGCTAACCTTCCGGATTTTTTGCTGAGTTCGCTCGAAAATAGCAGTAACTCTTTGGTTAAATTCTTCCTTCAATTGCTCACTGATATTTAGATTTTGTGCCTGAATATTTAATTGCATAACAACACCCTCTTTCAGTTAAAAAACAAAGTTTCTAGAAATCGTTCTATATTGCAGCTTACTGCTCCTGCTTTTTGCGGGCCAATGATATGATCACAGCACCAAAACACGCTGAGAGTAAGGACGCACTCAACACCCCTATTTTGACACTATCGAGATATTCAGAGCTGTAGCCCTCAAAAGCCAAAGAGCCTACAAACAAACTCATGGTAAAACCGATACCGCACAAGATAGACACCGCATACACCTGCAACCACGTAACGCCCGCGGGCAATTTAGCCACACCGAGTTTTACGGCTAACCAACAGGCGCCGAAAATACCCAACTGCTTACCCACAAATAGACCTGCGATGATGCCGATGACCACTGGCAGTAAAATAACGTCTGCATCAATAAACCTCACCCCTGCGTTAGCAAAGGCAAACACGGGTAAAATTAAAAAGGCCACCCAGGTATGCAAACCCTCTTCTAATTTTAGCAACATAGAGCTTGAGCTTTGAGTTGAGCCATCAAAAGTGGGCTTCAAAGGAATAAACCACGCAATAGCGAAACCAGCTAAGGTAGCGTGCACTCCAGACTTTAAGACTGCCGCCCACACGACAACACCCACTACTAAATAAGCGGCAGGTTTTGCAACATTGAAACGATTTAATAAAAACAGAATACATAGGCCCGCTAAACCAACACTTAGAGAGAGCAATGACATATCAGCTGAGTAGAAAAGCGCAATAATAATGATGGCGCCGATATCATCAAAAATGGCTACCGATAGAAGGAATAATTTAAGGGTAATAGGTAAGGCTCGACCAAATAAGCTAAAAACACCTAAGGCAAAAGCAATGTCAGTGGCCGCAGGCACTGCCCAACCTTTAAAGGTAACCGCGTCGTGATAGTTAAACGCGGCATAAAATAAAGCGGGCACCATAATACCTGCAATTGCGGCGATGGCGGGCAAGGCAACTTTTTGTGGCGAACTTAAGTGGCCGTCAAGCACTTCTCGCTTGACTTCCAAACCAATTAAAAAGAAAAAGATGGCCATTAAGCCGTCATTGATCCACAACAGCATGGGTTTATCGATACAAAATGCACCAATACTAATGGTGACTGGCATGTCAAATACCATCTGGTATAAGCCAAAGGCAGGGCTGTTTGCAATAATGAGCGCAAACAAAGCCGCCGCGACAAGAATAACCCCACCAGCGGCTTCATGTTTAAACAATGCCGTAATCGAATGCCCCATAAAACCTAACTCCTGTGAAGCGCAATATAATTTGGAGGCAAGCTTGCCATGACGTCAATATAAGATATAGTCGATTATAACTTACGATTACATCGGAAATACCTGACTAAAATGGCGCAGCTCAATTACCATCATTTGTACTACTTTTTTGTGACCGCTAGAGAAGGCAGTGTGGCTAAAGCGGCAGAAGTGCTGCATGTCACACCGCAAACGGTAAGCGGTCAAATTAGTACCTTTGAAAGCTATTTGGGAACCGCCTTATTTGATCGAATAGGCAAGCGATTGTTTCTTAATTCGCTAGGAAAAGTCGCGTATGAGTACGCAGAAGAGATTTTTGCCTCAGGCCATGAGTTACTAGATATGTTGCTAGAAAAACGCGAGCAACGCATGCGTACTTTTACCATAGGCATTACTGATGCTGTGCCTAAAGTATTGGCATTTGACTTAATTCACTCCACCAGCAAAAAGTTTGATTCAACCCGCTTTATCTATAAGGAAGGCGAGTTTGATACCTTGTGTGCTGATTTAGCCATTAATAAACTCGACCTGATTATTGCCGATCGTAACTTAATACCTGGCAGTAATATCAAAGCCTACGGCTACGTTCTAAGAGAATCGGGCTTAAGCTTTTTCGCCAGTCACAGTCAAGCCGAAGTCCTACGCAAAGGCTTTCCGCAATCACTCCAACACGCGGGCATGTTGATGTCGGGTGAGAAATCCTCAATGAAATACAACTTATTAGCGTGGTTTGAACGCTTAAAAATGAGTCCTAGAATTGTCGCCGAATTCGACGACACCGCCTTGCTGAAAATGTTTGGTCAAGAAGGCCACGGAGTATTTGCAGCCCCAAGCAGCATTGCTGAGCACATCAGTCAGCGTTATGGGGTCAGTTGCATTGGTGAAACTCTAGACATTACTGAACGGTACTACGCTATTTGTACAGACCGCACCGGTAAAAGCGATATTGTGCAGCATCTTCTTAACCAAACTAAATAGCCGCAACTCTGCGTTTAAGCCGCAGAGCTGAGGGCGCAGCCTTAAAAATACTTAATCAAGTTCGACCGACTGCTATGTTTGAATTGAGCAAAAGCTTTTGTAGGCATAAACAGCAGTAAGGCTAAGCCAATAGCAATGAGCCAAATTTGCCATACATGATCCACTGCAAATAACTCGCCCTGATTAGGGCCTAGTGTGGTAAGTAACACTTCGTATCCCACGAGCAAAATTAATAGATGCACAATGTAGAAAAACATTGGGGCAGAGCCAAAGGTTTCAATTGCTTTGGTGAACGCATTATCTGCATTTTCTAGCAATGCCAGGGCAAGAAACAAGCCGCCTAAGGTCAGCAATATAAAATCCAAAGACGGTGGATACTTAGTGTAATTGAGAAACGACATAACAGTTAAGAAGGGATCAAGACTCACCGACCACGGCAATGTTTCACCATACAGATTGAATGAACGCAAGACTAACAAGGTAAACCACGCGCCAGCAAAAGCCAGTAGCAAAATACGTTTTCGCTTAGCGCTAGCCACAACAGATGAATACAATGGCCCCATGCAATACCCCAACAAAATTACCCCAATCCACGGTAACACAGGATACGAGGCTTTTATTTCAAAATGCTCACTGGTGTAGATAAAACCGCGATCGTGCAAAATAGTCCAAATCGTGTATCCCCACTCATTGGGTGAAAAATGAATCGTGCTTAGCGCGTTGTGCCCTGCCACGATGAGTAAGCCAATAGCGAGAATAAGTTTATAAGGTAAAGCACTCGCTAAAGATAGAGCCAGCATACTTATCCCGATAGCCCACATAACTTGTAGCCATAACGTCTCATAGCTGCCCATCCACAACCAATTGATGACAGCTATTTCAATAAAGATGATAAACACACCCCGTTTAAATAAAAATCCACGAGGTGAACGTTGAGGCTTATTGGCAGGATGCGCGTATAACCACGCTGACAATCCGCTTAAAAACACAAAAACTGGGGCACAAAAATGCGCCGATAAGCGAGTAAAAAACAGTTGAGGACTGGTAGTATCTAGTTCCATTGGATCAGATACTTGTTGATGATAAAAAAAACGCTCTCGAACATGGTCTACCAACATAAGGAGCATCACCAAGCCTCTAACAATATCGATAGAGGCTATACGTTTTTTGATATTTTCTTGAGTAAGTTGCAGCGATATATCCATAAATTAACCTAAATAGAATACGCAAAGCGGCCACTACCCGACCACTTTGCATTTAACAAATGTCATCCACAAAGAGCATTAAAACTCATAACGAAGACTGGCTTGAATCGTGCGTGCAGTGCCCGGCATGGTCCACAAGGCTGAGTAAGAGCTAACGAAGTATTCTGCATCAAATAGATTATCTATATTGACACTTGCCACCAAATTATTGCTTATATTAAGCGAGGTAAAAACACCCACTGTTGTGTAGTTAGGTAAGATGTAGTTCGGCTCGATAGTGTCACCTAAACGTTCACCTACATAATTGACACTTGTGCCGATTTTAGCGTCGTAGCCGCCCAGTTGAGTAAAGTGTTGCAACGTTAAGTTGGCGCTATTTTTAGGAATATTAATTAACTGACTCCCTCTAGGAATCGTGACACCCCAGTCCAAATTCACCATGTCGTTACCTGTTTGAGCATCTGTGTACGCATACGCAAAGTGTAAACTGGTATCAGCGCCTAAGGCGGCTTGCAAGTCAAGTTCAAGCCCTTGACTTTGCGCTTCTCCAAGGGCAAAAGACTCGCCACTACCATTAGGCTCAGCAGTTAATATATTAGATTTTTGCGCTTTGAACATCGCAAACGTGCCGCTGAAACCTGTTGCATCGTCGCCAAATTTAATCCCTGCTTCATAGGATTGACTGTGTTCGGGTTTAAACGCCTTACCTTCAGAAGTAGTGCCGGAATTGGGTCTAAAACCCTCAGAGTAACTCAAGTACATGGAATAGCTTGCTGAGCCTTGATAAACTAGCCCCAATCTTGGACTGGTGGCAGTTTGTGATTGCGCCTCTTTGCTCGCATGTAAACGATCAAGCAGATTTTGCTCAAATTTGTCAAAACGAAAGCCCACCAACATTCTCCAATGGGCACTTAGGTCAATTTGATCTTGCAGGTATACGCCAAATGCACTTTGTTTTTCTTGCCTATCGGTGTTGGGGCTTACCTCAGGCTGAGCCTGTCCGTAAACAGGAGAATTAAGGTTAACAGAGTAAGTGCTATCTTGTCCTCCCCAGGTACTGCGCCAGCGCTGTTGAATTTGATCGAGGCTATAATCATAGGCATCTGCGCCAATGAGCACATGATGTAAAAGTTCCCCTGTTTGAATATGCCCACTGAGTTCGAAACGGGCGGATGAATCCCTTGCATCGTAATCTCGGTATCGTCTCTGGCGAGAAACCGTTTTGTTGTCCAAATACAGAATTTGTCGGCCTGTAGATAATTCGACCTCTGTGGAATAGCCGTCAAATGATGAAGTTCGATAGCCAAAACCGTACAACATATCCCAATTTTCATTGAATTTTTGCTCAACGGTGAGTTGGTGGCCAAGGGCTTTTACTTGCATAGGGCCGTCATTTGGCTCACCAAAAAATCGCTCTCGGGGCACTGTATCAAAGTCGTTGTTCAGCACCACAATACCACGATCAAATGGGGTTTCTTGGTCCAAAAACTCTAGCTCATAATTTAGCTGCAAGGTGTCGGAAAGTTTGAATAATATGGAAGGTGTCAAAGATAAGCTTTGGCTGTCTATCGTGTCTCTAAAGCTGTCTGCGTCTTTGTAAGCGCCATTTACTCTGTAGGCAAGTTGCTCATTTAACGCGTTGGAATAATCGCCTTCGACACGATAGTTATCATAACTTGCCACTGAAGCTTGCAAATAACCCTGCTCACTGAAAACGGGCTTTTTTGTGAGTATATTGATGGTGCCACCAGGTTCACTGCGGCCGTATAGAGCCGAGCCTGGCCCTTTTAGTATTTCAATACTTTGAATATTTGACGTATCTCGACGACCACTAAATCCCCGACCAGCACTAAAACCATTGATTAAGTAGCCGCTGGGCAAATTTTCATCACCGGCAAAACCACGAATGGCAAAGCTGTCCCACAAGCCACCAAAGGAGTTTTGCGCTGCGATACCACTACTCAAGCTGAGTGATGACTGAAAGTCAGTTATGCCTGCATCAAGCAGCCGTTCGCTCGAGATAGTTTGTATCGATTGAGGTAATTCCTTTAGTGGAATATCCCCTCGAAAAGGTTGTCTGTGCTGCACTACTTCTATCTTTTCAATGGGAGCTGAATCAAGGTCAGCCTCGCCTTCTTTTGGCCCTGCAACAAGGGAGAAAGAAACACTTGTCCCTGCAATACTCAGTGTTGTGACGATCACCTTGTTATATAACTTCACTTTCTAGCTCCTAAAAACCAACCATAAAGAAATGTTATAACATAACAATATCAAGATAAATAAAAATATGACCTTGAGCTTAGAAAATGATGTTTAGAGTTTAAACTGCACGCAACAGGATAGTAAACGGCCCCTAGTTACTCTCGCCCGTACACAAGTATCATAAGAAATCGCGACTTAAGCCCCTCTAAGATGTGAGCAGGCTTTGTTTATAAGAGCCTATCGCGCCACTTGACCAATACGAAAAAAGCAGCCGAAGCTGCTTTTGTATCCTTGACTTTTTATTTAGGGCAAATAGGTGTTGCCGCTGGGTTCCGAGCTCCCCAGTTGAGCTTGTAAGCGCTCAGTGCTGGCTTGTTCCGTTTGCACAAACTTAAGCCATTGCTTGGCCATACCTCGGCTACTCGTGTGCTTTTCTGCTTCAGCTAATTCATTTAGCGCCACGGTATAATCACCCAGATTAAAATGCGCCATACCCAAGACTAAATGCACTGTCCCTTCATTGCGTAGATTGCCCTTTTCAAGCGCAGTTAAGGATGACTCAATGGCCAATTGCCACTTTTCCATATTCAAGTAGGTTTGGGCTAATTGTGAATCAAGCTCACCGTCTTTTGACAATTTCGCTGCGGCCATCATCACCGGAACCGCTTTTTCGTTTTCTTTAGCAAAACTCCACGCTTGAGCAAGGAAGGTTAAATTGCGCTCATCTTTGGTTAATTTACCTTGCTGCATGCCGCTTTCCATTAACAAAGCCGCTTTAAAAGGAATTTGATGGTAATAATACAACTGAGACAAATTAAAAATATCAGAACCCGTGGCGATGTAATCCATTTGGTATGCAATTTCCATATAAGCAAGTTGTTGTTTCTCATCACCTAATTCACCATACATACCCGCCAGCTGGATCCAATAAGCAGGCTTTTCATACTGCTTAACTAACTTTAATAATACATCTTTCACTTTCTCTGGCTGCTTGAGTTCGAAGTACACGGCGCGCTGCAAGACATACCAGTTTTCATCTACCTGAAACCCTTCTGCACTGTTTTCTTGCTGCTCAACCGCGGCGTTAATATAAGTTGATGCCTTGGCATAATCTTGCTTTTGGTACATAGCCTGCGCTTTTAAAACAAGGTTTTTTGCCGGTATGTCAGCGCCCGGCGTGACCTGCCTTTGTATCGCTTCCCATTTTTCAATAAATTCAATGGTGCTATCGTAGTTACCGCGCATCATATGCAATTGCGCCAGACTAAATAACGTTGCCTGTTCAAATGAGGTAGGAATAGGCTGTTGTTTTACCACTTCCTCAAACGAAGCGATGGCATCGTCAAATTGCTCTAGGTTGTAGTGAATAAAGCCATAAAAGTTATACATCATGGCCAATTCATAACTGTTCATCGAACTGGCTTTATCTTTCACTTCATCCAGGATTGAAAAAGCCTCTTTGGGTTTACCCGCATCAGCCGCATTTTGCGCCCGAGAAAGTTGCTCATACACCTTGCCACGTAAGGTTGGTACTCGCTGCGTTTTACGTTCGTTGCCGTTCTCTTGGGCAAAAGAGGCCGTAGAAAACCCTGCAACCAGTATCGACACACTTAATCCCATAACAACGCTGATGGCTTTGACTGTATTTTTTAGCTTTGCTTTATTCATGACTCTTAACCCCCAATCTCAAAGGTAACCCGTACTTCAACCCCTGACACTTCTGCAGCATCACCGTTAACTACGCGAGGTTTATATTTGTATTTTAAGGCGGCATCCATGGCGGCTTGCTCAAAAATGCCCTCTGGCGACGCAGCTACCACTTTAGGGTCGCGCACTGAGCCTTGCTTGGTTACGGTAAATTCTAGATCCACATAGCCTTCAATACCTCGTTGCAATGCTCGGCGAGGATACACCGCAGCAACCCGAACAATAGGTAAATACTCACCGTCACCAGAGTCCAAGGCCAGGCCACCGTCTAAGGCTAAATCTGCGGTCACATCAGCACCAAAGTCCATACCACTGGTGGCAGTATTGGGATTGGCTGCTTCCATCTGTGGCTGTTCCATTTGCGGTGGTGGCGCCTTTGGGGGCGGTGGTTTGCGGGGTTTACGATCCTTAGTTTGCGCCGCTTCTTCTTGTTTTAAGCGCACAAAATCAAGCACCGAACCAACGGGTGGCTCGCTTAGTTCTTGGTCTGCGCTTTTGATCAAAGCTTGCATTAACAAAAACAAGCTAAGCGTGATTAGCGCAGCCAGGAAAATAGATAAAAGCAGTCTTAACATGTGTTGCTACTCTTGTGCCGCAATAGAAACATCAAACACACCGGCTGCACGGGAGGCATCCATCACCTTAATTAAGGTTTCAACGTTGGCTTTTCTATCTGCTTGGATCACCACGGAACCTTGTGGGTTTTCAGCCTTTAAACGTTCAATATTGGCTTGTACCGCACGCACATCGATACGCCGTTTGTTGATCCAGATCTCACCTTTGTCACTGATGGCAACCAAAATATTGGCGCGATCCTTTTTCACTGCCGTCGCTGCTTCAGGACGATTGACGTCAATACCCGACTCTTTGACAAAAGACGCCGTCACAATAAAGAAGATCAACATGATAAATACGACGTCCAACATGGGTGTCATATCGATTGTGGCTTCTTCTTCTTCTACTAAATTTTGAAAATGTTGTTTCATGGTATTTACCTTTCAGCAGGCGCCCAGCGCTAGCGTTGAATTTCTAATGCGTCTTCTAAATGAATGCGTTCAGTTTTGGCTAAACGCGTTAACCAGGTTGAGGCAAATACACCCGACAAAGCGCCAACCATACCCGCCATAGTGGGCACCGTCGCTTGCGATACACCTGCAGCCATTGACCGAGCGTTACCGCCACCTGACATGGCCATCACATCAAACACTTGAATCATACCGGTGACCGTACCCATTAAGCCGAGCAGCGGACAAAGCGCCACTAAGGCTTGGATGATCGGCAAACTAAAACGCAATTTCAGGCTGATACGCGAAATCATCGCTTGTCGTATTTGTTCTGCATTCCAAGAGGTGCGGTCGCTGCGGTTTTTCCACTGTGCGATCGTTTGGCGTTTTAATTGTTTATGACCAAATGACACGTAGAGGATCCTTTCCAGTATCAAAATCCACATCACAAAGATGAGGCCACCAATAACCAGCAGCACCGTGCCGCCGGTTTCGGTGAAGTCTCGGATTGATTCAAAGATCTCAACAAACATGGTCTTAGGCCTTTGCTTTAGCGTGTCTTTCAGCGCGCTCGGCAATAACGCCTGCGGCTTGTTCTTGCAAAATCATCACGATGTTTTTGCTTTGAGTGCTTAATAATGCGTAAAGCAAGGTAGTAGGAATAGCCACCACCAAACCCAGTACGGTGGTAATAAGTGCTGATGAAATACCACCCGCCATGATTTTTGGGTCACCGGTACCAAATAAAGTAATCTGCTGGAAAGTCACGATCATACCGGTCACTGTGCCTAACAAGCCACCTAAAGGAGCGACGACCGAAATCATTTTTACTAAGGTCAAGAAGCGACCTAATTTTGGTACTTCGCCTAAAATAGCTTCGGTTAAATGCAGCTCGAGCACCTCTGTATCAACATCGGGATACTTGTCTTTGACCTGCATAACGCGGCCAAGCGGGTTATTACTCTTAAAGGTGTCAGATTTTAATTGGCGGTTCACTTTGGCAGTAATGCTGCTTAGCACAAAGAAACGCCAAAACGCGACCAATATACCCACAGCACCGACGGCAATGATGATATAACCCACAAGCTCACCTTGATGCACACGTTCTTCTAAGCTTGGCGCTTGTACTAATAAGCCAAGGATCGAGCCACCGGTAGGGTCTAAACCAAATTGCACTAACTCACCATTTGACTTTTGTAAGGCTGCGGCGCTGTCTAAGTAACGGTCAGCGGGTTGACGAATCAGTTCATTCACCGTTCCCGTCTCGCCTTCGTAATCGAGGTATTTGCCATCAGCAACTAAAGCAAATGGCCCAACTCGCACGATTTCTTTATTGACTTTGGCGCCACCGGCCTCAACCACATCGCGGTTAAAGCGAGTGACTTTGCCAGATTCAGTCATTTCACGTTGAATTTCAAACCACACACGTTCGATTTCTTCAATGGATGCTAATTTAGAGCTGGTACCCATTGACTGGGCTAGGCCATCTAAAAACGCAGAGCGGCCCTCAATTTGCGCTGAAATAACCGAGTTTGAAAATTTGTTTTTGGTGTCACCCGCAATCTGCTGCAGTACGCCAAACAATTCTTTTAATGAACCAAGGCGTTTATCCAAAGCGCCATTTAAATCGGCTAGTTTGAATTCATTTTGTTCAAATTCAGTTTCAAGTTTTTCAGAGGTTTTTAACGCGGCATCACGCTGTGCACCAGCTGACTTGAGCATCTGTTCTTGCTCAGCGCGCTTTTGGGTGAATGCTTGCTCACGGGCTGAATTTTGTTTGCTTTGTTGAAATTTACCTTGCTCGAGCTGCTTCAATAAGGCATCCAAATCCAAGGCTTTTGACTCTTGGGCGAAGGCCGTTGACATGCTTAAAACAGAGACAAAAATTAAGGTACAAGTGTGTTTAAAAGTGAATTTCATGTTCATCATTCTCTTAATCAGTGATGGCAACTGGAAGCATTAACAGGTCTGGCGCCATTTGTTTTTTGGCCATACGCAAACCTTTAGTCACTTGGGTGCGATAGTCAGATGATAGCGCTTCCCACTTGTTAGATTCTTTGTTCCAGATACCTTGTAGACTGCCATCTCGAGTTTGATAAATCAGGGCGGTACGACCGATGCGTAAAAAATCCACGTTGCGCTCTTGCCCATCAATGGTGTGCAAACCTGCGTAGGCTTCTAGGGTGCGTCCATAATCCATTTCTACTTGATACGCTTCCATCACCCGACGAAACTTTTCAGAGGGGGCAACGTCAGCACGATCCATCATATTTTTTAAGTCGGTGATACGATTGCTGCGCTCTTCTTGCAAAAATGGCACATCTAAGGCAACAAACTGCTCAAGGCCGTCAATCATGCGTATCATAAGAGGCGTAATTTGACGCTCAATAACACTGACATCATCAATGGAGCGGTTCAAATCTGCCATTTCTTGCACTTGATTGGCGATTTGCTTACGCAACTGGCTGTTGTAAACGTCTAAGCCTTCAATTTCTTTATTGATGGTTTTAAATTGCTGTAATTTGCTGTCGATTTGGTCAGTTAGATTATTCACTTTGACCTGAGAATTCGCCGCTGACTCGTTGATTTGAGTTGCGGTTTTAACGGCAGGCTTAAGGTCTTTATCTTCCTGCGCAAAGCTGGTACTAGCGGTAAAAGCCGAAGCCACAGTAACGGCAATCATTGTCGCCCGAAACTTACCGGTGAATATGCTCACTCGTTTCATTCTTAAAACCCTACATTAATTTTACAGCGTGATGCTGCTCCAATAAAACTGCGCGAAGAATAATAGGAATGTGTGACAAAAATATTACAGGACTGACATAAAGCCCATGGCTAATTTGAAGCAAAGCGGCAACAAGAGCCGCTTGCACGGCTCTTGTTAAACTTTTATGACAATTAAAACTCGTGTTTATATGACAGGCTAAAACCGATTCCTTTTGTTTCAGAACGAAACAAGGTGTTTTCAAACTCAAGTTCCCGTTGTTCATCCAATACATTTTGGACTTTTACCTTTACCGTTGAATTAAAATCAGGGTAATAGGTGTAAACCAAATCAATTGAATGGAAAGGGGCTTCATAGCTGTCATCAAAGCCGTCGATACCAGGGATTAAGATTCGATCACCAAACACGTTGTACACCAGCGAAGCAGAGTGATTTCCGTTTGGCGCATCGTAACCCACCTGTAGGTTAGCCACATACTTAGAGTGACCGGTTAAACGGCGCTCTAAATTTGTAATGGCAGCAGATACCCCTGTTTGTTCAACGATGTTTTGACGATCCAAAACGATTTTCGAATCAGATAACGTGACGTTTCCTGACACAAAAATGCTGTTCCAAACTTCACCACCTAAAAAGCCTAAACCTTTCAAAAACTCAACTTCAATACCTGTTAATTCGCCCGTTTCAGCGTTTGCAATACGAATTAACGGTGGACCATCTTGTGAAGGTGACTGCACCGATTCAATGGGTGAGGCCATGTCTTTATAAAATAAACCAATCGATACGTTATCGCCTTGATCGAGATACCATTCCCAACGCGCATCGTAATTTTTCATCGCTGTGGTGCGCAGGCCCGGAGTACCTTGCACTGGCGAGTCAGTTAAGGGGTCAATGTAGGTAGAGTTCGACACTTCACGCAAATCAGGACGTACTACGGTATCGCCATAACTAAACCTAAATTGCATTGTATCGCTCATTAAGTAGGTCAGGGCTACTGCGGCATAAATATCGTCTTCTTGAAATGTCAGCTTGGATAATGCATCGGGATCGGTTTCATCGATATCGATTTGGTTTGAGCTGGGCCTAAAAGGCACAACAGCTTGACGAAAGTCTTCCCAGCGCAAACCACCACTGATGCGCCATTGATTGTTATAAAACAAATCGGCTTCAAGGTAGTACGCGTCAACCTTTTGCGCGGCTGCGTAATCATCACCATCAATAGTAGTATTCGAGATTAACGGTGTTGAATTTAGCGCGGCAGCATCCAGTACGTCATTACCAAGAATGTCGTTAAGGGATGAGCCCACCAGCACTGAACTGTCAGTAAAACCACGGGTATTAACATCAAATCGACGGTTGTCTGCAGTACGCGACTTAGACACAAAATCTGCACCGGTTTTTAGCTCTACTTCCCATTTATCGAGGGTCAGTGGATAACTCATATTCCAGCCCGCGTTTTCAACCCGGTCGTTTAAGTCTTGAAACTGATAACGGGCGGCGGTTTTAGCGTTCGTTAAGCTGCTTTCGTTGACTTTGTCATACAAACCATCACCATTTGCGTCAGTCAAAATAAAGCGCACATCGACATTTGCAGGTGCATAACGAGCAGAGCGCCCCAGTGAATAGCGCCAGTCAAAGGCTAAAAAGTTAAGCGCGGTAAAGGTGTGGGTGCCTTTTACCTGTGTGGTGTAAAGTCGGCGCTCTTCGTAAACCGTTTCGATATCACGAATACGCTGGCCATCACTCAATTGAATATTATTTGAGTTACCGATTTTTTCTCTGATTTCGTCAACGGTATCATTAAGTATGACTTGGCTAACATCAATGCGATGTTGTTTGTTGTAATCAATACCGAAGTTAAACATGCCTGACCATTTAACGGAGTGTTCGGTACTTTGTACTTCATCAAAAAAGCGGACTAAGCGAATTTCTTCACCGTTGCGCTGGGCATCTTCACCGATAAATTCATCGGCAACACTCCAGCTGTTATCGTAACCAGCGGTCATTAAAAAGCCGTAGCTAATATCTTGATTAAAGTCGTAAATATTACCTAATGTCATATTTAAACCAAAATCAGGATCAACAGATGACATATGCGGATCTACATCACGATTTAAGGTTTTTAAGAGTTCTTTGGCTTCGGTGGTGCCCAACTCACGATTAAAAAACTGCTTGTTTTGCCACAGCTCCTCAAATTCTTGCGGCGCAGCGCGCGTTCCATCATCTTTACCAAACCAATCATCACTGCCGCCGTTGTATTGAATGGCGTCATCAAAGTTTTCGCTATTTCCGCCAAGACTTCCTGTCATATTAAACACAAAATCGCTAGGGATAGTTTTTAGGCGAATATCAACATTACCCCCACCAAAGGCTGCAGGCATAGAAGGCGAAAATGATTTTTGCACTGATAATGACTCGATAATATCCGAAGGAAATAAATCCAATGGAATAACCGAACGTGAGGGGTCGGGACTCGGCACCGCAGAACCATTGAGCTGGGTACTTGAGTAGCGTTCACCTAAACCACGAACATAAATAAACTTACCGTCAACGAGGGTCAAGCCTGTCACGCGTCTAAGGGCTGATGCCGCGTCGCTGTCACCGGTTCTGGATATTTGCTCAGCACCTAGGATGTCAGCAACAAAAGCCTGATTTTTTCTTTCTTGTAGCACCGCAGTCGCGGTGCCTTTTAGGCGCGTACCCGTTGTAACTACTTCGTCTAATACCTGTTCTTCGTCTTGTTCCTGAGCATAAACAGGTGCATGTAGGGTCATGGCAGCAACAACGGCCATTGACAAACATCTTAACGGGAACTTTTGCACAGGTGATTTCATTATTAACCTCTTAAAACAAGCAAAGGTGAAACCGTCAATAATTAAGGGTTCTTGCGGTCTCTACTTACACAAAAATGCGCTACGTACTCGTAGCGCATTCGAAAGTTAATATGGATGGTTACTCTAGACCCACTGTCCAGCCAGCAGTCCAGTTATCACCTTCTTTTACTGCACCGATAAAGTCGGTGTTGTCAAAGAACGTTTCGCCAGAGAAGTCTTTTGGCGTTACCGTGCTGATAGAGAAGATGCCGTTAAGCACTGCAGCGCTGTTAGCAGCAACAGCGTTACCCGCTTGAACACTCAAAAACCAGTTTTCAAGGTCAACTGCACCAGTGTCATTTTTAAAGTTTTCACCACAGGCCACCACTGAATGAGTGAAGGTAATTGTGCCATCACCCAAGTTCGTTTGGCTTTCAGCAGAGTTTTCTACTTCAAAACATTCCCCCATACCAGTAGGACCGGTGATAATGAAGTTAGCTAATTGAGCGCCAGTCCCTTCACGTAAGTACACACCTTCAGAATCATCTTCACCGTCAAAGGTATTACCGATAATGGTTACGTTGGCAACAGTAGGATTAGATTGGGGTTGTGCATCGGGTGTAGAGCCGTCGTTGTCGGCTTCAATACCACGGTTGGCGTCGCTATTATCTTGCGCTTGACGAATTAGCACGTATTGAATTCGACCACGGTAACCGTTGTCCCAGTCAATGTTGTCGTCTTGGTTAGCCGTCAGTACTAAATGTTTAACATCAACATTACCACCAAAGAACTCAACTCCATCGTCGGCATTTTGGTGAATTTGGATGTAGTCAACTGCAGTACCCGAGCCCACACCGGCAAAGGTAATACCATTTAACTCATTGTCAGGCGCAATCTCGTAACCACCGTTCATAACACGAACGTAGTTTAAGGTGCCAGAGTTATCCGTTTCATTTGTTCCACCAAATACCGCCCCTTCTTGTACACCTTCAACTTGAAGCGCACATGCACCAGTAGCTGGACATTTGTTTGAAGGTGCATTACCCAGCAATACCACCCCACCCCATTGACCAGCAGCAGTATTTAAACCCTGCACATCTTGAATAGAGGTGAAGGTAATTGGCGCGGCCGCAGTTCCTATCGCGCTAATTTTAGAGCCACGGCTTACTACTAAGTAATCGTTGCCTGATGCGCCGTACAACGTCACACCAGCATCAATCGTTAACGTAGCACTATCAGCATTATCGTTACCGATAAAAACAGCACCAGATAAGGCATACAGGTTGCCTGACGTTAAATGTAAATCAGCAGTGATACGGCCAGACACTTCACAAGTGGTCGTTGTACCATCAGCCTCGGCGATAGAGATCGTGCCACTTGGGCAGCCAGAGGTGCTTTGTACTACTTTGATATCGCCGCCGCCAAACCCAAAGGCCCAGCCGTCACGCCAGTCGCTACCTGATTTAACCGCACCGATATAATCAGTCGCATCAAAGAATGTATCCACCGCAGAAGCATCAGCAGCGCCGGTTAATAATGGCGAGCCCGCCATTGGCGTGCCGTCTGCATTAAGCATGGGTGCAGCAACGCGATTGCCCGTTTGAGTGTTTAAGAACCAGTTTTCGAGGTCTACACCAGTGGCATCAAACTTAAAGTTTTCATCATTGGTACAGCCCAACACTGAGTTAGACATAGTGATGGTGCTATCAGCCAAGTTAGCTTGTGATTCAGTTGAATTTTCAACTTCAAAACACTCACCCATACCAGCAGGACCAGTGACAACCATATTGTAAATTTGTGCCCCTGAGCCTTCACGTAAATAAACGCCTTCGGAATCATCTTCACCGTCAAAGTTATTACCGATGATGGTCATGTTAGCAATCATGGGATTTGATTGAGGCTCTGCATCAGGCGTTGAGCCGTCATTGTCACCTTCGATACCACGGTTGGCATCACCAGATGACTTATCTTGCTCAACATACACATATTGAAGTTTACCGCGAAAGCCATTGTCCCAGTCAACGCTGTCGTCTTGGTTGCTGGTTAACACCACGTGTTTAAGATTCACTGCGCCACCAAAAAACTCGATACCGTCATCAGCGTTAGCATGAACTTGGATATAATCCACTTCAGTACCTGACCCCACACCACCAAAAGTAATGCCGTTTAATTCGTTGTCAGGCGCGATTTCAAAGCCTGCATATTTAACCACCACGTATTTCAGAATACCTGAGTTATCTGTGTCATCCGTGCCACCGAAAACGGCACCTTCTTCAACACCCTCAACTTGCAAAGCACAATCACCTGTTGCAGGGCATTTGTTAGACTTAGCGTTGCCCAACAACACCATCCCCCCCCATTGACCTGCACCAACTTGGTCGCCTATCACATCAGAATAGGAGGTCATGATAATGGGAGCTGCAGCGGTGCCTTGTGCTTCAATTTTAGAATCACGGCTTACCACTAGGTAATCACTGCCGTTACGGCCAAAAATAATGGTGCCAGGCTCAATAGCTAAGGTCACACTGTCTGCTTTATCATTACCAACAAATACGGCACCTTCAAGCGCCCATACGGTGTCGCTTGTTAAGGTAATTTTTCCGCTGCTATCGGCCATTGAATCAATTAGGCGACCAGACAGTGTGCGAACCTCAACCGTTTGCCCAAGCGCGGCTGATACTTGAGTCGAAAGGAAAGTACTGCTCTCACCTGGCAATGTTTCTGTTGGAGTCGGAGTAGGCGTGGGAGTCGAACCACCAGTGTTGTTGTTGGTCACACTGTTATCGATGTTACCTTCAGTAATATTGATATCACCCCCACAGCCAGCCAAAATTAATGCTGTTGCAATCGCGCTAGCCTTGAATATGCGTTTAAGTTCCATTGTGCTCTCCGAATGCGAGTCAAGTTATTAGTTATGAAAACGCCGCAAAGGGTAAACAAAGGGTGTGACAGTTTTGTTACATATAATCAGCGTCACAAAACTTTAATATTTGGCTGTAAAACTCAGAGAATGGGTTGGACGGAGCCCCTTAGTGCTCTCTAAACCATTTAGTGATGACCATCTTTTCGCCCTCGGTAATTGGCAGCGAATGATGTAGGGTATTAGGGTTGGGATGACCGGTTTTTGTCACGTTATTCCACAGCAGAGCCCTGCCTTGAGTTGGCTTAAACGAACGTTGTAACGAGGGAAATTCGGTTTGCCCTCCCTCGCATTCTTGATTGAGATAGACCATGAAGGTCCAAGTGCGCTGCCCCTTTTGTTTGGCAAACTTAAGATACTCTTGAGTACCCGGTTCGAAATAATCAGTGTGAGACTTGAATTGCTGCCCGAGCGCATAATGTTGCGCTTGAATTAACTCACCGTTTCCCACAGAAGGTGCCAGCGTACTGAGTATTTTTTGTTCTAGTTGCTTAACGATGCCCTGCCCAACTAAAGCCAAATCACAGGTGGTTGAAGTTCTTACCTCTTCACCGTCTTTTGGTTGGGTTACCGTTGATGGTCGTAATTTGCCTTTGACAAGATTGATAATCTCTTGGCATTCGTGGCCTGTTAAAAAATCATCAATTTGAATAAGTTGCGCCCGCTCTTGTTCAACCTCAATGGCATGTATTTGCCCAAGGTGTTGATAGATGCCAGGCTTGGCAACCGACTGATAAAATCCGCGGTCTTTAAAAAAAGTGTGGTGTGCAGGTAGATTGGCGCCAAGGGCTTTTTTACAATCTTCATAGTTAAAACCGTTATCTAACAAAGTGGCCAACAACTTTGGCGCAGGCACACCTTGAAGGAGGTTTTGAACAATCCAATTATTCCAGTTGTTAGGTAACATTTATGTCACATCTACGTGTTGGAGATGTGAGTCAATTCAGCAGAAAACTCACATGAAAAATCACTACCCACGCCAATAGCACTAGCAATTTTTAGGTTTGAATTGTGATGAGTCAGCACATGCTTAACAATAGACAATCCTAAACCAGAGCCACCCGTTTTACGTGAGCGCGCTTTGTCCACGCGATAAAACCGTTCGGTAATACGAGAGATATCCTGAGCAGCAATACCATCACCGTTATCTTTGACGCTGAATCGTGCACTGTTTTGGTTTACATGCCATTTCACCTCGATCACCCCTTTGTCTGGCGTGTAATGAATAGCGTTAAAGATTAAATTTGAAAAAGCACTGCGTAACTCCGACTCAATCCCATAAACGCGCAAGCGCGGGGAAATATCAAAAAACAATTTATGCTGTTTATCTCGATTAAGCGCTTGCGCCTCTGATTGAATTTGCCAGAGCAGTTGGGGCACATTCACTAACTTATCGAAGGTTCGCTCATTGCTCGCTTCAATGCGCGACAGTTGCAATAACTCTTCAATTAACGTTTGCATACGAATGGACTGAGTGCGCATCTCTGTGATGGCTTTGTTCATCATTAGCGGTGGCATATCTGCCGCATCAGGCAACATTTCTAAATAGCCATTAATAACGGTTAGCGGTGTTCTTAGCTCATGAGACACGTTCGCAACAAAATCTTTGCGCATTTTTTCAATCTGACTCAAGCGAGTCACATCGCGGATCAATAACATCAAGTTATTGTCGACGAAGGGAACCACCCTAAACTCTAAGATTTTCTGCCCATTGGCTGGAGACGGAATCTCTAAAGGGCTATCAAAACGCTTGCCAGTAATAAAGGTCGTAAAGTCAGGTCGATTAATCGCTTCAACAATACTGCCAGCTTGTTTTTCTGGCCACGTTAAGCCTAGCTCAATGCGAGCCAAGCGATTACACCACACAATTTTACTGTCATGATCAATAATCACCACGGCATCTGGCAGTGCTTCAGAACCCGCTTTATATGAACTAATTATTCGGCTTAACTGCTTACGCTTGCGACGGCTTTTTAACTGATTAGCGTGGATACCTTGATAGAGCTGACCAAAAATACCAAAGGTGGTAATAGGCGACATTTTTTTACTGTGCCAAACCCACAAATTTAACTGAAACAACAACCAGCTTTGCCACGCTACTATCGCTAAAGCAAGCAGACTGATACTCAGCCAAAAATGGGAGAAGTAGCTACCAACTGCACCAACTAAGGCAAAAAGCGCAAATATTGCGACTATATTGAATAGCCATAGATACGGTTTTTCCATCGTTAACGACGTCTCCTTGGTTAGGCGGCTAAGCCTGTCATATTTGGCTTAGTATGCCAGAGAACTATTACACTTTTGTGGAAAAACGATATCCCGCACCGCGAACAGTTTGGATCATGTTGTCGTGACCAAAATCTGATATGGCTTTTCTTAAGCGCCTGATATGCACATCAACGGTGCGGTCTTCTACATAAACGTTAGTGCCCCACACGTTATCTAACAGTTGCTCGCGGCTATAAACCCGCTCTGCATGGGTCATAAAAAAGTGTAGGAGTTTAAATTCTGTCGGGCCCATGTCTAGCGGTGCATCGTTCGCGGTCACACGATGTGACACAGGATCCAACTTAAGCCCCTGATATTCAATAATATCTTCACTTGACGTAGGCGTCACACGGCGTATTACTGCCTTGACTCTAGCAATAAGCTCTTTAGGAGAAAAAGGTTTAGTAACATAATCATCTGCCCCTGCTTCTAAACCCCGTACCTTATCTTCTTCCTCACCACGAGCAGTCAACATAATGATTGGGATATCCCGCGTATACTCGTGCTGTTTTAGTTTTTTAGCTAATTGCACACCCGAACCACCGGGTAACATCCAATCAAGTAAAATTAAATCAGGGTAAGGTTCAACTACGCGTTCCAGTGCTATATTAAAATCTTCTGCTTCAATCGTCTCGTAGCCTGATTGCTCCAAAACAAACTTAAGCATGTCCCGAATTGGCGCTTCATCTTCTACCAACAATATTCTTTTCGCCATTATATTGAGATCCTTTTACTTCAAAGTCGGCAATTATTAGCTGTATATGTGACACTTTTATTAAAGTCTCTGTAATGAGTCTTAAATGTTTATACTTAAATGCAAGTTTACGATAGATTATAGCAAGGTTGTTATATGCTAAATCCTTGTTAATTTACGAGATAACGCATATTCTTTGAACACTATTTTACCATTAGGGAAAGTGATTTATTGATGGCTAATATTAAACAAGGTTTGTCCAAAAGATTATTAGCCCGGGTGCTATCAGTCTATTTTGTCTTGACATTAGTCGTTACCGTTGGCCAAGTTTTTGCTGAATATCTGAATGCTAAAAGGCATATTGAAAGCGAACTTCAAACCCTAAAAAACACCTTCAGTACCAGCTTGACTCGAGCAATTTGGGAACTAAACACGCCTCAGGCTAAGTCTATAGCAACTGGCTTGATGGAGCTACCCATCGTTGAAGGGGTGCAAATAAGAGATGAAAATGGCAATTATATTGCTGATTTAGGCTTAACCGCTAAGCAAACCATTGAGCCGATTACTAAAGGGGTGGTGCGCGACCACGCTGGTGGGACGTTCGGCTATGGCTTTCCGCTTATTTTCGAGTTTTCAGGTCGAACGTCTTTAGTGGGTGACGTGACCTTGTACTCTAGCTCCACCATCATTTTAGGCCGTATTGAGGTAGGGATTTTTTTCTTAGTAGGTAATGCATTAATTAAAACCGCCTTTTTAGTGTTTTTATTCATGAATGCCTTTCGTAACATGTTGACCAAGCCGCTTACTGAACTAACCCAGCAAATCTCAGAATTTAATCTAGACGACCCAGAATCATCAAAATTAGCCTTAAGCGTGGATGATGACAATGAGCTGACATTATTACAGAATTCTTACAACAATCTGATTGACGATTTGATCAGTTTTCAGTCAAAACTAGCTGGCGCTCAAGCAGATCTGCAAGCAGCCAATCGCAGGTTGGATGATCAAAATATTTCACTTGAAGAAGAAGTGGCTAAAAAAACCGCCACACTCAGTAAAATTATGTTGGACTTAGAACAACAAAAAGATGAGCTATTAATAAATCAGCGCGAGCTGCGCCAAGAGAACGAAAACCGTCAATTTATCGAAGATGAATTAAGAAAACGTAATTCTGAACTGGCGACATCGATGGACACGCTGCAATTGGCCAAAGACCAACTTGTTGAGTCAGAAAGAATGGCTTCGCTTGGTGGTTTAGTCGCAGGTATTGCTCATGATGTAAATACCCCCTTAGGTGTGAGCGTAACCGCAACCAGCTTTTTACAAGAGCGCGTGGTCAATTTACAAAATGCTTTTGAAGAAAAAAAGCTGACTAGCAGTACCATGAGTTCTTTTTTAACAGACGCGCAGCAAACGATTACTTTGCTGACGAATAACTTAAACAGAGCCTCTGATCTTATTTCGAGTTTTAAACAAGTCGCGGTTGATCAAGCAAGCGAGGCAGAACGGGAAATTAATGTTCGTCAGTATCTAGGCGAAGTGGTGCATTCGTTAGCGCCTAACTTGAAAAAAACCCAGCATAATATCGAAATACACTGTCCAGATGACTTAATCATATTGTGCGCGCCAGGTGTATTAGCACAAATATTTACCAACATGATCATGAACTCTTTAATACATGCTTTTGAGAATAAGATAAAAGGTACGATAAAAATTGATATCAGCCGCAGCAATGACACCCTGACAATTGACTACCGAGACGATGGAAAGGGCTTACCTGAAGGCACGCTGGAGCGTCATTTCGATGCGTTTTTTACCACCCGTCGTGGCAAAGGAGGAAGCGGTTTAGGTACCCACATCATGTACAACTTAGTCACCCAAACACTGAAAGGCGACATAGAAGCATTCAGTAAAGTGAATCAAGGCCTGCGCTACTTGATTACCATACCTTTGTAGGCGACTAAAATCGTAAAAATCAATTGTCAACGTAGCGAATAAGGGCAAAGACTGTTAGTCTCACTGCCCTTTTTTTGTAATAGCTCTGTGCGCTATTCGACTTTGTTATCTGAGCGGAACAATTATGTGGTTTAAAAATTTAAAACTTTATGCACTTACCCAGACCTTAGACATTGCAGAACAGGATCTTGAAGACAAACTAGCTGAATTCAGTTTTCGACCTTGTGGCAGCCAAGATCTTGCAACCATGGGGTTTTCTTCACCTATTAATAGTGGTCAAACCTTAATACACGCCGCTGCAGGTCGTATTTGGCTTACCCTAAAGAAACAAGAGCGTATTTTACCTGCTGCGGTAGTGAACGCCGAATTAGCAGAAAAAGTGGCGCAAATTGAGGCTGAAACAGGCTCTCCTGTTGGCAAAAAAGCTCAACAAGATATGAAGCAAGAAATTGTGCATCGTTTGCTGCCCATGGCCTTTACCAAAAACAGCTTTACCCATGGCTTTATATCAACCAAAGATAATTTGGTGGTCGTTGATGCTTCTGCCGATGGAAAAGCCGAAGCCTTTTTAGCCATGTTACGCAAAGCTATTGGCTCGTTACCGGTAGTTCCTTTAGCACGCCAAACGGTGCAAGCACAGCTTACTGCGTGGTTACAAAACCTAGATGTACCTAAAGACATTGTTATTCTTGAAGAAGCTGAGCTAAAAGCATTAGAAGAAGACGGTGCTATCTTACGTTGTAAAAATCAAGATTTAGGCAGTGAAGAGATCATTAACCATATCGAAGGTGGCAAAGTCGTGCAAAAATTAGCGGTAGAGTGG
Source organism: Flavobacterium sp. W21_SRS_FM6 (assembly GCF_052119645.1). Lineage (NCBI taxonomy): Bacteria > Pseudomonadati > Bacteroidota > Flavobacteriia > Flavobacteriales > Flavobacteriaceae > Flavobacterium > Flavobacterium sp. W21_SRS_FM6. Next base: position 526,154 of record NZ_JBGQOM010000002.1, read on the forward strand.
GATGAAACTTTATCTGCGCTGATTCAAGAAGACTTAACCATTAAACGCCTAAAATTTACCGATGTGGTGCGTGAACAAAACGATGACATTCCCAAAGATCAGCAACTCGCCAGAATGGATGCTAATTTTGCCCTTATGTCGGGTGAGATTGTACGTTTTGCTGCGCGCTTAAAAGAAATGTTTGATCTTAATAACGCAGAATAAAATATGCTAACAAAAAAGCCCCGTTAGCAGCTAATCTGCAAACGGGGCTTCGTTAGACTAACTCAATGTTAACCGAATACGTGTTTAGCACTATCTCGGTATTCTTTAAATTCATCCGACAAGAGTAAAGAAACATTCGGTACAATTTTCTTTGCTACCGCAGCTTCAAACAATTCTGATTCACCGCTGTCAAACTTACCTGCTAATACCGCACCTAAACGAATAAGGTCTAAATAAGAGATCGTTTCGGTTTGTACAGACAGATCTTGCCAGCTTTTGGCTACTTGAATAAATTCAGGTTCAAAACCCCACGCTTTCATTATGCCTTCACCAATTTTCCCAGATAATCTGTTGATGGATACATCAAGAAACGTCGGATTAGCAAACACTTCTGCATGACGTTCAGCTTCGGTCAAAACAGGTAGTGCACCTATATTGGCGACTAAGGCAGCTAACATCATAGAATCAAGATTGAGCGCTCTGTTTTTTGTCGCTTTGGTATGCACTTGCAGCACTGCTATGGAGCTAGCAACAATTTCAATTGTATCAGCCCAGATTTTTTCCATGTACGCTTTAACAACAGGGTTTTTAGACACAAATAGTTGTTCCATTGCTAAGGCAGTCGCAATGTTTTTGATTTGACGTAAGCCAATGCGCGTAACGGCTTGAGTAGTAGAGGTTACCTTTACTGTTCGGCCTAAATAAGCACTGTTAGAAATCTTAATCATGCGAGCACTAAGAGAAGGATCTTGCCCGATAACATCAGCCATTGCATTTAAGTTTATATCTGGATTATCAGCTGCTTTTCGTACTTTGAGTGCGATAGCAGGAAGGGTAGGCAATACCAAAGTATCGTTATTGATCTTATCTATCAATATTGTCAGTAATGCGTTTTCAGTAGACATGTAATTACCTGTTCAAATTCTTAACAAAACCATGGTTTGTAGAATGTTTATTATTGTTCAATGAGTGTAACGCTAGTCAATTATGTTTTAAATAACAAAAAGTTAAAAAAATGCTAATTTAGGGCAATTCAGAGGAATATCAGGTGATACGTCTTTCAATTTTGTTATATTGCGTTTGTAAGCCACTAAGCCTCCCCACATTAAATGATAAATAAGGTTTAACAATGACAGTTTTATTTATTCCCAAAAAGATTTGTATTGCACTTATCACTGCGGGCCTAATGGCATGCAGTCCAGCGCAGCCGCCTGTGGGTAAAGAACCCAGTGCGGCTAAATCTCAAGATTTGCAACTTCTAGCAGCACAATCTGAGCGTTTAGATATTTATAAAAAAGTAAAATTAACCAGTGATTTGAGCCAATATTCCGCTCAACAGCGTGAAATGCTCAGCGTACTGATACAAGCAGCTAGCATTATGGACGACTTATTTTGGCGTCAGGCCTTTGGCGATAATAAATCAGAATTTTTGGCGTCGATCCCTGACCCTAAAGTCCGCGAATTTGCAGCGCTAAATTATGGTCCGTGGGACAGATTAGCGGGTGATGCACCTTTCCTGACCGCAACTGAAGAAAAACCATTGGGAGCTCAATTTTATCCAAAGGATATGACTAAAGAAGAATTTGAGCAGGCCGAATTTAGTGATAAAAAAGGTTTATATTCAATGGTACAACGTGATGGTAACGGCAAATTAGTGGCTATCCCCTACTCTGAAATATTTAAACCTGAACTTACCGAAGTCGCAAGCCTACTCAATAAAGCGGCATCCCTGGCGCAAGACAGTAGTTTTGCGCATTATTTAAGTTTACGTGCTAAAGCTTTGCTGAGTAACGATTATCAGCCATCAGATTTTGCTTGGATGGACATGAAAACCAATCCCATCGAGTTAGTCATCGGTCCTATCGAAACGTATGAAGACCAATTATTCGGATACCGCGCAGCATTTGAAGCTTATGTGCTTGTTAAAGATTTAAGCTGGAGCGAAAAACTCAGTAAATACGCGGCCTTTTTACCCGAGTTACAACAAGGTTTGCCAGTAGCAGAACAATATAAAGCGCAAATGCCTGGTACCGATGCGGACTTAAATGCCTACGATGTTATTTATTATGCCGGCCATTCTAATGCGGGTAGCAAAACCATTGCGATAAATCTGCCCAACGACGAAGAAGTGCAACTGCAAAAAGGCACACGACGTTTGCAACTTAAAAACGCCATGCAAGCCAAGTTCGACAATATCATGCTACCTATCGCTGATGAGTTGATTGTGCCTGAACAGCGCAAACACATAACGTTTAACGCTTTTTTTGCCAATACCATGTTTCATGAGGTTGCCCATGGTCTGGGAGTTAAATCTGTTTTAAACAGTGAAGAAACCGTCAGGCAAGCATTGAAAGAACATGCTTCGGCACTAGAAGAGGGCAAAGCCGATATTCTTGGTGTGTATATGGTTAAACAACTGCTGGAAAAAGGCGTGATTACCGAGGGGCAACTTGAAGATTATTACGTCACCTTTATGGCCGGTATCTTTCGCTCTGTTAGATTTGGCGCCTCAAGTGCACATGGTAAAGCCAATATGATTCGCTTTAACTTTTTTAATGAGCACAACGCTTTTAGCCGTAACGAAGATGGCTATTATCAAGTGAATATGGAAAAGATGAGTGAAGCGGTTGATGCTTTATCCAACCTAATATTAACCTTACAAGGTGATGGCAATTACGCAGGTGTTGCCGAGCTAGTAGCTGATAAAGGGACTATTAAAGGGCAACTTGAGAGCGACTTACAGCGTTTAACGGATGCAGCGATACCCGTTGATATCGACTTTGAACAAGGCGCCGGCATACTGGGCTTATAAGTGAAAAAGCCCTGATATCAAATTTGATATCAGGGCTTTGTTTTTATCCGTGTTACACCCTTAGCGTTTCAATTTTTCTTGGTAAGGCGGCCATCCTAATGGCTTACCAGCCAGAACATGTAAATGAATGTGGTAGACCGTTTGACCACCATCTTCGTTGCAATTCATCACAGCGCGGTAGCCCTGCTCAGCAAAACCAAGTTCTGAGGCTAGTTTAGCCGCGACCCAATATAAGTGCCCTACTAATGTTTTATCTTGTTCTTCAATATCGTTAATAGTGGCGATGGCTTTTTTAGGGATCACTAAAAAGTGAATCGGCGCCTGTGGATTAATATCACGAAATGCCAAGGATAATTCATCCTCATATAAAATATCGGCCGGTATGCTTTTGTCGATAATTTTGCTAAAAATTGTTTCGCTCATGTTGTTTTCCTTAAGGTTAAACAAAGACAAAAATAAGGAGTAAAACACCTAAAATAAGGCGATAAATCACAAAAGGTAACATGCCAATACGTGATATCCAGGCAAGAAATAAGTAAATACAGGTATAGGCACACACAAAAGAGAAAACCGCTCCGATTAAGAGTTCCATCCATTGTACCGGGTCGGGACTTTGCACTAAATCAAGTGTTGCGAGTAAGCCCGCTCCTAAAATGACTGGAATAGACAATAGAAACGAAAAACGGGCTGCACTTTCACGATTCAGACCTAACATCAGGCCCGCAGTCATGGTGATACCTGAACGGGACGTGCCTGGAATAATAGCAATCGCTTGGGCGATACCAATCACTAAGGCATTTTTCCAAGTGATTTGTTCGATAGTCTTATCCATGGTGGCTTTTTTGTCTGCGTACCAAAGCAATAAACCAAAAACAATCGTTGTGATGGCGATGACTAAGGCGCTTCGAGCATAGACTTCGATAAAGTCTTTCAGTAAAAAACCAAATACTACGGCAGGAATAGTGGCTAGTATTACCCACCATGCTAATTTACTGTCAGTACTTTGCTGTTGACTAAAGCCATGGGTAAACCATGCGCTTAGTAATCTAACAATGTCTTGTCTGAAGTAGATCATTACAGCGAGTAAACTCCCCACATGAACCGCCACATCGTAGGCCAATCCTTGATTATGCCAGCCCAAAACCGCTGAGGGTAAAATCAAATGCGCAGAGCTAGAAATAGGTAAAAATTCAGTTAACCCTTGAATAATGGCCAAAATAATAATTTCAAATAAAGTCATGTTTAAAGCGGTCTCCAGTTAAATTCAATCGGCCAAAGGTGTTGTTGTGTTTTATCATATTCTTGCCATAAAACGGCATACGTTTTTTTTGCAATGGGGTGAATGTCGTGCGGCGCAATTTCGGCTAAAGGTTGCAATACAAAAGCGTTATAGAGTATCTCGGGGCGAGGTAATTCAACTGAATCATTGCTGATTACTTTGTCAAACAACAGCAGGTCTAAATCCAGCGTACGCGGTGAAAATTTTTCAGTGCTTCGTTCTCGCTTATTTTGCTCTTCTATCAGCTTGAGCACCTGACACACTGCTTCAATGCTCATGTTCGTTTGCGCCTTGGCCACGAGATTATAAAAATGACTACCTTGAAAGCCTACCGATTCACTTTCATATACACGAGATAGCAACAGCTCACCAAAATTTTCATACAGCCCCTGCAAACCCGCTTTGGTGTATTTTTCACGCTCTATATTACTTCCGATACTGATATAGATGGTATGTGGCATTGCGTTACTCTGGATCAATTTGGATTTTCCCGAGTAAGTTCTACTGCAACATTTTGTGCATTATCTAAAATATCGGGCTTGCTTAGCTTGAGGGTTATTTTTGTGACTGGAAATTGTGCAAAGATGGCTTTTAACATAGCATGAGCTAAGGCTTCTATTAGCTCAAATTCACTGCTTTTAGCTAGTTTATCGACACAATTGGCCACATCAGCATAATTCAGTGTATCGCCAACATTATCGGACAAAGCCGCTTTTGATAAATCGGTGAAAAGCGTGATATCGACTATCAAACGCTGGGTTGCGACTCTTTCCCAGTCATATACGCCTATTAATGAGAATACTTCTAAGCCCTCAATATAAATTTTGTCCATAGGTGATCCGCACTGTTTTTTATTGAGCTTTCATATATTCTTGTCAAATTGTAACCTTTTTGCCCAAGACAAGTATATGACAGGATTGACGATTTTGATTATTGCTTGCGCCTATTTGTTAGGCTCTGTATCAAGCGCGATCATCATTTGCCACATTTTTAACGCCCCTGATCCCAGAACCCAAGGTTCAGGCAATCCAGGCGCAACAAATGTTCTGCGCGTAGCGGGCAAGATACCGGCAATATTGGTTTTAGTCTTTGATGTACTAAAGGGGACCGTAATGGTCTGGGGGGCTTACTTTATAAATTTGGCGCCGGTAGAGTTAGGGCTTGTGGCAATCGCTGTCTGCTTGGGACATATTTTCCCGTTATTCTTTAATTTCTCTGGCGGTAAGGGCGTAGCCACCGCCTTTGGTGCATTCTTACCAATCGGCTTGGATCTATCTGCTTTACTCATCATAGTGTGGTTGAGTATTTTGTTTATTAGCGGCTATTCATCTTTAGCCGCTATCGTTACTGTCACTTTAGCTCCACTGCTTACTTGGTATATCAAAGCTGAGTATGCCTTACCTGTTGCCATGCTTTCATTACTGATCCTGTTTAAACACAGAAGTAATTTAATCAGGCTATTGAAAGGTCAAGAGCCTAAAATAAAAGAGCGTAATTTATAAGGCACTGAGCGATTCTAACGACCACCTTGGCTGCGCTTTAGTTGCTAAGCCTTCTACTTCTCCAGCCTTCAAACGTTGCATCCCCGCATAAGCAATCATGGCTCCGTTATCAGTACAAAATTCCATTCGCGGATAAAATACCTCACCTTTCATCTTTCCCATCATATCTTGCAATGCGCTGCGCAATTGGCGATTGGCGCTGACCCCACCAGCGATCACTAGACGTTTTAACCCCGTTTGTTTAAGTGCTCGTCGGCATTTGATAATGAGCGTATCGACCACTGCTTCTTGAAACGCATAGGCAATGTTTGCACGAGTTTGGGGGTCATCATTAGCAGCTCTGATTGTATTTGCCGCAAAGGTTTTTAAGCCACTAAAGCTAAAATCCAAACCCGGACGATCGGTCATTGGTCGAGGAAAACTATAATGGCCTGGCTCACCGCTATCAGCGAGTTTCGCTAATAAGGGACCACCAGGATAATCAAGGCCAAGTAACTTAGCGGTTTTATCAAAAGCTTCACCGGCGGCATCATCAACTGACTCGCCCAAAATTTGATACTGGCCAATCCCCTGCACATTCACAAGCATGGAGTGACCGCCAGAAACCAACAATGCAACAAATGGAAATTCAGGGGCTGGGTCGTCTAACATGGGCGCAAGCAAATGCCCTTCCATGTGATGCACCCCCACAGCAGGCACGCCCCAAGCGTAAGCTAAGCTGCGCGCAACTGAAGAACCAACAAGCAATGCCCCGACTAAGCCTGGCCCTTTGGTAAAGGCCACACCATCAATATCATCAGGCTGGCAGTTAGCGTCTAGCATAGCTTTGTTTATTAGAGGCAATAACTTTCTAACATGGTCGCGAGAGGCCAGTTCAGGTACGACACCACCATAGTCAGCATGGAGCTTAACTTGGCTATACAATTCGTGGGCAAGTAGACCTAATTTGTCATCATAGACAGCCACCCCCGTTTCATCACATGAGGTCTCTATACCCAAAATTCGCATTTATATTCCCACTGACTTAAATATTTGGGCTGCATTGTACTGATTTGCCTTGAATCCACCAAATTTTACTTAATTTCTTGCTGCTTATTGAATATTTAAGCTATCAAGCCTTTACATCACTGGCGGATATGATTAGAATTCCGCACCATTTTTAACCGCGCTGGCTAACTTTTGAGCTGGCAAATCAAGTTTTTATTTTGAGGTGAGATTTTAATGCCAATCGTTAAAGTTAGAGAGAACGAACCTTTTGATGTAGCGTTGCGTCGTTTTAAACGTTCATGTGAAAAAGCAGGTGTACTTTCTGAAGTCCGTCGTCGTGAATTTTTTGAAAAGCCTACTTGGGAACGTAAACGTAAAAAAGCAGCTGCTAAAAAGCGTTTATTGAAAAAGTTGTCTCGCGAAAACGCACGTCGCATAAGATTATACTAATCTCGCCCTTGGCGCGTTATTTATAACGCGCCCTGTGATGTAAGATTTGCTTTGAGTCATACCATGTCTTTGTTAAATACAATAAAAGAAGCACAGAAAGATGCAATGCGCGCTAAGGACAAAATTCGTCTTGGCACTATTCGTATGCTACTTGCTGGTGTTAAGCAACGTGAAGTTGATGAGCGTATTGAGCTAAACGATACCGACGTATTGGCTTTGTTAACCAAAATGGTTAAACAAAGAAAAGATGCGGCGGCTCAGTTTGAACAAGCCAATCGTCAAGACTTAGTTGACGTTGAATTAGCTGAAATTGAAATCTTACAAGACTTTTTGCCCCAAGCACTAACTGAAGATGAGTTATCCTCTCTAGTTGCGCAAGCCATAGCAGAAACCAATCCTTCCAACATGCAAGACATGGGGAAAGTGATGGCTTGGTTAAAACCCAAGGTTCAAGGCCGAGCTGATATGGGTCAGGTAAGTAGTAAGATTAAAGCAGCACTCAACGCTTAATTGTTATACTCAGATTTAAAGCAATAGACCGCATAGATGACCTAATCGTTATTTTGCGGTTTGTTTGTTTTTAACTTAAGCAAAACCTACCTCGCTTATGGCATCATAAGCTTCGTGTTAAAGTAACAAAGAGTAGTTAAATGGCTGGCCGTATTCCGCGCGAATTTATCGATGACATTATCGCCCGTACTGATATTGTCGAATTGATAGACAGCCGCGTTCGCTTAAAAAAAGCCGGACGAAACTATCAAGCGTGTTGCCCCTTTCATAATGAAAAAAGTCCTTCGTTTACGGTAAGCCAAGATAAACAGTTTTATCATTGTTTCGGCTGTGGTGCCCATGGCAATGTCATATCTTTTTTGATGGAACATGACAGATTAGAGTTTCCTGAAGCAGTAGAAGAGTTAGCCCAATACCATAGTATTGAAGTGCCTAGAGAAGAAGGTGGCGCTCCTGCCCCCTCTGCTCAGCAAAAACAGCAGATCCAAGACGACTATGAGTTAATGGAAAAAGCAGCCAAGTTTTTTGCTCAGCAATTGAAAGTACATACGGAAAAAGACAAACCTATCAATTATTTGAAGGGCCGAGGCTTAAGCGGTGACATCGTCAAAGCCTATGGAATAGGGTACGCACCACCTGAGTGGGATAGTGTACTGCGCGCCTTTGGTTCAACGCCGCAGGCGACACAGCAATTATTAGATTTGAAACTGATTACCGAAAATGATAATCGTCGACGTTTCGATTTTTTTCGTGATCGTATTATGTTTCCCATTCGCGACAAACGTGGACGTGTTATCGGTTTTGGTGGTCGAGTCCTAGAAGACGGTGGGCCTAAATATTTAAACTCACCAGAAACCCGTATTTTTCATAAAGGTCATGAATTATATGGCTTTTATCAAGCCAAGCAGGCCCATCGTAACTTAAGCCGAGTAATGATAGTCGAAGGTTACATGGATGTAGTAGCCCTCGCTCAATTCGGCATTGATTACGCAGTTGCGTCATTAGGAACAGCAACCACCGCTGAACACATCCAAATGCTTTTTCGGGCAACATCAGAAATTATATGCTGTTTCGATGGTGACCGGGCAGGTCGCGAAGCCGCCTGGCGCGCGCTCGAAAACGCTCTACCCTATTTAAAAGATGGGGTAGAAATGAAGTTTTTATTTTTACCTGATGGCGAAGATCCAGACACCTTGGTTCGTCAAATTGGTAAAGAGGCATTTGAAGATAAAATGCAACAAGAGGCCATGCCCTTGTCACGCTTCTTTTTTGATAATTTATTGCAGCGCCATCATGTAAGTAGCGCAGAAGGAAAAGCAGCACTAAAAGCCCAAGCTATGCCACTGATAGAGCAAATAGTGGGTGAAAATCAGCGGGTTATCCTGACCAATGATCTGAGTGCGCATATGGGCGAACAAAATCGTCATAAGTTGGAGCGCGATATCGCTAAGGCGAACGCCCACACTGGGGTGAGAAAAGTTGATTTTTCTACTCCCAATAAAAGCAGTATGTCGCCTATTCGAATGATGATCCGACTACTATTGGATAATCCAGCCATCGCATCTGAATGTGCAGACGCCGATCCACGTCTACTTGCTGGGGCACAGATAGCAGGAATTGATTTATTAAATGAAGTTTTTTCTTTTTGCCAAAGTCGGCCGCAAGCGAATACTGCCAGTGTTTTAGAACAATTTCGTCATCACCCACAAGTGAATCATTTAGCAAAATTATTGAATACTGAATATACGGAACAAAGTCCTTTAAAAGTGTTCCAAGATAGCTTTAGTAAGTTATTAGAGTGGCATTTACAGAGCCGCATGGACGAATTAATGTCGAAGGCTCGTTTAAGAAAACTGAGCACAGAAGAAAAACAAGAGCTAAACCTACTTGTAAAAGAACAAAAATAGCCCAACATCTAGCAGTAGAGAGGCGAAGTCTGCTATACTGGCTAATTCGCTAACGCCCTAAAGCAAATGCAAATCGGCTAATTTACTGGTACCAAATCAATGTTCACGATTGATTTGGTACATTTTCAACCAATTCAAAAAGTGTAAGGTATATGGTGCAAAGCAAGCAGTCGCAGATAAAACTCCTCATTGCTAAAGGTAAAGAACAAGGCTATTTGACTTTTGCGGAGGTTAACGATCACCTTCCTCAAGATATAGTCGATTCAGACCAAATAGAAGATATTATACGCATGATAAATGACATGGGTATCAAGGTCTTCGAAAGTGCTCCTGATGCCGATGAGCTATTAATGCAAGAGAGTGACACGGACGAGGAAGTGGCCGAAGCAGCCGCCCAAGCCCTTGCCACAGTTGAAAGTGAAATAGGCCGAACAACTGACCCCGTACGTATGTATATGCGTGAAATGGGTACAGTTGAACTGTTGACTCGTGAAGGCGAGATTGTTATCGCTAAACGAATCGAAGAAGGTATTAATCAGGTTCAGTGTTCTGTTGCTGAATACCCTGAAGCGATTACCTATTTACTTGATCAGTGGGATCAATTCGAAGCTGAAGAAATTCGTTTAAGCGACATCATTATCGGATTTGTTGACCCAAATGAACAAGATATTGCTCCTACTGCTACCCATATCGGTTCTGAATTGTCTGAAAAAGAATTAGATGATGAAGATGATGACGGTGATGATGATGATGATTCTGACTCTGACGAAGAAGAAGATACCGGTCCAGATCCTGAACTAGCTCGTGAAAAATTTACCGCTTTACGCATCCAATACGAGAAAACTCGTGATGTGATTGCTAAGAAAGGCCGTTCACACAAAGATGCTCGTGCACAGATTTTTGATTTAAGTGAAATATTTAAAGAATTTAGATTAACGCCTAAGCAATTTGATCGCATGGTTAAAAACATGCGCAGCATGATGGACCGTGTCCGCGTACAAGAACGTATTGTGATGAAGCACTGTGTTATCAGCGCTAAAATGCCTAAGAAAGACTTTATTAAAGCCTTTGCTGGTAATGAAACAAGCACAAAGTGGTTGTTCAAAATTTTAGATTCTGATTTACCTTACGCCGCAGAAATGCGTGTTCATCAAGAAGAATTAGAACGTAGCGTCAGTAAAATGAACCAAGTCGAAGAAGAAACTGGTTTATGTATTGCTGATATTAAAGACATCAACAGACGTATGTCGATCGGTGAAGCGAAAGCCCGCCGCGCTAAAAAAGAAATGGTTGAAGCTAACCTACGTTTGGTTATTTCAATCGCTAAAAAATACACCAACCGAGGGTTACAATTCTTGGATCTGATCCAAGAAGGTAATATCGGTCTGATGAAAGCCGTTGATAAATTTGAATATCGCCGTGGTTATAAGTTTTCAACTTATGCAACGTGGTGGATACGTCAAGCAATCACCCGTTCAATTGCCGACCAAGCACGTACTATCCGTATTCCTGTGCATATGATTGAAACGATTAACAAACTTAATCGCATCAGTCGTCAAATGTTGCAAGAGATGGGCCGCGAGCCAACCCCTGAAGAATTGTCAGAACGCATGATGATGCCAGAAGACAAAATTCGTAAAGTGTTGAAAATCGCCAAAGAGCCGATCTCAATGGAAACTCCTATCGGTGATGATGAAGATTCACATTTAGGTGACTTTATTGAAGACAGCACTATCATTCAGCCCCTTGATTCTGCAACAGGCGGCAGTTTGAAAGATGCGACTCAAGAAGTGTTAGCTGGTTTAACGGCCCGCGAAGCTAAAGTGTTGAGGATGCGTTTTGGTATCGACATGAACACTGATCATACTTTGGAAGAAGTGGGTAAGCAGTTTGATGTTACACGTGAGCGTATTCGTCAAATCGAAGCTAAAGCCTTGCGTAAATTGCGTCATCCAAGTCGTTCAGAGCAATTAAAAAGCTTCTTAGACGAATAGAGTCTGGTAAAACAACAAACAGCCCCGCACTTTGCGGGGCTTTTTTTTGCATTCATTTTAACGGATTGCTAAGGTGGAAAGAAAAATGTACTGATTATGAACTACGTAGACTACCTGATCGTTTTTACTTATCTCGTCGGCTTATTAGTGCTTGGTTTTGTGTTGCGCAACCAACAAAATAAAGATGACTACTTTTTAGCCGGTAGGACCTTAGGTTGGAAGCCCCTGACCTTATCTATCATGGCAACCCAACTTTCGGCGGTCAGTTTCATCTCAGCCCCAGCTTTTGTTGGTTTGCGAGAAGGAGGCGGCTTAATTTGGCTTTCCTATGAATTGGCCGTGCCCTTCGCCATGTTATTGCTGTTATGGCTGGTGCTACCTACACTCCATAGTAGCGGTGTTATCAGTGTGTATGACTTTCTAGAACGCCGTTTCGACCGTTCTTCACGATTACTGATTAGCTTGGTTTTTCAAATAAGTCGGTCATTTGCCACCGCCATAATGATTTACGCAATCTCCATTATTTTACAAAGCACCATCGGCCTCGCGTTTTGGCAAAGCGTATTGTGTATTGGCATTATTACGCTTATTTATTCCTTACAGGGAGGGATGAAAGCAGTAGTGTATGGTGATGCGATACAAATGATATTTATTATCTTAGGTGCCCTCACCTGCCTCGGTTTTGGGCTTTATCATATTGGTGGTTGGAACCAATTCGTTGCGCTAGTAGAACCAAGCAGATTACAAACTTTAAACATCGATACTGCGGGTTTTAATGGGTCAGACTTCGGTTTATTACCGATGCTCTTTGGCGGTTTTATTTTGTATGCCTCGTATTATGGCTGCGATCAGTCTGAAGCGCAGCGCTCGTTGGCAGCAAAAAATCCAGTTGAACTGAAAAAGATGATTATGACGGCGAGTTTTTTACGCTTTCCAATCACTTTAATCTATTGTTTTGCTGGATTGGTAATAGGCACCTTGGCCTCAACTCAAGCTGATTTTTTAGCCAAAATTCCACAGCAACATCCTGACTGGATGATGCCTATTTTTATCGTAAACTATTTACCTCATGGGATAATCGGCTTGTTATTGGTGGCAATACTAGCGGCGGCAATGTCATCGTTAAGTTCAGCTGTGAATAGTTTGGCAGCTGTCAGTGTTGAAGATTACTGCCGCTACCGTAATAAACAGTTAAGTAATCACCAATATTTACGTTATGCCAAGATAAGTGGCGCCTGCTGGGGCCTTGCTACATTACTGCTTTCTTTCTATGCCGGTGATATTGCACCCACTATCATTGAAGCCATAAATAAAGTCGGTTCGGTTTTTTACGGCCCCGTTTTAGCTATGTTTTTACTGGCTATTTTGACTAAGAAGCTTTCAGCTCGCCATGTAAATACAGGCTTATTAGTAGGCGTTCTAAGCAATATCGCCCTATGGCTATTAGTCAAAGAGTTATTCTGGTTTTGGTGGAACGTTGTAGGTTTTGTATTTACAGTAAGCGTAAGCTACTGCGCGTATTTCCTTAGGCCTCAACAACCTGGAACCCTAAAAGTACAGCGTCATCCAAGCGTGTTAAACAAACGCGATGTATGCTTTATGCTACTTTGGTTCGCTATCATAATGGTGGCGTGCTACGTGATTCCAAACCTTATCGAACAGACTTAATCGTTGTTATTGTTGGCCAACTTAGTCTTGACTCTCCTTAGACTTAGCCGTTCTATCGCCAGCGCAGCGTTTAGAACAATATTTAACATCTGGCCAATTGCGTTCCCACTTTTTACGCCATGTAAAAGGTCGATGGCAGACTGGGCAGATTTTGCTGGGCAGTAAAGACTTTTTCATTTGTTTTGATGTTGACCAACCTAGCTCAGCTATACGTACGCGGGTATAAATCAGATCTGTCAGCAATTAACTGCCCATTAAAGGTTGATTTAGATTAGAATCCGCCGCTTTATTTTGTTGTAAGGAAAAGCGTTATGTATGCGGGCCTAGATTTTGGTACTTCTAATTGTTTAATTGGCGTTATGGAGCATGGGCAGCCAGTGCTTATTCCCTTAGAAGATGGCAAGCCCCGTTTACCTTCCTGTTTATATATCGACAAAGATTGTTTTGCCCCTGCGACTATTTCAAATGCGCAACTTAGTAGCACAATGAAAGCGATCCAGAGTCAGCCTGCCACTGAGTTGTCCCATGAAGCATTAATTAACCTCGCCCGCCAACAACTTCGAAAAGCCCATCGAATCAGCGCACCAGCGACGAAAAGAGCACAAAGTATTGTTGAAGCCTTAAAATCGAGTAGCGATATTTTAGTGGGAGAACATGCTGCTCAAATGCACATTCATGATCCTGAAAATGGCTTTTACATTAAGTCGCCAAAATCATTTTTAGGCGCCGACATCAATAGCGCACAACGAGGGGTTTTTACAGCTATCGTTGAAAAAATGCTGGCATTTATTAAAGAAGAAGCCGAGGCCGTTAAAGAAATTGAATTAACTCAATTAGTCATTGGCCGCCCCGTCAATTTTCACGGACTCTTGGGTCATGATGGTAATCAACAAGCACTCAGTATTATCGATACCGCAGCAAAAAACATCGGCCTTAAGCACATCGAGTTTTTAATGGAGCCCGTGGCAGCAGCCTATGATTATGAACGTCAACTTAGCCAAGATAGACTCGTGCTTATTCTTGATTTGGGTGGTGGCACTACAGACTGCTCTATGATTAAAATTGGCCCTAGTTATCGTAAGCTGATGGATCGTCAACACTGCATTTTGAGCCACACTGGGCAACGGATTGGTGGTATTGATTTAGACAATAAACTCGCTTTAATGACACTCATGCCTCACTTTGGTAAAAATATCGTACTGAATAACGGGCTACCGGTCCCTAATCATTTATTTAAACAAGCCGTGACCTTAAATGATGTCAGTGCCCAGCAAGATTTTAATTCGAGCCGCACCACCAAAGAAATAGAACGTTATTTGACCATGACCAAAGATCATCGTTTAAAACGATTAAAAACCTTACGAGACGAAAAATACGGTTTACGAGTCAGCCGTAGCGCCGAGCAAGCCAAAATATTACTGTCAGAGCAGCAGCACATTGAACTGCCCTTACCCTACATTGAAGCAAACTTTGATATCACCATCAGTAGACAAGAGCTTGGCGATGCCATCGCTGATGAATTACGGAAATTCGAAACCCTGATGACCGATGCAATAACCCAAGCAGGCACACAGCCGGATGCCATTTATGTGACCGGTGGAACCGCACTTTCGCCTACAGTGCAGCAGTGGATAAACAGCGCTTTTCCTGACAGTGAAATTGTTATTGGCGATCACTTTGGTAGTGTCACCTCTGGTTTAGTCACCCAAGCGCAGCGATTGTTTGGCTAGCTGACTTACTAAAACTAGGAAGCTGCATGAGCTGAGTTACTGCTCGCACAGCGGGAAGTTGGGAGAACTTGAGTTGAGTCCTAACAGCGATTGCCAAAAATGGCAATCGTCTGAAAGTGACTAGCAAAGCGCTAAAACAACTGATAAGCCCCTTTCCATTTATATGACTTACCCTCGATTGTAACCTGATGCTTAGTTGAGCTAGAGGCATCTTGATTAGCCATAATAAAAGTCTTGGTTTGTCGATTTACCCCTTTTATCAAAACCGCAGTGTAATTTTTATCGTCCAATATCACCTTAAGTTCGGCAATGCTGCTGTAAGAGTTGACCGACAATTCAGAGACAGGGTTATAGCTGCCGTGCGCTTCAACCACTGAGGCAAAAACCGTATTTGCGGTGGCTTTTCTACGAAGCATAAACGCTGCATCTCGACGTAAATTAAAGTCCGGATCGTTAGCGCCAAGGCGAGTAAACAGCAACTCATCACTGACATTTGTAGAAGCGGTTAAGGTATAAAATGTACCATCGCCCAACCACGAAAACTGCGTTGATGCTACTGCCGGTTTGCCTTTTCCTTCTAAATACAGATGTTGATAACCGTTATCTCTACCAAGAGGGCTCAAACTTAGAGGAGAGTCATAGTCAAAATTTGTGCTGATGACCTGTCCCATAAAGTAAAATGGTAGGTCATATTGATTTTGACTCTTTGAATCAACTTTCATGATATCGAGCAAAAATGGCTTTTCGAATTCAGTTAGCTTAATCATTGCCATCGTTCGATGCATTTCTGTACCGGGGTAAGCATTGCTTTCTTTAGCACTGACTACCTGCAGATTTTCGTTGGTCGAATCAAAGAAATACAATTGCGAGTGGTGTTGGCTACCGATTTCATAGTCACCATTAAAATGTGATGTTTCGTTGACGGTTAAGGTGTTATGCGCAATCGTTTGCTTAGCCCACGTTTTATTTTCTTTTAGATAATTGCCACCACCTTTTTGCCCGATATTGACAAATCGAGTAAGACCATAATCTTGCAGTACTTCATTCCCTTTGTTGTACAAAGAGAAGGATAACTTGTCATAGTGCCCATGGCTCAGCCCTTGCGCGGCATATTTAAATACAAGAGTTAGATCTTCATCACCATAACGCAGAATGCCCACGCCCCCCTGCTGACCATCTTGTCCATCAGTCAGGTTAATAGATTGTTTGGTAAAGGGCTGCGATTTGCCATCTCGAATGCCCAGAGCCACTGACAAACCTGATTCGTCCAGCAAGACTTCATTTTGCTTTTCAGCAATGCTCAGTAATTGCGGATTTTGTGTGCCGTAGTGAAAAGCAATGTCGACCGCTGAAACTAACGCAGGGGTAAAATATGACATGCCCTTTTGGCCATCATTTAGCGGGAAAAAATTCCCCGCCGCGTCGGTTAAATTAAGGAGTGCATCGACTCCTTTCAACAACACATTATCTTTGTGTTCAAACACCTTCATTTCGGGTTTAACGTTGTGCATTGCCAAAGCAAAAATCAAAAAGGGATACATGGCGTAGCGCTGATAATAAGGGCCTTCAGTATAATATCCATCGGGAGAGAAAGGGTCTTCAAGGTTTGCGAGAAAACCTGCTTTTTGTCCTTCTACTTTAATAAAGCCGCCATCATTGTCTCTGGCGCCAACTTCAAGACCATCATCTTCGATACCGTATAAAGCCCGTTGTAATAATGCTTCATCGTTCATCACCAAAGCGATCATCCCAACCGCGGCATTACCCCAAGTACTGTGATTATGAATACGATTATAAAACTGCGGATTTTCGATAGAGATATAATCAGCGAAGGGGCGAAATAAATTGTTCTCTAGGCGTTCGCGCTCTTTAATTGACAAAGTATCGTAAATCGCATCATAGGCTTGGCTCATGTAAACCAGCCAGTTACTGTCATTCAGACACTGCCAAAAAAGTTTACCTCTAGCATAGGAACGTTCTTGGGGATGAACAGGTAGCGATTGATACATCGCTTCGTACTGAAAAAGCATATCGCGGATATAGGTCGCGTATTTATTGTCTTGTAGTATCTGGTACAGCGCACCCGCTTGTTGTGCGATGATAAAATTTTGTTTATGCCTTTGATGAGTATAACCACCGGAAAAATCCTTAGGAATAGGCGTGTCAATCCCAAGGGCAATTTCAGCATCTACTTGTTGTTTTACCCGCTGCACTGACGCGTCAAACAAGGGCACCTTGCCCAAGCTATTACGCATTTTTTCTACCCCAGCCTGCGTCATTATGAGGTTAGGGTGTTCCTGTGCCTGAGTGGTTGATGTGAAGGATACCCACACCAATAACATTACGTTAATCATTTTTCTAAAGTGCATTTTCATGTCCTTGTCTAACAATGTCATCACTTGCCAATGTCGAAGCGATTAGGAAGAGTCAGTGATATTTTTTTGAACTATCTCATTGAATAATGCACGCCAAGGTGAAAGTAACACCTCACCTGCAGTGCACAAGATAGTGAACAACCCTATGCAAATTTTTTGCTAGCGTAGATGAAATAAATGTCAGCAAAACATCACTAATTTTGCTGAACATCGCTCAATTCGCTATCCCCCCTGAACGAAAGAGCATCATTTAAGCCCTTGAGCCAGATAATAATGCGGGGCGCCCCATAACAATGTTATAGGTCTTTAGGTGCTGACAACCCTTCTACAAAGTCCTCTCTGGCAGGACTAAAGGTATCTATCAAAATGCCACCTGTTGGGCACGTTGCACCATGATCCGCATAAGGAGGGATCAAACAACTATCGCCTGGTTTTAATATTTTAGTCACACCATCTATATTAAAATGAAACTCCCCTTCAACCACGTAGGTCACCTGAGAATGTCTATGTGCATGGTTATAGCCGATTGCTCCTTTTTCAAACCATATTTTTACGGCCATTAATTCTTGGTTATAACCTAACATTTGGCGCTTTAATCCACCGCCGATATCTTCAATCTCGGTTTCATTCCCAAATAAAAAATGCTCACTTTGGCTCATAATAAGCTCCTTTTTGATCCGCTATTTGATACAAACCCTACGTTATAGTCTCTTAAGTTTAAAAAGCCCCAGTGTCTAGTCATCTAACTTTACTGGTAAACTGACAGTTAGCTCGCATAACGTAACGGCAGCAAAAAGCCCCTAAAAAGAGGCTTGTTAACTATAAATTTTAAATACAAGTTTGCTTTGTGTGGACCTTGCTTGTAAGTGTTAGCAACGCGTTGTTCAAGCATATGTGTTGAAGCGCTGTGGCTAACATATCAACTATTTTTCTAATTTAAGAAAATAATCGTAAATCTCAGGCACGTTACCATTGCCCATACCCGCATCAAAAGCTGCTTGAAGGTTGGCTGACGTCCCCTCAGCAATTTGTGCTCGAGTGCCTAAGTCTTTTACCATTTCAAGGAAGTAACCTAAGTCTTTATTTGCATTACCGATTGAAAAACCTAAATCGCTAACACCGTCAACGGCGTAGTTTTTACAAAAGTGCATAAAGGGTGAATTAGACGGTCCCGTCGACATAATGTTAAAAAGCTGCTGACGATCAACACCCGCTAATTCTGCAACTGCAAAAGCCTGTGACATAGCTGTCACGGTGGTCATCCCCATAAAGTTATTAATAAGCTTGGTTGTATGGCCAGCACCTAGTGCACCAAGATAAAAGACATTCTCGCCCTGCATCTCTAATATAGGCTTAACCTTATCAAACGTCGCTTGGTCGCCAGAAGCCATGATGTTAAGTAAACCGTCTTTAGCATGAGCTGGAGTACGTCCTAACGGCGCGTCAACCATACCCGCACCTTTTTTGGCAAGATCAGCACCAATTTTGCGAGTAGAAGCAGGGATAGACGTACCAAAGTCGATCAGTACCGCGCCTTCCTTAATACCCGCTAAGATTCCATCATCAGAGTAAACCAACTTTTCTACAACGTTAGACGTGGTTAAACAGAGCATAATGATATCACTGGCAGCAGCAAGTTCGGCAGCCGAACTCGCTTCTGTCGCGCCACGAGCGACCACTGCAGCAACAGCGTCTTTATTAAGATCCATAACAATGGGTTTAAAACCTTTTTTCTGTAAGTTTTCAACCATGTTGCTGCCCATAAGGCCTAGGCCAATAAAGCCTATGGTAGGTAAGGTCATATTTAACTCCTGTTTATCTATCTGTTAATTTTGTTCATTGCCAATTTAGGTCTTTGATAAGCCCAAATAAGGCGGTTAAAAGCTATCCCAAGCCACAATAGCGAGGGATAGCCTGTCATAATGATGACGTGCTAGTGCTTGATAGTTTGCCTGAGCAAACTAGAAACGATAGCTCGCACCCACTGTTATGCGTCGGTCAGTAAGACCTTGAAAACACAGTAAAGCGCCTTCATTTACACAAGACTGCTTTATTTCTGATTCGGTTAAGTTAACGCCTTCAATACCAATATTGAGTTGCTCGTTTACATCATAAGAGATGCTGGCATTAAGCTGACCTCTATCCTCTTGAATGACGGGGAAGCCCCAAGGATAAGAAGACGTACTACCAAAGTCGTCTGAGCGGAAAGCTTCACGCCATGTATAACGCATACGTGCTGAAAGGCCGAATTTCTCGTAGTACAAGGTAAAGTTATAAGCATTTTCAGATAGATTCAGTAGTCCTTGCACTGCTGTAACCGTTACAGAGGTGTCTGAAGAGCCTGTTGAGGCAGCGAACACTTGGCTTGCTCGGCTTGATGATGTATTAAACGCTTCACCACCAGAGAATTCTTGAATGGTATAGTTTGCCACCACGCCAAAACCAGAAGCCCAACCTAAGTCACTCTCAAACGCTGAAAGGTCATATTGAAAGGCCATTTCGATACCTTTTTGCGTTGTATCCTTAGTATCGTTTATCACACTTGAAAATGGCACACACACGCCAGTATCCGATGACACTGGACCAAACACGTTGATAAGTGCGATTGGGTTCCAAATACCACCTTGCTCACAAACTGGACCTACGATATCGCGATATCCGGTGCCTGGTTCTGAATAAGGGTCAACCTGTTGACCAACGTGCACATCCTCACGGGTTTTATGAAAGTAGCCGATGCTCACCAACGCTGCTTCAGCAAAATACCACTCGGCTGAGATATCAAACGAGGTAACTAACTCAGGTTTCAAGTTGGGATTGCCACCAGACACTGCCGGGTTAGGACTCGTACTAAAAGTATATGAGCTTGAAAGGTCACTAAAATTAGGACGTCGAATATCCTTACCCCAGGCTGCACGCAAAACTACGTCATCAGTGACATCTGCGCTGACATTAATTCGCGGCAGTACAAAACTATAATCGCTTGATGTAGTTTCTGCGACGGTGTCGCCGTTTACACTGCGAGTACCGGTCGAATCTAAATCAGTCTTAACGTAACGAATGCCAACATTGCCGCGGAATATGCCAGACTCGAAATTAGCTTGTGCATATAACGCGTTAGTTGATTCGCTAATGTCATAAAATCCAGCCACCGATGAGGTAGGTTGTGATAGCTGTCTTGAGCCACCATATGTCGTAATTGCGCTTGCTAATGTCTCAAATACTCGGTCAGGATCTGAAGCCACTATCTCAGGGTCAACTAACAAGAAATCTTTAACAAATAACTCCCTGCCATCAGCCGCATTAAAGTTATCAGGGCCAGTTGTGAGAATATCAGAAAACAACGAGCCATCGGGTGAGTCAGCTAAACTAGAGATACTTAAATTTGAACCAATGACATTTGAAACACTAGAGGTTTTGTTGTAGCGGTAACCTGCATCAATCGTAGTAAATATTGACAGATTGAGGTCGTATGTTACATCAAAACGCATGGCATCTTCGGTGTTTTCGTTGGTATTTTGAGCAATGGCTACCGCTTGTAACCGGTAGTTGGCAGGGTTAAGCAAGTCTGCTCTAGTAGGGGCATTTGCAGCATCGTAAGCGATACCAAAAGCCAATGAACCACCGCTTAAGTCATACTCAAATGGTGTACCGTTATCGTTGGCAGAACCAATAGTTGCGTTAGGGTTAAGAAAGTTTAATGTGGTGTCAATTCTTGGCGTAGAGGAATCTGAAGTAGAAGATGATGCTTCAGCACTTATCTTATAATTATCACCGTAGTATTCACCACCTAGTCTGAATATTTTGCTTTTTGTTTTACGTGAACTGGTATCACTCGAAAGGCGTAAATTAGGATCTAATCCATCTGAATCAACAGGAATAACTCCTTTGACTGCAGCTTGAATATCACCAAGATCAACACCATCAAGTGAACCAAAATCAACAGTTTCAAACTCAGTAGGAATCGACACACCTATAAGGTCACTCACTCCAGAAGCTTGAACTCTTGAGCTCTCTTCTCTACGGTCTTGATCATTAACGATGGCATCAAACCAAAACTTTGTATTGCTATTGGGTGCCCATTCAAATGAACCGGCGAAGTTCACCGTTTCATACTCGTAGTTGTCATAATCTTGAATGAGAAACTGAATAGGCAGATAACTGAAACTTTGCGCACTAGCTAAACCACTATCTGAGCGAACAATATTATCGCGGTCGGCGCGGGGACGAAAAGCCGTCACATCCTGTTCAGCGTAGCTTGCACTAAATACAACACCAAACTCGCCATGATCAGTTTCCCAATTATCACCAAATGTACC
Organism: Flavobacterium sp. W21_SRS_FM6; assembly: GCF_052119645.1. Classification (NCBI taxonomy): domain Bacteria; kingdom Pseudomonadati; phylum Bacteroidota; class Flavobacteriia; order Flavobacteriales; family Flavobacteriaceae; genus Flavobacterium; species Flavobacterium sp. W21_SRS_FM6. The sequence goes on from NZ_JBGQOM010000002.1 coordinate 547,888, forward strand.
GGATAGTCTGGGTGTTGCACCATCAGTTGAAAGACTGCTGTCTTCCGCTTGCACTCTGACAGAGGCCAAGGTTTCACTCAATTCAAGTGGACGAATAGTTCTTAAGTTAATCGTACCACCAACCGACCCCTCTATTGTTTTTGCAACCGGAGCTTTAGTTACTTCTAAACCAGCAATAATAGATGCAGACACATCCTCAAAATTAATCCCACTTCTTCCTGCGCCAGACCCCACCGTTGAGACACCATTGATTTCAGTTCGGTTTGCATCAGTTCCGCGGATTTGTACACCCGTGCCTACACCGGCAGAACGAGTAATCTGAACACCCGTGATGTTTTCAAGTACTTCAGCCAAATTTTGGTCAGGCAGTTTACCAATGTCCTCAGCCTGAATTATTTCAACTAGGCTCGAGGCAGACCGTTTTTCTGCTAAGGCATTGGTTAATGATGCCCGGATACCTGAGACTTCAATAATCTCTGTATCATCATCTGGTTCTGATTGCGCAACTTGTGCAAAAACCGGTGTGACAAAATTCAGCGTTGTCGCTGACAACATTGCTAAGGTAATTTTTGATAGTTTGTGTCCCATTGTTTTCTCCTGTGCAGCTATTTTGTGGGTGAGGTGTCACGCCCTGTAAGCCGCATCTGTAATAAATATTAATTGTCACCAAGCGATAAACGCCCTTCGAACCAACCATTCTCTACAAGCAACCCACTTAACACTCACAAAGAATTTACAATATAGTTACAAGATTAAACCGAAAGGTCAACCAAATTTACATACCAAAAACACCCAAAAAACCAACATAATGACTTACCAATATGTATTTTTACCACAATATTTAGCTAAAACAAAATAATTACTGAATTAAACACTTGAATTTATTGTATTTTGTACAAACCAATCAAATATGCCTTAGATGTGAATAGTGTCACTACAAGCTGTAAATAAATAGCGATTTATTGCTACTTCATCAATAAACACAGCCAAGCCAAACAAATTGGTTAACCAATAACGCCATAACTTGCCATTTTCTCTACAAAAGGATGATGTTTTTATCAAAAAACGCAGCATAGTTTGAGCGCGCGCAAACCACAGGCAAAAAGCTCAGGGCTCGCACTTTTTATCTTGAACTACCGTTCAAAGGCCTGCTATCAGGAGAGACTTGATAACTGTCAAAGCAAGTTTGGGCCTCAAACATTGACCGTTTTCCACATTCATAAACTTACATGGGTATCCATGTAAATTCCCAATCAGTGTAAATACACTTGCAAATCAGTGGTAATTTTAATAATTTAATCAATCGCTTAAGACGATTTAATGTGAATAAAAATAATGAAAACGCACTCTATCTTAGCCTTAGCAATTGGGCTCGCTCTAAGCGGATGTACGCCGCCTGAACAAACAAAAGCAAACACGAAAACAGCAGAAATCAGCGTCATAGCAGCGAGCAATCAAGCGACGGGGATTATTGCGAAGTCCTTGCCTGAAATTGCATTGGCATTGCGTAAAGGTGAAGTGAGCGCTGAACAACTGCTAACTTTATACCTTGAACGTATTGCAGCAATTGATAAGCAAGGCCCAACCCTGCAATCTGTCTTAAGCATTAATCCCGAAGCGCTAAATACCGCAAAAGAACTAGACGCATTGCGCGCTGAAGGAAAGATTATAGGCCCTTTACACGGTGTGCCGATTTTATTGAAAGACAATATCGAGTCCCTAGATAATCTTGCAACAACAGCCGGGGCACTCGCCCTTAAAGATAACATCACTGGCCGAGACAGCCCTTTAGTTGCAGGGCTCCGTGCACAGGGCGCTATTATTCTTGGGAAAACCAATTTGAGCCAATGGGCAAACTTTCGTTCTGAAGACTCAATGAGCGGCTGGAGCGCCTTAGGAGGCCAAGTTCGCAATCCCCATATGCTAGATAGAAATCCTTGTGGGTCAAGCTCTGGATCTGGTGCGGCGGCGGCGGCATCGTTGGCTGCAGGCACCGTAGGCACTGAAACAAATGGTTCGATTACCTGCCCTTCTAATGCAAATGGAATTGTTGGTTTTAAGCCAACAGTAGGCATCGTCTCGCAGCAGTACATCATTCCTATTTCTGCATCTCAAGATACCGCCGGCCCCATGACCAAAACAGTAGAAGGCGCTGCGATGATGATGAACGCCATGGCAAGCACAACACCTGAAGTAGACTATGTTGCAGGCTTACATAAAGAAGCACTAAAAGGCGTACGTATTGGCGTGCTGAACTTTGCTCTTGGCAATTCGAGTCAAATCAAGCAACATTTTGCCACAGCCTTAAAAGATTTAGAGGCTGCGGGTGCCGTGTTAATCAATATTGATGAACGCCCCAAGGCTCCCGAAGGTTTGGGTAAAATGAGTTACGATGTCCTCAAGTTCGAGTTTAAAGATGGTTTAAACGCTTATTTAGCATCCACCTCAGCAGAGCTAGTCAAAACGCGCGACCTACAAGCGCTTATAGACTTTAATCAAGCAAATGCCGATATCGAATTAGCCTTGTTTGATCAAAGTATTTTAGTGGCTTCACAAGCGATGGACTCATTAGAAAGTGATGATTATCAAACCGCCCTCACAACCATGCAGCAGGCGACTCGTACGGATGGTATAGACAAACTATTGCAAGACTACGATGTGCAAGTGTTAATCGCCCCAACCGGCCCCGTTGTACCTCGGGTCGATCCGATTAATGGTGATATCTGGCCCTCAAGTTGGCCTGGGTTTGGCTCTTATGCCGCTCAAGCAGGTTATCCTCATGCAACTGTGCCAATGGGTGAAATTCACTCTTTGTCTGTAAACTTATCATTTATCGGCACAGCAAATACCGATGCCGATATTTTGGCTTACGCTTACGCCTACGAACAACAATCAAAACGGAGAATCGAGCCTAAATACTTACGTAATGCCGAAGATGAACCCGCTATACAAAAAGCCATGAAGCCTCTAACCCATCAGTAATGGCACTAGGTGTTTGCAACAAAGCGGTCACAATGAAGTCAAAAAGCGGCGTAGTAAAATACGCCGCTTTTTTATTAGCGCATCAGGTGTAAGAAGTGCTGATGTTTGTGGTATTGATCAATAACATCATGAATAACCGCCTGTTCAGACCAGCCCATAATGTCGTAATTTTGCCCACCTTCGGCTAAATGCACTTCCGCTCGGTAGTAAGCATGCTCGTCATCATCGTGCAATTCTTCTTCGTCCAAGGCGTAAGTCGGCGTTATATTTTTGTCGCAGTTAACGGTATAAACAAAGGCCTGCTCTTCTCCTTGATGCACTTCTAAGGTAATAGCCAGATCTGTTTCGACAATATTAGCCTCAAGATGTTGTGCTTTAAACTCAAGTTGTAATGCTTCGAAAGCACGTTTAACACGGTCATGAATGAAGGACTGTACCGCTTGTTTACTGGGAAAATGCACGATAGTTTGTAATCGTTGTTTCCATGAATCTTCACCACCAGCGGGTTGTGGAGAGGCATGAAACAGCATACTTTCACGTTTATAAGCCTCTACTCGTAAAGCCTTGAACAAACCCACTATCGCCAGTAAAAGTATAATAGAAAAGGGCAATGCGGTTGCTATGGTCATGGTTTGCAAGGCACTTAAGCCTCCAACGTACAACAAGGCAGCAGCCACAACACCTACTAATATGGCCCAGTACACACGCTGCCATAATGGCGTATTATTATTCCCATGCGAGCACAACATATCAACCACCATGGCCCCTGAATCGCAAGAGGTCACAAAAAATATAACCACCATCAGAGTAGCGATAAACGATAGCACGTGGCTAAACGGAAAGTTTTCTAGAAAAACGAATAAGGCGACTGCAGTGTTTTCATTCACCATTTGCCCTAGCAACTCTTGACCTTGATTAAACACCAAATCGATAGCTGAATTACCGAACACAGTCATCCAAAATAAGGTGAAGGCGGTGGGCACAACTAATACGCCTAGTACAAATTCACGAATGCTGCGACCGCGAGAAATACGCGCAATAAACAAACCAACAAAAGGCGCCCAAGCAAGCCACCATCCCCAATAAAATATTGTCCAACCACCGATCCAGTCGGTTTTTTCGTAGGCAAATAGGTTGAAGGTATTGCGTACGATATCAGATAAATACGCCCCCGTATTTTGCACATAGGCGGTCAGCAAAAACACTGTGGGACCTAAAATAATAACAAACAATAACAAGGCCACTGCCAGCAACATATTCACTTCAGATAAGATACGTATCCCTTTATCTAATCCGGTAGAAACCGACACAATCGCAATAGCAATAATGCCCACCATTAAGTAAATTTGGTTGCTGGTCGACACTGACATATCAAATAAGTAATGCAGGCCAGAGTTGATCTGCGATGCCCCTAGCCCTAGGGAAGTAGCGATACCAAAAATGGTACTCACCACCGCGAGAATGTCCACCACATGGCCCGGCCAGCCATAAATACGATCGCCAATCATTGGATACAGAGCCGAACGCAGAGTTAAGGGTAAATTTTGCCTAAAACTAAAATAGGCAAGCACAAGAGCAACGATGGCATAGATTGCCCAAGCGTGAAGTCCCCAGTGAAAAAACGTTATCTTCATGGCCTCCCTAACCGCTTCAGTGGTATTGACCTCAGCCGTCGGTGGAGCCAAAAAATGCATGATGGGTTCTGACACCCCAAAAAACATTAAGCCAATACCCATCCCTGCCGCAAATAACATCGACAACCAACTGACAATAGAATACTCGGGCTTAACATGGTCAGGCCCTAAGCGGATATCGCCGTATTTAGAGAAGCCCAAATACAGCACCGCCATCAAAATAATTGCAACCGACAAAACATAAAACCAGCTGCCATTATTAACAATGGTCGACTGCAATTCGGTAAAAAAGACACTCGCGCCTTCTGGCATAAAAACCGCAACAATTAAAATCAGCAGTATGGCGAACGAAGAAACATAAAAAACGGGCGGGTTTAACGCTGAGCCCAAACGGTTTGATTCCGACATGGGAATTCCTTTAATCACAATTGCATAGAATATATCGTAGAAAAGGCGACAAATAAACTTCAATACAAATAATTAGAGCACGATTTATTTAGCCAACAAAAAACAAACAATTTATAAAAAACCTAATATTTTCAAATGCAAAAATGAAATCATGCGAAAATATTTAGTTAGAATTCAACCATATTTGCGAATTACACCAGATCATTTATCATGTGCACGACACATAAACACTAAAAAGGTTCTATCAATGAAAAAAACCAAATTGAATTGCGCAATTATTGCAGCTCTTTCTATACAAGGCGTGCAGGCGCAAGAGTCAACAGGTAAAGCATCAATAGAAACAATTGAAGTGACAGCCACCAAACGAACGGCTTCCATTCAGGATATTCCTGTTTCTGTAACCGCATTAAATGGTGATGCTCTAGAAAATCTTGGCGTGGACAACTTCAACGACTATGTCGAATTTTTGCCTAACGTGGTATTTCAAGGCACCGGCCCTGGTCAAAACGAGATCTATATTCGCGGTGCCGCGACCTCTCAAACCAATATTTCAGTCTCATCGGTGCAGGCACTTCAGCCTTCAGTGGCTTTTTACCTCGACGAACAACCGGTATCAATGCAAGGCCGTAACCTAGACGTGTACGCTGCGGATATGCAACGCGTTGAAGTCTTACCCGGACCACAAGGCACCCTATTTGGGGCAAGTTCACAATCAGGCACAGTACGCATGATTTCTAAAAAGCCTGATCACAGTGGATTCAGTGGTGGGCTTGATATCAATATGGGGTTTACCAAAGGCGGGGAAAGCAGTAACTCCGTTGAAGCTTTTATGAACTTCGTCCCTACTGATAATCTTGCATTACGCATCGTGGCTTACAACGACAAACAAGGTGGCTGGATTGATAATGTCTTAAACCAACCTGGCCAAGGCGGCTATACCGGCAGTGCGGTTGTTATCGACCGTATTTCTGGTGGCGTACTGAGTGATCCCGCCAATACACCAATCGTTTCACCTAAAAATGATACCTTAGTAGAAGACGATCAAAACGATGCTGTTTACGCAGGTTTTCGTTTTGGTGCCTCTTATATCATTAACGAAGATTGGAAATTACTTGTTCAGCACACTCAACAATCTCTGGATACAGAAGGGGTGTTTGCTTACGACCCCAACCTTGAAGGTGAAAGTTCAGTCAACCGTTTTGTGCCGGAAGACAATGACGATGAATTTGGACTAACAACCTGGACCCTAGAAGGGCGTTTAGACAAACTTGAATTGGTGTATACCGGCGGTTATTTAGACCGGGAAATCAGTTCAACCATCGATTATACCGGCTACACCAATGGCGGTTTATTCTCAGCTTACTACGTATGTAGTTATGGCGGCGATGTAGCAGCAGCAGACGAAGTGTGTTTAGACCCCACTAAGTTTTATAAAGAACAAACAGACACCTCTCGTGTTACGCACGAACTCCGCGTTAATACAGACGCCGACAAAGCATGGCGAGTGACAGCAGGTATTTTCTATGATGACCAAGAGCTAGGTACCGTTGGCAAATTCAAAATTGCCAGTACTGAAAAATTCCCTAATTTAGCCGCAACGCTTAAAGGTAGCGAAGGAATTAACTCAAACGGTGGGCCTTTTGAATCAGAAGTCAGCTTTGTAAATGATGTTACCCATACCATTGAGCAAATAGCCGTATTTGGTCAGCTTGAGTTTGACTTATCAGATGCGGTTACTGCAACGCTTGGCGCCCGCTGGTATCAAATCGATGATATTTATAAAGGATCGACTTCAACCGTTGACGTTAGTCGTCGTATCCGCGCATTTGGCACCCTTGATCCTGATGAGTTAATCGCAGTAGGTGAAGATCCTGCGTTAGTTCAGGCTGCCATCGATAGCGGCCAGCTGAAAGTGAGTTTATTGGATGATGACGGCACGTTGACGGTAGATGACGTAATTTACAAAGCGTCATTAGACTGGAAAGTAAATGACGATATTTTGCTGTTTACCACATACTCTGAGGGCTTTCGACCACCGGTGACTAATCGCGTGGGCGGGGGGTTGGCAACCAATCAAAGTGGCGCCTTTGACGGTTTCAGGATCCCGGTTTATTCAACCACTGATAGCTTGGATAATTTCGAGCTGGGAATAAAAGGTGATTTCTTAGATGGCGTTTTACGTGTAAATGCAACCGCCTACTACTCTGAAATTTCTGATTTACAGACCTCACGGTACGATCCCACCAATATCAGTTTCTTAGTATTTACGGATAACGTAGGTGATGCCGAGATAAAAGGTCTTGATGCCGACATTACGTGGTTAGCCTCAGAAAATTTGGTGATTAATGCCGCCTTTAGTTTACTTGATACTGAGTTAACCAGTGTGAATGCCGAGCTCGCTGGTATTGCGCCAGAAGTGGGGGCTCAACTACCTTACTCAGCAGAGTTTTCAGGCAATATTCGAGCTCGTTATTATTTCGAGCTCAATGACGGTTATGAAGGCTACTTTAATGCTTCTGTCAGTTATACCGGTGATCGTTTAGCTGGTATGGCAATGGATGCATACGTCACCGAAGATGCTACGCAATTAATCTACGGTACGGGCTCTGGCTTACCCATTCAACAAGAAGCCGCTGCGTATGCAGGCGCATCTTACACAGACTCAAATGGCGAGGTGTTTAAAGGTGGCCGCTATGTGCAAGAAAGTTATGCCATTGCGAATGTGTCGATTGGTGTGATGAAAAATGACTGGAAAGCAGAGTTGTATATTGACAACCTGACTGACGAAAGTGCAGTACTGTATATCGATACGCAACAATTTACGCCCAAAGTGGTGACGAATCGCCCCCGCACCTTGGGAGTTCGCTTGTCCTACGACTTCTATTAATTTAGCCTAAGGTATTAGGGCAGGCCTAAGAGCCTGCCTTTTTTATCGGACGACGTATTAGGAGCACTCCCCCCATTGGACAAGTCCAACATCAACACCATAAAACATGCCCTACAAGCAGGTAATTATGCACAGGCCATTTCGCTTACTAAGCATTGCTTAGCCAATGAATCAGAGCCAGCATCAATTGATGAACTGTATTATATGCTCACCGTGGCTCATCGCTTACAAGGCCAAATACCTCAAGCCTTTGACTCAGTGCAACTCTTAATCCAGCGTCAACCAGACTATGCTCGCGCTCATCAAGAAAAAGCTTATTTACATTTAGCACAACAGCAAACTGACCATGCTATTTCATCGTTCTTAACTGCAACGCGGTTAAACCCCGCTTTGCTGTCGAGTTGGTTACAATTAAAAAGTCTATACCAGCAACGCAATGAAGTACCTGCTGTTGACTACTGCGTACAACAAATTCGGTTTTTGCAAGGCTTACCAAAGGCAATATGTGGTGCGCGTGATTTAATGTATGAAGGCAAATTATTTGTTGCTGATAATGTGTGTAGGCGGTATTTACAAGCCAATAAACACGATGCCGAGGCCATGCTCTTGTTAGCCGAGATTGGCGTACGTTTAAAGGTGTATCATGACGCTGAATTTCTACTCGCAAGCTGTATCGAACTGCATCCAGATTTTACCAAAGCTAAAATTGAATACATACACCTCTTATCAAAATTGGGTAAGTTCGCCAAAGCGAAAGATGTCGCCCAGACACTGCTGGATGAACAAACTGATAATAGACATTTTTTAGCAGCAAAAGCAGGTGCCATGGTAGGTATTGGCGAAACGCAGGAAGCGATTGCGATCTATCAGTCTATTTTGCAACAACACCCTACTCTCGCCAACATACAATTGATGGCAGGACACGCCTACAAAGCCGCAGGTCAGCTGGATAATGCCATCAACGCTTATCGTTTAGCCTATCATCACAAGCCTGATAGTGGTGATGCCTATTGGAGTTTAGCGAATACCAAAACGTATACCTTCACTCCCCAAGAATTGAGCGATATGCAAGCCCTAGCCACAGAGCAAAAAATTAGCACTGAAGATCGGATCCAATGTTTATTTGCTTTAGGTAAAGCCTTTGAAGATCGACACAAATACGACCTATCATTTGACTATTACCGCATGGGTAATGAGTTAAAAAACACCCGCAGTCGCTACGATAAAAAAGCCCTTGAAGAGCAAATTCAGCAACAACAACGCGTTTACTCAAAAACCTATTTTACCACTCAAAATAATGGGGGCTGCCAAGCACCTGATCCCATCTTTATCGTAGGCTTACCACGGGCAGGTTCAACTCTACTTGAGCAAATTCTCGCCTCACATTCGCAGGTTGATGGCACGATGGAGCTACACAATGTATTGAGCCTGGTAAGCCGTTTAGGCGGAAAAAAAGGCCAATATCCCAAGATAGTAGAGTCCCTATCCCCTGATTATTTCGAAAAATTCGGCCAGCAGTACCTCGATGAAACACAATATTATCGTCAAGGTGCGCCCTTTTTTATTGATAAAATGCCCAACAACTTTTTGCATATTGGCTTAATTAAGCGAATTTTACCCAATGCTAAAATAATAGACGCACGCAGAGAGCCGATGGCTTGCTGCTTTAGCGGTTACAAACAACTCTTCGCAGAAGGCCAAGAGTTCAGTTACAACTTGGACAACTTAGGTCATTATTATCAAAGTTATCTGCAGATGATGGCCCATTGGGATGAAGTTTTGCCGGGTTTTGTTTTACGAGTACAACATGAAGAGCTTATCAACGACCTAGAAAGCCAAGTCAGACGTTTGTTAGATTTCTGCGGTCTTCCCTTTGAACAGTCTTGTATCGAGTTTTATAAGACAAAACGTAACATTAAAACGCCTAGTTCCGAGCAGGTTCGCCAGCCCATTTATACCTCAGCGATGGAACAGTGGAAAAATTATCAAAGTCATCTAGAGGCACTCGAACACTACTTTCAAGCATAAGTGGATTTCATAGTAATCAAGCCGCTAATTTAGCGGCTTGATTATTGATAAAACGATGAGAACCCGCTCACGCGGGACTATTTAATCCAATACATTAAACTGCTTGTCGACAACATAAGTTCTATTTTACCTTCGCTTGTTTGACGTATTTTCAAGCCGTGCGAGGTAGGTAATCCGACTAAAGCAGGACTTGACCAAATGATATTACCCAAGGCGCTCGCCTGTGCGATTTGATATTCATTTGTATCATCCCAATAACTAAAATCGCTTCCCTTTTGCGTGATTAAAAATAGGTTTTGCTGCTCTGTCTTAGTAGGATCCACTGCAATATCGAGTACATTAATCGTTAAGGCATTGCGCGCAAGCTCGGTAAAAGTATTGCCATCCAGATCAAATACTACCAACTCTTGACTGGAATAATAGCCATTATCCCCCTGCAAACAAACCAGCTCTAACTCAGCATCAGTATCATAATTAAGCAGTTCTATTCGTGAGCAAGTTTGACTGATAAAGCTCTTTTCTGAAAATGCTGCGCCGTCAATTTGCAAAAATGACAACTTGTCGCCAACGGAAACCAATACTGTAGCCGTGTTGTTTATCCTTACTGGAACAAAATCATTGATAAAGCTGCTAAAGGTATAGTTGGCAATAATATTTTGGTTAGAGATATCGATAGCCTTGAGCACTCGACTATCAGCATAAACAGCGTCGTCAGAGCCATCTGCGTTTAAATCAAATGCCCTAATCATGCCAATATTAGAATCATAACTGCCGCTAGTTTGCCAATGAATACTGTTATCGTTTAACTGCATGGCAGCAAATGCGCCATCGTAGGTAGAAGTGCTAGGCAAAAAGATATCGCCTAAGCCATCGTTATTAAAGTCGGTGACAGCAGCATAAGCGCTGTTATCCCAGTTGGAAGAAATTTCTTCGCTGACCTCATAACTGCCGTTCTCATTAAGGGTTACGATGTGGCTACCACCGTAGCCATTTTGCGAGCTGGGGACAAAAAATACCGCACGTTCTTGATTATCAGTCACATTCGCCCAACCAGCGCTGCTGAAACCATCAAGCTGAGAGCTTATAGCCTCTTCTTTGACCTCTAAGCCAGCACTAACAACATCAGCAACAATAAATTTATTTTCTCCAGAGTGGCTAATGCCGGTTCCCCAATGCAGTTCTAATTTGCCATCGTTATCAGAATCACCACTGATAAGGGACACTGAACCGTGGTCTTGCAAGTTCACTTGCCACAATAATGCGAGCTTGTTATTCACCATTTGATAGACGCTAATATTGCCCCATTGACAGTCTCCAACAATCAGTTCATCTCTGCCATCAGCATTTAAATCAGCGCTATGCAAACTGCATGTATTAAAGTTATCAAAGCTATCGAGCTGGGCTTTATTCACCGCAGAATAGACCGCAAGGCTCCCCCACGTATTAGCGCCAGCAATTTCGTCAATACCATCGCCATTATAATCGCCGCTGGTCACGTTATTGTCACCAAATTGAGTGCCGCTAAACCATTGGTTTGACCATGTTGCGGTATCGTAAACCAAACCATTATTAGTTATTAGTTCAAGATTGCTGTCAGCATCAACGTTGGCAAACTGGATTTGTTTTGCTTCTGACACATTGGTGCTAAACAGACTTGTTGCGGGAGCATCAAACGAAATAACATTCAGTAGCATATTATTATCAGGGTATTGATAGCTAGACGACAGATAGGCAAGTTCAGGACGGCCATCTTTATCAATGTCGCCAACGGCAGCAAAGTGCAGTTCATTTTCGCTGGTTAACAAGGTTGTCGCGGTACTATCGAGGCCATTGATAACACTAATCGTGTTGCCGGTAATAACAATAATCTCTTGCTGGGCATCATCATCAATGTTTGCCGCTAATACTTGTTTAATATTGGCGTCAGCGCCCACTTTAAAAGGGTAAACCCAACTTTGTTGGTAACGTGTTCCATCAAATGCCAGTAAAAAGACACTGCTTCGCCCATCAGTGGATAAAATTTCATTTTTACCATCCCCATCAAAATCCCCTATCCACATTGATTGATTTGACTGGGGTACATTGATGCCCGAACGCGCGAGAGGCAGCGCTTTGTCTGATTCAATCTTTATTGGCACAACCATCTTGTCGCTGATATGGCCATTCGCATCAGGTAAACCAAAGGTAAATTGATAAAACTGAAAAGGAAACAACAAGTCGCTCGGCACATTCCAAGTCACCACACCTGACTCATCAATTTGTGCACCGTCGGGGCCCGATATCATGCTGCTTGTTACATTGGCTTGGATTAAATCTGGATCGGATACTTCAGCTAAAAACTGGACAAGATCACCCGGCTTAACTGAATCAGGAAAATTAGATATTTTTATTTCAGCAGGCGCATCACCCAACTCAATATCAAGGGTTGAACTTTCAACAACGTTCACTCCATCAGACACTAACATTGATACACTGACTACATCGCCGAAAAACGCAGTATAAGGCGGGAAAACGGCTGTATTAAGATCAGGAACAATTTCGCCATTAACATACCATCTATAACTCACAATTAAGTCTTCGTAGGGCGAATCAGGATCCTCGTAATAACCTTCGCTCACTTCGATGGTGTCGGTGGTATTGAGTGTATCGCCGTAATAATTCCAGTTAGGACTGTACACTCTAGGTGGGAGTGAAAGGTTAGCCAAGGCAACCAATTGCTTCGCGCTAGCGTTACCCTCAAGTAACTCGGTAATATCAGAAAAATAAGTACCAACATCAAATTCACCGTCGTTATCAGAGTCTTGAACATAACGAATATGCTCAGGGCCGAATTCAAAGGCAGCAGATTGTTGGCCGTTTAACAGCATTTTTCCTTGCCAAATATAGGGTGGAAACCCATCGATATCTTCAAAATTAAAAGTCACTTTACCGGCATTAGCAAAAGCCATATCACCATAGATATCAAAGCTCAGCACGTTGCCCCGGCCTTCCACTTCAAGCACAATATCCATCAAGGCTTGTTCGTCATTGTTGATCACGTATAAAACATGTTGCTCAACAAGGTAGGTAAATCGATTTGTACTTAAAAATTCTTCGGCTTTTACGGTTGAGTAACCACTCAATCGCACCGCCTGACCATTGGTCTGCCAACTAAGATTATCAAAATAAAGCGTATAGTCTTCCGCGCTATCACTGATTTCACCAATAGTCATCGCAACCGTACCCGATATTGGGTAGCCAATATAGCCCTGCTCACAATTACTGTAGGTGAGAGTTAAGGTTCCTTTTGAAGCCGAATCTATCTTGCCTTTGTATCTCACCGTACCTTGGTAATCGCAGGCAAAACTAATGTCAATGTTGCCATTACTATCAACTTGGCTTTGAAAATTTTCGTTACCCACTTCAGGAAAAGCGGCTAATGAATCATAAAATAAGTAGTAATACACCCGTTGAGCAACTTCAGCATTCAGTGCAGCTGCTGATGTCAGCCCAGTGTAACGCTCTTCTGCAAGTTGAGTCGCAGCGGTTTTCAGCTGAACTGCCGAATACGCTTGGGCATTTTGAATAATTTGACTGGGTGTAGGCGGTGGTGGTGTTGAGCCTCCTGAGCCAGAGCCAGAAGCCCCCCCTCCGCCGCCACAACCAGCGAGCGACAATAGCAAAAAAGAAGAGAACAGCAGCTTACAACGTGATTTCATCATCCATCCTTAACTCAAAAAATAGCTTACTCAAACATCAACTTTCATAAGTCGCGGCGTTCGCACGCTGGGGCTGTCTACTCGCTGAATTGACGCAAAATAGTAGAGGATAATCCGGTAAAAAACCATCTTTAAAGCTGTTTTTCCCGCTTTATTAACATCTGAAATCCCTTGTAAACGGGTAGGGTTTAGCGTGCTGGTACACTAACGTAGCACTAGGCTTGCCACTTTTAGCCAGCGCAACTAAAAGCGCTACGTTTAATTCAGGCAGCTATTTGATGAGTGCTCTTGAAAAGAGCGCGCGGCTGTAGAGAAAATGACTCCAAAAGCCTGATTAAAACAAATACGAAACGCTATCTGCGAGCATCGGATGCCGAGCATCGGATGCCGGGCATCGGATATCGAGCGCTAAGAGCCAAGGGCTGCAGACGCCCTACTTTTTCAACCACAGGTGTTGACATAGGGCGCTAAAGACGGTTACGGATTTACATTAACGATCACACGCTGGTAACGGGTTATAGCAGGTGTACCACGATCAGTGACCTTTAGAATAAAGTGCAGTTGCTGGGGCTTGGTCACTTTGGGCGCTTTGACCGCCACGCGATTCATATTCTCTGCACTTGTCACCTTAATATATTCATCAGGTAAGGAGCCTGCCTCAGGATAGTTAAACCACCAAAATTGCAAACTATCACCGTCTGGATCAAAAGAGTTGCGGGCATCGAGATTAAAATACTGTTCAGACTGTACCGTTAATGTTTGCTCGTGATTAAGCACGGGTACCGGAGGATGATTTGCCTCGGCATAGGGCTTAGTAGTCCAATCCATTCGCGCCGCAAAATCGTTTTGCAACTCATCGCGCCAGCGCCATAATGTTGTGCGATAGCCCGTATAACTTTTATCGCTTAATTTAAGACTGCGGCCATACTCGCTGGATAACGCGGGCATATAGGTATCAGTGGCATTCGTCCAAATCGCTCTGGTTTCTGGTTCAACGGGTACCCCGCCCGTAAATCCCTTCGGATCCATGTCAGCTAATTTGGGTACGTATAGTTCATATCGTCCTCCCCAACCACCCCATTGAGGATGTTCTGGATCACTCAAGCCATTTAATATTAAATTTAACCACGTTGGGGTGTCTCCTTCCATGCCGTAAGCCACATCTGGATATTGCATACCAAGTGGCCCATGACCTTGTTGAATATTATCTGCTAGCCATGGATTACTGATGGTGGTGTTATCGATACCATCAACATAGGTATTAATCCCTGTCCATGTGGCAGCACCATATCCGCCGGGACTGACAATATAAAAAAGCGTAGGAAATTGCTTGCGGATCCATGCCCCCGAATCATCTTGATCAGAAATGGTATACACCCGCAACTTACTCACGAGCGCGGCTAATTCATCTGCGCTTTTAGTTTGTTGTAAGCGAAAAAGTGCTTGGGCTAGGGTATTCGCTCCGCCCCACACTGTCACCCACAGAGGTCTCGGGTCGCGCTTCTCAATGGCCTTAATTAACCAATCTGAGCCAGGCGAATCTTTATCTTCACCAACGCCTTGCATGCCGTAAATGGGCAAACCTTTTTTAACTAAGTCATGCAAATGTTTAGCACTTGGAAAGCCTTTTTCATGCTGCTCAAGATTGTCACGAACCAGGCCGTAGGCATCGATAATTTTATGCATCGACTCAGGTGCCACCATTAATTTTTGGTGCACCGACGTTGTTGCCACCAGCCCTTCAATATCAATTTGATTGACGTATAACAACAAGCGCACCAAGGTCTGCGCGTCATCGGGATCGGCTTCAATATCGCTCAATACCACCATGCGGTGATTTTGTTGCTTTGCTATTGCCGAAGGCACTTCGCTTAGTGCAAATGTGGAAAAAGACATCAAGACTAAAACACATGTTAAAAATCGAGAGTTGCTAGATAGTGTCATGTTTAAAACCTGCTCGAAGTAGCTAAGGTAAACTATAAAACCACGTTCAGTTAACACCCTAAGTCTCGATGTATTTTACCGACCGCAGCCTCGCCTAATTAACGTAATTTAAACATATCAGCGCCGAGCAAAACTTTATTAAAATTGGTTTATCAGCAGTGGATTTTGACTAAAGCATTCTTTAATTATTTTTTACAACGGTTTAAATCTCAATATTCGTGTCCATGTCTAATAGGTATTAGGCGATTAGGCGCGACTGACTTACAAGTAAATGTGAACTTTTTAAGCTTAAAAACATACTAAGTTATTGTAAATAAATACATTAATTTAAAAAGGAGGCGTAAATGGAACGTACACTGATAATCGGTGCAAGTGGTCAAATAGGAAAACAGGTCACTCAACTCATGGTAAACAACGGTCATGTGGTCAACGCGCTAGTGCGTGATAAAACCAAGCTTGCCGATATTAAAGCAGACACCTTACAAATCATTGAAGGCGACTTAGAAAAAGACTTTAGCCACGCGTTTACTGACTGCTCAAACGTTATATTTGTCGCAGGCTCCGGCGGCAACACAGGCGCTGACAAAACCTTGTTAATTGACCTTTGGGCGGCGTGCAAAGCAGCAGATTATGCTAAAGCGCACAAGGTTAAACACTTTGTCATGGTCAGTTCAATTGGCGCCGATGACCCAAGTCAAGGCTCTGATAAAATGCAGCCCTATCTTGTAGCCAAACACATGGCCGATGAGCACTTAATAAACAGCGGGCTGGCTTACACAATACTGCGTCCAGGCACATTAACCAATGATGATGCCCTTGCCGGATTTACCAGTGAGCGGCCAAAAAATAAGGAAGATTGGGTAATAACACGTGCTGATGTCGCCCAGGCTATTGTGTATATTTCTACGCAAATTAAACCGCAAAACAGCACCATCATTGAGTTATTTAACGGGGATAAATCACTCACCCAAGTAGTGGCAGCTTAAATATTAAGTTCTCGTCCAAGGGAAAGATGTTGTGTAGCACCTTACCACTTGGACGAGTCATTATCGTTAAATTAACCTCGCCCGCAGCTAAAAAAACCTCAGCCTATTCAGATACTAATACGGCTTTTGCTTCAATAAAGGCTTGTGCCTCAGCAGATAAACAGCGATCCGACACATACGTTTTACCACCCGAATGATAGAGCAACCAGCCTTGCGAGGTTTTTTCTAGCTTAGAGATATCGTCCCATGAAATATGACTTTCAACATGAATCGACTCACTGGTAACCCCAGTTTCATCCATCGTGAGCGTTAAGTCAGTGCTGGCCGCTTTACTGATTAATTGCCTTGCTAACCACCAAGACCGACGGAAGCGAATACTGAATACCTCAAGCCCGCCCAAGGCAATCAGAAACCACGCAGCAAATGGTTCAATTTGGGTAAAAAGCAAAATAGCGAACCCCAGAGCGGCCAAACCGATAGCGATGAGATAGGCTTTTTTAGGATTAATGGCCACCGCTGAAGCGTCGTAAGTTTCAAGATAGTGGCTTTTATCTAGGGTATAGGTAATTGAATAAGAAAATGGCGTGGTCATAATTATTTGAATGGCAATAAAACCAAGAGTGTAACTACAAGTGCATCAGTCTGGTAGTTGTTTTCGTTCGTTAGATGCAATGGTATAAAGGAGTTATCCAAGCATTTTGCTAATGAAGTTGATTTAACAAGGCACTAAATAATGACAAATCCAATACGCAAAGTCGTAATTGCGGGTGGTGGTACTGCAGGATGGATGACAGCCGCTCTGCTACGTAAAGTACTGCAGCAACATATCGAAATCGAGTTAGTCGAATCACAAGAAATTGGTATCGTTGGCGTTGGTGAAGCGACGATCCCACCGATTCAAATTTTTAATAAGTATCTAGGTTTGGACGAAAAAGAGTTTCTTAGAGAAACCAACGGTACCATCAAACTTGCGATTCAATTTGAGAATTGGCGCATTTCTGGTGAAAGTTATTTTCATACTTTTGGGGCCCCTGGCGCCAACTTGGGCTTTTGTAGTTTTCAACATTTTTGGTTAAAAGCACAACGGGCCGGTTTACAGCGTTCTTTGTGGGATTTTGACCTAAATTTCTTAAGCTGTCAGCAAGGTAAATTTAATAAAATTAATACCCAAAACCCGGTCTATGACATGCCTTACGCCTATCATTTTGATTCGGCCCTATATGGTCAATACTTGCGTAAGCTCGCTGAACGCTGGGGAGTTACACGAACAGAAGGGTTAATCGAACACATCAAAGTCAATGCAGACAGCGGCTACATCGAAAAGCTGCAATTAAAAAGTGGCAAACAAATTGACGGTGATTTGTTTATCGATTGTACCGGCATCCGTAAATTACTGATTGGTAAAACCCTAGGCGTAAACTATGAAAACTGGGAACACCTCCTACCCGCTGATAGTGCGCTTGCTGTACCTTCAGAACGTTTTGCTCATACCCTACCCTATACTCGCAGCATTGCCCACAAAGTGGGCTGGCAATGGCGCATACCACTAACCAGCCGAAACGGAAATGGCATTGTGTATAGCTCGAAATACATGAGCGACGAACAAGCAGAACAAACTCTGTTAAACAATTTGGATAGTACCGCCATAGGTGATCCCCGAAAAATCACCTTTGAAACCGGCAGAACCCAGCAGCAATGGCATAAAAACGTGGTTGCCATTGGTCTATCAAGTGGTTTTTTAGAGCCCTTGGAGTCAACAAGTATCCATCTTATTCAGTCTGGCATAGTGCGACTATTAAAAATGTTTCCTAACGAGGGCATTTCGCAAGCCATGATTGAGCTGTACAACGCAGAATCAAAACAAGAATTTGAAACCATTCGTGACTTCATCGTCCTGCACTATCATGTTAATGAGCGCAGCGACTCTGACTTTTGGCAAGATATGCGCAACATGCCTATTCCTGAGCGCTTGCAGCAAAAGCTAGCCGCATTTAAAGAGACGGCCGCTATTTTTAATGATAGCAACGACATATTTAAAGACGCCTCGTGGCTACAAGTGATGCTGGGCCAGGGCATTAAACCTGTGGATTATCACCCCGCCGCCAAAGTCCATGGTGACGAAGAACTGCTCGCGATCATGAACAAAATTTACCACGCCAAATTACAACCTTTAGCCAAAATGCTGCCTCATGATGAGTTTTTATCACGCTATATCAACGCCTAGTTGATGAAAAACGCCAAAAACAAGTAGGCATTGGCCTACTTGTTTTATGACAGCTCATAGTAACTTCATTAATCTAATAGGCGCACTATTCTCGGCACACTCGATGCTTATCAGTTACCTTACCCTTTGCGGCAAAAGACGGTCGTATTCGTTTTTTACTACCGAATAACACTCACACACGCGCGCCTCTAATCGGGGTCTGTCTAAAACAGAGATTAAACCACGAGCATACTGAATAAGATTTTCAGCCAACAATGCCCGTGCAGCATCAGTAACACTCTCTCGGCGAACGCCAAGGTTATGGGCAATTTGTTCTTGCGTCATATGCAGATGCGTTGAAGACGAGCGATCAAGGCTGAGCAATAACCAGCGACAAAACTGCTGCTCTATTGAATGATGACGATTGCACACCGCCGTTTGCGAAATTTGTGTAATCTGAGCTTGAATGTATAACAGCAGGAGTTGTTGTAGCTCAGTTCCCTTGTCAAACTCCCGTTGCAAAACGCTAAGCTTAATACGAAAAGCCCCGCCCGATGTTTGCGCAATGGTGCGGCAATACGAATAGTCTCCTCCCATCAACAATGAGCTGCCTACCAACCCTTCGTTGCCAATAACGGCCACCTCGGTTGACAATCCATCTTCCAAATCATAGATCAGCGAAATCATACAAGTAGTCGGAAAATACACATACTGAGCATGATTAAGGCAACCACATAGGCTTTCACCGCGCTTAATATCTACTGCTGACAAATGAGGCAATAAGTTCAGAAAACTGTCTTGGCAAAGTGCTGCAAATAAACGGTTATCGCTGAAAGTATGCTGCTCAATTGAAACTAAACTCTTATGCATGATATTCATCGCAGTCCTTATTCGCCTGTTGATAATATGTTGTCGGTATATCCGTACTTCACAACACCAATAGGTATAAACGAGAACCCTTAGGCAACCTTGACCGAGATCAAGTTTTTCAGTAATAAGCTGTCGTTACTGCAATAAATGCCTCACACAAGACCAGTGCCAAATTTAGTTTTTGCTTTAATTAAACGGCCAAAGCACATATGCCACAAAACTGAGCCAGCTTAAGCCTAATAAGATCCAAGGCAAATAGTTTGTATTACGTATTTCGACGATCTCTAGCGAGGTTTCATTACTGTCATGTTCTTGCTGTTTGATTTTTTGTTTGCGCTGTTTATCAATGGCACGCAGTTTTATATTGTGTTGTTTTTTATATTCAGCAATGCCCTTTTGTATCCCCTGAGCGATCGACTTAGTTTGCTCTTTCGTTTGCCCTTCTTTTTGCCTGCCTTTGGCTATTTTCATCGCTTGGATTTCAACTTCTGGTGAGACTTTATGTTTCATGTTTGAATGTTGCCGATTAAAAAGATGCGAAATATTAGCAGTTTAGCCGTGCGAGGTCATATCGGTGGCAAGATTAAAAGCGATAGCTCTGGTGTATTGAACCGTTTTCTATGGCAGGAGCACTCGTTTAAAAATCATTTTGCTTTAATATTGCAATGAGTTTGAGCGTTGCGTGCTGGAAACGCTTAATTGCCACAAGATTTTGCTCGGGTATGTAGCCTGCCACATTTTTTAAAGCAGCTTGTATTTGAACCGCTAACTCAGCTAAACCATATGCGCCAATGTATGACAAAGCGGGGCCATAGACATGCAGAATTGAACTTATCTTATCACTGTCATTTTCATCGAGTGCTTGCTGCAATTCAATTAGTTGCTCTTCTAAATTTATAAAATCACCGACTAATTCCCAGTAGGTTTTTTCGTCAACCCTCAATTGATGCATCGCTGACGCAGTATCAATATTAGTCAGAGATTCATATATTAAATGGCCTCCATCACCTGTTGTTAACGCTAAGGCTTGAACAACATTTCGTGGTGCTAGCACTTTATGCAGCACCCGATATAAGTAGTCGGGGTCTAAGGGCTTAATAACGTGAGCATTCATACCCACCGCCAAACTTTTATCAACATCCCCTGCCATTGCTTGCGCTGTCATTGCTATTATTGGGGTTTGCAACTGCAACTCCGTACGTATTTTTTGAGTAGCAATCAGCCCATCCATTACCGGCATTTGAATATCCATTAAGATCAAACCATAGCGAGATGGGTGCTCTCTTAACATCTGCAAGGCTATTTGACCATTCTCAGCCACTGTCACATCAGCACGAGTATCGGCCAAATACCCTTTGGCTACTTTGCGGTTAAGCTCATTGTCTTCAACTAACAGTACCTTTACATCGGACAAATCAGGTACAAGGTTGCTACGTTGCACAACGGTTTTCATTGGGCTTTTTTGTAGGTCTAGAGACTGAAGAAGGGCATTTAACAGACTGCTGCTATTGACCGGTTTTTGTAAATATCCTTCAATACCAAGGGGGCGTCCTAAGTCTTGCAAAATATCTAAATCATAAGCAGATAACATAATGATTTGTGGTTTGGGCGAGAACTCCTGCTGAACGATAGACGCCACTTCGATTCCGCTGATATCAGGCATTTTCCAATCGAGGATAATCACTTGATAGGGAGTATTTGTTTCAACAGCGAGTCTAATTTTCTCAATTGCTATTGCTCCATTTTCTGCCACATCAGGATTGATATTGAGTCGCAGCAAGGCACTGGCCGCCGCCTGTCGTGATAGCTCCACATCATCAACCATCAATACTTTTAATTTGGACAGTTGGACGTTCGACAGTGCTTTACCCTGCTCCGTTGTGCTTGATGCTTGCACATTAATGGTAAAATAAAATGTCGACCCCTGACCGATTCGACTTTCAGCCCAGATTTTCCCTCCCATCAGCTCAACTAACTGCTTACAAATTGTCAGCCCTAATCCCGTACCGCCAAATCGACGAGTAATAGACTCATCGGCCTGAGTGAACGCGTCAAATAGCCTACCAAGTTGTTCTTCAGTCAATCCTATGCCGGTATCCTTGATAGCAAATTCAAGGGTTATACCTGACTCTGCATACTTTTTATTGACCGAGACAGACACCGTACCTTGTTTGGTGAACTTAACCGCGTTACTCAATAAATTATTCAACACTTGTTGAACTCTCAAGGCATCGCCGTTTAAAAAAAACGGCACATCTTTGGCAATGTATTGATTAAACTCAAGATTTTTTTCCTGTGCCTTTAAGAATTGCATGCGCATCGCCTGCTCGATGACTTTGTCTAGCTCGAAATCAGCATGACAAATGTCTAATTTACCCGCCTCAATTTTGGAAAAATCTAAAACATCGTTAATCACCCCAAGTAAAGTTTTTGAAGACTCCTCTATTTGTTGCAAATTAATGGCTTGCTGACGCGGCGTTGAAAGTGATTTTTGGCTGAGTTTAGTCAAACCAATAATGGCATTGATTGGTGTGCGGATCTCATGACTCATCCTTGCCAAAAACTCGGATTTTGCTTCCGATGCCGACTTTAATTCTCGAGAATACTGACTCAATACCCGCTTTTGTAAAGCGGTGCGCCGATACATGAATATGAGTAAAAGTATAATGGCGCAACTTAACACCATAAAATACAGTTGATAAGTATTCTGTTGTTGCGCCAGTTGCCTGGATAACTCTAATTCGGTGATATGTTGATTTTTTTGTTCTACTTCTAAACGCGCTCGGCTAAACGCTAACTGCTTAGTTTGTTTGGCATGAAGGTCCTGCTCTTTGAGCGCCTCATATTGTTTGAAATAATCGAGGGCCTGTACAGCGTCACCGGTAAGTTGGTAATAATTGGCAAGTTTATACAATGCTTCTTTTTGATAGGTACTGAAATGGATCTCATTGGCTTGTTTCAGTGCGTCTTGCAATATGGGCAATGCAGCGGAATATTGATTGTCGAGCATCAATATTTCGGCTTTTAATAGCTTGCTAGACAAGTTAATGAGTGGTGTCGAGTGGTTTTGAGTCGAGGAGAGTTGCTGGTCTATATAAGATAGGGCGCTCTGGTAATAATTGAGTTTCGACTCTGCTTGCGCGGCATAATAATAAATCAGCATTCCTTCGTTTTCCAAAGCCGCTAATGCCTGGCTAGCCACTTCACTGGCTTTTGCATAACTCTCTTGGTTAATCAAACCTGAAATAATAAAACCGTAACCCTGCTCCTCATAATAACTATTTTGACGAATAATGGCTTTTTCTAGCAACTCCTCGCCTATCTCAATTAAGCTTTCCGCCCAATTGGTGTTTCTGGCATACACATTACCAATAGCCTGCAAATTATTGAGTACATAGTCACTATTAAGTTTTTGATGCAAGCTCAAGCTCTTAGTTAATAGCTCCAATGCATCTGCATCAAAGTCCAATAAAAAGCTGATAATTCCTTGTTTTCGGATGGCTTCTGCCAATTGCAACTTATTGTCACTGCTAAGAGCACGTTGCTCTGCTTTTTTGGCATTGGCAAAAGCCTCACTCAATTGATGGTCAAGGATGTTTATTTGCGCCTGCAAATTAAGCAACCTCGCGCCCTCCTTCGATTGAGGTAACTCTTCCAATAAGCCATCGGCATGACTGAGTAATTTTCTTGCCAACTCTTTATTAATTAAAAGGTTAGCCTCTACTTTATCCAACACAGCATGCAATTCCGCCTCAGTGGCAAAAACCGACATACAGTAAAACAACAATACAAACATGATTGATGTTAAATAGAGGCTAACTTTTTTCATAAACAGATGCTCGTTTTGTCAAGCTTAGTTAGCCAAGCTAATATTAATCATATCGGCACCTTCTGCATCAGCTCGTTTTTTAATGGCTTCAACATCATTGTTAACTAAGATACTCACGTCATCCGCATTCAGACCATAGGCTTCAGCAGTCCCCTTCTTATCAGATAAATATTGCTGTCTTAATTCGTCATTTTTATCTAACACGGTTAAAAATTCGATTAAACGATCAGTCATTTTTGTTCCTTAATTTAACAAGTGCACTCAGATTACTACTCTGTAATCAGATTATTTTGCGCTAATTTCTGTTTAAACAACTCAGGGGTAAGGCCAAATTTAGCCATCGTTTCAATATCGTACTCTGGTAATCCAAGCGCAGGTACAACTAATGTACTGATACCTGAGGGCACCACATCAGATAGGTTTTTCAATATAATCTCGTCGATGCGGGGAGGCACTATTGGTATTGTTGCAGCTTCATAGATGATCACCCTATGTTCAGGCGGATAGACCGTTAACAATGCGTCTCGCAATACTATTAAGCCAGGATGTTTAGTTTTGTTTTTAGCCTCATTAAAATAGGCAATGCTGCCTATCTGCCAAATAATTTGCATCATATGAGGGTCAATTGTGTAACGACGAAACACAAATTGTGTTGCCTCATAAGACTGACAACCAAATCGCGATGGATCTAAACCTAAATCGGCCACCAAACAATCTTCAGCTGAAACACCAGGCAGCATCTCTGCCTTAAAACCTAGATGACGCAATTCAGTAATTGCCTCATGAGACGGAACAACAAACACACCAGGATGACCATAAAAAGCCGCCACGACACGTTTGCCAGACAGTACTTCTTGGACAATATGCTGCTGCATCTTTTGATAGGAAATAAGGCGCGAAGTATTAACATCATAATATTGACGTAAACAAACAGTGTTGGCATTCAGTTTTTTCAAATTAAACAGCGCTGATTGGGTAACCACCGCCAACACAATATCAGCATTTTTGATCACACTCTCGGTGAGTAGCGTCATCTGCCCCGAAATACTGATACCCGTACCTACTACCGTCAATGATCCCTGTGTTTCCATCGGCTCCTTCCTCATATTCGCTTTAGCTGCATCATGTTATGACTAACTTATTTGCCAATGTCGTCATTAAAACCATTGGAAGGTGCCTAAATAGGTTAACGCTTGTTGCAAATGCGCCTTACCTTTTTACTTCGAATTTGGAAAAGATAAAACATATCGCAGCCGTTAACAATCGCAGCGGTCATTGCCGCCAGTTTAACCATCACTGACGGCCAGTGAATTCAAGCATAAAAGTAGCAGAGCGAGATAGCTTGCCCTAACTACTCAATATCTTTAGTGGTAAGGACAAGGCACCGTTATCGGATTGCCCCAACAGCCAAATAATGGCACTCAGTCCACCTAAGGTAAGCACGTACCAAACGATAGACACGATTTGCGCATAACGATTAAGGGGCAAAAGCTCACTGAGGTGCCTACGTTTATATTCAAAGAATATTTCTACACTGCCGATGGCCAGTAAAAATCCTAATAGCGCCAAACCAAAGTGATAGCTCACATAAACCCCCAAGGCTGCCCCTGAGACGCAGGCGACGATGCCTACTCGAGAGTTAATAGAAAATGCGATACTTTTAAGCACATGCCCGCCATCGAGCGGCAACACAGGTAACATGTTGAATAAATTAAGTAGCGCATTAAATACTGCTAAACCTGCAAGTATTTCTAAGTCAGTAATCCAGTAGCCCACCAAACATACAACAGACAATATCAAACCAAAAAATGGGCCCATAATTGAAATCACTATGTCTTGCCAGCGTGTATTAATTTTGTCGTCGCTGAGCGCTAAACCGCCCACAAACGGAATAAGATAAATACCTTTGGTTTTTAAACCAAAGTACTTCATTGCCTTGATATGGCCATACTCGTGAAACACTAAACAAAGGATCAGAGCAATAGCAAACTCGATAGAAAACAACCAGCTATAAGCAGCGAGACTACCTGCCGCAAACAGCACCTTAATCACCTTAGCACTTTTAAATAGCTTTAATCCTAGGCCCGCCATACCAAGAGCACTAAATTTCATCCCTTGTTTTTCACCTTGAACAACTTGCCTTTGTTCGATGTCTTTCTCAGTCAGGGTATTTTCATGCACTAACTCATCGTTAACTAAAAGCCGGAATTGCAGGGTAAACGGCTGCCATTGCAAGGCGCCACTCAGAGTTACTTCAATCACACCCTGCTCACTTTGCAATGAAAATTGATGTAAAAAATTATCATTGTCGGAGTTGGCACTGATTTGCGAAACGCATTGTTCGCCCCAAAACAGTTGCTGCCAGCCTGCCATCGAACCTTCTAACTTAAGTGTTTTACCTAAACACTCTACTGCTAATAATTGCACACCATCAACTCAACAAATAAAACCTAGGCCGATTATTGCTATATTTTCTCAGGCAACAAGGTTTATCGATAAAAAAAGGTTAAAAAGCAGTTGGATACAATGGCGAGCTTAAAATAAGAAAGCACCTGAGCCTCGATGAACTCAACAACAGAACATAATCCAAGCAATAAAAATCATAGAGACTGAGTAAAATGAGCGCTGAACCACAAGAAGAAAAATAGTTGAGCGATAAATTGAGTTAAACTTTTCTCTAGTTCTGTGAGTATAAAGTTGGGTGTGTTCTCATTTTAAGCCTGATAATTTATTAGGCTATTTTTTTGCCTGCAATTTATTGCACCTCAGCCCATAAATAAACCACGCGAAAACTACTTTTGTTGGAATTCTGGTAGCAAAGACCCTCTGAAGAGAGTTGCGCTTTGAAGGCGATCCCGCTAACAAGCCTAGTCTTAGCAGATGTTTTCTAACAGCAAATAAACGACAGCAAAAGACAAAAGCGTTTGAACCCAAAATGGCAATAGGGCGCGAGCAAACGAAACGTTTCTAAACCTCGAAGACCTCAGGGTGTATCCATAAATATTCGCGTAAGAAAATACAGATAATTCGCACCGCTCCAGGTCTCAATTGTTTAAGAAATACCCAACAAGAGAGCTAATACGACTGTTGACGATTACCGTCACACTCAGTTTGGCGCTTGGCCATGACCGTCGATTGAGCTAATGCATCAAAGAGATGAAGAGTTTATACGTGTAATTGAAGATAGTAATAATGATTCTTATCTTGTTGTAATTAGTCAAAAGGGATTACAAGCTATTAATAAATCGCCAAGTATTACTGGTGATAAAAAGTCATTTAAAGAAATTTTTAATAATGGGTTATCTTCTTTACCCTTTAGTGTAGCTTCTGGTTTAATGACTGAATTTTTTAAATAGGCAGCTAACAAGCTGCCTAAGTTCGCTGCAAACTGCGAGGCTGGAACAAATACTCACAAGACTTCGCCCAACAACTTTCGTATTTTCCCCTTGGCAAAAGCATTAAAACCATATGACTCAAACGACCGATTTTCGCTCAGTGTGTGTGAAAACTATTAGGATTTATAACTTGATAGAATCCATCTCCACAAAGCCTATCATTCCAAACTGTCAGATTGAATCTGAGCCACTACATCTCAATTTACCTTTTCATTATCTTGTTTAGATTTCCAGCCAAGTCCTTTTAAGTCGATTGTCATGCTTCCTTCAACAGAACCATCTTCTAAGCAATATACTCCAGACATATCTATCCATTCAGGTGCATGTGAAGAGCCGAGCACTTGTTTTTCACCTAGAACAGTCCAAATAACCTTCAACCCTTTAGCGTTCAGAAATTTTTCAAGCACTTGTTTGTTCACTAATAACTCAGATCTTTCTTCACCAAATACGTGAGGATCAAAGCAAGCTAATTGGCCATCATAATTAAACCAACAACTTGGTATCTCTGAAGAGCTTAAACTCATACCATCAAACATCTCAGATCGTGGCGCTAAAAAAGAAGTGCCTTCACTTCCCTCCCACCTATGTTCTTCAGCAGTTGGCAGAACTTCTGCAATAATTTCTTCGTCATGCCTCTCATTTTGTTTTTTATGAATGAATTGCCAACGCAGCTCGTCATTATCTGCAACTTCATCCTTATATGCTGGAGACCAATAATGCTCTTTACTAAACACTGAGTAATTATCATTACTTTCAGGCATCCATCTCCCCATAAAATCTTGATTTTTCAACCAACTTTTTAGATTCTCATATTCAGAATCCTTTACTAAATAACTACGAATTTGATACCACATGTTTTTTCTATCGCTATTTTTTCGATCAACACCTAACCTTTCTGGTTCATGCCAAGAAAAATTAGCTTCCAAAGACAAAAACTCACGATTATCAATCATTTCTTTTGGATCAGGTAGGTTATGCTCTGAAGTAATCCATGCGCCATCCTCGTCAGACCAAGAATTATAAGAAACAGTATTGACTGGAACTGGTAACTCTCTTCTATTTGTTTCTTGGGGTGGGAATGTTGGATCTATGTTCCTTAAGCTGTTTTGCCACGGCCCTTGGAAATAACCAATTTCATTACCGTTCCGATCTGTTAATTGAACATTGTCAGCTAGCCGAGCCACAACCTCGTATAGTGCCAACCACTGATATTTCTTCCCAATACGTTCAACTTTATTTTCGAACCTATTGCCTTCGCCAGCGTGCAGATCAAATTGACCGTGAATATCAACATTATATCCAAATTTTTCAAAGATAAGCTTACACGCAAAATTACTTAGAGGGTTGGGATCTATGTTCTTCCATAAACACAATGCAGATTGAAAAGTGTATCGACCAAAATCGCCATAGCTACATATTCCCCTACCATATTCAGTCACCATTGAGCTTAGTATTCTATTTTGTGAGTAGTAGTTTTTCTTTAAACCCTTACTATCCGCATCAAATTTATAAGAGTCTGTCTCTTCATTACTAGGGAAGTTTTCAGGAATTGAACTATTGTAGGGTGGGCGAATGACTTCTGTATTAGCTAACTCAATTTTTTCCTTGTACAGTGCATACTCTACGATATTCCTAGCATAATCCCTAACCAGAACATTCGGATAAACTTCTTCCTTTAAGAAAATTTCTTCAACAATATACTCGGCTAAATCAGATAGGTCATTCAATTGAGCAGTATTCAACGTAGCACCGTAAACCGCTGCAAATATTCTTTCATGCACATAAGGGTCATCTATTTCGTTAAATAATTTCAACAATTTAAGCCCGATATTAAGCCTGTTTATCAAAATATTTGAAAGCGCCTGTGTAGCTCTATTCCTCAATTCGATAGTAGTAGAAACCAAAAGCCAAGATATTGAAATTGATAACAGCAAGGCGGATTCATCTGACAATTTTTTGTGCATATCAGACTGAGGAACCCATTCTAACATTCTACCAATTGAGTTTTCGGGATCATCTACATCTTGTAAATGAGTAGTCCATTCACCATCTCTATCAGCTAGAGGCATTTCACTTAACATATTGTGCAGCTTATTAGCGTTATATGGATGTTTTACATCCCCGGATACGGTATACATAAACTCTAAGAAACTTTTAAACGAATCTTCATACTGAAATACAGTCTTATTGATGTAATCAGTACAGTTGGTTTTTATTGTGTCCAATTTTCTCCATATCAAGCTATTAATAAATGCATTAATAATTGTTCGTTCTTCCTGATAATTCTCATCAACAAGTTCAAATAACTCCTTGCCATACAATTCTGGCAATAATATCGATAGTGCTTCTAATACGCCTTGATATCGGTATTCATTCTCGAACAAATATAATAGCTGCCCATTTACTTTGAATACATGAGATATATTTTTTGAAGTTACGATTGTTCTGGCTAAAAAATCAGCTAAGAAATGGTCATCAAGTCTTTCATAGGCGAAATAGATCCCTTCTTCATCTTGTCCATCATTAAGCCAATAGAGATTTTTAGAAAGCAAACCTTCATGAACTAGATCTTCAATAATTCCTCTTTTACTGGAGTACCTTGCTACAACACCATTAGCAATATCACATGCATCATCATATGGCACATAACTTAAGTTACTTGCTTGTTTATGCTTTATTAAACCATTGACTATTTTTCGACAAACTTTTCCTGAACTGTCGTATTCATAAAATTGAGGATCTCCTAATTTCATATCAATATTATCAATAAAATAGTTCATCACGCTCGAAATACCACCGTATCCTTCCGGTACTTCATGCAACCCTCTATTGTGTAGCCCATCACAGAATAATTTTAAAAACAGAGGGTTAGAAAACTCTGCGTTTATGTAGGGTATTTTGGGTAGTCTAATCTTATAGTGATTAAAAAATACTTTAACAGCTTCATACTCACAACCTACGAACCCCATATGGCTCGTTATTTTCATTGCTGTTTTATCGCCAAAATGTTCGGGAATTAATTTTGGAAAATATGTGTCTCTAACTGAGATAATTAAGCTTATCCAAGGATAGTTTTTGAAATCATTTACAAACGATACAAAATGTTCCGCCCAGAAAAATTTTCCTCTACCTTCGTTAATAGCATCAATAGAAAATAAAACTCGTTGTCCTCTTTCTTGACCAATTTCATTTAATGCTCCCAAAAACTGCTGCTCAGTCCCTTCTAGCCTGAGAATATCCGATAAAATCTGGGTCCAAGGGGCTTTATCTGTTGTAAAATGTTGTCCAAGTAACAATATAGCTGGAGCATTTATTTTCTGTTGAGCGGCAGCAGCATCTGCTAATAAATGAGATTTACCTGTTCCCGCCTTCCCTTTTAAAAGCAAATAGGGCTGGTTTGCGATTAAAGTATGAATATCCGGCTGTTCTAAAAAAGAAAAGAAACTCACTGAAGCGCCATTAGCATCAAGCATTTTTTCGTCAGAAAAACCATTACCTAAATAGAGTTTCGCTAGTTTGTTTATTGAACCATGAATAACCTCAGCTTGTTTACCTAACTCGTCAAGATTCAACAAGGTACATTTGTCATCGCAATACTCTTCAAACAGCGTCTGTATTTCTTGTTTAGTTAGGCTTATTTGGTCAATTAAACTAATCTGAGTTGAATATTCACTTGATAATTGTTCAAAGTCAGAATAACTAGAAAAATTTTCGATAAGTTTGTTAAGAGCTAGTAAGTAGTTATGAAATTGAGATCGAGCGTCTTCACAAAAACCTTTATTTTTCAGTAAGGCATCAATTTTTTTTGTTACATCAATCTTAACATTTACTTCTGGTGTATAACGGACGCCTAAACTCTCAATCCCCTTATCTATGTGTTGCTCAAACCAGTTATGTGAGAGTATCTTGCGCAATGGATTAAATAGTGATGTTTCTTTCTCAATAACATCAACACCTTCTGATTTTAGTAAATCTTGAAAATGTTTGATAGATAGCGCAGTTAGCTCTTTTGACTCTCCATTCTCTAACAACTCTTGATTGATAATTCCCGCAATTGAGTTATTTATAACTAAAGGTGAACCTGAGAAACCTGCATATGTCGATAATTTCTTTGAGTGCTCTAACTCAATATCAATTTTATTGTTTCTCAAACACTTAAGTTGTTGGTTAACAATATTACTATCACTATGCAGTATATTATCTCCAGAATTTTTCTTTGCCGAAGGAAAGCCTCTAGAAATCCAGTTAGTTCCACTTTTTATTTCTTTATAGTTAGTAAAACTAAACTCATGTGCAAATTGCACATCCTCTTCTAATTCTAACAGCGCAATGTCTAGTTTTTTATACTGTTCAGTTACTTTAGCACTTAGTTTTGCCTTAATTTTCTTCCCTGAATTATCAATACAAATAATTTCATTGTCATTAGACTCGATGACAATATGGTAAGCTGTTAACGCTCTATTCTTACTTATAAAAAAAGCAGTACCACTTTTAGTGCCGCATTCCATT
Organism: Flavobacterium sp. W21_SRS_FM6; assembly: GCF_052119645.1. NCBI lineage: Bacteria > Pseudomonadati > Bacteroidota > Flavobacteriia > Flavobacteriales > Flavobacteriaceae > Flavobacterium > Flavobacterium sp. W21_SRS_FM6. The sequence continues at coordinate 579,261 of NZ_JBGQOM010000002.1, forward strand.
TTAATGACTAATTCGCTTAATTCCATTTGGTTACTCAACTATAAATTCATTAGTAGTTATAAACTTAACTTGGTGTTGTTTCCGTGCTATGGAAGTCTGAAATACCTCTAATTTTTCATGAGGGTAATTTGTGATTATTTCTGTTTTTTGACCACTATCAACTATTTTTGCAATAGCACCTAAATCTGGATGAGAGTGTCTCCCATTAGTAGAAATCAAAAAACGTTTTGATGAAATCAACTCTAACAATCTTTTAGAAATGTTATTGTTACTACCGTGGTGAGATACTTTTACTACTTCAAAATCTAATTCATACCCTAAACCATTAAGGGAACAAAGCTCATCATATACATTGTCCTCATGAGCATCCCCCAAAAATAAAAGCTTATATCCCTTATACTCGATGATAAATGCTATAGATGATCCATTAGTTGCTGACTTATCTCTTCCTTTCAAACTCACCAATTCATCAAAACTGTATTGCTTTTCATTTCTAGCGATATCTTGTATTTCAGAATGAAACTCTGGCATTCTCATATATTGCTCAAAAGCATCATCAAATAACTCATCATTATTTAGGGTAAAATCATACTTTTCTGATTCTAATTTCGATTTCCACCTAGTAGCTAAAGCATCAAGTTTTTTAGTCTCTGGAGAGATTATTCTAATTGATACATCTGATGATATATCGATCACTTTACTTTGCTTGAAAACAGCTCTGCCATCTAACTTCTCATTCCAACAATAATTAAATCCATACAACAAGCCAGCTAAAGCAACTCCTTCAATAATTCCTATGTCTCGTAAACCTGATTGTTCAGCCAAAGCCATATTTTGAGAACAAATTTGCTTTAAAGTAGACACTTCTTCTTGTTCTAACACTCTGTCTTTTTTAGAAAATTGTAAATGCCTATAAGAATTATGCCAAACTTCCTTAACCTTAATAACTTCACTATTTTCACCATTCTCTTCAATAAACTTAACAACACCTTCAATATGATCGTTATCTACATGAGTCACCACTAACAAGTCAATGCTGTGCCCTCGCTGGTTAAGGTCAATTAAATCTAATTTGATATAATCCGAGTAGGTTTTCTGTAAGCCCATATCAATTATCATATTGGTATTTTCGTTATCAAAACTAAGTAGAAATGCATCTCCCTGTTCAGCTTGGTACATTTTTATTTTAATCATCAATAATTTCCCAGTGTAACTTTTCGCATGCTCAGTATGTGTTTAGGTTGAACGTCATATTCTTTAGATGAGAGAGTGTCGAATATTTGACAATTCAAATATATATCCATTGACTACCTGTAAAAAACTTTACAAAAAAGGAGTGAGGCTTCCCTTACCAGAAACAATATCACAAGCTTACAATTGGTATCCCTTAGTAAACATTTCATTGTTTATAAACTTTAATTTAACGATTATAAAATTCTATAGACCAAGTCAATTTTTGAATTATCCTCAACCTAAACTGACAATTTTATGTGGCGATGGAATTATCTACAATCCAAAGTTAATTGAGATTCAGAATTAACTCAAAAACACAAAAAGAAAAGCCCACTCAAAGGAGCGGGCTTTCACATAGTACTTAGTAATCAAGTTTTTAAAAAAACTTATCCCCAACGGGGAACTTAATTCCCATGGGGTAACCCATTATTTCCGTAGGGGAACTTAGTTAATCTACACAAGTAGTCTGATCACAACAGATCTAGTTGGAAACTCAACGCCTTTATTTTTCAATCACTTATAAGTAGTCTAAAAACAGATCAAGATGGAAACTTTCACTTCTTTTCAGTGTATATCAAGAAAACCAAAATCAATTCAAGTTGGAAACCACTCCAAAGCCCTTATAGAACAAGGGCTGTGCATGAATCATTGTTGCCTAAGTAATGCCGCTTCGAATATGGCGGCATCAAACACTCTCCCGTGACTAACCTGATTCTTTAAATCTGAGGTCTTCAAAGGATCAATTGTATCCGCTATTCGTTCACTCCAGACCTTCCACTTACACAACTCTTCTTCGGAAAAAGCTTTGGCCTGATCACTTGCCATCACCTCGTTAATAAAGGCCCGACATTCGTTGGCACGCTGCCACTTTGAGAACATATCCAGAAACGCCTGAATCTGCTGTTGTTCAACTTTTACAGCACGTTCGTATTTTTCACGTAGAATAAGCTTTTCTTCCCACTCGCGCTCACGAACTTTGCGCTCCTCTTCCAAGACCTTGCTATGTGCAGCACTCACTTTTAAATGCTCGACAAAGGTGCCCAATTGATTTTCAAGTGACAGCAACGCTCTGTCTTCGAACAGTGACTTCATGCCTTGCGGTAATGGTCCTTCAATATAAAGTTGCAGTACCCCACTGGGCACATTGATGTTCTCTTTCCATACCCATTCCTTACGCGCTTTTTCCATCTTCTCTTTGGCGGTGAGTTCGCGTTTTTGTTGCTTTAATCGCTCACGCAACCGAAATTGAATATCCACATCGTCCACGGTGACAATGTTCATCAAACGCTTTTCATAGCTACGCGTTTCCACCTTAACTGACCAGCCACTTTCGTCGAATGCAGACATTAAGCTATGTAAGATTGCTATCGCCCTATCTCGTTGTTCAGACGACACGTCCAAACGAAGTACACTATTATCGTCATACGCTTGAGTCAGAATGAAATCGTACTGATGACGCGACTTAGTAAGTGAGCTTTTTATTGCTTTCAATAATGGATATCGACCTAATGTCTTTATAGGCGGCGGCAGAGGTAAAGCTTGTCGTTTAGATTTTTCACGTTTGCTCCCTTGCAAAGCGACTAAATCAATTAATCGTGAGGGAGACATATCCTTTGATAATGGCGTAATAGCTACTTCTTTGCCTAATGCTTTTTGAGTCCAATAACCATTAGGTGGACGCGGGATGCTATGTCTGTCGAGTAATTGTCCCAAAGCATGAGGATGCAATTGCCATCGTTCAGCGAGCGATTTAAGTGGTTCATGCCACACAGCTTCGTACAAATTGGAAACAGTTAGTTGGGTTGGGAGCATGTTTTACTATCCTTTAAGTAAATGGCTAGCGAGTGCACTCAACTATGTCAGCAAGTCACGCCCTTTCATAAAGAACTTACATCAACTCTTCAACCAAAAAAGTAAAAAACCTTGTTAGGAGTTCATTCGCTCGACTGCATTTTTGTAATAATATCCCTCTTCAGGTTCATTATCATATGCAATATCCATGATCATTTGTAACATGATCAAAGTACCAGTTTTAATTTCATTTTCGTCTATTTCCTGACAGTCATAGTCAGGGTTTATTGGTAATTCAAAGTTTATTAACCACCAAACACCAACTTTATGAGTTACTTCTAATAGTGACTCATATGCACTTTGATCTATATTACGATCAGACTCTGAAATATAAAGCGGCAATTCGTGTGCTATATCATTTCTTAACTTACGTGATTCTTTAAAGCCGTTAATGTCATTATCATCAATAGCACCGTGAGATTTAAACCACAGTAAAGTAGCTTCCAAAGGTGACTTAGCTAATGAGAGTACTTCCTTCTTATATTCTTCTAAATTTAGCTTTTCCTCTACTATGCCATCGGAGAAGAAAATTTTGGGTTTTTCAATAATGCTATTTTTACAAACTTCGTAGGCAGATAAATACAGGGAGGCGGTTATCAAATTTCGCTTTAATAATTTAGGATGCAATAACTTTTGCCATGACTCCATCCTGCAATGACTCCTAACAAATTAATTTCAAGACTTTATTTTTAGAACCCCAGAGGTATTGCTTTGGGGTTCATAAAAAATTCTTAATTTTAAACGATACCCGTAAAAAACTTAGTTTGATCTACATCTCTCTTTTCTTGGGGCATCAAATCCCAGAGTCTACCGTTAACCATACTTAATTCGTTCCATTGTTGATTTTGAATTAAGTTTTTCCCTGTATCTATTAACGAATTTGCTTGGAATTGATCATTCATGGATACTCTGTTATCAATTAGATACTCAAATACATTTACTAAGAATGCTGGAGTTCTTAATAAAATTGCGCTCTCAATGGAATTAAGTTCACGTTTTGCGGTTTCAATACTCAAATGATTAGTAGATGTCAGAAAAACTTCTTCTCTTCGAATAATCTCTCTATAGCGATGTTTTTCTTGATCATTACCAGCCTCATCAACTAATTCACCTATTATTTTTTTAGCTTCTTTATATGAGGATTTACTTTGTTCTAGTCTTCTACTTGATGTTATCTGATGTAACTTTTGAGCCACGAGTCTCTTTTGGTCTTCTAATTTAAATTTTTCATCTGTAATTGAATCTTCAGATAAATTTCCAGCAACCAAAATTAAGTCTTGAACTTCTTTAAGAACGCTAGAAAGCTCTTTTTCAACCTCAGAATTTCCAGAGGTATCTTCTTTTGCTGAATAAATAGTTTCTTCTAATTGGAGAATATCAGCACCAAGTTGCTTAGGTGAAACGTTTCTCTTTTGTGGGTTAAATATTTGAGAAAACTCCTGATCAGTTCCATTTAAATAGGCAGAAATGGTTAGGTCGCGAGACTCAGAAATTTCGAAAGTAATGTCTATTTCACTACCTTTCAATAGGTCCTTTGTCAGTTTTTCACCATTAATTTCTAAGACACCTATCGGTTTGTTGCTCAGGGCATGATTGTCTGAAGAACCCTCAACAACCATTATTTTTAAAGAGCCATCAACACCGCCTTTTATAATAGTTTTTGCTACTTCAACGGTTCTTTTTGCCCTTGAAGGCAAAATACTATTCTTTTCAAATATTTTTTCTAACTTAGTATCGTTGGTAGATAAGTCGTCTTTTACCAAACTAAGCTCATCTGGCAACATTTGTCCAGCAACACTGTACCTGCCTTGAGCAATTTGAATTTGTTCATGGAGATGGTTAATTTTATTTCCATTTGAATCCAAAATAGTAAATTCGAAGATATTAAACTCCCCCTCTCTAAGAGGTAATTCTTCGTTTATCCTAGCCGAAAGTGGTTTGATACCAGAATCGAAAATACCATTCGCGCTATGAATTCTATATGTCAGATCAACGATATCACCGTCAATTTTTGCAGCAAACAGCTCTTCAGAATCCTGTGTATTAGACACATAAGTTGCTTTTACCTTGATGTTCGCATTGTTATTACTCAATTTTTGACTTTGAATAACACTTTTAGTGCGACTCCCCGCATAATATGCAGCGCCAATAACAATTGCGTTTGTAGGGTCAATATCAGTATTTACTGGAATATTCATAAGCTCTTGGACTTGCTTCCTAACAAAAGGAATGTAAGTAGAGCCTCCTACCATTAATACAAATTCTAAATCTTTAGGCTGCAAAGATTGTCTTGTAAGAATGTTTTTAAGCTTCTTTGTTGTTTCTTCAATTCGATCTTTAATAAGACTTTCAAATTGAGATCGTGTAACCGAAATTGTACCTTCTAACTCTTCGCCTTCATCATCTTCAATTTGAAACTCAATTTCGGTCGATGAGTCAGAAGACAACTCTATTTTCGCAGTTTCAGCCGCATCTAAAAGTCTATACCAACTTTTTTCATGTTTTCCTGATGCGCTCTTCATCTCACCCAATAAGTCATCAAAGGAACCTTTTGTTTCAATATGTGGAACAAGAATTTTTTCTACGATTAAAGCGTCAAGATCTGTTCCACCAAAATAATTATCACCTTCATGGTCAATAACTGTTAGTTCTCCCTCAACTATTTTAACCAGAGCTACATCAAACGTACCACCACCTAAGTCATATACAATCCATTGGCTATTTTTTAATTCAACCGAGCCGTCTTTATTAGCGTAGGCAAGGCTAGCAGCGATGGGTTCTTGCAGCAACAAAACCTCGTTTAAACCAGCCAACATACCTGCATCTTTAGTTGCGTTTGACTGAATCGTATCAAATGAGGCAGGAATAGTAATAACTGCGGAATCAACAATCTCCCCCGATTGCACAAATCCTTTCAATTCCTTTAAAACGAATGCGGAAAGTTCTTCTGGTGTTTTAGAACTATTAATAGAATCAATTTTGAAAGTTTCTGTTGTCCCCATTTTTCTTTTGAAACGACTCTTTACATTCTTAGGATCTTTGGTTGCGTAATCTCTGGCTTTATCTCCAACTAAAATCTTATCTTTTCGAAATCCAACAATTGATGGCAAGCCCTCTTTATGGCCCCTTGGATTTTTAAATACTTGAACGACACCACTATTAAACTTGGCAATGAGTGAATTAGTTGTTCCTAAATCAATTCCAAAATTAATCATTTTTGACATTATTTTTCTTCCTTGTTTATAGATTTTGATTCAACTGATACGACACCTCTTTGAACTACCTGTGTCAATCCTAACTGTCTATTTCCAAATAGAATGATGGGCTTAATAACATCTACAACAACTAAATTTTCAGTACTTTCACCAATAATATGAGCTTCTAAGTCATTTCGCGTATCCGTATATTTCTGCCCCATTGGATTTTCATAAAATATCTCCTGACCGTTTGCATCTTGAGACAATGAATCCTTTATTCGAGAAATATTTCTTGAAATTTTGTTGAAATCTTCGCTTCCATCCAATTTACGTTCAATTTCAAATAGTTGATTTAAAATAGTTAGTATTTTTTTATCTACAATAATTTCATTGCTAGTTGCTTTCATTTTATTCCCTGTCTTTACCGAGAAATAACAGCATAAATGCATTATTAACTTCTCTGATTTTTATAGCCGTCGAGATAGACGTGTTTTGCTTATCATAAATTGTTATCTGACCGTTTTTTGCTTCAGCCTTATAATTTCTCCATGAAATTTCCTTAATACTTGCAAATATTAGCCACCCACTCTCGAACTGAACACCTTTTTTTGTCAGAGTCAAATTTCCAATTTGAACATTAATTCCTTTGTCTAAACTATCTTGTATTCTTGAAAGTACTAATGGCAAAAGATAAGTTAAGATAGCTGTCACAATACCATTGTTCATAGCCTCTGCGTTTTTGTCAGTTTCTAAGTAAGTATTTTGCAATGAAATATTAGAACCATTTATTGAAGTGAACGAATACAAAGAATCATTCGAAATAACATTGTTCTCACGGGTTAACAAAGTTCCCCACCTCAATGAAGTTAAATCTTTAGTAGATATGAAGCTATTTCCTCTTGTTACACCTTTCTCGGTTATTGAAAACGGTTCTTTTTTTGAGCCAACAACCAAATGAACTTCATCTTCTTTTTTTCGAGCAATAATATCTTCAATAGCTTGAACGTCTTCCTCTATTTTTTGTTTAAACATCTCTGATTTAAATTCAAATAAATTAGTAAGTTCAATAATCTTTTTAGATAACTCAGCATCGTCATGTTGATTACAACAATCAATTGCTAAGTCTCTTATGCTTCTGACAGCTTGATCTTGCTGTTCCCAAAAATATGACGGCAATAAATTGAGAATACGAAGTAAACCGCTGTATTCAAAAACTTCCCTAATGTCTTCAATAGATATTTTAAGAACATCTGACTTTTGTTCCAAAGATTCAAATGCAGATAACATTATATTTAATTCTTTCTTGGCAGATTTGAAACAGTCTTCGTTATATTTCGATTCTACCCATCTCCTGCCATCTAAAAGCACTTCAATAACAAAGAAGTATCTTTTCCTTATTGCTGTAGCTAAAACTCTATCGAATTGAATGCTGAAAGGTTCACTTAACCAAGCCTTAAAGTTGCTACTAACATCATCAAGTATTTTTATAAGTTCGATTGGAGACTCATTCATATCAACACAAAAGTGTTGATGCTCACCTTTTGATAAAAATTTTAACAATGGCTTATTATTAAACACTAATGCATGAAACTTTCGTTTAGCTTCATCGTGCAGTTCATCACATATTTTTATAGCCTGAGACTTGCCAACTTTAAGACCATCTAGCCAAAATATTTCGCCATCTTCTAGCTCAATTTCTTGTATCAAACGTTTTCGAAGTTTTTGTGATTTTTTGAAATCAAATTCTTGGGTAAGATCAATGGAATCTTCCCAATTTAATAACTCGAATGGATTTAAATATATGTCGTAATAAAAATTATCATCTAATACAGTGGTACATGTATTATTTGCATCCTCAGCCAAATCAAGAAGTCTGGGTAATAACTCAGAAAGTCTTTCTTCAACATTACTTGTCAATACGTTTCTCGCAAGTGCTATCCGCCAAATATCAATAGCATCAGCGTCTTGTGATACCTCAGTATGATTAAAAACTAGTCCCAAATTAAAAAGACTCATACCAGATGGGTCAGATACGTTCCTCTCCCAAATTTTAATTGCTTCAAAAAAGTTCTTAGTACTGAAGTGCAAAATCCCTAAACGATTCAATTGATGAGTGGTTAATCCTTCTAATTCGTCAATTTTATTTAAAATAGCAATTTCTTTGTATTTTTCTGAGTTGTCGTTTGAATCATTAAGTCTATAAATAGTACTTAATGATGTCAGAGCGGAAAGGTGGCTGGGTTCTATTTCTATTGCTCTTTCGAATGCAATTACTGCTTCTTCATCTACTTCATTTTCATAATATTTTTGTAAAATCGCCCCCCATCTAGCCCAGCCATTAGCAAAATTGGGGGCTAATTCAATTACTTGTGAGGCAGATTCATAAGCATCATAGAGCTGATTTAAGGCGAAGTGGCTTAAAGTTAAAAACCACCAAGCCTCAGGTTTTTCTGGATCAATATTTTTAGCTTCATTTGCTGCTTCAATAGAGTCAAAATAGTTACCTTCTCGATAGTTTTTTTTTGCTTTTTCAATTAGTGCATCGAGGTCGTAATCCATTACTTTTTTCCTTAATTATTCTAGTCATTTTGGGGCACGATTAGTTGCATTCTAATGGCAGCTTCGCATTGATTTACAATATAAATCAACTTTTTTTATAACTTTTTACCCAATTGCTGAATTGAATCAAAACGGCTTCACCATTGCGTTGAAAAAGTGATCCACTTAATTGTAAGTTCAAGCCAGTATTAACGTTAGTTCAAGTTATCAATTGTGGATCAATGTTTGATGTAAATACCATCTAAAACTAGATCGCTTTTTGGTGCTAAAAAACACATTAAGGATTTATCTACCCTGATACATATTGATAAAAGTAGTTTCAACGCTGCCGAAAACCTTTAAGATTTTGTTGTCAACTTCTCGTTTAGGTTCCTGATCAATATCAGATATAAGTAGTTGAATTCTGAGCTTGATGAGAATAACTCACCTATTCTCATCAGAAATGATGCAATTATGATGAGAATAGAGAATGAGAACACTTTGTAGCAATAAAACTTATCCCCAGTAAGATTAAAATCAGCTCAACTCGAACATTCGCTTGGTAATAAAAAAGCTCCATCAACAACATCACATGACGGATAACTATCTTTTAAAACAACGATAGCGACTAAAATATGGTCAAATATTAGAACACATAATAATTAGTAAAATTTCAATACTTCAAAGTAAAAGCTTGGTGGTCAAACGAAGGAACTGCAAAATGAATGAAGATGAATTAGAAAAAAATACTTGTGAATCGCTTTATGATCCACCTGTAGGTGCTCATATTGGCGTAGAAATCACCCATAAACCCTCCAACATTACTGTTCGCAATATAGATAAGCGAACTCAATTTGCTAACAAAGTCGAAGCTATCGAAAAACTGAAGTTTGAACTATTAGCTCTCAACTGTAGTAACTCAGACTAGTTCTGAAATTAGGTTCAAGGTATGTTTTGGATGTTGCACCTTGAACAAGATCAAGCAAAGTCACAAAATTTCATTGTTTCTAAGCATAACTTTACTTGATGCCTACCAAAGGACGTATCTAATAGATCTTCTGGTTTATTATTCTCAAGGGCGGGAATTGGGGTATTTAGCCACTCTGCAATCATATCGCTATCGTTGTTAAAAAAGCGACGTAGTTCAACCCATAGCGTAGAAAGATCGTAAACATCATCCGTCTGTTTTTTCGATAGCTTACGTCTAAAAAGTTTTGAAAAATTGGCATTATCGGAGCCTACCGTTTTTATTATTATAGACTTAGGTACATTTTTACATATTGATTTCAATATAGCGCCTGATGCACCTTCGCTCATCATAAAAACAAGATCTGACATAGCAATGAATAAATCAGGCTCGTTTTCACCCTCAAATCTTGAGATAAGTAACTTATCGAGCGGCTGAACTGTTTGAAATTGGCTCACTGATCTTCCCCTATCTATGTAAACTTTTACTTAGAAACCTAAGCAAGTTCGGCAACTGTCACTCTTAGACCCGCTTTTGGCACAACGTTGACTGTAGATTAGATAAAGAGCACTTACTTTTAAATGTCAGATCAAGCCTAAGCTACATCTAAACTGAATGTTAACACCTAAATCATAGCCAGTTTAGTAACTGGCTGATGTTCTAACTACGACAAAATCGCTCGTTAATTAGACCGACACGATCCCTTGGTAATCACACCTATTAAGTAAACCGTATGATCAGGTAGTTGACTTTAGGATCAGGGCTTGATTTGTATACCCCTGTGCTTTATCCATGCCCTGGCAAGCTCATCAAAGCGTTTCGCGGGAATTTCGACAACAAGTTGAGACCTGACTTTAACACCGTTGCTTGCTTCACTGCTGATGACAAAGTCAGTTGGATTTGCTATCTGAATCGTCGCTGGATTGGGGTTAACCTCATTTGCTGTATAGTCATAAGAGCACTCTTGATACAAACTAGCTCCGTAATCATGATTCGATACCCACGCTTTTGTACTCATTATGTGACCACCTGATTCTGGTTGATTGCACAGAGGAAAAATAGCAAGGCCAGCTTTTCTTTGTTGCCTGTGGCTTGCAAAAATTTTCTATAAAGTCGCTTTTTCAAAGATCTACAATCACTCTATTTTCTATAAATGGAATTGTGATCGGCCCTAGTGAGCTGCTGAGATAGGACCTATCTTTCATGTATTTTTTTCTTTGTCTTTTGTTTTTCTTCAGAAATTTTGCTACTCGCTGCTGATGCGCCTTTTGGCCTATTAGCTTGAATTCTCTAACCGTTTGATAAGCGTCTAGTTCAGAATTTATTTGAACTATTGATCCAGATAAAACAGCTGACTGACTTAAGTGGCGTTCCAATTTCATATCTTGAAATTGCTTCGTCAATTTCCGTTTGTTTTTTGATGTTATTAAACGTTTTATAACTTACGCAAACCCACCTAGCTCTATTGCATCTAAGTAGTCATTTACTGCTTCATAATAGCCATGTTCAACTGCATGTTTAGTTGTGCTGCCTAGTGCTGGAATAAACTCTTGGTCAAACCATTTTTGAGCATTTTCTCGGCTACCTGCCCACTTCGTCACTCTGCCAAGTATCAATTGCGTTTGCTCATGTTCGTCCATTTGACCACCTATAAATTTACGAGATGATTTTCAAAGATTAATGCGCTTGTCAGACATCTGTAGCTCTTGTTATTGCAACAATAGAGGTAGGTATACTCATTACCTTCAATAGATAAAAAGACTCTACTTTCGACTGGCACACCTTTTTCGCCATGAAAGCTTACAATGGACAATGTTTCGAACAGGCTAATGCCTTGGCTAGTTAGTAGTTCGACTGATTTGGTTATTAAGGCGTACTCAACTTTGATCATATTTTTCTCCGTTGGGAGAAAATTATCAATAAAGTGAATGGTTTAGAAGGATTGTTTTATTCTCAGCTTGTGAACATATAGTCTTTCACAAAAGAACGTGATAACGTTATCAAAGGAAAACTTAAGTGCATGATTTCATTAATATTAACTTAATTAATCATCAAGCAAAACTTGAACATTTGGTAAAAATCACAAAAATAAACATCTGATTTATATGTGCATATTTATGAAGCTTTTATTAATTTATTTTGAGCTTCTCGCAATGTACGCGGCAACTTGTTTGCGTTACCTATCAACCATCCATGCCCACCCAAGTAACGGTCAACTTCAGAAATAGAATTTGCAGATATCTCCATATATCTTAATTTAATAGCAAGAAACACATCCCTTTGAGACCAATCCATTATCAAGCCTTTATTTTGAAAACAGCTTTCGGGTAATTGTTGATATAGCCATCCCTTGTCATGTTTATACAAATACATATAACTTGGACACGCAGTTTTAATTTGGTTTCTAGTTGCCTCTGGCCTTGCCTGTAGATGAGTCAGAAGCATTTTGCGATTGCTTCTAATACCATCGACTCGTCTAAGATGATGTCGCCACGCAGACAAACGTGTATGGCTCTGGATTATACTTTCTACCGCCTTGACCGAAATACGGCAATGTTCTGCGATACTGTTTCGGTGAAAACCAAAAAACGCTTTTCGCCAAACGTCTCGCTTTATACTTTCGTCAATAAACTTAGTGCGCTTACCAACGTTGATATTGTTACGTCCAGCGAGTTGCTGAATATAACTGACGGATACTCCAGCGATCTGAGATATTTTTCGCATAGATAAACCTTCACGCAGTCTGTCTACTATAAGGTGTTCATTATTTATTTTGGGATTGCGTTGAGGTAGCGCTTCTTTGGAAATGGTTTCGCTTTTTTCATGAAAAAATTGTTCGGGATCTTTTGCTAAATACGCCATCAACATCACATGCTTCAAGTAGTGCATGTTAGAACGCCCATGGACCAAAGACGGGACATAACGAAAATCGCAAAAATCTAATGGCACTGTTGGAATATGTTGAAATTCACTACGATGACTTGTGGGTGCACTGAGCGTCAAATCTGAGAATAGAGGTTTCCAAAAGTCTTTTAATTCGGATGACAGCAATTGAAAACGTAGTTGACCTGCTTGGGTTAATAATTCTCTATTATCTAACCTTTGACGGTAATAGTGAGGCAAATCCTTTTGAATTTCACTCCGTTGGCAGAAATGAAACAATCCAGTGATGAATGAAGACAGATATAGTGCCTTCTCATTTCCCGCAGAAATTGCAATAGGCTCACCGCCTTTGGGCATCACGTATTCTCGATTTACGCCTCCCTCTCCTGCAACTAAAAAGTCCAGTCTCACTTTATGCTTTGTGCAATGCGTTACCCCATATAGTTGATGTTCGATATGCCATTTGGGTAACCCATATTTAGCTGTCGACTCACAAACACACTGAGAACAGTATTTATACACTTTCGGTAACACAAGGGAGGAAGAAGTCTGCTTTGATATTGCGCCGATTTTATTGCCGCTGCCCCACAGCATTTCTTGCTTCAATCTTTCCTTGTCATGCCTTGATAAGGCCATGGCATACAAAACATATCCAGTGCCATGGATTAATAGAGACTCGTTAGATACGCCAATAAATTTTGAAATAGCCCCAATATGAGACGTAAGCACGGGGTGCAGCCTATAGTGAGCAGCACCCAAAACCTTTTCATTTAAGTTTTTCCACGAATGTTCTGGAGACATGACACTGAGGGAGGCCATAATACTGTATGCAGACTCAAATTTTGCATAGCAAAACAGGCTTCCCAAGTTGTTCATCTTTAAGCCGCTTTAGCTATGCTTTGGTCTGGCATTTGGCTATCCAGAAAGGCTAATCCATAAGATAATGCAACAGGCGCTAATGGCAATGCGCTCTGAGCTGCTTCGCTGAAGAACTTGTTTGAACGTAATGCTCGGACTCGATTTTCAGCTCTAGTGACATTAATCCCACTAAAACATTGTTGAAGCTCCTCAATTGAAAAGTAAGCAGCCAATCTTCTATGAAATTCTCGCACTAATACGAAGTAGTCCCCATCGCCTTCCTCTATTTCGTCGATGCCGATGTATTGTTTAAACAACTCAATAATCTCTCTACTTGAGAGCGTAAGTGCCCCATAAGCCATTGCTAACGAGAAATCCTGCACTTGTTTTAACTTTTCTGGAACACACGCAGGCCTGTCGACAAAACTGGCTGCGCATGAAGGGCAATGTCGCAGAGGGTGGTTAAAAATTCTCAGTGTAGTAGGTTGCCAGCCGCAATTGTCACAGCCATCAAGTAGCTCGGTGTTATGTTTGTGGCAAGAAAAGACACCTTGAACCTGGTGGTCTCGTTTGAAATAAGAAATGCCAAAATGCTCTTCATCTTCTATCGCACAGCGATTACACCAACGCCACGGCTTATTTAAAAATCCATTTGAGCCGTTACAGGTAAGCCTTTTGAATTTGCCTATTTCAGCTTTTGTAACACGCTCTATTGATTGATGGCTTGTCAAACAGTAGTCAAACCGTTTCCAATGCCCATGATTAGCTTGTAGCTCATCGATATCCTGAGCAAAATGCCTAAGCAATGCTTGCTCAGTCGGAGACTGAAAATCACCTGGTACTAACTTCAGACGCTTTAAATTGAGATATTCATAAACGTCTTCTATTTTCCCAAACGGTGACAGTTTGAATAACCTAAATATAAAAGCAGTAGCATCCTCTCCTGGAAGTAAATAATCTATATTTCGCATATCAACCTGCCCCAACAGCATTATGACCAGCAGCTTTTAATAGTTTACCGACTGACACCCTTTTTACTTTAGCAGGCTCTGTAATCGCAGGGTCGAAGTGAATAGTTTTACTTGGCCGATTTACTTTAGCTTTATCATCATTTACCCCAAGAAGACCGTCTGAAGAGTTAATACCATCATCCCCAGAAGTTTTTGCCTCTTGAATCATTTTATAATTAAGTAATGCTAATTTTGCAGCTTCGTCTAAGTTACTAAGCGCTTCAAAATCTTCATATTCGAAGTACTTTTTTCTAGTCAAAGCTAAAAGTGGTTTGATTAACATATGAAACTGTTCATCCATGATCATATTCATTGCATCAATGCTTAAGTCCTGTCCTTCCAAATCATCTTCTTCATCAACATTCAATAATGCAGAAATAGTTGCTTTCGCTATAGCTTTTGCAATTGCGGGTATTCCACAGCTGAGATTATGAAGGTGTCGATTTATTATACCCTGTGACGTGACTTGATTATTTAAAAGTTCAGTCGGCGTAATTTGGTCACAGAAGTCATTCCAAAAATCACTATCCACATCGCAGCCGAGCATTCTAGTTGCCCCCTGATTAATAGTTCTGCGAATAATTGTCATTTCACTGCCAAAGAGTTTTTCAGTTTTCAACGTCCCAACAAAAAATAATGGAATGCCAAATCGATTGAAAATTTCTTCGACAAACTTCACCGTGGTTTTTTCATTGTTTCCCAATGCAACATCTGCTTTTATATTCGCCAGATTTTGTGCTTCGTCAATAATAAGCATTCCCACACCATGCACGACAAACGCCTTGCGAACGGCTGTTATTAACTTATTGATACTAAGATTTTTTGTTCTGTTGGAATATGATTCATCGGTCAAATGATCAAGTGCCAACAAAATTGAATCTAGAAAAGCCTTTTGACCTCGTCTTTCGTGCAATTCAACATATAAGTACGGTATCTGAATAAACTGAAAGTTTGTTCTTGTCCCGTCCTCTGAAATGTAGGTTTCGTGCTGAATAATTTGGGGGATACAATTCAGCAGTTTTTTGATTAACGTCGTTTTCCCACGGCCACTTAACCCTGTGAGTAAATAGCTCATGTTCGGCATAACAGAATGTGTAGTATCACGTTCTACACTCCGTACATTATTAATGCTGACAGGATTATTTTCAGAATCAGAATCTATACTTAAGAGTAAGCCAGCCAATTGACCACCCAACAGTGGATTCCGATTCATATATCCAAACTCAATCATCATTCGGATTTTTTTGTAGATGGTACATGCTTCGTCTGGCAACGTGTAGACTTGTTCGAGGTTATATAAAGACAGCATTTTGTAGTACGTGTGGTACTCAGCATCAATTTTCGATAAGTCCAAACCCGCGTCGAATTTGGTCTCAACTCTGTTCGCAATTTCAATATCTGTAAGCGGTTTGCCAAGGCCCTCCGCAAGTGGGTTTCCCTTCAGCATTTTAGATGGATGATAAAAATAGTTTGCCTTAACCATGAGCCACCACCTTACGTCTAGACGTATTAGTCAAACTCTTACGTTTTTTACTAACTGTTTTTTCAACTGCGACTACATTGGTTGCTTGATCTTGAAGAGAGGTAAAATCCTTAGCAGCCTGCCGTTTCTGTATTTTCCCAGCTTGGTGTTTACGTTCTTTTGTATCTTTTTGCATGCCCTTATTTGTCGACTTTTTCAGATTCTTAACTTCATTTTTAGCGATATCGACCACTCCATCTTTGTACATTTCTAATTCAAATTCAGAGAGAAAACGATCTTCATCATTTGCTGCCAAAACAGGTTTCATCAGTTCGATATGTCCAAGAACTTGATCCCACAGAATGTTACTGTAACGTTCACTTCTTGTAGTCAGTTCCAACCGAATAAAATCTTGAGTGTCTTCTTGATAAAACCAAATATGATTTGTACTACCGTTAAAGTAACGAACAGAAATTTTGATCCTCCCGCGACTTTTAGCCTTGTCTAGCAACTTCAAATCTATTATTTCATTACTACAGTAATACAACCCCTTGAATAAGATTCCTTGTGGCGTGATGCGTGCCTCAGCTTCTGGAAGTAGGAACAATCTGCGTTTTAAGTCACAAATTTTAGTCTGCTTAATGACCAACTCTTCTAAGCCATAATTCCACATATCTAGGGGGGTGTAATTCACCTGTGCCTTTAACATTTGTGATGAATGCGCTTCAACACGCGTTTTTGTTTTGTTAACCACTAAAATGGTTTGGATTAGGATTTGAACAAATTGTTTGTAAGTCAAAAGCGCATTGTTCGAAGCATGTTGATCTTCTCTACGGGGCGCTTTTTCTACTTTTCCCGCGTTTACTGGTATTGCATAGTCTTGGACTGTGTGAAAAGTTTTTTCTACTGTGCCTTTTGCGTCACCTCTGTATAGCGCCGCAAATAGCCCAGAGTGCACACCAAATTTACTTTTTAGAATAGAATCTAAATTATGCTCACTATTTTCAGTCCCACGATCAAATACTATAGATTCACATACATGATGGCACGGCCAGTCTTTCTCCGAAATATCAATGTCGAACTGCTTACAGAATTCCACTTTGTCAGAGAATGCATTGTAAATAGCTTGAGACGCGGCTTGCCAATCAGGGCCATGAAAAGCCACATGAAATCCGACTATCATAGAAGACCAAACGTCAATTACCATATAAATGGTAGGCCGACCGATACTGAGCCACTGATCTTTCGAGTACTCAAAACGGATGTAGGTATCAGCTGTTGTGCTGTCCATTTCGTATCGGGCACCTGGACGTGTCACACCATCTGTTGCCATGCCTGGCTTTCCAGCGTGATCCTTTTGATATGCCGTTTCACCGACGCATTTTCTAATAAACTCAATGTCTTCTACTTCGCTTTTCAATAGCCTAGCGAATGAACGTTTAGATATTCTGAGCGTATGGTTTAAGGGGATTATTGAGGTGACTTTTTCCGCAGCGTTACTGTGTGCTACGGCAGCAACCTCTGCTGATTGATATATTTTACAATAATCTCCATATAAGTTTTTTAAGTTTACCTTCCCAGTGATCTTCATTTTTTTTGCAAATTGCCGCACATTCTCTTTATCTATCAAAGTAGTCTGGCGAAAAAGAAGGCCTTTTGACGTTAACGGACCTGGTTTTGACTTGTGGCAAATCTCATTATTTTTAGTAAATTTAGGCTCTTGGGGTAATGAGTAGAACTTTCCGCAGTTAAAATAAGTCGGAAGTAGTGCGTTTTTAAATCCACCACCAGCAAAATATTTATTTATTGATTTTTGAACGAACTTTTTATCTTTCCCTGATTTTTTTACTAAAGAGCGCAAAATACCTGAGCTATCACCGTAAAAATACTCAAAAAGCATGTGTGGATTTTCAACTAAATCTACTATACACGAATAAGCTGCATCTCTTTTTTCAACCCAACCTGCTGGCAAGTTTCCTTGCAGCATAATGAATTGCGGAGGAAATTTATGTTCTTCAATCCGTATTTCTTTTCTCTTAAGTTTTTGTTCCACCTCTGGCAAAGAAATAACATAGGGACGTCTGAAAGGCTTAGCCAACAAGTCCGTAACGGTTATTAACTGTAGCTCTCGATTAATATGAACAATTAGCTCTGCACTAGCATTTTTATTATTTGAAACAATTCTGTCGTTAACCAACATAAGTGATCATCTCCTTTGCATTTGCTACAAAAGAAAGCGGTCGGTCTAATACAAGGAGTTTGTAGCAATTAACTGGCAACTTATATTCATAAATAGATTTCTTAAAAATACACTCGCATTCTTGAACGGTTATATTTAATTGCACAGCAACCAGCTCTAGTCCCTGTTTAATTGTGAGTGCGTTTTGAGTTTGAAAAACATCAAATAGCTTTTGGCAAATAACTTGCTCGAAGTCGGCAGAAATATTTATTTGCTGATAGTTCAAATAAAATGTTCGCAGATAAATCAAATTGTGAATTAGCGCCTTGTTCAAACACTTTTCAGTCGCCTGGATAAACTTTATACGCTCCGTCTTCCAGTATTCTCGCTCGATCGCTATTTTCTTTTCAGTTCGAGCGACTGAAATCGGGGATGTTTTTGTACTGTCCAAACTTTTTGAATATTTGAAGTTATACGCCTCAGAATTTAATTTATTTTTGTTTTGTCTGACGACTAACATGTCAGTCGTCATAGTGCAGGCTGGAAGCACGTTGTTGTATTTTTTTCTATCTTTGAATCGCGAGGGATGAAAAGTATTTTGCTCTACCGCAATTTCCATCGTTGTTGCGATGTTGAGTGGGAATTGCTCAAGAATATCGATAACATCAGGCTGTCGCTCTAAAATATAGAACAATCCAGCTTCTCCATCGCTTAGAAGCTTATGACTACGCCCCGTTTTGTAACTGTAAATTTGGTGTGCTCTACCATGGGTTTTAGATTCTCTAATGCTGACCCAAGGCTTATAACCATTTTTGGCTATTTCTTTTAGATACATCTCTGTTTTAACAATTTCTTCATTAAAAATTGTAGGTTGCTTAACTTTTTTCATTGAAACTCTCCATAATGGTTGTTTTTTAACCTATAGCAGTTCAATAAAAACTTGCAAACTTTTTTAGTTGTTTAAATTCAATGACTTATTTTAACTTTAATTAATTATTCACCTCCCTTTTCGGTAAGGTTGAAAGACACATCTAATTGAAAAACGGCCATTTTTTATGATTTAGTTTACAAAAATGGGGCATTCGTTATTAATATTCAATTAAATAACCAAAATCTATAATTCACTTAATATTCAATCCGTTATCAAAATCTCATACATTCTGAAAAAAAATTGACGACTAACTAAGTTATTTCTGTTTTTACTGCTAAAAGTGTTGGTTTGGCGGAGCCAGAATTAGCCTCGCCAAACCGATTTGCCTTTAAATGACGCTATCCAGTGCTGAAATTTCGTCAAGTCGCGGCATGCTTCCCTACGACAATCCTGGTCATTTCGCGCATCATCAAGATTCGCTGTACGGCTGAATTCCCTTTACAACTAAAGCTCGTTTAGTCCTTTGCTCGTCTAATGTCGGAATAGTCCCTTATTACTGAGTGAAATTTAGAAATAAGCTTTCACGCATAAATAATTTCTCATTGATTAATAATGTTTTTCTATGAGCTATGACTATCTAAATCACCCTAACGAAATAAATATTACATAAAAGTAATATTTATTGCAACATATTTTGATCTAATAAGATCGGGGGGTTGTATTGTTAAGAAAACCAATGAATGTTGTTGAACTGATAAACGTCTCAGTTTCTGTCGTTAACCTGTTAATACCGACAAACATCAAGCTTGCTTGATATCTATCTAATAACTGATCAGCAATTTCTAAGGCATCAGCCAGCTTTAAGGCCTAAATCTAGTTTGATAAATTGACGTTATT
The DNA here is from genome assembly GCF_052119645.1 of Flavobacterium sp. W21_SRS_FM6. Taxonomy (NCBI): domain Bacteria; kingdom Pseudomonadati; phylum Bacteroidota; class Flavobacteriia; order Flavobacteriales; family Flavobacteriaceae; genus Flavobacterium; species Flavobacterium sp. W21_SRS_FM6. The sequence goes on from NZ_JBGQOM010000002.1 coordinate 599,207, forward strand.
TCAGAGTGGCTCTTGGTAATTAGCTATTGTTCTAAAAGAACTGTTGGTGTGTGCTGTGACAAATTAAACTTTAAAAAACAACTTCTAATATTTTTATCTTAGAGGGCATAGGAATGTTATTTGGTAGGTTCTAGTTCAAATGACATGAATGGCTCATTTGATATTTCTTTGGGTAATTCATTGTCGGATTATGTATTCAAAACGGCGATAAACCTGCCTTTTCTGTTTTAACATCACGTGTGTATTGTGGACAAGCTCTTAAAAAACAGCATGGACTAATTTACATTTCGTTTGTTAATTATCAATAAGTAGATACTGAAAATTGCCTCATGGCTCTGCTAGCACTCCTGCTAGGTATTATTTCAACACATTGGATCATTACTTTTAAGGTGACACAAAAATCTTTAGCTCAACGTCGTTGCGATGCAGGGTAGATACCCAGCTATTGATCAATTGGAATGCCTGCAACGTCTCGCTGTTAGCATTTGGGCCTAGCAACAATTGATTCCGAAAGTGTTGAACAGAAAAACTATTTGCTGCAACAATCCATATTTCCTTTTGAACAGCAGTTGACTGTCGTCTTTGGGAAATCAGTTTCCACACCTCCGTCAGTTTAGCGGCTCGTTCTACAGGATTAGCTGCGGTAAAATGTTGTCCCTCAAACAAGCGGATTCTTTCATGCATCAACTGTGCAGCATTCACAGTCGGCCAAGCGGTATGTAACCGATTCCAGTTGCCTGGTTTCAACAGCTCGTTGCTACTAATTAACATTTCTATATTCTTAATGGCCTGAGAACCGACTTCTGCCAATCCCCCTGCTGACGATTGAGGATTACCAGTCGAGCCGCATTTCACGTGCACATAGATAAGTTTGTTTTTAGAGGAGAGGATAAAATCAGCGGGTTCAGTTCCCATATCGGTGTTAATGATGAGGTCAACGTCAGGAATGTATGTGTTGAATGGCCCCAACTCTGAACGGGTGGGGTTTGGTAGTCCATTGGCTTTAAGTTGATCTAGAACGTAGAACACGGAGTTAGGGCTAAATTCTTGGTTTACAACCTGATATACGTTGTTTTGACAGCCTTTTTCGTCCAAGTTGTTACCTAAAAGTTCTTTTACTCCTACTACAACATTTGAAAGGTTTGAATTAGCTAAATCAAACGCATTTTCGACAGGCAATTTAATCTGATAAAATTTTTCTTGAGCATATCCAACTCCATTTTCTAACAAAGCCTTGTGTAAATGCTCAACTAAAAAGGCCTCAATTCCTTCATTGAATTCATCATCTACAGCCAACGAGTAATGAATTGGGTGATTTGCAAGCAAGTTAAGATACGGCTCTTCATTGCTAAGCTCGACAATTATTCGACTCTCTTCAACTTCGGGTACAAGTAGAAATCCGCCTTCACATTCGTGGTATATAAAATCATTGTCGAGCGTATATTGGACACCATCAATTGAAAGGAGAATTGGTGCATCCAATTCACTGAAATCGAAAATAATACTTTCGACATTTAAGTTTGTATCAACAGCAACTTGTTTAGCAAAAGAATCCAAGAGGGCATTATCAATAGCAGCATCACCAGAAATCACCGCGTCCATGTTTTCCAGCCAATCATTTATGTCTTTTAAACTAAATGCACTCTCCTTTTGGTCAGATATTCGCCCAGAATCAACCCCAACATAATAGCTTCCTAACTTAGTTTGTAACTGGTCATAAGTATCCAACCTTGCCGTAGCAAGTCTATATGAGGCATTGCCTTGTTGATCCGCCATTTGATCCAAATTTTGCCCTTTTACCATGATGCTATCTGGACGTTTTCTAGCTGAGCTGACAGACTTACTGCTTGCCTCTTTCGTGATCGCAGAAACACCAAGAGATAAAACCTTAAACAATTTATCTTGCGGTACAGCAGAGCCTAGTTTTAAATCTTTATCCCTAGCAAAGCGTCTTCCTCTGCTGTCATAAATCGCAACAATATTGTTTGATAGCGATTTAAACAGGGTTATTTCTAGAGAAGGCTCAAAAAAGAACTCATCTTTTAGAAATTTAGAACGATTGAAAGCGATTGAAACAACGATATGTATTCCAAAAGACGTCAAAAATTGCTTAGCAAGTTCACCGTCGCTATTACAGCGCCAATATAAAATATCTGACAAAAACTCCACGCTAAAACCAGCCGCAGCATTTAAAAAGCAAATGGATGCAGTTGGAATATTTAACGATTTTTCAGGATCAAAAGCATTAAGATCAAACTTACTTAAAAAACGGCTTCCGTAATAACTGACATCTGGAAATGCCTCCAAGTAAAGCTCTATCAACTTGTTTGCATCCAAAGACGCAATGAATTTATTAACCGCACTGGCACTATTTAGAGAGGAATCAAATCGCCGATAGTTTTCCCACATTGCCTCATTATTATTATGACTTAGCTCTAATACTTTAGGCTCGATATCACCATACAAACGAACAATACGGCCAATAGTTTGCACAAGTTCTCTACCACTGCTAACAGCATAAGTTAACACCAACAATTTGGCTTGGGGAATGTCAACGCCCTCATCAAGTTTACGCTGATGAATAATCACTTGATAATCAGAATTTTTTAGGTTGCTGGGAACTCTCGTTTTTACATTGTCTCGCGTGTCGCCTTTATATTGTTCATGGATCGCCAATAAATTGAACTCCCCATTCAGCTCATCATAATATCGCTTAACATCACTAAATTTGTTGCATTTTAAAATACATTTAGTATCAGGATTATTGTCTAAAAAGTGTCGGATGTAGGTCTTCAAATTAACGAATTCGATGGTTTCAAAAGTTGGTTCTCGTAATACTTCATCTTCTAGCGCTTTTTCAAAGGTATAGATGTAACTGGAGTCAGGAGTGATATCAAATTGAAAGAGGTCATTACGATATGGTGTTGCTGTGATAATAATCTTATGAGCACCCACTCCTCTCACCAGTGTTCGCCAAATAGGTGATGGTTCAGCATGACCTTCATCAATTATCACGAGATCAATATTTTGCTTTAATTTATCTAATTGTACGGGACTAAATTTTTGCAGCGTTTGAAAAGTAGAAACATAAATACCGTTCGAAGCCGTATCATCTACTTTTTTAAAAACATGCTTTAAAGGTATATCTACCCCTTCGGCACGTTCATCAAAAAATTTACCATTAATATCCGAATACAGTTGATTACAAACGGCTCTACGATGGCAAAGAACCAATATCTTCTTTTGCGAAGCTTTGTGACAAAGAACGCTAATAACGCCAGATTTGCCAGCCCCTGTGGGCAAACTAATTAAACAAGACTTGGCATCTTCTGCGAGCGGTTTTCTTAAATAATTAAGGCCAGTTTGAATACTTTGTTGTTGGCAGTGTCTCAAGCCGTTCCATAAAACATTGTTTATAGAGAAACCACTAATATTCATCTCATACGTCCCTGTTGTTATTATTTTTAAATTTTGTCAGTACAACTGACAATTGTTGTTAGACGATACTCATTCTGTTGAGTGGCTTTATGCTGACTTGACGCTTGAAAGTCAGGGAATCTACCTATGTCGGTTTTACATCTCATAACTCACCAGCGAAGGCTTTTTGGCTCATAGCTCACCCGCAAAGGCTTTTTGGCTTAGCGATTGAAAGTTGAGATCACTTTGGTAGGTTGAGTTTCCAAATTTAGGTTCAACGATCTTTTTATGCCTAAATATTGAAGCAAATTTTTCCTGCTGATCTATTGGAGGTATAAAGACTTCAAGCGACTTCAAATCCTTAACATTGAGATGCTTTGATGTTGAACCAGCCATTACTCTTGATATTCTCTCAGGCTCCAATTCATAGAGTAAAAAAAACAATAAAAATTCTGGACAGATTAAATCCGTGTTAGCTCTAAGCTGAACAAGTCTCTGCCCCATACACATTTTAGTATTAGCAGGAACTAACGCTGCAACTCCCACGGTTCCCTCACGGCTCAATATAATATCGTTTTCTTCTAATTCTGCTCTTCTAGTCCGATCTTTGTAGGTTGCCTCAGAAACAAATCTCTTATCATTCCAGTTCCAATCGCCTTTTGTGAGGTTTGAGGTTCGAAGACCTATAATGCCTACTTCTGTCCATTTAGGTGTGGAGTGTGGGCAGTCAATCACTTTATGGCACACCTCTTGTAGCTGCTTTTTCCTCCACCCCTTAGGATTGGTCACGGGATCGCCGAACATATCCAGGAAGACGCTGCGGAGGAAGTCGTCGGCGAGTTGGATGGCTTGTTGGCGTTTGCGGCGAATGGCATCGGCTTTATCCAAAATTACGGCTATGCGTTTTTGTTCGTTTAATGGCGGTAGTGGGATTTTTATCGACTTTAATACTGCAACAGAAGCAACGTTTTTAATTGCAGCTCCATGAGTGTTGTCATTTAGCGTGAATTGAAAAGATTCGCTTTCTAACCAATATTTTAAATAATCTAAATCCACTTTTAAGGAGGGTGTAAGTTTAAGTAAGGCTTGGTTAATTATTCCCGTTTTAATATCTTGGGGAACAATAGCTATTTTCCCCATGGTGCCAGAACAACTCATAATCAAATCGCCAGGATTAAGCTTAAAACGCTTTAATTCACTAAATTTAGCCTCATCAATAAAATATCGAATACTAGTGAATTGATTATAAATTGCATGCTGTTGCTCATAAACTGCGAAACCATCTTCGACGAAACTATCTTTCTTTAAAGCCCCGCCAAAAGGCCCTCTAACAAATGAACAAACATCACCAAGATTCACTAAAGGCCAACTCACAGCATGCTCTCCAACGCTTTTAGGTCAGTCAGAATTTCGTTTTCTAATGTAACTAATCTACTCAAGATCTTTTTGGGATCGTCATACAGCTCTTCTTTATGCACCGTTTCTTTGTAGCGGTTGATCGACAAGTCATATTTATTCGTCACGATATCGGCTTTGCTGACCCAAAAGGCTTTTTGGGTTTTATCGTTTACTTCTGTTTTAGCATCCGCTTTTTTGCGAGTTTTGAATTTAGCGACTAAGTCTGGGATATCGTTGTCTTTGATTGGTGTGCGTTTGTCGTCGAGACTCAAGCCGTCGGCTTGTAAATCGTAAAACCACACATGGTCAGTGACCGAACCCTTGGTGACAAACAAGATCGCTGTCGATACGCCTGCATAGGGTTTAAATACTCCTGAAGGTAGTGAAACAACCCCCATTAGTTCGTTATTTTCAACTAAATGCTCGCGCAATTGTTGGTGAGCTTTGGATGAGCCAAACAACACCCCATCAGGTACGATAATGGCCGTCTTGCCGCCATTTTTTAACAAGCGTAGGATTTGTGCGACAAACAATAATTCGGTTTTTTTGGTTTTCACCATGCGCAAAATGGCTGGGTCGACATCTTCTTCATCCAACGAGCCTTTGAAGGGGGGGTTGGCTAAAATCATGGAATAGGCGTCTTTACTCTGTTTTGGAAAGCGTTCGGCAAAACGACCACTAAGGGTATCTTGATAGTGAATGTCTGGCTCTGCTACGCCATGCATCACCAGGTTCATGGCAGCAATACGCAACATGGTTGCGTCAAAGTCAAAGCCATGGAACATGTCTTTGTCTACGTGTTCGCGATGTTCTAATAACAAATCACCACTATAGATTTGGAATTCTTGTTTTTCACCTTTTTCATTAATCACCGTTTCGGTATGCACACTTTGCGGTGAACTGTATTTTTGCACTAAATATTCGTAGGCAACCGTTAAAAAACCCGCTGTACCACAACTTGGGTCGGCAATTCTGTCTGTTACATCAGGGTCAAGCATTTCGACCATGGCGCGGATAATATGGCGCGGCGTACGGAACTGCCCATTAATGCCTGCGGTTGTGAGTTTACTTAATAAATATTCATATAAGTCACCCTTAGTATCGCTATTCTCCAAAGGCAGTTTGTTGATCATCTCCACTGCCGATTCCATCAAGGATGGTTTTTGGATCATGCACTGCGCATCTTTCATGAATTCGGCAAACACCGAGCCTTCACCCGAAATCATTCTGAACTGCGGAAATACTTCGTCACGCACGATTTTGAGCATTTGCTCTTTTTCTTCGTGCATAAAACGGTGCCAGCGGATGTGCAGCTGTTCGGGCGCAAAACGCTTAGTAAAGCTGCGGCCCGTTTGTTGCTGACGCTTTTCGTCGCGCTGTTCGTGCAAGTCTAATAACCTGGCATACATCAAAAAGGTGATTTGCTCTATCACGGTAAGTGGGTTAGCAATGCCACCTGTCCAAAATTCTGTCCAGAGTTTGTCGATATTGCTTTTAAGTTGTCCTGTTATCATTTACTTCTCTTTATTATTTTTGTTTATTTGCTCCAACAATATGAGCAGGCGTAAATTTATATGTATTCGTGTTTTAAAATGCTGCGCTGTGATAGTCGATACAAACCACTGCGCTTTTTACTGCTGTCAGTAGCAGAGTTTAACGACTGAGCACGTACTTGATAGTCTTGTTTTAGCACATATTCGAGCATGCTTAGTTCGTCTTCGATTTCAAGTGAGTGTTGTTTGGTATTACCACCAGGAGAGACGCGAAAGGCGACTTTGCCTGTATCGGTATTTTTCATCTTGACTGGGTATAAAACATCACCTGACTCATGATGGAGTTTTAATTTAAGGCAATATTTGTCGTTACTTACTTTAGACATTGGGTCTTCCTTGTATAGTGCTGCTTGGCTCTGGCAACTCTAAGGTTTTAAGTAGGGCAAACAGCTCATTTTCGCTGCTACCCAGTGATTGTTCGTAAATACGGTGATAGGGGGCTTTGTCTAAGTCTGCCCATTTAATGCCCCCCGTTTTTTGCACCAAGCTAACCAACATATCAATGGTACGCTGGGCATCGGCACTTAGGCGATGCTTTTGCAGTAATTGGGTAAATAGGGTTTCAACGTATTTAGGGTCCATGCCAACAATGGAGCGCAGCAGTACACTGAGATCTTTGGTGGTTTCGGGGTAAAACTGTTTGAGGGTGTTAATGTCGATATCAGCATATTTAATGTGGATCACACCATTAAGCTGCTCAATTTCTTGTTCAGTTACCGCAACACCATTACGAATTTTTATCAACACAGGATTGCTATCAAATAATGGTGTGAGGGCTTCTTGCACTTTTTGTAAATAAATTTTGTAGTCAATGGTTTCGATTTTAGTGGCACGGGATTTTAACTGATAAAGCGCTGCGTCTTCCATAATATCGGATACTTTGGGGCCACTGGGTGGTTGTATTTCTGCTTCTAACAAATACATGATTTCACGCAACGAGACACGGGCATGTTCCAGCTCGGCAACATTGATGGTTAGCCAGTTTTTATCGTCTGTCAGCCAAATAATATCAGCGGCTTTGGCCTGCACTTGTGCCATATTTTTTGGCAAACGGGTAAGCACAGCCAGTATGTTATGCTTTAACTCACCTATGCCATCAGGCTCGATAATCAACGCCAATTGCGTTTGGGTGATTAAACAATCCCAGCGTATGGCTTTACTTTGATTACGAATATCAAGCCATTGAATCAGCGGGGCGATATCGTTGGCGAGTAAGGTTTGTGTGGGTTTGGCAAATTGCTTCAACAGCGCTAGGTTGCTTAACTGCTCGACTAAGGCCCACTTATCACGCACGTTAATGTTGCGGGTATCCAGGGCATCAATATCGGCTTTTATTAGATTGATAGCGGTGTCGAAGTTGTCTAATTTAAGAGCATTCAACGCAGCTATTGCCAGAGCTAAACGTAACTCAAAACGTTTTTGCACCAAGGATTTACTATTGCTGGGTTCGACTTCGGTGTAGTCAAATTCAAAATAATCAAAATTAGCCCAATGATCAAAAATCAAAAAACGACTTTTATGTTTACCTTCACCAAAAAGGTTTTCGCATAGGCGGGTGCCACGGCCAATAATCTGCCAAAACTTAACTTTGGATTTTACAGGTTTGGCGAAGACCAAATTGACAATACTGGGCACATCGATACCTGTGTCGAGCATATCGACAGAAATAGCCAAGGTAATGGGATTGGGCAAAGACGGGTCTTGTTCGCGTTCGGCTTCGGTGACTTTAAACTGGTCGATTAATGCTTCTGCACGGGGTTCGTCAGAATGAATAACTTCACAAAATCCATCACTTAACTCTGGATACATTTCGTCAAACAGTTCTTTGAGTAAACGCGCATGATCGATACGACGAGCAAAGATTATCGACTTACCAATTAATTGGTTGTCTTTGTCTTTGATGCCGTTTTCCATGAGGTTGCGCAGAACTTGACGGTTGGTGTCTTTGTTCATGATGGCTTTGTCAATATCAGCCGATTGAAACTCAAACTCGTTAGGATCTTCACCCTTAGCCTCAAGCTCGGCAATTTGCGCATCACTGAGTGACTTTTGATTAATACCATCACGCATGAACTTGGTTGTCATGGTCATGATTTCATATGGTACTAAGTGATTTTCTTCGATGGCTTTTTCAAGCGGGTAATTGGCTGTCGGATCTTTGTAGCCACAATCGAAAAGTGAGCAGGTTGAACGCGATACCATTTCAACTGGGGTAGCGGTTAAACCGACTTGCAAACAGTCAAAATATTTAAAGATATTACCAAATACGTTGTAGATCGAACGATGGGACTCGTCGGCGATGATGAGATCGAAATAACCTACATCGAAGTCTTCATAAATACTCATCATACCTGGATAGGTTGAAATAAAAATTCGAGCGGTATCTTGGTATTTTTTGTCGCTAACACCCACTACATAAGGTTTGGCATTTAAAAATTCGACAAAGGCACTACTGGCTTGTTTGCGTAGTTCTCTGCGATCACATAAAAACAGAATACGTTTTGCCCACTTCGCATCTTGCAACGATTTTGTCAGGGCGATGGACACACGGGTTTTACCTGTGCCTGTGGCTTGCACGACTAAGGCTTTGCGGCGTTTGGCCTCAAAACGTTCGTGGACACGCGTGATGGTTTCAAGCTGATAACGCCGCCCTGCGATATCACTGTCAATTTTTACATCGCTGAGTTTTAGCTTTTCCTTGCGCTGAAACTTTACTAAATGCTGCAAGGAGCCTTTTGAGTAATAACCGTATATTTTGCGGGGTGGGTATTTTTGTATATCGTCCCAAATGTAAATGTCGTGTCCATTGGTATAAAACATAACTGGACGTTGACCATACTGTTTTTCTAGCGCGTTGGCATAGTCTTTCGCTTGCTTTTTACCGAGTACAGCATCGGTTGCGGTTTTTTTGGCTTCTACTACGCCAAGGGGTAATCCGTCATCATCCCACAATACATAGTCAACATAACCATTGCCTGTTGCTGTTGGTTGGTCAGTAACAGGGACTTCTTGCCCGACTTGTTCAGTAGACTTACCATCATCACCTACATCCCAACCTTCATCACGTAACTCAATATCAATGAGATACTTTCTGGTTCTAGCTTCATCGAAGTCTATCGTTTTAGCCGCAGCAGTGCTAAAGGCTGCAAAATTATTAGCCACTTGCACATTCATTTTTGCTGTTGACTGATGGCTAGCAATACTCAGTTCTTCAAATTGCTTTTGCTGCTGTGCTAACTCTGCCATAGCTTGCTGATAAAGTGCGGCTGTATTGTCTAATTTCTGCTTGAGTCTAACTGCTGAATTGGCGCTTATATCCACTGCTTTGTATTCTGGAATTACATCAGCTTTCACATTGTGATAACCACAATACAACCAAGCCCCCAAATGATGGGCTTCTTTTATAGCGAAAACGGCGTCTTTGTCTGTGCCTTTGGCATCATGCGCAGCACGGTTGCCCAAATTTTTAATGGTGAAAAAGCTTGTCATGGCAACAGAAGGAGTAAGTGAAGCAAAATCTTCGCCTTTCAATTTTTCGTGAAAAGAGGCTTTAGGTAAGCAAGGCAGATTAAGTTTTTGATAGATAAAGTTAACCATAAACTCACCGTAAGAACGCAATTTAATCAACGCGCTTTGCGGATCTGTGTAAGCATATTCTTCGGCATAGCCACCGAAGTCAGCCAGTTCAGGCCAGTCTTTTCTTAAAAACTCAAAATTCACTGATTGTTTCATCCTAGTTACTTCCTTAGCCTGTCCTATCAATCGCTATGCCAAATAATGAAATTTGAGTTATTTAGGTAATTCTACACCAACGCTTTCCATCCAAACCTTCAAAGCTTGATGACTTTTCAAAGATAACATGTGACTTGCTTTGGTCAAATTATTTCCAGAAGCCTGAAGCGCTGCCAAGATATATTTTTTCTTATAATTATCAATTAGCTGCTTAGCATCAACGGTTTGACCAAGTGATAATACTATCTCTGATTCAACTTGAGATTTGTTCCTGATAATCATCGCTTCACTAATTTCTTTCTCGCTTATTTCGGCAGTTTTTGACCACAAAAAGGCTCGATTGAGGGTGTTCCAAAGTTCGCGAATATTGCCCAGCCAAGGCTGGTTAAGTATAAACTTCATTCCTTTTTCGGAAATATTCTTACTTTTTGCGTTTGGTTGAGTGGATGTGGACGCATTAATTTCATCCATTAACTCGTTAACCAGCAAAGGAATATCGTCCGTTCTTTCGCGTAAACTCGGAATTTGAATGACACCTACAGCCAGACGATAAAATAAATCTTCTCTAAATTCGTTGGCTTCGACCATGTTAATTAGGTTGCGATGTGTCGCTGCGATAATGCGTACATCGACATTAATAGACTCGCTGCCACCAACACGGGTAATACTGCCTTCTTGCAAGACTCTGAGTAATTTTACTTGGATATCAAGTGGCAACTCACCTACCTCATCTAAGAATAAAGTGCCGCTAGTGGCTTGTTCAAACAAGCCTTTGTGCTGATGTTCAGCGCCAGTAAATGAACCTTTTTCATGCCCAAACAAAATGGAATCAACCAAGGTTTGCGGTAAAGCGCCGCAGTTTACTGCTTTGAACGGTTTATCTGCCCTCAAACTACCCATATGAATAGCATTAGACAAAACTTCTTTACCTGTTCCTGTTTCGCCAAGCACCAGAACAGGTAATTCAGACTCAGCCAATATCTTTGCCTTGTTAATCACATCGAGCATTTCTGGTGATCTAACGATAATTTGGTTTAGACTTTTACGAGCGTTAGGATCTTTAACGGCTTTGTTAGCCACGCCTTTGGCGGCTGACTTGACATATTCCTTGGCAAAATCGAAAGGTATTGCTACGTCTTCAATGCCTTTTTCTTGAGAGGATTGGATAAAACGCACATTATTTCTCGACTTTCCTAACAGTACGGCAGTCGAGATCATTGCTGGCGTACCTGAAGTTAAGCTGATGGTAAGATTTTCACTATCATTAGATAGCTGATTGATCCACGTTTTTGACTCTTCAAAAATCGTTTTATAATCGATAGGGTTTTTGATCTTTACTTTATTTATAGCAACATTGGTAAAAGGTCTTTTAGCCTCGGCTAATCTGGTTTTTAACCAACTCAGGTAGTTATTCCAATCGCCTTCCCAGTTATTCGCTAAAATCACAATCCGATCAAATGGTTTTATACTATTAAGGGCAATAGTGGCGATGGCTGCTTCTTTGTCTTCCTGAGCTGTTGAAATGTCCGTTTTGCCAAGCCAGGTGAGTAGTGTATTCATTGAACTAAATCCCATCCATATAACTGTAACTAATATTACATTAATAAATATTAATTACATATATATAGTTAGATGAAGATATTCAACTAAAGGGTATTTAAAGGATAAAGTGAGATGCGTTACCGCACCTCTCGCTTACTCTGGAATTTTTAGCGTTCGCACAGGTAATTATTAATTTGCTTAAATTCTATTAAATGCCTTGATGAAAGGTTTAGGATGCTGATGAAATCGAATATTCTCAGGAGAATTTAATCGTTTTTTTCTTTGAGAAAAGGGTTTAACCACATACCCCCAGTTCGCACTTCTAGAGAAGTAAATAACATAGTCGATGTGCGCATCTCCCCATTTATTCTCAACAATATGAGTCTCATCATCAGACTCTATCGTTTTTATCTGGATGCGATAAAAGTTTTCTCCATCACTAACGAGTAAATCAGTTTTCATATCATGGTCAATTACAGGAAGAAAAACTTCCCATCCATCATAGGTAAACCAACTAGCGGCTAAGGTTTCAAAAGATATTTGTTTATAGTGCTGAAAAGCGGGAATACTGCGGTTTGCGTTTTTGACAGGCATAGTGATATCCGATAAAAAATTGATGTCGCATGCCAGATAAGGGCTTTCTGTTTGCGAGCAGAGTATTCGTAACGAATTCCTCCCAATTAATTATCACCATACAACCTAATGGTTTGTACCTAATAGAAAAGGCTGCCAGCCCCGCGCTTCCTCGTAACAAGTCTGACGCGTTAATGCTATTATCAGACATATCTGCCTGTGATAAAACTTCGGTTTAAGTTACCAAGATTAAATATTATTGGCAACCTTACTTAAACAAAAAAGGTGAGCCAAAGCTCACCTAATGTAGGTCGTGCACTTGAAAAAATTGATTGATATTTAAATGCCTAACTCATCTGTGCCATTGAATGAATTTTTAACTTTTTGCATATCAGCAACCTTAGAATCGAAATATAACATATGGTAAAACTAGCACATTTATTAACCAGAAGCCAACTAATGCAAGGCTTATAGCTTAAGTCATAGTCTATTCTGAAAATATAAAAGGTGACCTTTCGATCACCTTCTACTATTAGTTTCCAACTTGATTTGCAGACCCAAACTAGATCTGTTCGGTTTCAAACTAGATCTGTTGTGATCATAGTCATTATTCCTCGATATAGCTCGCTATCGACGGACAAGAACACTGTAAATTTCTGTCCCCCCACACATCATCAATACGGTTTACCGACGGCCAGAACTTATTTCTGGCGACTGCGGCGACTGGGTATGCGGCGAGTTTGCGATCGTAACTGCGGTTCCAGTTGCTGTCACAGATATCTTCTAGGGTATGCGGTGCATTGTGCAGTGGGTTGTCGATGGCGTCCCATTCGCCTGATTCTACTTTTGCGATCTCAGCGTGAATACTGAGCATGGCCTCAATAAAACGGTCAAGTTCTGCCTTGGCTTCTGATTCAGTGGGCTCAATCATTAAGGTGCCCGCGACCGGAAAGCTCATGGTGGGCGCGTGGAAACCGTAGTCGTTTAACCGTTTGGCTACGTCCATTTCTGTTACACCTGATGATTCTTTAAGTGGGCGTAAGTCAATAATACATTCGTGGGCAACCCGCTCGTTACGGCCACGGTATAACACTGGGAAGTGGCCGCTAAGCTTTTTAGCAACGTAGTTGGCGTTTAAAATAGCGACTTCTGTGGCTTTTCTTAGGCCTTCACTGCCCATCATTTTGATGTACATGTAACTGATTGGCAAAATTGATGCACTGCCCCAAGGCGCTGCTGATACCGCACCATTGCTGCGTACTTCACCGTCACCCACGTTTTCAACACCAATGATTTTATGGTTAGGTAAAAACGGCGCTAAATGCGCTTTGACACCGATTGGGCCCATGCCTGGTCCACCACCACCGTGCGGAATACAAAAGGTTTTGTGTAAGTTTAAGTGTGATACATCTGAGCCAATTAAGCCCGGTGAAGTAATACCCACTTGCGCGTTCATGTTGGCACCGTCCATGTATACTTGGCCGCCAAATTCATGCACGATATTACAAATCTCTTTGATGGTTTCTTCGTATACACCATGAGTAGATGGGTAAGTGATCATGGCACACGCTAGTTTATCGGCGACTTCAGCGGCTTTTTTGCGTAAATCGGCTACGTCGATGTTGCCGTTTTTATCACAGTTAACCACCACTACTTTATAACTCACCATTTGTGCGGTCGCGGGGTTGGTACCATGGGCAGAGCTTGGGATCAAACAAATATTTCGATGTCCTTCGCCACGACTCTGATGGTATTTTTGGATGGTTACCAAACCTGCGTATTCACCTTGCGCGCCTGAGTTTGGCTGCATCGATAAGGCATCATAACCGGTAATGTCGATAAGCCATTCACTTAGCTCATCCATCATTTGCTTGTAACCTTGTGCTTGGTCGATAGGGGCAAAGGGGTGCAACTTACCAAACTCTGGCCACGTGACGGGGATCATTTCAGCCGTCGCGTTGAGCTTCATGGTACATGAGCCCAATGAGATCATTGAATGGTTAAGTGCCAAGTCTTTATCTTCTAATGACTTGATGTAACGCAGCATTTCAGTTTCTGACTGATAGCTGTTGAAAACAGGGTGAGTAAGTACTTTTGATTCACGCATTAAGTTGGCAGGAATTGACTGACTGCCCAAGGCGATAATTTCTTTATCAAAAGCCTGAATATCCAGTTCTACATTTGCGCCAGTAAACACGCTGTACACAGCCTGTAAATCAGCGCGTGTAGTGGCTTCATCTAAACTGATAGCCAATACGCCGTCAATGTCAGTGCGTAAGTTGATGCCAGAAGTTAAGGCTTTGGCTACGATGGCGTCTTTATTGTTGCCTACTTTCACGGCAAGGGTATCAAACCACGTTGAGTTAACTAATTCGAAACCCGCTTTGTGTAAACCGGCGGCAAGAATGTCTGCAAACCGGTGGATACGTGATGCAATAGTACGCAGGCCCTCTGGACCATGATAGACCGCATAAAATGAGGCCATATTGGCCAACAATACCTGAGCTGTACAGATGTTTGAGTTGGCTTTTTCGCGACGAATATGTTGCTCGCGAGTTTGTAAGGCCATGCGCAAGGCTGGGCGACCGCGGGTATCTTTTGATACACCGATAATACGGCCAGGTAATGAGCGTTTATAATCGTCACGGGTCGCAAAAAACGCCGCGTGTGGGCCACCATAGCCCATAGGTACACCAAAACGTTGGGCTGAACCAAGTACGACATCAGCGCCCATTTCAGCCGGTGGCTTAAGTAACATTAAACTGAGTAGGTCAGCGGCGACGGCAACAATGCCTTTTTTGGCATGCACGGCGTCAATGATCTCGGTTAAATCAACGACGGCACCACTGGTGCCTGGATACTGTAAAAGTGCGCCAAATATATCGTGTTGGCTGGCCTCTTCGGCTTTGCCCACAATAATATCAAAACCAAACATGGCGGCACGAGTTGATACCACATCTAAGGTTTGTGGGTGCACATCATCAGCCACAAAGAAGGCATTGGCTTTATTGTTTTTAGACACACGCTTGGCCAAGCCCATGGCTTCAGCTGCTGCGGTTGCTTCGTCTAATAACGAGGCAGAAGCGAGCTCCATACCGGTTAAGTCAATAGTGGCTTGTTGAAAATTCAATAAGGCTTCAAGGCGACCTTGAGCTATCTCTGGCTGGTAAGGCGTGTAAGCGGTATACCAACCCGGGTTTTCAAGTACGTTACGTAAAATAACATTGGGCGTGAGGGTGTCATAATAGCCCATCCCAATAAATGATTTATTTAGCTTATTTTTACTTGCCACACTTTTTAAGTAAGCCAGCGCTTGTACTTCAGTTTGCGCTTCACCTACTTTGAGGGGGGATGGAGACAAGATACTACTTGGCACAGTTTGCTGAATTAGGTCGTCGAGGCTTTTGGCGCCCACTGTGTCTAACATAGAGGCAATCTCTGACTCGCTAGGACCAATATGGCGGCGAATAAAGTCTTTGCTTTGCTCAAGTTGTGATAGTGAAAAATTTGCTAATGACATAACGGACTACAATTTCCTAATAAGATGCTTCGTAGATAAACTGACATTTATCTACAAAGTAATTGAATTAAAAACCCGGCACGAAACGAAACCAATACTGGTCTCGCTTTGTCTGCTACTTACTCTTCGTCGATGCTATTTTCGTAACCTTCAGCGTCGAATAAGCCTTCAACTTCTTCTGGATCTTCTGCTTTAATCTTAAACATCCAACCTTCACCATAAGGATCGCTGTTAACAAGCTCTGGTGAATGCTCAAGCTCTTCGTTGATTTCCAAGATTTCGCCGCCAATAGGCGCATACACGTCAGATGCTGCTTTTACTGATTCGGCAACAGCAACATCGTCACCAGCACCAACAACGGCACCTACGTCAGGTAATTCAACAAACACCATGTCGCCCAACAATTCTTGAGCGTGGTCACTGATGCCCACTGTATAAATATTGCCACCTTCGTGTCGTACCCATTCGTGAGTTGAAGCAAAGCGTAAATCGGTTGGTATATTGCTCATAACGTTTCCTAAATATGTTTATGCGAAGTTGTTTGATTAGTTTGTTGTTTATAAGGTGCTTTTGCCATTTCTGACAAAACTGGGTTTAACCACGTTTACTGTAACCCACTTTTTGCGCATTTCCACCTCAACAGTTGCACCGACCGCAGCAGGTACTCTGGCCATGGCAATACTGTGTCCAAGAGTTGGAGAAAACGTACCTGAGGTAATGACGCCCTCTGCCCCATCAGCCATGATTTTTAAGCCGGAGCGCAATACGCCTTTTTCAGTCATGACTAAACCAACCAACTTGTCTGTGCCGGCTGCTTTTTGCTGTTCCAGGGCATGACGGCCAATAAAGTTACGTTCTTGTGGCTCCCACGTAATTGTCCAGCCCATATTGGCTGCAAGGGGCGATATCGTTTCGTCCATATCTAGACCGTACAAGTTCATACCGGCTTCTAAACGCAAGGTATCTCGGGCGCCTAAACCACATGGTGCAACACCAGCGTCAAGCAGCTTTTGCCATAATGCAGGGGCTTCGTCATTGGGCACGATAATTTCGTAGCCTGCCTCACCTGTATACCCGGTAGTAGCAATAAACAAGTCTTCAGCTTGCACACCATAAAAGACTTTCATGCCGTTAACAGCTTCAATTTGCGCCGCTGAAAACACACTCTGGGCTTTTTGTTTGGCATTAGGGCCTTGCACGGCAATCATGGCAAACTCAGGGCGTTCGATGATGTCTACAGCAAAGCCTTCAGCATTAGAGGTCAGCCAAGCCATGTCTTTTTCACGGGTGGCTGAGTTAACCACTAAGCGGTAATTAGTCACGTCAAAATAGTAAACGATAAGGTCGTCTACTACACCGCCAGTTTCATTTAACATGCCGCTATATAGGGCTTTACCTTTGTCTTGTAATTTTTCAACGTCATTGGCTAATAAGTAACGCAAGTAGTCTTTCGCTTGAGCGCCAACCACATCAACAATAGTCATGTGAGACACATCAAACATGCCTGCGTCTTTACGCACAGCATGGTGCTCTTCAATTTGAGAGCCGTAATTGATGGGCATTTCCCAGCCGTGAAAGTCAACCATTTTGGCGCCAGATTCGATATGTTTTGCAAAGAGAACGGTTTTATTAGACATGATAATTGCGACTGTTAAGTGAATTAAGTGCCTCGAGTATAGGCAGCACTCCTGTGCACAACAAATTGATAATATTAATATTTACATTTACAAAACTTATGTATCTATCAATAATGATTAACTAACCTTATTGATAAATAATCGCTATTTTAGTTATGAAACAGCTTTCATTGGACAATTTACGTACGTTTGTGACGGTCATCGATTTAGGGGGATATGCCAAAGCGGGTGAAAAACTGGGGCGTTCACAACCTGCCATCAGTTTGCAAATAAAAAAACTTGAGGAGCAGCTTGATGTTCGGCTCTTTGATAAAGTCGGGCAACGTCATTTAGTTAATCACGATGGCTTAAAATTATATAAAAGTGCTCAGCAACTTTTAGCTCTCAACGATGAGGTGTTCAACCAGTTTCAACCTGTGTCGTTAAAAGGGCGTTTACGCCTTGGTATACCAAGCGAATTTGCCACCACTTTACTGCCAAATATTATCGGCGAGTTTAGTCAGCTCTATCCCAATGTCTCCTTAGAGGTCACGTCAGCATTAAGCAAATCCTTATTAAGCAAAGATAATCTCGGCTTTGATTTAGTTATGGCTCTGATAGATCCCGATACGAATACCGATGGGCAACTGATACTCAACGACGATTTAGTGTGGGTGGGTGATAAAAACCGGCCGATGGCGCAAGACAGTTTATCGTTGGTGCTGGCCCCTGATGGTTGCGTTTACCGCAGCCGCGTGATCAGTAAGTTAAAAATGCAAACCCTAACATGGCGAATTAGCTATACCAATGCTGACTTAACGGGCATTACCGCAGCCATTAAACAAGGACTAGGCATTAGTGCGCTGGCCAGAAGCAGCGTGCCAGCACAATTAGATATTATTGAGCACGCTAATTTGCCGCAATTGGGTAGAATTAAAATATGCTTGTTTCATAAAGACTCTGAACATCCCCAAGCCAGCGCTAAACTAGCAGAGTTCATTCAATCTCGATTGGCAGGATAAACCAAGAAATGACTACAGGAGAGACAAAAAACCACCTGGGCTTAGAATAAGTCTCACAGGTGGTTGGTGTCTGCAAAGGACAGAAACGCTAACTAGGCACCTTGGCGTAGCATAAACATTGCTACACCTGCGGCAACAACTACAATTGAAAAAATTTCTTTATTATATTTGCCATGATAATACGCTTTACGACGATCCTTCATTGCATGAAAATCTACTACATCCCCGTAACTTGTTTTATCAAACCTCGACCGTTTCATAACCCCCTCCAAATAATTGATTGCTAAATTAAGTATTGCACAGATTGGATAAGATACTAACCTATTAGTTCAATGTTAGTATCGACAATTTGTAACAAATACTTAACCTTTTAACTACTTGGCGTTTATATGAACAATTTTGCTAAACAGATCGCTTAATCGTCAGATTTTAATCGGATATACGTTTTATATTTCTTTTTTAGTAGGCGATCGATGTAGCGCGTTAACTTAATTTTTTGACTGATGGCATTATCCAGTGCTTCAACTAATTCAGCTAACATGGTTTTATAATATTCAACATCTTTTACCTGACCTTCTTCTATAGGGGCATCCAAAATGCTAGCTGGCTCGGCAGAACTTTGAGCTTTTTTCTCCGGTAAAAACATTTCTTCAGTCACTTCTTTGATCACGTTTTCAACAGCGTTTTCATCAAGTGTTTCTAATTCTTCTAAAAATCCGTACAACAATATACGATCCATCAGGGTATTGATTTTTCGCGGTACGCCGTGGGTGAACTGAAAAATTCTGTCGTAAGCGCCTTCTGAAAATAGCTTACCACCCGCCCAACCTGCATGTTGCATGCGGTATTCGATATAACCCTGACACTCGCTATCAGTAAGGGGGGCCAAATGGCAAGATGCCACAATACGTTGCCTGAATTGTTCCATATTGGGTGCGCGCAAAATGGGTTGCAACTCCTCTTGCCCCAGCAAAAAGCTTTGCAAAAGCGGCTTTCCCGCGGCCTGAAAGTTAGACAACATACGGAGCTCTTCAATGGTTTCTAGCGGTAAGTTTTGTGCTTCGTCAACTAGCAATAAAGCGCGCTTTCCTTGCTTGTGTAAACTCATTAAAAAGGCTTCTAAATCATTCAAAATATCGGCTTTTGTGCTGCCTTGTACATTAATATGAAATTTACTTGCCACCATTTTTACCAGTTCATCTGGTGTTAGTTTTGGCGTCACTATCTGCGCCGCCACAATATCGGCTTGCATTTGATCAAGTAAACTATTGGCAATAGTGGTTTTACCGGTACCAATATCACCAGTAATAACAATAAATCCCTCTGCCTGAGATAAGCCATATTGTAGATAAGACATGGCCCGTTTATGCCATTTGCTGCCGAAGAAAAAGCTGGGGTCGGGCGTTAGTTGAAATGGCTTAGAAGTTAGTCCGTAATAATTCTCATACATAATTAATGATCACTTGCTCCAAATAACTGGCTAAAAATAAAGCTAGCTTAAGCCATTTGGCAAAAACTAGGCAATATATTACAACTCATGCTTAATGGTTTGAGCACTAAGTTGAGTTCACTGACTCCCTTTATACCATAGCTTTGTAGTCTGATTATGCAGCTTTATAAAACATAATAATAAATTGCGAAAAAATGGCACATGCATCCGGCCACAACAAAGCCGTGCCATATAGCGTGAGTGTATTGCACTTTTTTAGCAACATAGAACAATACCCCAATGGTGTAGCTTAGTCCGCCGCATACTAACAACCATAAACCACCGCTAGGTAGGGCTTGATAAAGGGGATAGATAAAGAAAAGCGCTAACCAACCCATGACCACATACAGGGCTACCGATAGTTTTTGAAACCGGCCTTTTACAAAACATTTAAACACAATACCGCTTAAAGCTATCACCCAAATCATGATAGTGGCACCTAAGCCAATCCCATCACCCACACTGAGTAACATGAAAGGAGTGTAAGTACCTGCTATCAACAGATATATAGCGCTATGGTCTATGACCTTTAATATTAACTTTAAATTAGGTTGAGAGACCGAGTGATAAAGGGTTGAAGATAAAAACATCAGCAGCATCGAAAGGGCATAAACCGTCACGACCACCTGCGCATATAAATCTTGTGCCTTCACCAACAGGGCGACTAAAGCGGCGATGGCAGCAAAAAATCCTAAGGCGTGGGTGCTAGCATTTAACCATTCTTCAATCACAGAATAGGGTCTGTTACTGTTACTTTGGTTCATAAAAAATTCTTGAATGAAGGAGAATAACAATCATATATTTTGAGCGTACACATGTATACTGAAGTATGACAGAGTGCTTCATGTTGTTACTCTTAACCAGTCCTTGTATTCACCAACAATTGTTATCATTTACACTTAACATCTGCAGGCAATCTGGTAACTTACCGGTTTTAGCCAACTAAGCTGTTCATGCAATGTGGTTTGTTTACATTATAGAAAATAAATTTGGCCACTTTTATACTGGGATCTGCAAAGACATGGCTCGGCGTTTTAACGAGCACAACTCCAGCGGACCAAAATGCGCAAAAGCCTTAAAAGGTAAAGGCCCATTAACCTTACGTTATTGTTGTCGAATGAGTGATCACTCTGCTGCCTTAAAAATGGAAATATGGATAAAAAAACTAACTAAAGCAGACAAATTACATTTAGTCGCCGACATGCTCGTTTATCCAAACGCCCACGAACGCCAACCGCCCTCTTTTATTGCTGACTTATGTTAAGGAATCTATCATGCCATCGTCTTCCGTTCTTGCTACTTCTCTTGATGCTTTGGGTCAAAAACGCTGGGACGAATTAAGCCAATTAGCAGAATTTAACCCCGCATGGCATGCACATCAATCCACGATAAAACACGGTTTTGCCCTCAGTGATTTTATTTACCAGCAAATTTTAAAATACCCTAAGCTAGTCGATAATTTAATAAAAGATCACAACTCAGCCAACGTCGATTACTGCCGCTTACTCACAGATGAGATAAGCGCCGTAACAAGTGAAGTAGAGTTAAATCGCTGTTTGCGCCAGTTTCGTAACAAACAAATGGCCATTATCGCATGGCGAGACTTGCTTAATTTGCAGCAGATCGAGCAGTCATTGTTGCAGGTTTCTGAGTTAGCTAATCAGCTTATCGTGCAAGCCAATGATTGGCTCTACAAAAAATTAACCGAGCGATATGGCGTGCCGCAAGGTGAATTTGGCCCTCAACCTCTTCTTATTATTGGTATGGGTAAGTTAGGTGGACGCGAACTTAACTTTTCATCCGATATCGATCTTATTTTTACGTATCCTGAACAAGGCGAAACCTCGGGCGGGCGCCAAAGCATTGAGCATCAGCAGTTTTTTACAAAGCTAGCGCAAAGCTTAATAAACTCCTTACATAACATTACTGCCGATGGCCAAGTGTATCGCGTTGATATGCGTTTGCGTCCGCTGGGCGATAGCGGTCCTTTGGTCATGCAATTTGGCGCGTTTGAAGATTATTACCAAGAGCAAGGCCGAGACTGGGAACGTTATGCCTTATTAAAAGGCCGTATACTCAATCCACCTTGCGCTTATAGCGATGAACTGCAACACATCCTAAAACCCTTTATTTATCGCCGCTATCTTGACTTCAGCGCAATTGAATCGCTACGCAATATGAAGGCCCTCATTCAACAAGAGGTGAGGCGCCGAGGCTTAGTAGACAACATTAAGCTGGGTCAAGGTGGTATTCGTGAAGCAGAATTCATCGTGCAAAGTTTGCAACTCATCCGCGGTGGACGAGAACTCAGCTTGCAACTCTACAGTTTGTTGGCAGCGGTCAAACAGCTTATTAGCCTAGAGATATTGCCCGAAAATGAGGGAAATAAACTGATAGTGAATTATTTATGGCTGCGCAAAGTCGAACATTGCTTGCAACAATTTGCTGATAAACAAACGCAAGTCTTGCCCGACAACGATCAAGATAAATTGCGCTTACAATACGTCATGGGCTTTAGCACTTACCCAGAGTTTTTAGCTGAACTGCAAAATTGTTGTGACTTTATTCATAGCCAGTTTTTACTTCTTATCGGTGACGACAGCGCAAAAGAAGACGAACCCATTAGCGCTACCGAGCAAGCTGCGATTGACTTATGGCAACTTGATTTAGATGAACCAGAGTGCCAAAACCTGTTGGCTCAATGGCTGGCGCCCGAAGATGCGAGTAAGTTTCGTGAGCAGCTCATTGATTTTAGTAAAAGCCTAAAAACCAGCAGAATCGGCCAACGGGGTTATAACACCCTAAATAGCCTAATGCCCCTGCTAATTGTTAATGTGTTGAATTGCACCGAACTCCCCGCTTTAGAGCGTTTGCAACGGGTATTACAGGTGTTCAAAGCTATATTGGGACGTACGGCTTACTTAGAATTATTATTGGCGAATCAGGGCGCGCTAAAACAGCTAGTGAATCTGTGTAGTGCGAGTCCGTGGGTTACTGAACAGCTATCTCGTTTTCCGCTGCTACTGGACGAGCTGATTAATCCCGCAACCTTGTATAATCCCACTGAACTGCGCGAGTACCCTAGTGAGCTGCGCCGTGCTTTGTTGCGGGTAGAAGCCGATGATCTTGAATTACAAATGGAAACCTTACGCCAATTTAAATTGAGTCAGCAACTTAAAATCGCCGCTGCCGATATTGCGGGCGCCTTACCCATCATGAAAATCAGCGATCATCTCACATTTTTGGCAGAGGCTATCGTTGCCCATGTTATTGACATCGCTTGGCAACAGCTGGCCGAAAAACACGGAGAGCCTCACTGTGAAAACGCAGGACCACGGGACTTACAAAACAAAAGTTTTGCGGTTTTAGGTTTTGGTAAATTAGGTGGCTGGGAGCTAGGTTATGGTTCGGACTTGGATTTGGTTTTTATTCATAACTGTGAAGGAAATCAACTGACCAGCGGAGTTAAACCGATTGAAAGTAGTCAATTTTATTTTAAATTAGCGCAACGCATCTTACATATTTTTACCACTAAAACAGGCCTAGGTATGTTGTATGACATTGATATGCGTTTGCGCCCTGCGGGTCAATCAGGTTTATTAGTGTGTCATTTCAATGGCTTTGTTACCTATCAAGAAACAGAAGCCTGGACTTGGGAACATCAGGCACTGTGTCGCGCACGGTTTATTTACGGTGATAAACAATTATTCAGCGACTTTAACACACTACGTTTAAGCATACTCTCACGTCAGCGCGAACCGTCAGAGTTACGTACACAAGTGGTAGAGATGCGCGAAAAAATGCGCCAACACTTAGCCAAAGGAACAGCAGAATTATTTGATCTGAAACAAGACAGTGGTGGTATCGCTGACATTGAATTTATAGTGCAATATTTAACCCTAGCGTATTGTCATGAAGCGCATTCAATTGCTACGTGGACAGATAATGTTCGGGTGTTGGAGTCATTAGTAGAAACGGGCTCGATTAGCTCGGATGATGCTCAACAATTAAAAAATGCCTATTTAAGCTATCGTAACCAAAATCATCGTTTAAGCTTACAAAATAGAAGTTACGCATCTTACACCGCAGAGTTACAGCAACATAAATCACAGGTAAGCGACATTTGGCGGCGCATTATGTCTTAACCCCCTACATTCTAGCTTCAACACATTCTTGGTTTAGATATTCTGATTTTTTTTGGGTAATCACTAAGGAGCGCTGTTTGGGGCACACGTAGGCTTTTACCTTGCCATCAAAGTTTGAATCAATGGCGTTAGATATACTCTGCAAGCTACCTAAGATGGTGTCTTCCATTTGAAACTGGTGTTTTACGATGAAATCTTGATCTAGCTCCCAGATAACCTGCATACCTTCTGCTTGCGCGTAATTCGTAATAGCACTTCGCAAAGTGGTACCAGCCTTAAAGGTCCGATGTTTATACTCACCCACCCAACGCCCGGATATCGGCTTTTGAATACTTTCCATTTTTTGCAGACGTTCGTTCAATGGCACATCAGATTCTTTTACTTCTAAGACAAAATCACCTAAACCATCTTCTCGAGGATGGCGCGAAGACAACCGATATTCAGAATAAAACTTGCTCATATTGTCTGAAATAGACTTTGATTTAACCTCACCCTCAGGCGTGGGTTTGGATTCATTGCGTTGTTGCAAGAAAATCACAATGCCACCGACAACAATGATTAATAGCGCTAAAGCCACATGTTTGGCCCAAAAGACGGATTCAGAATGATTGGGCACACCCAAGCCTGAATTGCCCATCTTGGCCATTTTTTTTCTGTTGGCCGCAACCTTTTTCTGTTGATTAGCGCTAGCCATACAAAGAAGGGCCGTTTGGATCAGGGCGCGTTTTGAAGCGTTTATGCATCCACAGGTATTGTTCTGGCGCGATCAGTATCATTTCTTCAATCTTTTTATTCATTCTGGCTACATCATAGTTATCGTCTCCACTGGGGAAATTCTCAAGTCCAGGAACGATTTTAATTTTGTACCCTGTTTTGGTGCGTACTGACGCTAAAAATAGAGTTTCACAATTAGCCTGCTTGGCAAACAACAACGAACCGGTCGTAGTGGCAACTTCTGGCACAGCAAAAAATGGGGTAAATTCACATTTATTCCGTCCATAATCTTGGTCGGGCAAATAGAAACACACCTCTTTATCATTTAAGGCAGATATCAAACCCCGAACGTCTTTTTTATTCACCATGTATTTGTTAGAACGATTACGCCCATGGTATTGCATGTAATCCATGAGCTTATTGTTGTGCTTGCGATAAAAGGCCACTGAGGGTTTTTTTAAACCCGCGACACGCACAGAAAACTCAAGATTCATATTATGAATGGCGTACACCAATGCCCCTTTACCTTTAGCAAGTATGGCCTCAACATGTTCATAACCTTCAAATTCGGCTTTTCTGGCCACCCGCCATGTTGGCCACCACCAGCCCATGCTGGTTTCAAGCACCGCCATACCTGCATTATCAACGTTGGCGGCTAACAGGGCTTCACGTTGCGCGTCGGTGTAGTCAGGAAAACATAGCTCAAGGTTTCGTTTAGCGATTTGGTAACGTTTGGGCGCCAATAATTTTATTAACTTACCGAGCCCCTTACCCAACCACAACTGCAAGCGATAAGGTAGCCATGATATGGTGTACAGCAGTGCAACACTTACCCACGTCAACCAATAATTAGGTAATAAAAAAGACCAACTCAATTTAGGTGCCTTCACCTTTTTATCTCGCAAACCTTATCCTCACAATTAAAATTTTGGCTATTCTAATCTAATGGCTTTATAAAACCACCCTGACCAGCCGCACATTTGGCGATTCGGCTACAGGGCTGCAATAGCTTGTAACTTACGAATAAACTGCTCTGCGTGCTCTTCTTTTTCATAATTAAAATGGTACTGGTTGTGAAAGCCAAAACTTAACTCAACCAAGGCATCTTTCATAAATAAGGTGTAGCCGTCAAAATCAGTACTTGCCTCTACGCCCTCAAGAAAATAGGCCTCATCTTTCTTTTTACCTTTTAAACGAATCGTTTCGAACACTTTGAGAATAAATTTACTGTCTATTTCGTTTTTCATTGATTGAACCTCAAGGTTATTTTCACAGGCTTACATCGATTTGTATGACAGAAGTTTTTACCTACAGGGTGATCCAATTCAGCCTGATAGCAGAATAGTACCCATGCATTTAAATAAAACTGTTATCACCTTATGACAAAACTCTGCCTGATATTGGGCGACCAATTAAGTCTTTCTTTGGATGCCTTGCAGGCGTTAGATAAGCACAGCGATCATATCATGCTGGCAGAACTCTACACAGAAACCCACTACGTAAAACATAACAAACTGAAAATCGCCTTACTGTTTTCGGCGATGCGCCATTTTGCCAAGCAACTACGAGACGAGGGTTTCCATGTAGACTACTACGACTTCACCGCCACGAAAGACCACCATCAAAGTTTTACTGATGTACTCAGAGCTCAACTCAGTCAACACAGCTACCAACAAGTGATTTGCACGGAACCTGGGGAATATAGGGTTCTGAACGAAATGAAACGTTGGCAACAAGAATTGGCTGTTGATGTCATCATCAAATCAGACAATCGCTTTTATTTTACTCTTGCGCAAATGCACGATTGGTTTAGTGAACGCAAAGAGCCGCGAATGGAGCATTTTTACCAGTTTGCCAGAAAGCAGACAGGTCTGTTAATGGAAACCGGCAAGCCCATTGGCGGTCGATTTAATTTTGATAAAGAAAACCGTAACGCGTGGCAATCTGACACCCCTTTACCGCCCATGTTGAAACATGAGCAGGATGACATTACTAAGCAAGTGTTGACCTTAGTCGAACAAGAGTTTACTGACTTTCCCGGTAAACTAGTGCACTTTAATTTTGCAGTAAATCGAGAGCAAGCGCTTGCGGCCTTACACCATTTTATCAAACACAAACTTGCAGATTTTGGCCGTTTTCAAGACGCCTTAGCAGACAATAACAACACCCTTTTTCATAGTTTACTCGCCAGCTATATAAATATTGGACTGCTGCTCCCACAGGAGGTGTGTGAAGCTGCCATAGAGGCTTATCAAGCACAGAACGCACCGCTGAATGCGGTCG
The DNA here is from genome assembly GCF_052119645.1 of Flavobacterium sp. W21_SRS_FM6. Classification (NCBI taxonomy): domain Bacteria; kingdom Pseudomonadati; phylum Bacteroidota; class Flavobacteriia; order Flavobacteriales; family Flavobacteriaceae; genus Flavobacterium; species Flavobacterium sp. W21_SRS_FM6. The sequence goes on from NZ_JBGQOM010000002.1 coordinate 626,211, forward strand.
AAGGGTTTGTAAGGCAAATTTTAGGGTGGCGTGAATATGTACGAGGTTTGTATTGGTATGAGGGAGAGTCGTACAAAAAGCACAATGCCTTAAACGCACAAACCCCGCTACCCAATTGGTTTTGGGATGGCAAAACCAACATGCGCTGCATGCAAAAAGCCATTGGCCACTCCTTAGATGATGCTTACGCACACCATATTCAGCGCCTGATGATCATCGGTAATTTTTCATTAATAGCAGGTTTGAATGTCACTGAGGTCTGTGATTGGTACCTAGCAGTTTATATCGATGCCTTTGAGTGGGTTGAACTTCCTAATACATTGGGCATGGCGTTATATGCAGACAATGGCAAGCTAGCCAGCAAGCCTTACGCTGCCAGTGCCAATTACATCAACAAAATGGGGAATCATTGTAGCTCATGTCGCTATAACCCCAAGTTGGTCACTGGTGTTAAAGCGTGTCCTTTTAACGCTTTGTACTGGGACTTTATTCAGCGCCACCAAGAGCGCTTTGCGAAAAATCCGCGAATGGCGCTAATGGTGAAACAGTGGCAAAAGAAAAGCAGCGCTGACCAACTTGCCATCACGCAATGGGCCGCCACCTTGATAGAGAAATTGGACAAAGCGTGATTAATGTCGTGTGGTTAAAACGAGATTTGAGGCTCACTGACCATCAACCTTTGTGGCAAGCCGTGCAACATGAGCTGCCCTTTGCCATTGTTTATGTAATCGAATCCACTTATTGGCACTTGCCTGACACCAGCGCCAGACAGTGGCAGTTTGTGCATCAAAGTCTGCTGGAACTCAAAGCTCACGCCCAACGCTTAGGTGGTGATGTATGGATAATGCTAGGAGAGGTTGAGCACTGTTTTAGTCAAATCCACCAGCGCTTTACCATCAAACATATTTTCAGCCACCAAGAAACGGGCAATGATTGGACTTATCACAGAGACAAAAGAGTTTTGCAGTGGTGCGCCGCACAGGAGATAAAATGGCAAGAATGGCCACAATTTGCGGTGAAACGAGGCAAGCTCAACCGCGATAACTGGGATAATTTGTGGCAGCAATTTATGTCGCAGCCTACCTTAGCGCTGCCTGATTTGCATCGTGCTTTGCCCCAGCCAGCGACTCAGTTTTCAAGGACTGAGTTAGCAGTAAATGAGCTGCCAACAATGGTGCTCGAACCGGAAAAAATACGCTATCCGGGTAACGACACCTTAAGTTGCATACAACCCCAACGCGCGGGCAGTTTGGCTGCAAATCGGGTGCTGAACAGTTTTATACAAGAGCGCCACAAAGCCTACCTGATGTCCGTATCAAGCCCCATAAAGGGCCAACAAAATAGCAGTCGCTTAAGCTGCTATCTGGCTTATGGCAACCTCAGTCTGCGTGAAGTGATCCACACCACTATTGCTGCATTGCCGACCACAAGTCACAAGCGTGCGTTAACGGCATTTAAATCACGTCTGCACTGGCATTGCCATTTTATTCAAAAAATGGAAACCGAACCGCAACTTGAAAAACACGCTTTGCACAGTAGTTTGCGAAGTTTACGATCGGAGAGTTTTGAGCAAGCCGCTTTTGATGCCTACAAAGCAGGGCTGACTGGGGTACCCTTTGTTGATGCTTGTATGCGTATGTTACAGCACTATGGCTGGATAAACTTTCGCATGCGCGCCATGTTAATTTCATTTTCTAGCTACCAGCTTTGGTTGCCTTGGCAACAACCAGCACAACATCTTGCTCAATTGTTTACCGACTATGAGCCAGGCATTCATTACCCACAAATACAGATGCAATCGGGTACTACGGGTATCAACCCTTTTCGTATTTACAACCCCGTAAAGCAAGGTGAGCGTTTTGATCCTAAAGGAGAATTTATTCGGCGCTGGGTACCAGAGTTGGCGCAAATAAGTGATGCCTATATTCATCAACCTTGGCTAACCACGCAAACAAAGCGCGCTAACTATCCCGTGCCGAAACTGGAGCCCATGCAGGCGGCTCGGTTAGCCCGCAACACCTTGTTTGAATATTATAAAAATCACGTTGAAAAAACTGAAACGGCCCGCGTTGTTCAAGTACATGCCAGTCGGGCAACTCGAAAGCGAACACCGGCTCAACGTAAACCTGCTATTAACCACAAACAAATGAGTTTATTTTGAACACTGAGATAACTACGAATTCAAGCGCGGTTGTACTGTTTCAACATAATTTGCGCCTGCATGACAATCCAGCTCTTGTTGCAGCAGCCAAACATGAAACATTAATCTGCCTATATTGTTATGATGATTGGCAATTTGACACATCTTTTGGACTGAATCAGTGCGGGCCATTTCGAGCCGAGTTTTTGTGGCAAAGTTTGCAAGACCTGCAAGCCACTTTACAGACTTTAGGGCAGACCCTTTATATTGTAAAAGGCGAACTGTGCTCGGTTATCACACAGATTCAGCAACAGCTCCCTGAGCTGTATCTTTATGCGCAAACGCCCAGCGACAGCAGAGAATATCAGCAGTTAAAGAGACTGTCCGCGCAAGTACCTTGTCAATTATTGCCCGGCAGTACCCTACTCGACCCAAGCGATTTGCCTTTTGCTCTTGCTGCACTACCCAAGGTATTTACCCACTTTAGAAACAAAGTAGAAAAACACTGGCCACGCATTAGCCCCCTGAGTAACCCGTTAATATTACCGCCAAAACCTCACATGACACTTAACACGTTACAGAGCAGTCCATTGCCAGAAGCGCATTCATCTGAAGTAAGGCCGGCGATAAATTTTATCGGTGGCGAATCGCAAGCAAAAAAGCGACTCGAACATTACATCTGGCAGACCAAGGCCATTGCCTCGTATAAACAAACTCGTAATCAGTTGCTCGGCGAAGACTACTCAAGCAAGTTTTCACCCTGGTTAGCGACAGGCTGCTTATCAGCAAAATACATTTATGCTCAGGTTAAACTGTTCGAAGACCGGCACGGCGCAAATGACTCCACGTACTGGTTGATTTTTGAATTATTGTGGCGCGATTATTTTGCCTTTACCGCACAGCGTGACGAAACAAACTTGGGCGTTGCTGAAACGTCAGCGCAGCCCCTACAGCCTCATCAACAGCAGACATTCAACAGTTGGTGCATCGGCCGAACAGGTAATCGCTTTATTGACGCAAACATGCGTGAGTTGTTACTGACTGGTTTTATGAGCAACCGAGGAAGACAAAATGTGGCTTCCTATTTAATTAATGAGCTCAATATTGATTGGCGTTTTGGCGCTGCTTGGTTTGAACAACAGCTTATCGATTTTGATTTCGCCAGCAACGTAGGCAATTGGCAGTACATTGCAGGCATAAAATCTCCGAACGGTCCTAGACATTTCAACGTGGTCTCGCAAGCAGAACGCTATGATGCCCAGGGTGAGTTTTGTCGTCATTGGTTGAATTAGACCGGCGTCAGACATCAATCTTTAATAAGCAATGTAAAAGCCTGTTAAAAGCGAGGTAGTTTTGGGTTAACAGCAAATTCGCTATAATGCTTTACATCATACTAAGCGTAACAGGCTGTCCACCAACGTGGACTGCGTAACTAAAATTGCTAGCTTAATTGATAAATTTGGTTACAATTTGAGTCACAACGGAGCTAAAAGTTACACTCTCCGCCATCTCATAATGTTGTAGACCCTGTTAAGTTAAGGTAGTGAGAGATCAAAACCGAACATAATCTCAATCAATTACTCTACATAGATTCAGCCAAGCTGTTATACAGCAATGGCATCTCGGGTATGTTGACTAATATCCTCACCATTTCGGTTCTCGCTTTTGGCTTTATCACTGACGTGTCGGCTGATAAGAAAGTCATTTGGTGGGCCGTGATGTTTTTTATCATTTTAGTGCGCTCTTTTGACATATTTTTATGGTATCGCCAGTGTGAAAAAGCACCAGAGGTGGATGGCCTTGCTGGTATTTGGCGGTTTTCTATCGGTTGTGTGCTGACCGCATTAGGCTGGTGTAGCTATGTCATTCTGTTTAACCAGCAAATGGACGTCATTGAATTTTCAACCACTGTTATCATCATTGCAGCTATGGCCGGGGGCGGCTCTTCAGTGCTGGCAGGAGGCCGTTATTTAGCACTTGTTTATTCGGTTATTTTACTTTTGCCCTTTTCCATCATAGGAGTGTTAGACGACGAGGAATATCGAAATCTACTCGGTTTTTTGGGGCTGGTTTTTTGCGTAATTATGTCAATCACCGGTTTAAAAACGGCGCGTTTTACGCGCGAGGCCATACGCACTAAAAATCAAAATTTAGCACTTCGTGACGAAGTCACCAGTAAAGGCAATCAATTTTCTAATGTGAATACTGAGTTAAAGCAGGCAACGAAGCAGCTTAACGAAATCAATCACAACTTAGAATTGGAAGTGCAAAAACGTACCGAAAAGATATTCCAACTGAGCAATTTAGACAGCTTAACCGGCCTAAAAAACCGCAAAGCGTTCACATTGCAATTGGATAATTTAATCGAAAAAGCCGTTGCCAGCGGCAATCCCGTCGCGCTGTTATTCATTGACTTAGATGGCTTTAAAAAGATTAACGACACCATGGGGCATCGGGTCGGAGACCACACGCTTATAGAAGTAGCCAATCGTCTGTCGGCTTTTTCTGATCGAGAGCGCACAGGACGTTGGGGCGGCGACGAATTTTTAGTTGCCCTGCCCTACAGTGACCAAGGCACTGCCATGTCTATTGCGAGCGCCATGATGACCAGTATCGCTCAACCTATCATTGTCAGCGGTAATGAGCTCTATCTTACCGCATCAATCGGAATTGCTCTTGCGCCAGTGCATAGTTTAAGTGCCGAAGATTTAATCCAATTAGCCGACCTGACCATGTGTGAACAAAAGCAATCTGGGCAGCGTAAACCGCGCGTTTTTTCGACCGAATTAAAAGGTAAAATTGAAGCCTCGCAACTGATCCTTGAAGGTCTACAACACGCCTTAGAGAAAAAAGAATTGTACTTGTGTTACCAACCTATTCAGTGTGCCAAAGAAAACACCTCATGGTCATTTGAAGCGCTCTTACGCTGGAATTTTAATGGCAAATTTATTGGTCCTGATATTTTTATTCCTTTAGCTGAAAAATCTGGCTTAATAAAAGAGATAGGTGCTTGGGTATTGAATAGAGCCTGTATGGATGCTAAACACTGGCAGTTTAACCAAACCGCTGCAGTATCGGTAAATGTATCAGTGATACAACTGATGGATGATGGTTTTATCCGCTTGTTAGATAATATTCTACGCAGTAGTGGTCTGCCGCCCGAACGTTTACATTTAGAAATCACAGAGTCAACTTTTGTTGATAACGAAAAGAAAATACGCACGCAGTTAGAACAGATTCAATCGCGCAATATTCATGTTTCTATCGATGACTTTGGTACGGGTTATTCGTCGTTGTCACAGTTACAAACGTTGCCTGTTAACTACGTCAAAATTGATAAAGCTTTTGTAGATAATATCGAAGGTAAAGGCGATGCGATTATTCGCGCAACCTTATTTATTGCTCGCGAGCTAAACTGCCTTACCGTCGCCGAAGGTGTTGAAACCAAAGAGCAAGCCATCGCACTCGCGGCCATGGGCGTTGACTTTTTACAAGGTTACTATTTTGCCAAGCCCATGAAAAATGAAGATTTAATTGTGTGGCAAAACCCCATTTCGAGCTTTTTAAACTAATAAAACAATCCCGCTTAGACTGATTACCAAACCTGCTGGCAGGCTAACGTTTACACTTTGGATACCTTATGGCACAACTCTACTTTTATTATTCAGCAATGAATGCGGGCAAATCGACATCACTGCTGCAATCTGCCTATAACTATGCCGAAAGAGGTATGAACGCTGAAATTTATACGGCAGCCCTTGATAACCGCTTTGGTGAAGGTCAAGTGGCCTCACGTATTGGTTTAAAAGCCACCGCCCATTTGTTTAACTCGCAGACCCAACTGTGGGATGAAATACAAGAACTACACAATCAAAATCCCATTCATTGTCTATTTATCGACGAAGCACAATTTCTTAATAAACAACAAGTCCAGCAGTTGATTGCCGTGGTTGACGAGCTGGATATTCCGGTGCTTGCCTATGGCCTTCGCACTGACTTTTTAGGTGAAACATTTGAAGGTAGCCGTTATCTGTTAGCCTGGGCAGATAAGTTAATTGAGCTTAAAACAGTTTGCCACTGTGGACGAAAAGCCAATTTTGTGGTGCGTATTGATGAAAATGGCCAAGCCGCCAAAGAAGGCGAACAAGTTGAAGTGGGTGGAAATGACCGCTATGAATCAATGTGCCGCAAGCACTTCAGAGAGCTTGTGTGGTCGTAAAAATACCATAGCAAAAAGGCGCCAACAGTGGCGCCTTTTTAGTTTGGTGCTTTAGCTTCCAATTTAAGGACGCAAGGCCTTGTCACCGCGAGCTAAGCCACAAATACCCGTACGGGACGCTTCGATAATTTCAGTGCTTTGACCTAAAGTATGGGCAAAAGCGTCAAGCTTATCACTCGTTCCCGTCACTTGAATGGTGTAATTATTGCTATCTACATCAACGATCTGAGCGCGAAAAATATCCACATTACGATGAATTTCAGAGCGCACAACCTCACTACGAGTTGCCACTTTGATCAACATTAATTCACGTTCAACATGAGTACCATCTGTTAATTCAACCACCTTGAGTACATCGATGAGCTTGTTAACTTGTTTGGTAATTTGCTCAATCACTTTATCGTCGGCCTGTGTGGTAATCGTCAATCGTGACAAACTTTTATCATCGGTTGGCGCGACGCACAAAGAGTCAACGTTATAGCCACGTTGCGAGAATACCCCAACGATACGTGATAAAGCCCCGGGAGCATTCTCCATCAAAACTGATAAAATACGTTTCATTAGGTACGCTCCGTTTTGCTAAGTCTCATATCATCCATTGCACCATATTTAATTTGCATGGGGTAAACGTGTTCATTTTGATCCACTTCGATATCCATAAATACCAAACGATCTTTCATGGCAAAACAACGTGCCATGGCATCATCTAAGTCAGCAGGATCAGTGACCCGAATCCCGACATGACCATAGGCCTCAGCTAACTTAATAAAGTCAGGCATCGAGTCCATGTAAGAATGAGAATGCCGACCTTTGTAGATCATATCTTGCCATTGTCTAACCATACCGAGTGCACGGTTATTCAAAGAAATAATTTTGATAGGCAAGTTGTATTGCAAACACGTGGCTAATTCTTGAATATTCATTTGAATACTGCCATCACCAGTCACTACCACAGAGGTAGATTCTGGATGCGCCATTTGCACGCCCATAGCAGCAGGTAAACCGAATCCCATGGTGCCCAGACCGCCTGAATTTATCCAGCGACGAGGTTTAGCAAAAGGATAATACAAGGCTGCAAACATTTGGTGTTGACCCACATCAGAGCTGACATAAGCATCGCCATTGGTATGTTTGTACAACGCTTCAATTACTTCTTGCGGTTTGATCAGTTTGTCATCTTTTTTATAGGCCAAACATTCACGGCTGCGCCATTGTTCAATTTGTTCCCACCAATCAGCTAACTTAGCTTTTTGTGCTTTGCTGTCGACTTTGCCCATATTTTCAAGTAATTGTTCTGCGACTTTGTCGACACTGCCGACCACGGGAATATGCACCGCTACCGTTTTCGAAATAGAAGCAGGATCAATGTCTACATGAATGATGGTGGCATATGGACAGAATTTTTCGACATTGTTGGTCACACGGTCGTCAAAACGTGCACCTAGGGCAAGAATACAATCGGCGTTGTGCATGACCTTGTTCGCTTCTAAGCGTCCGTGCATACCAAGCATACCAACAAATTGCTCGTGAACACTGGAGAAGGCTCCTAGGCCCATCAACGTAGAGGTTACAGGTGCCTGTAGCTTTTCAGCAATTTTAGTCACAAGATCACAGGCTTCAGCAATGATCGTACCGCCACCTACATAGATGACCGGGCGCTTCGCTTCAAGCAAAGTACTCACGGCTTTCTTAATTTGTTTGTTATGCCCTTTAAGCGTTGGGTTATACGAACGCATCGTCACATCGGTAGGAAACACGTAAGGATGTGAATCTTGAACGTTAACAATATCTTTGGGTAAGTCGACTACCACAGGACCGGGACGTCCCGTGCTCGCGATGTAATAGGCCTTAGCAATTGCTTCTGGAATATCCACTGCACGCTTCACTAAAAAACTGTGTTTCACAATGGGGCGTGAGCATCCCACCATGTCGGTCTCTTGGAACGCATCTTCACCAATATGCATTGAAGGTACTTGCCCCGACAGAATAACCATAGGAATGGAATCCATGTACGCGGTTGCAATGCCCGTCAAAGTGTTTGTTGCGCCTGGGCCTGAAGTAACTAAGACCGTACCAACCTGACCGGTTGAACGTGCATAGCCATCAGCCATATGTGCCGCAGCTTGTTCATGACGGACGAGTACATGTTCGACATCTGTTTGAGCATATAAGGCATCATAGATATCTAATACGGCACCACCTGGGTAACCGAAAACATGTTTAACTCCTATATCTTTTAGCGTCCGCACAACCATGGCGGCGCCTGACATCATTTCCATCAGAAACTCTCCCGAATTTAAAAACTAATAACAATCTAACTCAACGAGGGAAAACTATACTTGAGCGAGGAGGAAGATAAAACAGTAATAAGGCGAAAAGTGAGATATATATCCCAATATAGCAATATATTAGGATATATATTCTAAAAAGAAGGTAATTCAATCAACAAATAGGATGAAATAGCAGGTTTTGCTAAACCAGACTTAGTCATCCATTTCGATTTCTAAATCACTGTCTTCAACTACCGTATCTTCATCATCACCTAAGGAGGTGCGATGAGAACCATAGATGCTGCCCATCTTGGGACGGTTTATCCGCTTCTGATATTTAACCCATGCTTTTTCAGCTAAGGTTTCAGGCGCTTTTTGACCGTGGATCGCGGCTACAAACGCTTCATCTTCTGCTGTAGAAGGAGCGATTTGACCGTCAGCCAAGGCCGCTATCAGGCAGCCGTATTGGCTTAACGCTTTACTTTCACTGATTGAAAAATCACCCGAACGAGAAAAACCGTATGGATAATTTTTAGCGTCACTGAAAGCACGAGTAAGCAAAGTTTCTCTAGTAAGTTTTGTCATCACAACACCCACAAAATAAAGTTAAATACACAAGGTTGAAGATCATTGATCTTTGGTTTGCTTTATAATTTAAAACGAGATTCTGTCAACGTTTAATTCAGTTTATTTAGTCATAAAAAAATATTTTTTTTAAATAACGCACCTAAGACTCACACCTTAGACGAATCTAGCAATAAACCACCACCGAAAACGCGATAAATTGCCACTAAACTCGCAAAACTTTGCAGTTGAATTTGTGCTTGTTGATCGCGACTGCGCAACCATTCGCGTTCAGCATCCAGCAACTCGTAAAATTCCCCATTGCCTGCTTCATAACGAACCCGTGCAATGATCATCGCTTGCATGCTGGATTTATGTTGCTGATTGGTGAATAACTGCTTTTCGCGGCTTAAATTATACGTATCAACAGAAAGCTGTATTTCGTTCACCGCTTGAAGAACCGCTTGCTCGAAATCAGCCAAGGCCATTTGAGTGCTGGCGTTTGCCGCTTTAATTTGCGCCTTAACAGAGCCTATATCAGAGCCAACCCACGACACAGTTGGCGCAAAAGACCAGGCTTTTGAGCCGCTATTGAGGGCTAAATTTGGACTTGATATGAATCCTAAGAAACCTGAAAACGATAAATTAGGATACAAGTCAGCCGTCACAACTCCGATATTGGCGGTTTGTGCAGCCAATGTTCGCTCTGCGCTTGCCACATCAGCTCGATAGCGCAGATAATTATGACTGCTATCAACAGCAACAGGTTGACTGAGTTCAGGCAAGGCTGTTTGTTCACTTAAGTGTAATTGACCAGGACCATAACCCAATAGAGCAGATAGGGTTGCTTCTGCCTCATGTAGAGTCTGGCGAAACTGAGGAACCGTGGCTTTAACTTCATAATACTGGCTATCAAAACGCGCTAAATCAAAGTTTGAGGCCGTACCAGCCTTTAATCTTACATTGAGGATATTCCGGGTTTGCTGCAAGTTTTCAAGGTTTTGCTGTGCAATTAACAGGCGTTTCTGTGCACTGCGGTATTCACCATAAGACAAGGCGACTTGACTAATAATATCAACTTGCGCGTCGTGCCATAACAGGGCGGCATTGTCTGCTTCTGCAGCAGCAGCTTGAGTGGCGCGCTCAATTTTTCCAAATAAATCCACATCCCAAGATACTTTGCCACCTAAGGCCCAACCTCGGCTGATGGTATTATCATCGAAAGTGGACACCGTAGTATTTTTACTGGTTTGATAAGACGCTTCTGCTCCGACGACCGGTAAACTTTTATTTTGCGCATCGTTAAATAGAGCACGTGCTTTGTCCACATTCGCACTCGCCTTGAGCAAACTGCGATTTTGCTCGAGAGCCAATGCCACTAAGCGGTTTAACTCAGTATCATCAAAGGCTTGCCACCACGTAGTGGCTTGTGCAGCTTGCTGATAGGGCGCGTCTAACTCGATATTTGCCACTTGCTGAGGCGCTATGTACTCAGGACCCACTGTACAACCTAGCAGGGTAACCATCGCTAAACTTACGAGGCTTAATCGATAGGCCTTAAACATGATTACCCTCCTGAGTAGGCGAATTGGTTGTTGAGGAGTGAGACCCTCGCTTGGCCAACACATAATAAAACAATGGGGTTAACACAAGTCCAAACAATGTAACGCCAATCATGCCTGAAAACACCGCAACGCCCATGGCTTGACGCATCTCAGCTCCTGCCCCACTTGAGAAAACCATGGGGACAACCCCCATAATAAAGGCAATAGAAGTCATTAAAATTGGGCGTAAACGTAAACGCCCTGCTTCTAAAATAGCTTGCTTGGCGTGCATACCGTGATCCTGCAGTTCTTTGGCAAACTCCACGATTAATATGGCATTTTTGGTAGCGAGCCCCACCAGCACAATAAGCCCTATTTGCGTAAAAATATTATTGTCGCCACCGTAAATCAGCACGCCACTGAGGGCCGACAACAAGGTCATAGGAATGATCAAAATGATTGCCAGGGGGAGGCTCAAGCTTTCATATTGGGCAGCGAGCACCATAAATACTAATAAGATAACCAAGGGATAAATAAACATGCCCGCATTACCCGCTAAAATCTGCTGATAGGTTAACTCTGTCCACTCGTAAGTCATGCCATTAGGTAGGGTTTCAGCCAATATTTGTTCAATCGCAGCCTGAGCTTCGCCACTACTAAAACCCGGAGCGGGACCACCATTGAGCTCTGCGGTGGTAAACCCGTTATAATGCATCACTCGATCGGGCCCTGCGCTATCAGTCACGTTGATAAAAGAGCCAAGTGGGATCATTTTCCCCTCAAGGCTACGCACTTTCAACTGGCTGATTTGCTCTGCGCTTTGCCTAAATTGCTCATCGGCTTGCATATTCACCTGATAGGTACGACCAAACTGATTAAAATCGTTTACATACACGGAGCCCATATAGGCTTGTAAGGTTTGAAAAACCTCGTCTAGCGATACCGACTGTTGTTTGGCTTTGGTCCGATCAATATCCAGATCCAACTGCGGAACGTTGACTTGATAGCTTGAAAAAACACCGGCTAATGCAGGGTTGGCCCACGCTTTTTGCATGACTTGCATGGTGACCTGGTAAAGCTCTTCATAACCGTAGTTTGCCCGATCTTGAATTTGCAATCTAAAGCCACCTATGGTGCCCAATCCTTGTACCGGCGGTGGTGGAAAAATAGCAATGAAAGCTCCTTCGATAGCAGCAAATTTTTGATTCAAGGACGCCGCAATCGCAGTGGCTGATAGCGACGGATCTTGTCTAGCGCTAAAGTCATCTAAGGGGGTAAATACTATGCCGCTGTTGGGACTATTGGTAAATCCATTGATACTCAAACCAGGAAAAGCGACCGAGTGCGCGACACCGGGCTGAGCTAAGGCGATATCAGACATTTGCTTGATAACCGCTTCAGTACGTTCTAATGAAGAAGCATCAGGCAATTGAGCAAAAGCAACAAGGTATTGTTTGTCCTGACCGGGCACATAACCGGTGGGTGTTGTTGCAAATTGCAGCCCTGTTAGGGCCAATAATGCCACATAGACTAAGCCAACAATTGCGCCAAACCGAATAATTTTACGCACCAACCAGCCGTATCCATCAGATAAGCGAGTAAAAAAGCGATTAAAGGGAGCGAACACCCAACGACCAAACAGGGCATCCATAATGCGGGTCAATCGATCTTTCTTCTCGCCATGGCCTTTCAATAACAACGCTGACAAAGCAGGACTCAGCGTAAGTGAGTTTAAGGCTGAGATAAACGTAGAGATAGTGATCGTTAAAGCGAATTGTTTATAGAATTGACCGGTTAAACCCGACATAAAAGCCGTAGGTATAAACACAGCAGCCAGCACCAATGTAGTTGCTACGATTGGACCGGTAACTTCTTTCATGGCTTTTTGTGTTGCCGCAACAGGGCTCAAACCATCAGCAATGTTACGTTCAACATTTTCAACCACCACGATGGCATCATCCACAACAATGCCAATGGCTAAAACCAAACCAAAAAGTGATAGTGCGTTTAAGGAAAAACCGAGTAAATGCATAAACGCAAAAGTGCCTACCAATGAAACAGGTACCGCCACTAATGGAATTATCGAAGCGCGCCAGGTTTGTAAAAACAGCACAACAACCAATACCACCAGCAAAATAGCTTCAAATAAGGTTTTAATCACCGCATCAATAGAGCCACGTACAAATACGGTTGGGTCGTAAACGATGTCATACGCTAAGCCATCAGGAAAAGAAGTGGCAAGTTCAGCCATTTTAGCTCTGACATCGTCAGATATTTGAATGGCGTTTGAGCCAGACGCTTGAAAAACCGGTAAAGCCACGGCGTATTTGTTATCTAACATGGAACGTAAGGCGTATGTTGATGCGCCTAATTCAACACGAGCAACATCTTTTAAACGAGTGACTTCGCCGCGCGCTCCCACCTTAATGATGATATTTTCAAATTCTTCTACGCTACTAAGTCGTCCTTTCACATTAATGAGCAATTGAAAATCCGCTTCGCCACTGGGTTGGGCACCTAAACTCCCAGCGGCGGCTTGTTGATTTTGCTCTCGAATAGCGGCGGTAATTTGGCTTGGCGATAGGCCCAATGCTGATACTTTATTGGGATCGAGCCACACACGCATACTGTATTCGCCGGCACCAAATAAACGTACCGCACCTACCCCTTCGATTCGAGCCAATTCGTCTTTAACATTCAGGGCAGCATAATTAGACAGATATAGCCTGTCGTAGCGCTCATCGGGAGAGGTTAAATGCACCACCATAGTTAAATCCGGTGATGACTTTTCTGTGACGACGCCTAAGCGCTGAACTTCTTGTGGCAAACGAGGTTTAGCGCGATCGACCCGACTTTGCACCTGAGATTGTGCGCGGTTGACATCAGTGCCGATGGCAAAGGTAACCGTTAAGGTCATACGCCCATCTGAGGTCGCTTGAGACGACATATACAGCATGTCTTCTACACCATTGATTTCTTGCTCTAAGGGCGAAGCAACTGTTTCAGCAATAACCTTAGGGTTAGCGCCGGGATAATTGGCGGTTACCACCACCGTAGGCGGCACGACTTCTGGATATTCAGTAATCGGTAATTGCCATACAGCAATAGCGCCTGCAATAAAAAACAGCAAGGAGAGGACAGCCGCAAAGATTGGCCGCCTTATAAAAAATTGAGATAACATGGGTTTTCCTATTAGCTTCGTGTCACTGAATCATCAGCGTTAGCCGCAAGCTCGGTTTGAGTTTGGTCTAGCAGCAGTTGTGCATTGCGAATGTCGTTTACGATTTCGGGTTTGCTCATCTCAACCAGTTTGGGTTCAATTTGCATATTAGGACGAACTCGTTGCAGGCCATTGACCACAATTTTATCATCTGCAGACAGCCCACCCGTCACGATACGCAATCCATTAAGCTTGTCGCCAAGGGTAACGGGACGGTATTCCAAGGTATTGTTATTCAGCACAAGTACAAACTTGTTGTTTAAATCAGTTCCTATGGCTTTTTCATCAATCAAAATACCGTGGTAAGACTTACTACCAACCAGTTTTAAATGAGCAAACAAACCCGGAATTAATTGGTGGTCTGTATTAGGAAAGCTCGCTCTGACTCGAATAGTGCCGGTTTGTTGATTCACTCGGTTATCGACAAAATCGACTTGGCCAATGTGGCTATAATCTGTTTCGTTAGCGAGTGCCATATAAACGGGATTCGCTTTTTCGTCCCGCGCATCAGCACGCTGTCCGCTATTGGTCAGTTGGGCGTATTTCAAATACGTTTGTTCATCAATATCAAAATAAGCGTGCATGTGCTCAGTAGACACAATATGCGTTAACTGACTCACTCCTGCAGTGACAAAATTGCCCGCTGTGATATTTGCATAAGAGACCCGACCACTGATTGGTGCGGTGATTTTGCTGTAAGACAAGTCTAGTTCGGCGCGAGTTAACGCCGCTTGTACTGAGGCTACTGTAGCTTGTGCCTGTAGTTGTGCCGCGCGGCGACTGTCTAATAGCTCCGCCGACATGGCTTTTTGAGCTGACAACTGCTGGCCACGAATAAAATTAGACTTGGCCAATTCTGCGGCGGTTGTCGCACTGCTTAATTCCGCTTTTAAACGAGCAACCTCGGCTTTAAAAGCGCGATCATCAATAATAAACAGCAATTGCCCTGCTTTAACTAAGGCCCCTTCGTTAAATACCACAGAATCAATATAGCCCGAGACCCTTGGGATCAGTTCCACGGTCTGTGGAGCCTGCAAGCGTCCAGTAAATTCATCCCACTCAGTAATCCGTTCATTTATTACCTTAGCAACCGTAACCTGAGGAAGACCTTGCCCTTGACTTTGTGCCTGACGTTGGTCTTCGTCACACGCCATTAAGACTACTGACGCAACAGCCCCTAAAGCGAGTGCCTTGAATATTTGTGTAATCCTCATTGTCTTTTTCTCCGCTATCCGCACTTTTATATTTGATAAAAACTTTAGTAGCACAACTTATGTACCATGCGGTACAATATATATCGAAACGCAACACAGTCAACTTAATTTTGTACTGACTGGTAAATAAATCTATTCCTAAGGTAGATGTGAAATAAAGCGGTCAGAAGTGAGTAGAAATCGAATTGAACTTATGAACTATTTGATAGACCAATTATTGTACTAATCAGTATATTAGTCTTACTAGACAAGTGCTGAAGCTATATTTACAATGCGTTAACAAAAACAAGTGAGGTAAGCGGAGCATGGCAAGTTCGTGTGCGAATTCGGTAGGAAGACCCAAGGCCTTCGACAGTGAGGTAGCCCTAGAAAAGGCACTAAATGTGTTTTGGCGCAAAGGCTATGACGGTACTTCTTTATCTGATTTAACGGAAGCGATGGGGATTAACAAACCTAGCTTGTATGCGACTTATGGTAATAAGGAACAACTTTTTTTAAAAGCGATAGAGTTTTACGAAAATCGTCCCTGTTCGTTTTTCTTACCTGCCTTAGAAAAACCCACCGCTTACGAAGTGGCCGAATATATGTTACTCAGCGCGGCTGACAGTTTAGCCGACGATAGCCACCCACAAGGGTGTGTTATTGTGCAAGGAGCCTTGTCTTGTAGTGAGGCAGCTGAGTCAATCAAAGAAGCCTTGATTGCAAAACGCCTAGACAGCGAAGCCAAAATTACCGCTCGGTTTGTAAAAGCACAGAGAGCCGGTGATCTGCCTTATGATGCAGACCCAGCAGCGCTTTCCCGCTATTTAGGCACCGTGATGCAAGGTATGACTATTCAAGCAACTAACGGCTCTTGTGCGCAACGATTACGTGAGGTTGCCGAGCTAGCCTTGTTAGCGTTTCCCAAGCAAGCTACCGCAGTAAGTGAAGCCAGTTAACTACACATTTCCTTCAACAATAGGGAGTGACATGCCGCTTACTCACTTGCTCGTCTTGCTTTTTTAGGTACCCAGGCCCAGATCATTTCACATAGTAAAGGCTCGATGCCTGTTGCATCGGTGACCACCACCTGAACATTGATTTCGCCTTTTTCAGTAGTTTGCATCAATTGAATTTGCTCATCCGTTAAGGTGGCTACCGCAGTCATATCGCCCGTTGCTCTTTTAACATAATTCAAATTCATGCTTTTAATTAGCGGCAATTTATCACCCGGTAAATTGATGCCGACAATAAAACCCGTACACGACTCAGCCAACAAGGCCATAGCTGCAGCATGCACACTGCCTATGTGGTTTTGCGCCTTTCGATAATTTTTTTGTCGATAAGTTGCTGTTTTTCCGTCGGTGTAAATAACTTCGATACCAGTAGTCCCTGCAAGTTTTACTTTATAGCGAAAAACTTTCGTCATCAAAAAAGCGCTTAGCCAGCGCGGGTACTGATTTACTTTATTCACAAACGCGCGCAACGGGTTTCTTATATTCATTAAATTGCCACCTGGTTTGACCAGTGGCAAGTTTGCCTCTTCCTGCCTTAAGTTACAAATGGATTTTAGCGATGCAAATTAATACGGAATATTTTGTTCATCAAAAAATTGCTGTAAAGCGGAGGTCGCAGCACCGTATTTGCGCCAACGGCCAATAGAGGAGGTATTGATAGGGTCACGCACTTGTACTTTACTTGCGGTTGAAACGGGCGCTTGGTTAGTTTCAACGTGTAAACACTGTTCTTGCCAATCAAGTTCGCAAAACTGCAAAAGTTGCCTAATTTGCTGTTCTGGCTCTTGTACTAGCTGTTCGTAATTTAGGAATAAAACGTTATTTGAATGCTGAGTTTGCCAATACTGTCCTAGCCGATAGAACTCGGCATAAAAACGACCAATAGTAAGTAGGTCGAAGGCATACGCATAATAAGGGCTGTTAATCGTAAAAAGCTGACGAAAATTTCCAATACAGGTATCCATGGGGTTACGCTGTAATAGTATAATTTTTGCGTTAGGCAAAGCTTGTTTGATCAATCCGATATAAAAAAAATTAAAGGGCAGTTTATCCACAAAGCGTGGGGCCGTCCCTCTTATCGCTGCCGTTTTTTGCATATAACGCTGCCCCAAAGCTCGCATATCAATATGCTTACTCGCACTCAATGTTTCGACATCCAGCACCTTGACTGAAGAAGTTCGAGTTAACTCTTTCACAGCTATTCCAAAATCTTGTAATTCGCCGCAGGAATCAACATGACTATGATTGCTCAGTATGCGTTCAACCAGTGTCGTCCCTGATCGAGGCATGCCCATTACAAAAATTGGCGCATTAGCGTCACAACCATGTATTGTATTATTCGTATTTTCAATGAGTAAACGAGACTTGGCGAATAGCTCGACATCCTGAGAAAACTGATAATCAATACTTGATAGTTTCGTTGACTTGGATTTCTGCAGCATAGCAAACGCTTTTTGATGCTGTCCCAGCGCTTCATACTCTTTTGCTAATGCATGACCTAAATGCAACACCCCATCAGGCTCAGATGATATTGCTAGTAGTTTCTCTAAACGTTCGATGTGGTTATCGTCTTGAGATACCTTACCTAAGTCAGATAACGCAAAGTGCGCTTGGTAATGATCTGGTTTTAGGCGGATTGCTGTTTCAAATGCTTGGCGTGCCTGGGTAAACAAACCTGCAAATTTACTCGACACTCCATAGTTATAAAAGAATGCCGCGTTGTTTGGATTTAGTGACATGGCCTTTTCAAAAAAAGCCAGCGCCTTCTGGTGCGCACCGACTCGACTGAGAGCCACACCAAGTGTATCAAGTGTCAGAGGGTCGCTGACTTGATCAATCGTAACATGACTGATACTTGCTAGCGCTTGAGACATATTTCCTTGTAAAGCGTAACACTTACATAAGTGAGCGTAATATTCGATACTTGCACTGTATTCTAATGCTTTTTGGATAAGTTGAATGGCTTTATTGATCTGTCCTAATTCCACATTGATCATTGCCAACAAAAAGTAACTATCCCCGTGTTGTGGATTTTGCTGAATGATCTCCACGCAATAGCGATGCCCTTTTACATAATCTCGGTGATTGATAGCCTCTTGTGCTAAGCGATGCAGTTGTTTTATCGTATTCATATTTTCCAAAAAATAGGGGCACTGCCAGTGCCCCTATTTAAGCGTTTAATCTTTTTCCTTACAATTCAAAGTTGTAAGTAAATTTCAAACCGACCTTCCGTGGGCTTAATAAAAAATGCCCATAACCACGTAATATATCCACTCTATTTGAGTCAACATCAGGTGGAACAGCTAACCCGATATCACCAAGATTTGATCGAGCGGAAGTATAGGCATATTCATCAAATAAGTTGTCAATATACAAAGTGACAGACCAATCATTTTCAGAGATTGAAGCACTGATATTACTTAGTGTGTAACCATCCAATGACTCACCACTTTCGCGATTTCCAATTTGGGTGATGATATCGCTTTGTGCTGTTAGACCGTAAATAACATCCAATAATTTACCATTTAATATCTCAGTGGAATATTTCAGCCCAAATGAAAACTGATGCTCAGGTGAACCAGGTAAACGGTCGCCACTCAGCGCGTCGATATCACCATCCCCATCAGCCGCCCCGTCTCCATCTCCATCACCAAACAAACCCAATACATCCTCAGATAATTCAGCCCTAGTAAACGAGTAGGTTGCATAAGCGGTTAACTCATCACTGATAATGGCACGGCTTGAAATTTCGACTCCCTTGGCGGTTGCCTTGCCCGCATTTGTGGTGATAGGTTGCGAACCATTCAGGGTTGCGCCTGCAACCTGAGCATCTTCCCAATCTACGTTAAACAAGGCGGCATTAAAATGAAGCTTATTCTTTAACCAGGTACTTTTAAATCCAAGCTCATAGTTTGTCGTTGTATCTGCGTCATATGTTTGCTCAAAAGGTAAGGCACAAACTTGTTGCTGATCTTCAGGTACTGTTGGATCACAAGCCCCCACACTGTTTGCGCCGCCTATTCGGAAACCTTCACTGATAGTAGTATAAACGAGGACATCTTTAGAAAATTGGTAACTCGCATTAAACTTAAGCAAATTGCCACTATCATCGTCTTTTACCTGCAATAAGTTAAGAATGGTTTCATCTGCGCTACGAAAATCGCCGTCTTCCTCTTCGGGGACGATTGACGTGTAAAGCAGCGGAAAATCGACATCTGACATAATTTCAACGTCATATTGATAAAACCGCGCGCCAATTGTTACATTCAACTTGTCAGAGAACTCGTAGCTTAGCTCACCAAACAACGCTTTTTCAGTCGACTCAATAAAATCAACTGAATAATACTCAAGAGAATCAGGGCGATAGTTTCCACCTGTTTCCCATACATCTACCGCATATTGATCAAAACCTGGAGTGAATTCTTTACTGCTGCCTTCAGAGTCAACATTGTAGTAATAAGCCCCAAAAATCCAAGACAGGGCAGAATCACCTTTTGACACTAAACGGACTTCTTGAGTAAATATATCAGCTTCATCAAGCTCACGAGTGTAAGACGAAAATGCGGGAAACTCTTCATAGCTATATGCTAATCGAATCAACAAATCACTTTGGTCGCGCT
Organism: Flavobacterium sp. W21_SRS_FM6; assembly: GCF_052119645.1. Lineage (NCBI taxonomy): Bacteria > Pseudomonadati > Bacteroidota > Flavobacteriia > Flavobacteriales > Flavobacteriaceae > Flavobacterium > Flavobacterium sp. W21_SRS_FM6. The sequence continues at coordinate 645,997 of NZ_JBGQOM010000002.1, forward strand.
GCCCATCTGCTTTGTAATGGGATTGACCGGTAGCAGAAACGAGCTCGGCATAACCTAAATCAGCGGTCATTTCTAAACTCAATAAAGAATCTGTCTTTTCACGAGGCTCTTCATACCTATAGGAAGACTCATATTTGCCTATCAAGGCGCCTAGCGGGTTTTCAGCAGCCAAGGCGTTGTAATGAACGATAGAACGCCCTTCAACATCTTGTTTTTGATAAAAGTAAGTTAAGGTTGCGTCAAATTTTTCATTTGGCTGCCACCGTAAAGCGGCACGTCCAGTTAGAGTGTCTTCTCCATTCGCATCTTTTACTTGGCGCAAGTTATCATCGATATCTGATTGATTTGACCAATCAGGATCAGGAAGAGATACACCACCTTCTCTGACCACATAGTTATAATCGATAAAGCCAGGATCTTTGAACTTGTTAAGTGACACACGTAAACCAAGCTCACCTTCCACCAAGGGTGAATTAAAAACAAAGCCGCCTTCCCCGCCTAAACTATCACTTTCATTTAATGAAAATACATCCCCATATATTTGGCCTTCAGTAATATCTAATTCAACTTTTTTAGGGATATAACGAATGGCACCACCAAGGGTTCCAGCACCATAAAGAGTACCCTGGGGACCAATAAGCACTTCCACACGCTCAATGTCATTTAGACGCATATTAATAAATAAAGGTATTTCGCCCAAATAAGTCGCAACGGTACCACCGTCTGAACTGGGACCAGAAGAGTTAGTATTTAGACCACGAACAATAATAGGCGAATCGCTACGACCCCCTTGATCTGTTACCGTTAAACCTGGTACCCAACGAGCTACATCTTCTAAATTTCCAATATTTTGCTCTGACAACACATCGGCATTTAATGCTGTTATGTTAAGCGGCGCATCCTGCACTGTTCCTGAGCGACGCGTCGCAGTGATTTCGATAGTTTCAATTTCCTTATCAACAGATTGCGCCTGCACATGTGCGGCGGGCAATATTGTTGACGATACAGCCAAGGCAATCGCCGAATAATTGAAAAGCAATTTATTGTTAAATATCATTTATTTTCTCTTAGAGTTGGAACATATATTTGGGGCGTATAAAGTTAAAAACATGAAGCATGAACTATGCCGTAATCTTGTTTATAAACAGTCGCTACTTGAGCATTTGAATGGCGAAAAATGCATAGTTATACAGAAATTTAGCAGATACACCCAACAAACTTGCAAAGCCTGCGGATTATACTCACCAAACAAGTGCATTTGAATCACATATTCAGTAATAAAATAAAAGAATTATCAAAAGAAAAATTGGATTAGGTGGAAATTGATTCATTTTGGGGCATTTAAATTCGCGAATAAATATGCAAAAGAACCAGACAATATTCATGTGCCATAAGTCGGCTGCGAAAATGATGCTCAATGCCCCAGTAAGAATGAGTTCCCTAGCATTTGATCCCATCATTCACATAGTTGTGAATGCACACTGTTTGTCGCGCATAAAAATTCTAGCGGGTTACATTTTTGAGTTAGGACGAGATTTGCAAACGCCAAGCGCGAAGTCGCACCCCTTGGGGTCGCACAATGCAGATAATTGCTGTTAAATCTATTACCTGATTGAATTTGGAGCGGGAAACGAGATTTGTGAATGCCAAACGCGTTGTCGCCCCCCTTGGGGTCGCACAATGCAGATAATTGCTGTTAAATCTATTAACTGATTGAATTTGGAGCGGGAAACGAGATTT